>NZ_NSFZ01000001.1:0-736547 GCF_002294915.1 Mesorhizobium sp. WSM3879 | reverse complement strand
GATCTCAACCCGATCGAAATGGCCTTCGCCAAGCTCAAGGCGCATCTGCGCGCAAAGGCCATCAGAACCATCGACGCTCTGTGGCAGGCCATCGGCGATATCTGCAATCTGTTCTCCCTAACAGAATGCAGAAACTACTTCACTGCCGCAGGCTATGGACTCACATGAAAATCCGCCGCTCTAGGCGAAGCCAATCGTTCCGTAACCCTCCGCGAAAGGCCGCGGTGGTTCCGATATTGAGCGAAGTGCCGTCAGTGGTTGCCGAACTCAGGTCGGAGACTGACCAGAAGCTTGGCGACCCGGTGGCTTCTCGCAGCCAGCTGCCCGCGGTCCGTTAACCCCATATGCTCCGTGGCTACAGCGAATAGATAGGCTGCGATGTCGCTCGCGGTGGCTCTTTCGTCCATCAGCATGACGTAGGCCATGTCTGCGTAGGCATCATATTCGTCGGAGGCCTGTGGTACGCCGGAAACACCGACAGGATCCCAATCGCGCAGCAAGAGCTCCCGAACCCGAGCTCGGTTCTCTCGTGACTGATAATTGTTTCGCCCGTGGGTCATTCCCTCGTCCTATGCAGGCGCCCGCCGAACACGCTGGTGAAAACGACAGTCATCGTCAACCATCTTGAGTATGTTGGGGGCGCACCCGGGGTCGCCCCTGCCGAAACCGGATTCCGGCCGACGGCAAACTCTCAAAACCCACGGGGCCTAGCAGGAGAGATCACTACTGTTCGCGCAACTCGTCCAGTACCATGGCACGTTGGCGCGCAGCCAGTAGACGACGCGCCGGCTCATTGCTTCTTATCAGCGCGATCAGCCCCTGCAAGCAACCTCACCCCGGCGTTCGGCCGGACGGAGCGAAGCACCTTTTCGTTGCGCTTCGCCATTCGGCGACTTTGCAGACTCGACGTCACGACCTCAGCGTCCCGGCGATCTCACGATCGTCAGGCGTCTGTGTTTTGAGAAGTTCCCAGAGGCTAAGCGCGTGATCAAGCGGTGATGGTCGTGTTTGTGTCGGATGCAGACTATCTGTCCGCCTCCTCCAGAATGGCAACTTTGCCGGCCCGCTTCAAGCCGCGAAGCATTGTGCCGCCATCACGAAACAGTAAGTAAAAATACACATGACCCTATACACAATGTTACCTGAACCGCTCTAATTATTGACGCATCCTTGCTATTGAAAGCTCCCTTCAACCGCCTTTCATGGTAATCGTACTTAAAGTATCCATAAGACATTAGACCAGACAGCAAGAATAGAAATAGCGCCTTCCTGACGGTATCTCCGTCTGTGGATCCAGAGCCAACCACAACTATCCATTCCCCATATCCGGTGGCAATCAACAAAAAGGCAATAACTGCTACCAATGTAGCAAATATGTATAGGTTTTTCATTCTATTCATGGCGTAGCCACTATCGGCCGGCGCCGACGGCTTGGCAATACCCGGGTCCGTAGCAAGCCGTTCCAGCTTGAGAACGGTTGGGAGAACCAATGCGGGTCTATTTGGCCTTCATGTCCTGGCGGTGGGCCGCGTGTCCCAATGGGGCCCGCTTGTGGCGCCGACCGGTCATGAACCGGCGGCGACGTCCATGCGTTGTGTCTCAGCCGGGTGGGTTTGGAACAGCGAAGGAAACGGAAATGACCACGCATCCCAGCACCAGTCGCTTGTCCGCACAGGAACTGCACGACATCGATGCCTACTGGCGTGCCGCCAACTACCTGACCGTCGGGCAGATCTATCTGCTCGACAATCCGCTGCTTCGCGAGCCGCTTCGGCTGGCGCACGTCAAACCCAGGCTGCTTGGGCATTGGGGAACCTCGCCGGGCCTCAGCTTCATATACGCGCATCTCAACCGCGCGATCAGACTTCGCGATGTCAACGTTATTTACATCTGCGGCCCCGGCCATGGCGGACCGGCCATGGTTGCAAACAGCTATCTCGAAGGCACCTATAGCGAGATCAATCCGGATATTTCCCTCGAAGAGGCCGGAATGAGGACGCTCTTCCGGCAGTTTTCCTTTCCGGGAGGCATCCCGAGCCATGCCGCTCCCGATGTGCCCGGGTCGATCCATGAAGGCGGCGAGCTCGGCTACGCGCTTTCGCATGCCTTTGGCGCGGCCTTCGACAACCCGGATCTTATCGTCGCCTGCGTCGTCGGCGACGGCGAGGCGGAAACCGGCCCGCTCGCCACATCCTGGCACTGCAACAAGTTCCTCAACCCGGCGCAGGACGGCGCGGTGCTGCCGATCCTCCATCTCAACGGCTATAAGATCGCCAGTCCCACCATTCTCGCCCGCATCTCTGACGAAGAATTGCGGGCGCTATTCGTCGGCTATGGCTACGAACCGCTGTTCGTCGAGGGTGACGATCCGCCCCTGATGCATGAGCGGATGGCCGTCGTACTCGACGATGCGCTGGACCGCATCCAGGCAATTCAGCAGGCGGCGCGCAGCGGCGGAGAGACTGCCGACGGCCGGCCGAAATGGCCGATGATCATCCTTAGAAGCCCGAAGGGCTGGACAGGCCCCAAGGAGGTCGACGGGCTGAAGACCGAAGGATTCTGGCGCGCGCATCAGGTTCCGCTCTCCGGTCTCGCCGAAAACCCTGCGCATCTGAAGATGCTCGAGGAGTGGCTGAGAAGTTATCGGCCCGAAGAGCTTTTCGATGCCGAGGGCGCGCCAGTGGCCATGATCCGCGCCACTGCCCCGCAAGGCGGCAGACGCATGAGCGCCAATCCGCATGCCAATGGCGGCCTGCTGCGCCGCTCCCTCCAACTGCCAAGCCTGCAAGAGCATGCCGTATCTGTCCAGCAGCCCGGCGGCGTGAAAGCAGAGTCGACCCGTGTGATGGGCGGTTTCCTGCGCGACGTCATGGCATTGAACCAAAGCGCCAAAAACTTCCGCATTGTCGGTCCCGACGAGACGGCTTCGAACCGGCTGCAGGACGTCTTCGAGGTGACCGAGCGCGCCTGGATGGAAAAGATTCTGCCCGAAGATGTGCATCTCGGCCGCGAAGGCAGGGTTCTGGAAATCCTGTCCGAGCATACCTGTCAGGGCTGGCTGGAAGGCTATCTGCTTACCGGCCGGCACGGCCTGTTCTCCTGCTACGAGGCCTTCACGCACATTGTCGATTCCATGTTCAACCAGCATGCGAAATGGCTGGATGCCTGCGGCAAGCTGCCGTGGCGGCGGCCGATTGCGTCCTTGAACTATTTGTTGTCGAGCCATGTCTGGCAGCAGGAGCACAATGGCTTCAGCCATCAGGATCCGGGCTTCATCGATGTCGCCTTGAACAAGAAGGCGGACATCGTGCGCGTCTATCTGCCGGCGGATGCCAACAGCCTGCTTTGCGTGACGGATCATGTGCTTCGGACATGGAACCGCATCAACGTGATCGTCGCCGGCAAAGCCAATTCCTGGCAGTGGCTGTCGATCACCGAGGCGAAAGTCCACTGCAAGGCCGGTATCGGCATATGGGAGTGGGCGTCGACCGACGGCGGGGCAGAGCCGGATGTGGTGATGGCCTGCGCCGGCGACGTGCCGACGCTTGAGACGCTGGCCGCGGTCCAAATTCTGAAACGCCACGTTCCCGGCCTCAAGGTGCGGGTGGTCAACATCGTCGACCTGATGACTTTGCAGCCCAAGGAACACCACCCGCACGGCCTGTCGGATCGTGAATTCGACGCGTTTTTCACGGCCGATAAGCCAGTCATCTTCGCGTATCACGGCTATCCATGGACCATCCATCGCCTGACTTACCGGCGGACCAACCACGACAACATCCACGTGCGCGGCTACAATGAGGAAGGGACGACGACGACGCCCTTCGACATGACCGTGCTCAATGGCCTCGACCGCTATCATCTCGTATTGGGCGTGCTCGACCGCATTCCCGAGCCGGCCGGCGCGCATATCCGGCTGAAGCAGGCAATGGAAGGCAAGCTGATCGAACACCGGGCCTATATCCGCGAGCATGGGCAGGACATGCCCGAGGTCCTCGGCTGGAAATGGGAGCAGTAGTCGATGCCGAAGCGTCAGGCCAAATGGACGAGCGCACGATTGGCCGGGACCGGCCGACCATGACCGATGCCATTCTCGTCCTCAACGGCGGCTCCTCAAGCCTGAAGTTCGCCGTGTTTCAGCAGCGAAGCGAGCTTAACCTGCTGGTGCGTGGCAGCGTGTCGTCGATCGGACATCATCCACGATTGCAGGTCGCGCCCAGAGAATTGTCACGCGAAATCGACAGGAGCCTGGGAGACGGACCGATCGGGATGGCCAAGGCGTTCGAGGCCATAGCTTCCTATCTCGAGGATCACGCTCTTTTGCGCCGGATCGGCACTGTCGGGCACCGCATCGTCCATGGCGGGCAAGAACTTACCCAAGCGACCTTGCTCGACGAGCGCACGCTCGACGCGCTGCATAGGCTTGAGCCGCTCGCACCGATCCATCAGGCGATCAACCTGGAGATCGTCCATCTGGCCGGTCGGCTTTTGCCGGAAGCCAAGCAAGTCGGCTGCTTCGATACGGCCTTTCACACGGCGCGTCCGGAGCTTGCCAGGCTCTATGGCTTGCCGCGCGAGATGTCGGAACGGGGCATCGTCTCCTACGGCTTCCACGGGCTCTCCTACAGGTACATCGCAGCGAAGCTCCGCGAGCGCTACGGCGACGCTGCCGGTGGCCGAACGATTGCCGCCCATCTCGGCAGCGGCGCGAGCCTGTGTGCGATGAAGGCAGGGGTAAGCCTCGCCACGACCATGGGTTTTTCGACGCTTGACGGCCTCGTCATGAGCACCCGTTGCGGCGCTATCGATCCTGGCGTGATCCTGCACCTTCTGCAGGAGCGCAAGCTGTCGGCCGACCGAGTGACCGAATTGCTCTACGAGCAGTCCGGCCTGCTGGGCGTATCCGGCATTTCCGGAGACATGCAGGCGCTGCTTGGGTCGAAAGACCCGGCGGCGGCGCGCGCCGTCGCGCTCTTCGTCTATCGCGCCGGACGTGAGATTGGATCGCTCGCGGCCGCGCTTGGAGGCCTCGACACGCTCGTGTTCACCGCCGGCATCGGCGAAAATGCATGGCAGATCCGGCAAGAGATCTGCGAGGCTGCTGCCTGGCTTGGTGTCGTGGTCGACCACGGTTTAAATCGCAGCGGCGAAGCGCTGGTCAGCGCGCGAGAGTCCAGCGTCGATGTTCTTGTCATTCCGGCCGACGAGGAACGTGCCGTGGCCACGCAGCTCCTCGACCTCGACACGGTCTGATCTGCCCGCGGCAGGATCGCAGGGATTAGCTCGGTAACTTGGCGCAGAGCTTCCGCTGAACCAGGACGAGCGTCGGGCGATCGGGCGTCGCGCGGGGCCGTTTTCGTTCGCGTCACTTTCCCTTCAAGCTCGACTCGGCGATGGTCAGCCCGGCGCCTCGCGCCCTATATCCGGCCGCGCGGCCAAATGCATAAGGAGCGGAAGATGCGGCAGGCACTGATCGTATGGGGCGGCTGGGAAGGGCATGAACCCGAAGCCGGGGCGCGAGTCGTCAAAGCTATGCTTGAGGAGCAAGGCTTTGCCGTGCGCTTGGAAAATACGACCGCGGTGTTCGCCGACCCGGCGATCGCCGACCTCAGCCTGATCGTGCCGATCTACACCATGTCCAAGATCGCCAAGGCCGAAGAGGCGAACCTCACCAAAGCGGTCGAAAACGGCGTCGGCCTCGGCGGCTATCACGGCGGCATGGGCGACGCGTTTCGCGAATCGACGGACTACCAGTTCATGTGCGGCGGCCAGTGGGTCGCCCATCCCGGCAACATCCTCGACTATCGTGTGAATATCGTGCGGCGCGACGACCCGATCGTGGCAGGCATCGACGATTTCCAATACCGCTCCGAGCAATATTACATGCATGTCGATCCATCGAACGACGTGCTGGCGACCACCACCTTCTCGGGCGAGCACGCGCCGTGGATCGCCGGCGTTGTCATGCCCGTGATTTGGAAGCGCCGGCACGGCAAAGGGCGGGTGTTCTATTCGTCGCTCGGCCACGCGGCCAAGGAATTCGAGGTGCCGCAGATGCGCACCATCCTGCGCCGCGGACTTGTGTGGGCGGCGCGCTGAACGCGCCCGTCGGTGCGGGCTGACGCCGGTGGCGGCCGGATTTCCCGAACCGAAAGCATCACCGACCCGCTCCTATGATCATAACAGATCATATGAATGAGTGATTTACATAAGACATAAGCTTTCATACAACTGCCGGCAGCAACTTGCTCTATCGGGAGAGGATTGCGTGGAAAATATCGTTCCTTCGGACGCAACCGGGTGGATGCCTTCGGTCGACCAGGGCGGCGCAAGCGTGCACAACGCCGTCGTCAGCGTGCTGGGCAGCCGCATCCTGGGCGGCGACTATGCTCCCGGTGCAGCCTTGCCGCGCGAGGAGGAGCTCTGCGCCATGCTGGGCGTCAGCCGCACCTCGGTTCGGGAAGCGGTCAAGGTGCTGTCGGCCAAAGGTCTTGTCGAGGCCAGGCGGCGGGCGGGCGTGCGCGTGCTGCCGCGCGACAGCTGGCGCCTGCTCGACCCGGTGGTGCTCGGCTGGCACCCTTCCATCCAGGATGACGAGGAGCTGGTTTCCGGCCTGCTCGAGGCGCGCCGCATCTTCGAGCCGGCGGCGGCCGAGCTTGCGGCAAGGCGCGCCAGCGCCGCCGATCTCGCCGAAATCGAACGCGCGGTCGTCGGCATGCGCGACAATATCCCGGGCGACCTCAACGCGGTCTGCCAGGCGGACCTTGCCTTCCACAAGGGCGTCATCGCCGCCAGCCATAATGTCGTGCTCAAGGGGCTGGTCGGCATGCTGGAAGCTGCCCTGCGCGCCACCTTCCTGGTCACCAATCCGTTGATGGAGGCGCAATCGCGCGCGCTGTCGGCGCATGTCGCGGTGCTGGAGGCGATCCGCGTCCGCGATACCGCCGGCGCCCGCGGCGCCATGAACAGGCTGCTTGACATCGCCGCCGACGATCTTCACGCCAGAGGGTGACGTTTCCGGCTTGACGCCATTTTTTATCATATGATATTTCAATTTCATATGATCTAATTAGCGTCATGGGAGGAGTTGCGCTTGAGGATCGTGGCCATCACCACGCGCGTCGTGAACGCGGATATGCGCAACTGGGTGTTCGTGCGTGTCGAGACCGACCAGCCGGGCCTCTACGGTTGGGGCGAGGCGACGCTGGAATGGAAAACCCAGGCCGTCGTCGGCGCCGTCAATGACCTCGCGCCGCTTCTGGTCGGCCGCGACCCGCGCGACATCGAGCAGGCGGTGCGCATCCTCAAAAAGCACTCGTTCTGGCGGCTCGGCGTCATCGGCATGTCGGCGGTTTCCGGCATCGAGCTGGCGCTCTGGGACATTTTTGGCAAATGGCTCGATCAGCCGGTCTGGCGCTTGCTCGGCGGCAAGGTGCGCGACCGGGTCAAGGTCTACACGCATCTCGGCCTCGGCGACATGCGCGCCGTCTACGAAACGTTGGAGACCGAGCCGTTGGTGCGGCGCGCCTCCGAAGTGGTTGCCACGGGCTATCGCGCGCTGAAGGCCGTCTTCATCCCCTACAGCCACTATCATGCGCCGCTCGTCGAGGTCGACAAGGTCGGCCGCCTAATGGAGGCGCTGCGCAAGACAGTCGGTCCCGAAGTCGAGATCATGGTCGATTTCCACGGCCGTCCCGCCTCGGCCTCCACCGCGCTCGCCTATATCGACGCGCTTGCGCCCTACCGACCGATGTTCGTCGAAGAGCCGCTGCCGCCGGGTGAGACCGGCGCGCTGGCGCAGCTCGTCGCCAAATCGCGCGTGCCGATCGCCACCGGCGAGCGGCTGATCGATCGTCCCGAATTCGACGACCTTTTCCGGGCAAGGGCGGTCGACATCGTGCAGCCGGACATCTGCCACTGCGGCGGCCTGCTCGAGGCGAAGAAAATCGCCGCCATGGCCGAGGCGGTCTCGGTGGGTGTGGCGCCGCACAATCCGCTCGGTCCGATCGCCGGCGCGGCGGCGCTGCATTTCGCGGTCTCCACGCCCAATCACCTGATCCAGGAAGAGATGGTCGGTGCCGTGCCCTGGTATTTCGAGGTGGTGAAAGGGCCGATCCGCATGATCGACGGCTGCTGGCAGGTGCCGGATGCGCCCGGGCTCGGCGTCGAGGTCGACGAAGCGGTCGCCGATCGGCATCCCTACAGGCCGGAGGTCATGCACACCACCAATGCCGTCCTTGCCGACGGCACCATCGTGGACTGGTGACCATGGCCGGGCGACTGAAGGACAAGGTGGTGATTGTCACCGGCGCCGGGCGCGGCATCGGCGAGGCGACGGCGCGCGCGATGGCCGCCGAGGGTGCGGCCATCGTCGTGGCCGAAAAGGATGCGCTCAGCGGAAAGAGCGTTGCCGCGTCGCTGGTCGAAGCCGGCGCTCGGGCGCTGTTCGTGGAGACCGACGTCGCCGATATCGCATCCTGCAAAGCGATGGCCGAGCAAGCGCTTGCCACCTTCGGCCGCATCGACGTGCTGGTCGCCAATGCCGGCATCAACGTTTTCCACGAGCCGCTGGAAACCACGGAAGAGGAATGGCGGCGCTGCTTTGCCGTCGATCTCGACGGGGTGTGGTATTCGGCGCGCGCCGTGCTGCCGGCGATGCGGGCTCAGACGCAGGGTTCGATCGTGGCGATCGCTTCGTGCCATTCTTTCGCGATCATCCCCTCGACCTTTCCCTATCCGGTTGCCAAGCACGGACTGCTCGGCCTGGTACGATCGCTCGGCGTTCAATACGCGGCCGAAGGTGTTCGCGTGAACGCGATCGCACCCGGCTACATCGAGACGCAGATCGCGGTCGACTACTGGAACACCTTTCCTGATCCGCAGGCGGAGCGCCAGCGCACCTACGACCTGCACCCGCCGCGCCGCATCGGGCGGCCGGAGGAGGTGGCGATGACTGCCGTCTTCCTCGGCTCCGACGAGGCCCCGTTCATCAACGCGGCCTGCATCGTCATCGATGGCGGGCGCTCGGTTCTCTACCACGAATGAGGTTTCGCACCGGCGGCCGGTCGCCGGAAACGTCTTCAAGCAAAAAGGACTCCCGCCGGCCGGGATCGATGGAGGAGGAAACCATGAAACGCATGATCAGGACGTGGCTTGCTGTGGCCGCGACCGCAGCCGTCGCGCTGACGGTCCACGACGCCGGCGCGCAGGACAAGATGAAGTTCGGCTATATCAACAAGATGGGCGACCATCCCTGGTTCGTCCGCGAGGTGAAGGGCGCCAAGGACAAGGCCGCCGAGCTCGGCGTCGACCTGCTTGTCCAGGACGTTCAGTTCGACGCCAACCTCGCCGTCACCACCTTCGACACCTATGTCGGCGACGGCGTGAAGGGCATCGCCGTGGTGGTACCGGACCGCTCGCTCGGCCCGGTCGTCGCCGACAAAGCAAAGGCCGCCAAGATCGGCCTGATTGCTGTCGACGACGACATCGCCTTCGCCGACGGCACGCCGGTCGCCTATGTCGGCATGAACGCGCTCAACATCGGCAAGCAGGTCGGCGGCGAGATTGCCCGCATCGTCAAGGCCGAAGGCTGGGACAAGGACCTCTCCAAGGTCCGCGTCGGCTCGATCGAGGACCAGAAGGCCGACACCTGCATGCGCCGCAACAAGGGCGCGGAGGAAGCGTTGGTCGCGGCGATCCCGGAGATCAAGTCGCGCATCGTCTCGATTCCCTACGACAATACGATGGTCAACTCGATCGATGTCGTGTCGACGACGCTGACGGCCAATCCGGACGCCGAGAAGTGGATCTTCTACTCCTGCAATGACGACGGCGTGCTCGGCGGCGTGCGCGCCACAGAGAATGCCGGCATGAAGCCGGAGAACGTCATCGGCATCGGCATCGACGGCTCCCGCTCCTGCGAGGCCTTCGGTTCCGGCAAGCCGACGGGCTTCCGCGGCACCATGTGGCTGGACAGCGCCAAGCACGGCGCCGCCGCCATCCAGGCGCTCTACGACCAAGCCACCGGCAAGGAGATGCAGAAGGACTATTTCCAGGACGCCACGCTGATCAGCGGCGAGAACTTCGCCAAGTTCAAGGACACTCTCGGTTGCAAGTCCTAGGCTCCCTTTCGGGCTCGGAGCGGATGGCCTTTGGGCGGGCGGCTTCAAAGGGAGGCTCCCGCCCATGACCGTGCCCGTCGTTTCCGTCGAAGGCGTCAGCAAGCGCTTCGGCGCCGTGCAGGCGCTGCGCGACGTGTCGGTCGCTTTCAACGTCGGCGAGATCACCGCGCTGATCGGCGAGAACGGCGCCGGCAAGTCGACGCTGATGCGCGTGCTGGAGGGCGAGCATCGGCCGGATAGCGGCCGGGTTCTGGTCGACGGGCAGCCGGTGCAGCTCAGCTCGCCGCGCGCCGCACACGGCTCGGGCATCCGCGTCATCCATCAGGAGCCGGAGATCATCCCGGAGCTTACGGTGGCGGAAAACATCTTCATCGGGGACATCAAGGCGCGGGGCGGGATTTTTCTCGACCGCGCTGATCTCGAAAGACGCAGTCTCGACCTGTTGCGCACCTTTGGCGTGGTCGACGTGCTTTCGCCCGGGCAGCGCTGCCATGGCCTGAGCCCGGCGCTCAGGCAGCTGATCGAAATCATGCGCGCGCTGCGGCCGGGCGCGCGGCTGCTTGCCTTCGACGAGCCGACCTCGTCTTTGACGGAGGACGAGGCGCAACGGCTGTTCCGCGTCATCCGGCGCCTGAAGGCCGACGGCGTCGCGGTGATCTACATCTCGCACCGGCTGCGCGAGATCATCGAGCTTGCCGATCGGTGCGTGGTGATGCGCGACGGCAGCCGCGTCGCCGACGAACCAATCGCGGCGCTCGACGAGCAGCGCATGGTGCGGCTGATGGTCGGCAGGCCGGTAAGCGACCTGTTCAACCGAAAAGTGCGCGCGCTCGGGCCGGTCCGGCTGGCGCTCGAAGGCGTCACGACACGCCGCGTCGACGGGATCAGCTTCGAGGTCAGGGCAGGCGAGATCGTCGGCCTGGGCGGATTGGTCGGCGCGGGACGGACGGAAGTCGCGCGCGCCGTCGTCGGCCTCGATCCACTGCTCTCCGGGCGGATGGCCGTCGGCGGCCGGCCTTACAGGCCGCGCGAGCCGGCGGATGCGGTTGCCGCCGGAATCGGGCTGGTGCCGGAGGACCGCAAGCAGGAGGCCCTGCTTTTGATGCAGGCGGTGCGCGACAATGTCAGCCTCGTGGTACCCGACAAGGTGTCGCGCTACGGCTTCTTCAGCCGCAGGCGCGAGCGCGCGCTGGTCGCCCGCCATGTCGCCGAGCTCCGGGTCAAGACGCCGTCGATCGAGCAGGCCGTCGGGAAATTGTCCGGCGGCAACCAGCAGAAAGTCGTCTTCGCGCGCTGGCAGGCACGGGGGCCGGCGGTCCTGATCCTCGACGAGCCGACGCGCGGCATCGATGTCGGCGCCAAGGCGGAGATCTACAGGCTCATCGAAAGCCTGGCCGACCAGGGCCTCGCCATCCTGCTCATCTCCTCGGAGATGCCAGAGCTGCTCGGCCTTGCCGACCGCGTCCTGGTCATGCAGAGCGGCCGCATCAGTGGCGAGCTGCCGTGGCAAGAGGCGAGCGAGGAGGCGGTGCTGGCACTGGCCATGCGCTCGGACAAGAAAGCAATCGAAAGGAGGGTGTCGTGACCGATACCGCGACCGCCGGACGCGAGCGCGCGCCGGCCAGCCTGTTTGGCCGCATCGGCGCGCAAAACATCAGCCTGCTGATCGCTCTGGTCGTGCTGCTGGCGATCTTTGGCGTGTTGAGGCCGGACGTCTTCTTCACGCCGCGCAACCTGATCAACATAGGCCTCGCGGTCACCATTCTCGGCATCCTGGCAATGGCGCAGACCGTCGTCATCGTATCGGGCGGGCTCGACATCTCGGTCGGGTCGATCGTCGGCCTGAGCACGATGGTGCTGGCCGTCGCCGCCCAGGAAACCGGCTCGATCCCCGCCGGCATCCTCGCCGGCCTGCTCGCCGGATTGCTGGCAGGCGCAGTCAACGGGCTGATCATCGTCTACGGGCCGGTCAATGCGGTGATCGCGACGCTTGGCACGATGTCGGCCTTCCGCGGCCTCGCCTATCTGATGAACAACGGCAATTCCATACCGATCACCGGCGACAGCCTGCGCGCGCTGGGCATCGGCACGCTGTTCGGGCTGCCCTTCGCCATCTGGCTGCTGATCGCGGCGATGGCGGCTTTCATCGTTTTCACCCGTGAGACGGTCGTCGGCCGCAACATCTACGCGCTCGGCGGCAATCCGACGGTGGCGCGGCTCGCCGGCATCCCGATCCGCCGCTACCAGATCTCGATCTATGCGATGAGCGGCTTCGCCGCGGCGGTGGCGGGTCTGGTGCTCGCCAGCCGCACCATGTCCGGACAGCCCGCCTCCGGCAGCCAGGGGCTGGAGCTCGAGGCTATCACCGCCGCGATCCTCGGCGGCTGCGCGCTGCAGGGCGGCAAGGGCACGATCATCGGCGCCATGTTAGGGGTGCTGATCATCGGCGTCCTCAACAACGGCATGATCCTGACCTCCGTGCCGACCTTCTACCAGCTGCTCGCCAAGGGCGCGCTGCTGATCCTGGCCGTCATCGTGCAAGAGCGCCAGCGGGCCCGGTCGGGAGAATAGCCCCGCAAGGGGTTAGACGCTTTCGAGATAGGTCTCGATCTCGAAGTCGCTGACATTGAGCGCGAAGGTGTTCAACTCCTGGCGTTTGCAGGCGATGAAAGCGTCGCGCAGCACGGCCGGGAAGATTTCGGCGACGCGCTTGCCGGTCTCGAAGGCGGCGATCGCCGAGGCCCAGTCAGGCGGCAGCTTGGCAAGCGTGAGGCCCTGTCCCTCGCCGCCGGTCGGCTCGCCAGGCGACAGCTGCCGCTCGATGCCCATCAGCGCGGCACCCAGGATCGCCGCCAGCACCAGATAGGGATTGGCGTCGGCCCCGGAAACGCGATGCTCGATGCGGCGCGCGGCAGACGGGCCGCCTGGAATGCGGATCGCCACCATGCGGTTTTCGTAGCCCCAGGCGACAGCCGTCGGCGCATAGGACCGTGGCCGCAGCCGGCGATAAGAATTGAAATGCGGCGCGAACACCAGCGTGCTTTCGGCCATGGCCGCGAGCAGGCCGCCGACGGCGTGGCGCATGGTGTCGGAGCCCTGGTCGCTGCCGTCGTCGAAGATGTTGCGGCCGTCCTTGTCGAGCACGCTGAAATGAACATGGAAACCGTTGCCGGCGCGCTCGCCATAGGGCTTGGCCATAAAGCAGGCGGCAAAGCCGTGCTTGTGCGCGATGCCCTTGACCGTGCGCTTGAAAAGCACGGCGTCGTCCGCGGCGCGCAAGGCATCCGGAACGTGGTTGAGGTTGATCTCGAACTGGCCGACGCCGTTCTCGGCGATCGCCGTATCGACCGGAATGCCCTGCATGCGGCAGGCTTCGTAGATGTCGTGGATGAAGCCTTCGAAATCGTCGATTTCGTCGATCGAAAGCGCGGCATCGGAATCGAGACGCCGGCCGGTGACCGGCGAGACAGGACCGACCGGACGCTGCGATGTCGGATCGACGAGGTAGAATTCAAGCTCGGTCGCGGTAACCGGCGTCAGGCCCAGCCCTGCGTAGCGGTCGAGGATGCGGGCGAGCGCGCGGCGCGGATCGCCGAGATAGGGTGCGCCGGCCTCGTCGGCGAGCCACAGCGGCAAAAGCGCCGTCGGATGCGCCGTCCAGTTGACGGGCAGGATGCCGCGTCCGGTCCAATGGCAAAGCCCGTCGGCGTCACCCGTCGAGAAAACCTGGACGTTGCCTTCGATGTCCTCGCCCCAGATGTCGAGCCCGATCAGCGAATAAGGCATGCGCAGCTTGCCTTCGAGCGCCTTGCGCGCCTGCTCGACCGGGATCCGCTTGCCGCGCATGATGCCGTTCAGGTCGCACACCGCGGCCCGCAGGCTCTGGATGTCGCCTCTGCTTTCAAGCCAGTTCAAAACGTCCGCAATTGCATCGCCCAATTTCCAGCCCCTGTTCTTTCGGAGGTGCTGCAGCCGTTCCGGCTACGATATCCATTTCACAGCTTGTGAGTTTATGAAGGTCGCCATGGATGACTCCAGGCAGCTTTGCTTCATTTTTTCAATTCACTAGCCGGGATATCGGGCGGCATTTGGGGTCCTTTTCCCGCGATCTGCGATCGCAACATAGCTGGCGGGCCAGGGAAAGCCAAGGGGCATTTGTGCGGTCAACGTTGAGGTGGCTGCCGGTGGCAATTCCTCGATCTACGCTGAGGCATTAGTGCCGCAATTCAGGAAACTTGATCTGTTTGAGAATGTGCGTCGCGCCCTCGTCGATGTCGCGCACGATGGCCGCGCGGGCTCGTTCGCCGTCCTGGACCTCGATCGCCGCCACGACCTCTTCATGATAGTCGATGCCGAGAATGGCGGCGAGGTCGTCCTCGAAGCCGATGCGCAGGTTGCGGAGAAAGGGGCCCACCTGCATCCACACGGTCTCGATGAGGAAGATCATCTGCTCGTTGCCGCAGTGGCGGTAGATCGAGAACTTGAAGTCGTGATTCTTGCGCAGGTAATCGTCGATGTCGCCGCTGCGGGCGGCCTGGGTGAGCTCTGTGCAATGTCGGCGGATGGCGCGCAGATTGTTGCCGTTGATGAGGCTGGTGGCGAGCTCGGTGGCCGTGCCTTCCAGGACCATGCGCACGTCGGTGAGCTGCTGGAAACGGTCGGCCGAAATCATCGGCACCTCGACGCTTCCGTTCGGCATCGGGCTCAGCGCCCTGAGCGCCTGCAGCCGCATGAAGGCGCTGCGCACCGGCATGTCGCTGGTGCCGAGCTCCTTGGCGAGCTTGCGCGAGGTCAGCTTCTGGCCGGGCTGGAGCTGACCCGACATCAGCGCACGCACCAGTTCCAGATAGACTTTCTCATGCAGCGGTACTGTGTCGAGGGCAGTCAGTCCGAATTGTGTTTTGTCGGCCATTGGCTATGCGCTACTTCGTCCGTCCCTGAAATCTGTTTAGCCGCTCTGTCCGCAACCGGAGACTTGGCCGGCGGCCCTCGATCCGCACGATAGACGGTTAACGCGCGGCGCCGCAAGTGAGGCAGGGGCGGCCTCCTGACTGGCCCGAACGGCGCCCCTCGGCAAGCGCGTCGTGGAGCGGTTCCATTTGGCTGGAGACGCGCTATCCGATGCGCGCGTCGATGATCTCGACGAAGCGCGCGAAGAGGCCGGCCTGCGACTTGATCTTGAGCTTGCGATAGATGTTGCGGCGATGGACCTTCACGGTCCCTGGGACGATCCTGAGCGCCCTGGCGATCGATTCCGTCGAGTGACCTTGGAGCACCAGGTCGACGACCTGTTTCTCGCGCGAGGTCAGCGACAGACTTCGCCAGATATGGGCGCGATCCAGCTCATTGGTCACCGCCGCGGCTTCGCCCGGCGGCGCAACCGTGGTCTCTTCGGCAGGCAAGGCTGGCCAGCGCTGTCGGCAGAAGCCGACCACCGCGGGAGCCATGTCGCGCAACAGCCTAGCGTCGGCTGTTCCGAACGGCCCCGAGGCGCGCAGCCGCATCAGCGACAGCACCAGCGCATCCTTGCCGGCCAGCGGAACGAAGAAGCCGACCTCCTCGGCGAGCCGGGTCTGGCTGTAGTACGAGCGGTAGTACTCGCTGGCATAGAAGCGGTCCGGCGCCAACTCGCGCATGCGCCAGAAGCCTTCCCTGCGCTCGACCGCGGCGTGATGGAAGGGGTCGAGCAGATAGGGCCCTTCCTGATAGAGCGCGACGAAGATGTGGCTTTCGGCCGGCGAGAAGGTCTCGAACAGAAGCGGCGGCCGCGCAGCACCCCGATAGCCGAAGACGACGCAGTGATCGAAGCGGACATGCCCGCGCAGCCAGCCGACGATCGCCTTGCCGAAATGATCGCCGGTCTCGCGCGCCGCGGCAATCACGGCGCCGAGCGCGTTGTAGTCGTCGCTGCGGGAGGCGCTCAATTCATACCCCTCGAAATGCTAAAATCAATTAAATATACCACCCGCGAGGTATATACTAGGCGCCATTGGCTCTGCTAGCTTTGCAAAGATTGCCTCACGCTGTCGCTGGAGCCCGTGGCTTGACTGCAGTGCCCGATATCGAGTTTCGCGCGGTCACCAAGCGCTACGGCGCCGTCACGGCGGTCAGCGGCATCGACCTTGCCATCCCGCCCGCGGCCTTCGTCGCCCTGCTCGGACCATCCGGCTGCGGCAAGACGACATGCCTGCGTATGATCGGCGGCTTCGAGCAGCCGAGCGAGGGGCAGGTGCTGATCCGCGGCCGCGACATGGCCGGAACGCCGCCTTACCGGCGTCCGGTCAACATGGTGTTCCAGCAGTACGCGCTGTTTCCGCATCTCGATGTCGAGGAGAACATCTCCTACGGACTGCGCCAGGCAAGGCCGCGTCTGTCATCGCGCGAGATCAGCCTGAAGGCAGGCGAGGCGTTGGCCATGGTGCAGCTTGCGGGCTACGGACGCCGCAAGATTCACGAGCTTTCCGGCGGCCAGCAGCAGCGCGTCGCGCTCGCCCGGGCGCTGGTCAACAAGCCTGCGGTTCTGCTGCTCGACGAGCCGCTGGCGGCGCTCGACAAGAAGCTGCGCACAGACATGCAGATCGAGCTGCAGAACCTGCAGCGCGAAATCGGCATCACCTTCGTTCTGGTCACCCACGACCAGGAGGAGGCGCTGTCGATGAGCGACTTCGTGTGCGTCATGAATGGCGGCCGCGTGGTGCAAATCGGCCAGCCGAGCGAGATCTATGACGAGCCGGCCGATCTGTTCGTCGCCGATTTCGTCGGCAAGACGAATCTGCTCAGCGGCAAGGTGGCCGGGCTCTCCGGCGACCTCGTCGACGTGGCGCTCGCCGACGGCACGGTGATTTCGGCGCGCAAGCGGGTACCGCTCAGCCGGGGCGAGGCCGTATCCGTCAGCCTTCGGCCGGAATCGCTCAGCCTCTCGGCGCCCGGAGGCGGCGGACTCAAGGGCATTGTCCGGAACCGCATCTTTCTTGGCTCGACCGCGGAATACGCGATCGAAGTGCAGGGCATTGGATCATTGCTTACCAAGACCGATCACGTGACTGGCCGGGGCAACCTTTTCAAGCCGGGCGAACCCGTCGCCATCGGCTTCGCCGCCGGAGCGCCGCTGGCGTTTCCGCGCCCTAAGAACAACGGGACCAACCAGAGGGAAGACCAACATGTCAAAATTCTATCGTGACGGACTGCCGATAAGCCCCGAAAAATTCGTCGACCAATTGATGCGCCTGAAGCGCGGATCGATCAGCCGGCGCGACTTCCTTGGCCTCACCGGTCTTGGCGTCGCGACCGCGGTGATGGCGCGCGAGCTCGGCATCAGGCCGACACCGGCCTTTGCTGCCGAGAACCTCGGCGACCGCATGTCTATCGCCACCTGGCCGAACTATCACGACCCGCAGACCTTCGAGAACTTCAAGGCCGAGACGGGCGTGGCCGTCGAGGTCAACGTCTTCGGTTCGAACGAAGAGATGCTGGCCAAGCTGCAGGCCGGCGGCTCGGGCTGGAGCCTGTTCGTGCCGACCAACTACACCATCTCGACCTATAAGAAGCTCGGCATCATCGAGCCGCTGGACATGGCCAAGCTCGGCAATTTCGACGGCAGCAAGGAAGATGCCCGCTTCACCGCGGAAGGCACGATCGACGGCACGATCTACGCCGTGCCGAAGAACTGGGGCACGACCGGCTTTGCCGTCAACACCAAGAAGCTCGCCAAGCCGATGTCGAGCTGGAAGGAATTCTGGGATACTGCCATGGCGGAAGGCGATGGCCGCACCATGGTGCACGACTACCAGCTGACCACGATCGGCAATGCGCTGAAATATCACGGCTACTCGTTCAACTCGCTGAAGCAGGACGAGCTCGCCAAGGCCGAGGAACTGCTGCTCAAGGTCAAGCCGCATCTGTTCGCGGTGTCGAGCGACTATCAGCCGTCGATGCGCTCGGGCGACGCCTGGATGACGATGTGCTGGACCAATGACGGCGCGCAGCTTCATCGCGATATTCCTGAGATCGCCTATGTGCTCGGCAAGGAGGGCGGCGAGATCTGGACCGACTTCTACGCCATCCCGAAGGACGCGCCGAACAAGCCGGCCGGCTATGCGCTGCTCAACTACCTGATGAACCCGAAGGTCGCCATCAAGGAGCATCTGGCCAATGGCGCGCCCTCGACCGACGCGCGGGTCAACGCGCTGCTGCCGAAGGAGGTGCTCGAGAACCCGATTCTCTATCCGGCCGCCGAGCTTCTGAAGCCGCTCGAGTTCGGCGCCGCCGCGACGCTGACCGATCCGGGCCGCGCCGAGCTGATGGCGCGCTTCAAGGCCGCGTGAATCAGGGCACCAACTCCGGTCAAGTTCTTACCGCCGGCGGGCAGAGGCCCGCCGGCGCCGAAGCGGCTTTTTCAATGCGCGGCAGGTTCCTTCGCAAAAATCTTCTGACGGCCCTGCTGCTCGCTCCGGCGACGCTGTGGCTCGTCGTGTTCCTGGTCTTGCCGTTCGTCGCCATCGCCGTCTTCAGCGTCGGTGAGCGGGCACCCGAGGGCGGCTACCAGGCAGCGTTCACCTTCGCTCAATATGCCAACCTGCCGGCACGGGCGACCGCCTTCTGGAACACGATGGTGCTGGCGCCGGTCGGCGCGCTGGCCTGCCTCCTCGTCGGCTATCCTGTCGCCTACTACCTGGCGCTGCGCGCGCCGCAGCGCTGGCGGCTGATCCTGCTCGCGCTGATCGTCATCCCGTTCTGGACCAGCCTTCTGATGCGCACCTATGCCTGGATGTACATCCTTGGCGGGCGCGGCATTCCCGCCCTGCTCGCCTATATAGGCATCGAGGATCTCAGGCTGATCAACACGCCTGGCGCGGTGCTGCTCGGCATCGTCTATGGCTATCTGCCGCTGATGATCCTGCCGATTTATGTCAGCCTCGAGCGGCTCGACCGGCGGCTGCTCGAGGCTTCCGCCGATCTGGGTGCTACGCCGCTATCGACCTTCCTCGGCGTCACGCTCCGGCTGTCGTTGCCGGGCGTGATGACCGGATTTTCGCTGGTGATGATCCTGCTGCTCGGCGAGTATCTGATCCCCACGCTGCTTGGCGGCGGCAAGGTGTTCTTCATCGGCAACGCCTTGGTCGACCTCTTCCTGCAGTCACGCAACTGGCCGTTCGGATCGGCGATTGCCATCACGCTGGTGCTGGTCTCGGTCGTGGTGCTGATCATCGCCAACCGCATCTCGACCCGGCTTTCCGGCGCCCGCCGCGTGGACCTGATCTGATGCGCGCCTTCGTCGTTGCCGTCTTTGCGTTCCTCTATCTGCCGATCGCGCTGGTCGTGCTGTTCTCCTTCAATGCCGGCCACCACGCCAGCGAGTTCACCGGCTTCTCCGAGCAATGGTACGGCAAGGCGCTGTCGAACCCGTTCCTGGTCGAGGCGCTGAAGAACAGCCTGTTCATCGCCACCACCAGCGCGCTGCTCGCGGCTTTCTGCGGCACTGCCGCGGCGCTCGGGCTGCAGCGTGTCGGCGCGCGGACAAGGGGCGTATTCGACGCATTGCTGGGTGCCGCGATCGTTGTGCCGGGTGTGGTCATCGGCATTTCGACGCTGGTAGCCCTGGTGCAGCTCTTCGCCGTCGTCAATCCGTTCCTCGCTTCGGTTTGGCCGACCGACCAGCCGCCGCGCCTGGCGCTCGGCTACGGCTCGATCATCGCCGCGCACGGCCTGTTCTCGATGGCGCTGGTGACGATGATCGTCGGCACGCGGCTCAGCAGCCTTGACCGCAACCTGGTCGAGGCCTCGAGCGATCTCTATGCGACACCGTTGACGACGTTCCGCTCGATCGTGCTGCCGCAAATCATGCCGGCGGTGATTGCCGGTTTCCTGCTCGCCTTCACCTTCTCCTTCGACGACTTCATCATCGCCTTCTTCGTCGCCGGCGCGCAGACGACTTTGCCGATCTATGTCTTTGCTTCGATCCGACGCGGCGTGACGCCGGAGATCAACGCCATCGCGACGATCGTGCTCGCCGCCTCGGTGCTGCTCGTCCTGCTCGCGCAATGGCAGCTCGGCCGACGAAAACCATCGCCTTGAAAGACAGATCCATGATTTTGAAAGATCGCATCGCCGTGGTGACGGGCGCCGGGTCGGGCATCGGGCGCGCCGGCGCCATGATCATGGCGCGGGAAGGGGCTGTCGTGGTGATCGCCGACCGGGATCCGGCGGCAGGCGAGGCCACGGCGGCCGCTATCCGCGCAGCCGGCGGCCGCGCCGAAGCGGTTGCGACTGATGTCGGCAACGACACGGCGGTCGAGGACCTCATAGCGGGAACGCTCGGCAAGCACGGCCGGATCGATATCCTGCACAGCCATGCCGGCATCCAGGTCGGCGGCACGCTGACGGAAGTCAGCACCGACGGCATGGACGCGTCGTGGCGGATCAATGTGCGGGCGCAGTTCCTCGCGGCGAAGACCGTCATGCCGGCGATGATCGCGCAGGGCGGCGGCGTCATCCTCAACACTGCGTCCAATTCCGGCGTCTTCTACGATCGCGAGATGATCGCCTATGCCACGTCCAAACATGCGGTGGTGGCGATGACCAGGCAGATGTCGCTCGACTACGCCAAGCACAATGTGCGCATCAACGCGCTCTGTCCGGGCTGGGTCGACACGCCGTTCAACGAGCCGTTCATCACCCAGATGGGCGGGCGCAACGCAATTGAAAACTATGTCCGTACCAAGATCCCGATGGGGCGCTGGGCGAGCGCGGAGGAGATCGCCGAAGCAATCCTGTTCCTGGTCTCCGACCGCTCGTCCTTCATGACCGGCCAGGCGCTGGTCGTCGACGGCGGCGAAAGCATCGGCTGAGGCGCGCTTGGCGAGCGATCTACCGGTCGACGGGATTTCCAAATGCCGGATCGCGGCGTCGCGAGTAGGTGTCGATACGCGGCAGATCGTCGGAAAATTCCAGCCAGGGCAGACGCAGCCGCCAATAGGCGTGGGCTTGTGGCCGAAACCGTTCCGGATGGTCAAGGAAGCCGATCGTGACATAAAGCTCGTCGTTCAGTCCCTCGTCGCGATAGGCGATCGAGGTGCCGCATTTCTCGCAGAAGCTGCGGACGATGCCCCGGGTCTTCGAGAATTCCCTGGGCTGGCCGCGGGTCAAGCGGAACTGGTCCGGCCGGTAACCGATCCAGATGGTCAGCGGGCTTCCGATCGCCCGGCGGCAGTCGTCATCATGGTCGAAGCAGATCCAGAACGGATCGCCCTGCATCTCGGCCGCGATCGCTCCGCAAAAACATGCCCCCGTTTCGATCCTGCTTTCCATGCCATCGCTCCTGATCGTGCTGAATTCCGTCGGCCGCGCTGTGCGCCGGTGGCGTGCTCACTGGGAACATCAAAACCGGCAGCGGGTTCCTTCGGCCGTGCAACGCGCGGAGCTGCCCCAGCGGGTGGGCTTGCGCCGGAAGCAACGATCGGTCAAACCATAGTCGAGGTTCCTTGAAGAGGTTTGCCGCGCAAATGGCAAAAAGACGCTCCGGCTCTCGGCTGTTTTCAATTTCGGCCGCAAGAAACCGTCTTTCGGCGGGGCATCACTAGTCATGCGCTGTTGCCGGCACGAGAATCTGCAACGCGCGGAGGAGACCAAGGTCGGTTCCCACGTCGTTCGCGACGGCTGGACCGAGGGGTATGCGGAGCGCTCGATCCGGCCTGTTGGCCAGCCATCAGGCGGGCGTCCGTCGTTCAGATCACGTAGCTTACTCAGCGCTCAAACCGAAACGGACGTGCCCGCCGAAGCGATTTCTCCTTCGTACGGACATGACCGATGCCTGACAAACTGAATTTCTCATTTCCCAGCGCCGATCCGCAAAGCTGGCTGACCACGCATGGAATAAGCGAGGTCGAGTGCCTCGTGCCCGATGTCAACGGTGTGCTGCGCGGCAAGGCCTTGCCGGCGGCCAAGTTCCTGAAGTCGCTCGAGGACCGTGCGCTCTACCTGCCCAGTAGCGCTTTCCTGGTCGCGATCGACGGCCGCTATTCCGGCTCCATCGATGAAGGGTTCGCCTATCAGGACCCCGACATGCGCATGGTGCCCGACCTGTCGACGCTCAGCGTTGCGCCGGGCGGCGGAGCCGGCAAGGCCTATGTCTTTGCCGATACGTTTCACATGGACGGCCGGCCGTGGATGGCTTCGCCGCGCCATGTGCTGAGGGCCGTGCTCGATCTTTACCGCCGGCGCGGCTGGCACGCCGTGATGGCGCCGGAGCTCGAATTCTACCTCACGGCGCCAAATCCCGATCCGGATCGGCCGCTGACCGCGCCAGTCGGGCGCAACGGACGGCCCGAAAGCGTGCAGCATCCCTACGACATGCAGGCACTGGAGGAGTTCGAAGCGGTGACGCGTCGCCTCTACGACCACGCCGCGGCCGCCGGCCTGCCGCTCGACACGCTGATCCACGAATCCGGCACGGCGCAGCTCGAGATCAACTTCCTCCATAGCGACCCGCTGGCGCTGGCCGACAAGGTGCTGTTGTTCAAGCGCATGGCCAGGCAGGCGGCGCAAGCGAGCGGCATGCATGCCACCTTCATGGCGAAGCCGATCGCGGCGCAGGCCGGCAGCTCGATGCATCTGCACATGTCCATCATCGACGAAGGCGGCGAGCCCCTGTTTGCCGGCAAAGACGGCGAGGACACAGAAATGTTCGCGCACTTCATCGGGGGCCTGCAGAAATACGTGCCTGAAATCATGCCGCTGTTTGCACCGAACGTGAACTCGTATCGCCGCATCCGGCCGGGCCACAGCGCGCCGGCCAATATTGAATGGTCGCATGATAACCGCTCCTGCGGCTTGCGGGTGCCAATGGGCGGGCGCGCCGCGCGGCGGGTGGAGAACCGGCTGCCCGGCGCCGACGCCAATCCCTACCTCGCCATGGCCGGCTCGCTCATCGCCGGATATCTCGGCGTCGAGGAGAAGCTGGCCCGCTCGCCGGAGGCCTTCGGCAACGCCTATCGCAGCCAGAGCACGCTGCCCAAGACCATGGAGGAAGCGCTCGACCGTTTCGCCGCCTGCGAGCCGGTGCGGCCGCTACTCGGGGAGGATTTCTTCCAAACCTATCTGCGCGTGAAAAGCGTAGAGCTCGACCTGTTCCAGACCGTGGTGACGTCGTGGGAACGCGACCATCTGCTGCTCAAGGTGTGACCATGGCTTCGACGGGTTTCAATTCCGGTCTTGATATCGGCAAATCCTATTATGTGGCGACTGCCAATGCGGCGCCGGACCATCCGGCGCTTACCGGCGATGCAGAAGCCGACCTGGTGGTCGTCGGTGGCGGCTGCACCGGGCTTTCGGCGGCGCTCCATGCGGCCGAACGCGGCCTTAAAGTGGTGCTGCTCGAAGGCGGCAAGATCGGCTGGGGTGCCTCTGGGCGCAATGGCGGCCAGATAATCCCCGGTCTGCGCAAGGGCGCCAAGGAGCTGGTCAGGGCGTTCGGGCCGGAGCGGGCGAAGGCGCTGTTCGACCTCGCCTTCGAGGCGCGAGGCTTGGTGCTCGACATTATCGAGCGCCACGGCATCGAGTGCGACTTGCGGCTGACCGGCCATCTGGTCGGCGCGGTCAACGGCTCCGACATGCGCGAATTCGAGGAGGAGGCCGAGTGCCTCGCCAAGGTGATGGACTTCCCGCATGTCGAGATCCTGTCGGCGGCGGAGGCGCGGCGCATGGTCGATACGCCTTATCTCGGTGCATCCTTCGAGACGCTCGGCGGACACATGCATCCGCTGAACTACACGCTGGGGCTCGCCGGGGCCGCTTCTGCCGCTGGCGTCACCATCCACGAGAACTCGGTCGCCGTCCGGCTGGAGCGCGAGCCCGCTATCCGGGTGTTCACCGACAAGGGTTCGGTCCGTGCCAGGCATGTGGTGCTGGCCGGCGATGCGCTGCTCAACGGGCTCGAGCCGCGCGTCAACAGCCGCATCATGCCGATCGGCAATTACATCGTCGCTACCGAGCCGTTGGGCGCGCGCAACGTCATCCCGTCCAACGCCGCGGTTTCGGACACGCTTTTCGTGGTCAATTACTACCGCATGTCCGCGGATGGCCGCCTGCTGTTCGGCGGCGGCGAGCGCTATACGCCCTCGCCGCCCGCCGACATTGCCGGCTTCGTGCGGCCGCATATGGAAAAGACCTTCCCACAGCTTAGGGGGTGCCGGATCGACCATGCCTGGGGCGGGCTCGTGTCGGTGACGACGTCGCGCCTGCCGCATGTCGGGCATTATGGCGAGGTTTATTTCGCGCATGGCTATTCCGGCAAGGGCGTCATCCTGTCGACGCTGTCGGGCAAGCTGCTCGCGGAAGCGATCACCGGCGATGCCTCGCGGCTCGACCTGTTCTCGACGCTGACGCCGCTGCCGTTCCCCGGCGGCACGGCGCTGCGCGGGCCGCTCTATGTGCTCGGCATGCTGTGGTATGCGATGCGGGATCGCCTCAGGCATTGAGGCGCCGACTTTCCCGTCGGTGCCGGCGACGAATCCAGCGCGAAACTGCACGTCGTCGCCAAAATCAAATCGTCGGCTTGCTAGGTGTCGCGGTTGGTCAGCGCGATGTGGCAGCAGCCGGAGCCGTGGCCCGGCGTCCAGGTCACGTTGGCGAAGCGCACGCCGGTTGCTTCGAACAGACCGCGGTCGAAGGCGCCGGCGATGCGGCAGAGGGTGGCAATCTTTTCCTCTCCGACGCCGGCCTCGACCCAGGCATCCTTCAGCGGGCAGCGCTTCACCTTGAAAGCGATGCGGTCCGGCCCGCGCTCGACCTCGGTCGGATACATGCGCCCGCCATCCGGGCTGATGGAAAGGAACGCCTCGCCGATCGCCAGCGCATCATTGGGGCCGAAACCGGCGAAAGCGGCCGCTGCAACTTCCCGGCCGCGCTTTTCGATGGTGCGGATCATTAATGCTTCGGCCTTCTCGGCGCCAAGCTCGGCGGTCAGCTCATCGAGGAAGAGGCGATAGAGATCGCCCCGGTTGCGAAAGGCGGAGTCGAGCTCGCGCGACAGTTTTTCGGCAATGGCTGCGTCGGAGTCGGTCATGGTGTTTTGATCCTATTCAGCCTCGGGGTTGCCGCCACCAGCGCCTTGCCGACCGCCGATTGCGGGCTGGCGATGACGGTGCGGGCGTCGCCGCTCTCGGCGACCCGGCCGGCTTCGAGGAGAACGATGCGATGCGCGAGGGCGCGGATTACGCCGAGATCATGCGAAATGAAGAGATAGGCGATCCGTTCCTGTCTTTGCAGGTCGAGCAGCAAGTCCAGGATCTGTCCGCGCACCGAAACGTCGAGCGCCGAGACCGCCTCGTCGAGGACGATCAGCGACGGTCGGGTGGCGATGGCGCGGGCGATCGCTACCCGCTGGCGCTGGCCGCCGGAAATCTCGTGGATCGCGCGCGCGGCAAGGCCGGCATCGAGGCCGACCCGCTCCAGCAGGGCTGCTATGCGGCGCGGGCGCTCCGAGCGCGAGGCGATGCCGTGGATGCGCAACGGGTCGTCCAGCGCACGCGTCACTGTGGAGCGCGGGTTAAAGGCGGCGAGCGGATCCTGGAAGACCATCTGGAGGCGGGCACGGCGGGCGCGCAACGCGGCGCCCGACAAGTTAAGGAAGTCTGTGCCCTCGAATTGGATGCGCCCGGCGTCGGGCTCGAGCAGGCGCAGCACCAGCCGCGCAACGGTCGACTTGCCACTGCCGGACGGACCGGCGAGGGCCAGCGTTTCAGCCGGGCCGATCTCAAACGAGACATCGTCGACGGCCGCAAAGGGTTTGCCGCCGCGGCGATAGCGCTTGGAGAGATTGGAGACGGCGAGCACGGTCATGCCGAGGCGCCTTGCCGGTCAAGAAGCGGCTTGGCGTCGAGGCCGAGATGGGCATCGAGCAGCGTGCGCGTATAGGCATGGCGCGGCGCGTTAAGGATCTGGTCCGTGTCGCCCAATTCGACCAACTCGCCATGACGCAGCACCGCGATGCGTTCGGCGAGCGTGGCGGCGAGCGCGATGTCGTGGCTGATGAAGGCGAGCGTCAGGCCGTCCTCGTTGACCAACCCGCGGATCAGGGAAACGATCTCGGCCTGGACGATGGTGTCGAGCGCGCTGGTCGCCTCGTCGGCAATCAGCAGTTTCGGGGCGGCGGCGATGGCCGCGGCGATTGCAACGCGCTGCTTCTGGCCGCCGGACAGCTGGTGCGGATAGGCGCGCAAGACGGCTTCGGAGTCGGGCAGGCGGACGCGTCCGAGCAGGGTTTGGGCTTTGGCATAGGCCTCGCGCCAGGTGAGGTTGAGATGCGTGCGTGCGACCTCGGCGATTTGCTTGCCGACCGGTATCACCGGGTCGAGGCTGGAGGAGGGGTCCTGGAAGACGAAGCCGATGTCGCGGCCACCTAAGGGCTGAAAATGCGAAGCTGTCACGGAATGAGACGATCGAGGTTTCTGCCACTCGATCGAACCTCCAACCTCGGCCGCTTCCGCCAACAATCCCGCAACCGCCAGCGCCAGCGTGCTCTTGCCCGAGCCGCTCTCACCGATGATCGCAAGGCGTTCCCCGGCTTCCACATCAAGGCTGATGCCCTTCAGCGCCGTTGCCTCGACGCCCTCGCGCCGATACCGCACCGTCAGATCGCGGATCGAAAGCAGCGCAGTCACGAGAGGCTCCTGCGTACCGCGGTGCTTTCCACCACGCCCTCGCCGGCGAGGTAAACGCCGAGAACGGTCAGCACCAGCGCGATACCGGGAACGATCGACAGGAAAGGCGCGGTGCGCAAGACAGTGCGGCCTTCGGCGATCATGCCGCCCCAGGTGACGCGGTTGGGATCACCGAGGCCGAGGAAGGAAAGCGCTGCTTCGGTGAGGATGGCGGCCGCGACGATCACCGAAGAAAGCGCCAGCACCGGCGGCAGCGCATTGGGCAGCACCTCGCGAAAGGCAATCTCGAGCGGATGCATGCCGATGACACGAGCGCCGGCAACATAGTCGCGCTCGCGGATCGACAGGACTTCCGCGCGCGCCACCCGCGCCGGCCCGGTCCAGGCGCCGAGCGCGATGGCCGCGATCACCACTCCAAGCGAGGGGCCGACGATGCTGACGAAGGCCAGCGCCAGCAAAAAACTAGGCACGGTCTGGAAGGCGTCGGTGATGCGCATCAGCACCTCGTCGATCAAGCCACCGGCGAAACCGGCCAGCGTGCCCACCACCGCGCCGACCAGAAGCGCCGCGGCGGCCGCCGCTAGTCCAACCGCCAGCGAGGTGCGCGCGCCGTGGAAAAGTTCGGCCAGCACGTCGCGGCCGAGCCGGTCGGTGCCGAGCGGCAGCGACCAATTTTGCAACGGCGGCAGCAAGGCCGGGCCGGCGATCGCTTGCGGGTCGCCCCGAAAGAGCAGCGGCGCTGCCAGCGCGATCGCGACGAGCAAGGCGAGGATGAGTGCGCCGGCGATCGCTTCCGGCGTCTGGAAAAAGCGATGCAGCCTCTTCATGCGACCGCCTCGCCGGCACCGACGCGCGGATCGAGGATGGCGTAGGCGAGATCGACCAGGAGGTTGATGACGATAACGAGCACGGCGCTCACCAAAATGATGCCGAGCAGCAGCGGCGTGTCGCGTCCGGCGACGGCTTCCTGCGCCAGCCGGCCGAGGCCGGGGACGGCAAAGACGCTTTCGATGACAACGCTGCCGCCCAGCATCTGCGCCGATTGCAAGCCGAGCATGGTGACCAGCGGCAGCAGCGCGTTGCGGGCGACATGCGCAAGCACGATGCGCCGGCGCGGCAAGCCCCTGGCACGGGCGGCAAGCACGAAATCCTGCCGCCAGGCTTCCGCCATGCCGGCGCGCATCATGCGCAAATAGAGCGCGAGATAGATGAAGCCGAGCGCCGAGACCGGCAGCACAAGATGGGCGGCGATGTCGCCGGCCCGCGCCACCCCGGTCTTGGCCGATGCGACGGTCTCGATGCCGCCGATCGGCAGCCAGCGCAGGTCGACGGCAAAGACGACGATCAGCACAAGGCCGAGCCAGAACCCCGGCACGGCGTAGAGCGCGAGCGAGCCGATCGACAGGAAGCGGTCGCGAAAGCTTCCGGGACGCGCGCCGGCATAGATGCCGAACGCCGAGCCGAGGCCGAAGGAGAGCGCGATGGCGCTGCCCATCAGGATGAGCGTGGTCGGCAGGCGTTCGAGGATGACGTCGCGGATCGGCCGCGAGAAGGTGACGGACTGGCCAAGGTCGAGGTGCAAGAGCGCCCAGAGATAGTTGGCGAGCCGGGTCAGCTCCGACTGGTCGAGGCCCCAGCGGTGGCGCAGCAATTCGATCATGCCGGCATCGCCGCCGGTCGAGACGATATAGGCGTCGACCGCGTCGCCGGGGGCAGCTTCGAGCAGCAGGAAGCTGCCGATGACGACGATCAGCAGCACGAAGACGCTGCCGACGAGACGGCGGCGCAGGAGGGTGAGGGCTCGGGTCATGGCGACGCCATATCAGGGCCAACCCTTGGATGCCGCGTCCGGCAGGACAGAGGGGGGCGACGGAACTCTCATTCTCAAAGCTCAGCACCCAGGCAGGCAATCCGCAAGTGCGGATCAACCCGCCAAAAAGGTGTCCGCCCAGTTCGATACCGCCCAGCGCGGGTTGTTGGCGATGTTGCCGACAGTGTCGCGGGCGACGGAAATGAAGCTCCACTCGGCGACGTTGATCAGCGGCAGGTCGGCCGCCACCATTTTCTGGAATTCCTTGTAGAGCTCGGTGCGGGCGGATGTGTCGAGCGTCTCTGACGCTTTGGCGATCAGCGCATCCAGGTCGGCGTTCTTGTAGCCACCCTGGTTGGAGAAGGGCACGCCGTCGGGGATGCCGCTCTGCACCAGGATGGTGGTCGAGATCGCCGGGTCGCCTCGGAACACCGGCGGGCCGACGGCGAGGTCGAAGGCATGGTCGGTATAGACCGCCTTCATATGGGCGGCCGAGTCGTTATTGACGATTTGGGCGTCGATGCCGATTACGGCTAGCGCCTGGCGCAGGTAATCGCCGAACTGCTTGGTCTCATTGAAGTAGGGCGCCGGCAGCAGCTTCAGTGCAAAGCGCTTGCCGTCGTCGGCCCGTTTGTAGCCGGCCTCGTCGAGCAGCTCGTTGGCCTTGGCGACGTCGAAGGGGTAGATCGGGACGTCAGCAGTGTAGAATTGCGGATCGTTCTTCGGCACCGGACCGGTTGCGGTCGCGGCGTAGCCGAGGAAAATTGTCTTGACGACGAAATCCTTGTCGATGGCATGCGCGATCGCCTGCCGCACTTTCAGGTCCGCCAGTTCCTTGCGGCGATGGTTGATCTCGACGACGAGCTGGTAGGTCAGCCCCTCATAGCCCTTGGTGATGACCTTCAGACCCGGCACCTTTGAGATGCGGTCGAGGTCGGCGAGCGGCACGGCGGAGAAGGCGGCGAGCTGGATTTCTTCCGCCTCGAGCGCCGCAGCCGCAGAGGTTCGGTCGGGCAGCACCTGGAAGACGATCTCGTCGAGATAGGGCTCGTCCTTGTCCCAATAGGCATCGTTCCGGGCAAGCCGATAGTACTGGCCGGCCTTGTATTCGGCGAATTTGAACGGGCCGGTGCCGACCGGAGCGTTGTTGGCCGGGTTGTCCTCGATCTTGCCCATCTCATAGACGTGCTTCGGCACGACGCTGCTCAATGCCGGCAGCGCGTTGCGGATCAGCTGGAACGGCGTCGGCTTGGCGAATTTGAACACGGCCGTAAGCTTGTCGGGCGTGTCGACGGCTTCAAGGTCCTTGAACACCGTGCGGCCGAGATTCTGCAGAGGCTTCCAGACCTGCAGCGCGGAGAAGGCGACGTCGGCGGAGGTGAAGGGCTTGCCGTCATGCCATTTGACGCCGTCGCGCAACTTGAAGGTCACCGACCGGCCGTCGGCCGAGCCTTCCCAGGAAAGCGCAAGGCGCGGCTGAAGCCCGTCCTTGCCGTCGAAGGAGGCCTCAGCCAGCGTCTCGACCACCTTGCTGGAGATGAAGAAGACGCCGTTGGAAGCGACAATAGCCGGATTGAGGTTGCGCGGCTCGGAGTCGGCGGCCACGATCAACCTGCCACCCTTCTTCGGCGTCTGCGCCCGGCCGATGGCCGGCAACGCGGTCGAGGCCAGAAGCAGTGCCGAGCCGGCCAGCAGGCCGCGGCGTGAAATCGGCAATCCGGACATCCTCAAGCTCCCCTCTTCACCCGCGACCGGCGCGGGCAACCTCAAAATCAGCGGGATTATGGCCCTTGGGAAAGGTTTCGCCAGAGACGGATTTGGCGCATGCTGGCTTGGCTCTGAAATTTTCGTCCGCTGGACCAGTTATATTCGGTCTGCGGTCGCGACTATCTGGTAGGACCAGACTAAGCCGTACGCGGCCTCAGGCCAAGTAGGAGAGGGCGGGATCAGGCGGATGCTGTCAACGCTGGCTGGACCAGAACGGTCAAGATGGTGCAGATTTGGCCGCAAACGGCAGTTTCAGGATGTTTGACTGCTTGAGCGGCCGAGGAAATCAGGGAGGGAATGATGAACATCGCTCCGGGCAAAACCGAGGCCAGCGGCATCCCGTTCGACCAGGCCCGGGTGGACCGGCTGATGGAGGAGGCCGGCATCGATGTGCTTTTCGCCACCTCCAAGCACAACACGCAATATCTGCTCGGCGGCTACAAGTTCATCTTTTTCGCGGCGATGGACGCCATCGGCCATAGCCGCTACCTGCCGATCGTCCTCTATGAAAAAGGCGGGCCGGAGCATGCGGCCTATATCGGCAACAAGATGGAAGGCGGCGAGCACGAGAACCATCCGTTCTGGACACCGACATTGCATGCGGCCTGCTGGGGCACGCTCGACGCCGCCAACCTTGCCGTCGAGCATCTGCAGAAGATCGGCAAGGGTGCTGCCCGCATCGGCATCGAGCCTGCTTTCCTGCCCTCGGACGCTTACTCGCTGATCCGCAAGGCCTTGCCGGATGCAAAGCTGATCGATGCCACCGGCATGCTGGAGCGCATGCGCGCCGTCAAGACCGAGGCCGAACTGGAGAAGCTGCGCATCGCCTCGGAACTGATCACCGATTCGATGCTGGCGACGATCGCCTGGGCGCGCGAGGGCACGACCAAGACCGACATCATCGAGCAGTTACGGCGCGAGGAGACCAATCGCGGCGCGCATTTCGAATATTGTCTGCTGACACTGGGTGCCAGCCACAACCGTGCTGCGTCGAGCCAGGCGTGGAAGCAGGGCGAGGTGCTGTCGATCGATTCCGGCGGCAACTATCACGGCTATATCGGCGACCTCTGCCGCATGGGTATTCTTGGCGAGCCGGATGCCGAGCTCGAGGATCTGCTGTCCGAAATCGAGTCGGTGCAGCAGGCCGCGTTCTCCAAGGTCAAAGCCGGCACGCTCGGCGGCGACATGATCGCGCATGCCGAGAGCGTGCTGAAAGCCTCGAAGGCCGCGGCCTATACGGATTTCTTCGCTCACGGCATGGGGCTGATCACGCATGAAGCGCCGTTTTTGATGACCAACCATCCGGTCACCTATGAAGGCACCTATGCGGCCAAGCCGCTGGAAAAGAACATGGTGCTTTCGGTCGAGACCACCATGCTCCACCCGACGCGCGGCTTCATCAAGCTCGAGGATACCGTGGCGGTGACCGATACAGGCTATGCGATGTTCGGCGATCGCGGGCGTGGGTGGAACAGGGGTGGGGTAGCCTAGAGCGCGCTCGGGAAACCAATCACTCCGAATGACCGAGTTCAAACCTCGGGGCGGCTTCTGCGGATTGATGGGAAACAAGCTTCGTCGTGCGCGCCCGCCGTCCCGGGTGTATCTTGCTACTTGAGTTGTGGCCCGGCGCCTCCTACCAGACCGATTACGTCGGGCCGGTAGCAGGAGGAAGTTATGGCAGACGTAACATCAAGAAATCAGAACTCCGAGCTCATTCGGCGGGGTTACGCCGCCTTCAACTCTGGAGACATGGACACGCTTGCGCAAATCATCGACGAGAAATGCACGTGGCACAGCCCGGGAAGGAATCCGATCGCCGGGGACTACAAAGGCCGTGAGGCCACTTTTGCCCAGTTCGGCCGTTATGGCGGGCAAACCCTTGGCACCTTCAGGGCGAATCTTCTGCATGTCATGGAAAGTGAGGACGGACGTGTAGTCGGCGTCCATCGCAATACCGGGGAACGCAACGGCAAACAGCTTGATGTGCTCTGTTGCATCGTCTTCGACATCAGGGCCGGCAAGGTAGTCGATGGCCGGGAACACTTCTACGACCTCTACGCCTGGGATGCATTCTGGGCTTAGCCTGGAGGTGCTATTCGCGGCAACTCGCACGAGACTGTTCGCGATGCCTCCGCACACCTGTTCGCTGGGCCCCGTACATACCTCGAAAGGTGATTGCCAAGCAAACCGGTGGGCGAATAACGCCCGCAAGCGATTTGCCATCAATTGCTTGCCTCTCGCGGCAGCAGCTTGAAATCCGGCAGGTCACGCAGCGCCAGCTCGGGGCCGGCCGGCGAATAGACGACGAAAAGCTGCATCGGCTGATCGCCCGTGTTGAGCGTCGAGTGGAAGCGGCTTTCCGGCACATAGACGGTGCAGCCGGGACCGACCTTGGCGACCACCGGATTGCCCTTCTCGTCCTCGACCATCTGTTCGCCATGGCCGGAGATCACGAAGATGATCTCCTCCGCGCCCGGGTGGTTGTGGCGGGTGTGCCCCTTGCCGGGCGGCAGGTCGACGACGCCGCCGGAGAAGCGCTCCGCGCCGTTCACTTCCGGCGCGACCGTGAGGGCCAGCTTGCCCCAGTCGAAGCCGAAGGCGCTGACCTCCTTCGGATAAACGAACACCTTGCTCTTGTCGGCCATTGCCTCATCCCTTGCTAGTTGCTGGCATTTTCGCTTTGCCGATTGCCGCTGCCTTGAAATCCGCCGTCTGCCTGGCGATCGCCGCCTCGGCCGGCAGCCGTTCCATCGAGCTTGCGCCGTAGAAGCCGTGCAGTCCTTCGCAGCGCTCGAGGATGTAGCGCGCGTCATGGGGCATGGAGATCGGCCCGCCATGGCAAAGCAGGATGACGTCCTTGCGCACCGAGCGCGCGGCGTCGGCAATGGCGTCGATCTCCTCGACGCAGGCATCCAGCGACTTCGCCGAGGTCGCGCCGATCGAGCCGCCTGTCGTCACGCCCATATGGGCTACGACCACGTCGGCGCCCGCCTTGGTCATGGCGCGCGCCTCGTCGGGGTTGAAGACGTAAGGCGTGGTGAGCAGGTCGAGCTTGTGCGCCTCGGCGATCATGTCGACCTCGAGGCTAAAACCCATGCCGGTCTCCTCGAAACTCTGCCGCATGGTGCCGTCGAAGAGGCCGATGGTCGGAAAATTCTGCACGCCGGAAAAGCCCATCGTCTTCAGTTCGGCGAGAAACAGCGGCATGATGACGAAGGGGTCGGTTCCGTTGACGCCGGCCAGCACCGGCGTCTTCTTTACCACCGGCAGCACCTCATAGGCCATTTCCTTGACGATCTCGTTGGCATTGCCATAGGCGAGCAGGCCGGCGGCCGAGCCGCGCCCGGCCATGCGGTAACGGCCGGAATTGTAGATGATGATGAGATCGATGCCGCCGGCTTCCTCGGCCTTGGCCGACAGGCCGGTACCGGCACCGCCGCCGACGATCGGAACGCCATCGGCGATCATCTTGCGGAACCTTTCCAGTATGGTTTTGCGCGGGATGGCGGCCATGTTTGTGGGATCTCACTTCTTGGCGATGTCGAGGAAAGCCTCGGCCGCGGCCTTGGCGAATGCAGGATCGTTGATGTGCAGCGGCAGGCGCGTCACGATACGGTTCCCGGTCGGCTTGATGGTGTGCTCGATGGCCTCGAACAGCGCCGCATCGGCTTGCGGATCGAAGAAGGCGCCGCCTTCGACATCGAGCGCCGACACGCCTTTTTCCGGGATCAGGAAGCGCACCGGGCCGTCGCAACGGGCGAGGCGGCCGCCGATCCATTCGCCGATCCGGCGGCTCTCCTCGGCGGTAGTGCGCATCAGCGTGACATTCGGATTATGCTCATAGAACAGCCGCCCGCGATATTTGTCGGGGATGGTCGGCGCCGCCCAGAAGTTCACCATGTCGAGCGCGCCGACCGAGCCGACATAGGGCAGTCTCGTGCGAGCAATGGCGCCGAAGCGGTCCTCCGTCGCCGGCAGCACGCCGCCGAACAGCAGATCGCAGACCTCGGTTGTAGTGATGTCAAGGACGCCGGCGAGCAGGCCGCTATCGGCAAGCTTCTCCATCGAGCGGCCACCTGTGCCGGTGGCGTGGAAGACCATGCAGTCATAGTCGGCGCGCAAGCGCTCGACGATTGCCGTGACACAGGGCGTGGTGACGCCGAACATGGTCAAGCCGAGGGCAGGCTTGCCGGCAGTTGACGGGGCCGGCCTCGCCGCCATGCCGGCGATCGCCTGGGCGGCGTTGTGCAGCACGACGCGCGACAGACGATTGAGGCCGGCCATGTCGGTTACCGACGGCATCATGACGATGTCGGAGACATCGACATAAGGCGCGGTGTCGCCGGAGGCCAGCGTCGAGACCATGATCTTCGGTAGACCGAGCGGTAGCGCGCGCATCCCGGCGGTGACAATCGATGTGCCGCCGCCGCCGCCAATGCCGATCACGCCGGCGACGTCGTCGCGCGATTGGATGAAGCGGATAAAGGCGACACCCATGCCGGCAACGGCGAGTCCGCGGTCGTCAGTGCCGAGCACGGCGCCGGCTCCATCGGGATGATGCGCGGCGACCTCGCTTGCCGCGACATCCACCGGGACGGTCGCGCCGCGTGTGCCGATATCGACGCGGACGACCGAGCCGCCGCCGGCGGCGACGGCGTCGGCCAGGAAGGCAAGCTCCTCACCCTTGGTGTCGGCGGTGCCGACCACATAGATACGCTTCATTCGCCTTTCCCCGTCGTCTCCTCGGTTAGCCGGCCTGCTCGGCGGTGCGGCCTGCCGCTTCGGGCCCGGCGCTTGGTCCGGCCATTGCAATTTTTTGAGACGCGCGTATCGTATTGATATGGATGTCTCACGTCAACAAGCCGCTTCCGATGACGCCGAGCAGCTGAGAGCCGGGAAGGGGGCCCGCGCCCGTACCAGGCGGCTGATGCTGGAAACGGCGACGCGGCTGATGCAGTCCGGCGTGACGCCTTCGGTCAGCGAGGTTGCAGAGGCTGCGGAAGTGTCGCGCGCGACCGCCTATCGCTACTTTCCGAGCCAGGCCGCGCTGGTGCAGGCGGTCGTCGACGAGGGGCTCGGACCGATCCTGACCTGGAAATCGAATTCGCAAGATCCGGAACAGCGGGTCGCCGAACTCTTCGCCTCCGCCATGCCGCGCATCGAGGCTTTCGAGGCGACGTTCAAGGCGGCGCTCAAGCTTTCGCTCGACCAGTGGGCGAGACAGCAGGCTGGCACGCTAGGCGCCGAACCGGCTTTCAAGCGCGGCCATCGGGTCTACCTCCTGAAGGACGCGATCGCTCCGCTCAAGGGTCAACTCAAGCCACGCCAGTTCAAGCGTCTTGCCCAGGCGCTGTCGATGATGTTCGGTGTCGAAGTGCTGATCGTGCTGAAGGATATGTGGGGGCTGGACAGCCGTGACATGATGGCGGTCGCCGAGTGGGCGGCGGGCGCGCTGGTGCGCGCGGCGGTGGCGGAATCAGGAGCGAAGGCGACTGGAGGTTCTGCATCAGCTGAAATAGACATGCCCTGAATCTGGTTCGACCAGATTGGAGAGGATGTCAACAACAATGACTGCAATACATCGCAGGAGACAAGGTCTCCGCATATCGAAGAGTAGGAAAAATTATAGAAAACAGAGAGATATCGCTTTGAGCGGCTTGTGGAGCCGTTTTGGACTGCACAAGAAAGAACTTGACGTCCCTCTTGAATTGGTAATACCAGATCAGGACGCGTAAAGCGGAGCGAAGGTGAAGGTTGCGATCGATTTTTCCGGCCGGGCGAGGAGGCCCGAACCGGAAAATGCCGTCACAGGAGGAACTGCCAGGGCCGACCGCTATGCCGGCCCGCATGACAAGGTAGAAGGCGCACAAGGGAGGAAAACTATGCGCAAGATAGTGACCAGCGTGATCGCTGGTATCGGGCTGGCGCTTGCCTGCGGGACATCCGTCCGCGCGCAAGACAAGGAACTCACCATCTTCTGGGCGGAATGGGATCCGGCGAACTATCTGCAGGAACTCGTCAACGACTACACGGCCGAGACGGGCGTGAAAGTCACGGTGCAGACCACGCCGTGGCCTGATTTCCAGACCAAGGCCTTCACCGAGTTCAACGCGCATGGCGACGCCTACGACATGGTGGTCGGCGACTCGCAATGGCTGGGCGCCGGCTCGACGCAGGGCCACTATGTGGATCTGACCGACTTCTTCAACAAGCATAAGCTTGGCGATGTGATGGCGCCCGCGACCATCAAATATTATGCCGAGTACCCGGGCGGTTCCGGCAAGTACTGGGCGATCCCGCTGGAAGGCGATGCGATCGGCTGGTCTTACCGCAAGGACTGGTTCGAGGAGCCGAAGGAGAAGGAAGCCTTCAAGGCGAAGTACGGCTACGACCTCGATGTTCCGAAGACCTATGCGCAGCTGCGCGACATCGCCGAGTTCTTCCATCGTCCGGACCAGAAGCGCTACGGCGTCGCGATCTACACCGACAACTCGTATGACGCGATGGCGATGGGCGTCGAAAGCGCGATCTTCAGCTATGGCGGCGATCTCGGCGACTATGCGACCTACAAGGTCGACGGCATCACCAATTCCAAGGAGGCCGTCGCCGGCCTCGAAATGTACAAGGAACTCTACAAGTTCACGCCTCCCGGCTGGGGCAAGACGTTCTTCGTGGAAGACAACCAGGCGATCACCGGCGGGCTCGCCGCGATGAGCATGAACTTCTTCGCCTTCTTCCCGCCGCTGGTGAACAAGGCCACCAACCCCTATGCCGACGTGACCGGCTTCTTCGCCAACCCGGCCGGTCCGGACGGCAAGCGCTTCGCCGCTCTCGGCGGCCAGGGCATCTCCGTCGTCTCGTACTCGAAGAACAAGGACGAGGCGATGAAATTCCTTGAGTGGTTCATCAAGGACGAGACCCAGAAGAAGTGGGCCGAGCTCGGCGGCTATACCTGCAGCCAGGCCGTGCTGAAGTCGGAGGCCTTCCAGAACGCTACGCCGTATAACAAGGCCTTCTACGACACGATGTTCATGGTCAAGGACTTCTGGGCAACGCCTGAATATGCCGAAGTGCTCGATCAGCTGAACCAGAACATCTATCCGTTCGTAGTCGGCGGCAAGGGCACCGCCCAGGAAGCGCTCGACAAGACCGCCGCCGACTGGAAGGCGACGTTCACCAAATACAACCGCTACAAGTAGGCGTCACAGTCAGAATGCCGGAGGAGGGTTTCCCCTCCGGCATTCCTGTTTTCAGGGAGAACGACCGTTGGCTTCGGTAGCCCTTACCAATCTTGATCCAGCATCCAGGGCCGCCGCGCGAGGCTGGTCGGATCTGACCATCCGCAACATGTTCATCATCCCGACGCTGGTTTTCCTGATCGTCTTCAACATTTTTCCGCTGATCTATTCGCTCGGCTATTCCTTCACCAACTTCGCCGCGAACCGCAGCGAGCCCTGGCAGTTCGTCGGCCTGCAGAATTACCGCGAGCTGCTCAGCGACGATCACATCTGGTCGAACTTCGTCATCACCGCGAAATATGTGATCGTGTCGGTGGCCGGGCAGATGATCGTCGGCTTCGGCCTCGCGCTTCTGCTCAACCGCAGCTTTCCGATGAAGGGCCTGATCACGACCTTGCTGTTGCTGCCGATGATGATGTCGGCGGCGGTCGTCGGCCTGTTCTGGCAGCTGCTCTACAGCCCGTCCTGGGGCCCGATCAATTACGTCTTCGGCCTCGGCGACTTCGCCTGGCTCTCCAATCCCGACAGCGCGCTCTACGCCGTCGCGATCACCGACATCTGGATGTGGTCGCCCTTCGTCATGCTGCTGTCGCTCGCCGGCCTGTCGGCGGTGCCGCAGCACCTCTACGAAGCCGCCGCGATCGACCGCGCCAGCTGGTGGTACACCTTCACCCGCATCACGTTGCCGCTGGTCTCGCCGATCCTTTTGATCGCGCTGATCTTCCGCACCATGGAAGCCTTCAAGACCTTCGACATCGCCTACACGATGACGACCCAGCCGACCGCCGAGCTGATCGCGATCCGGCTCTACAAGCAGGCCTTCCAGCAGTGGGACACCGGCAAATCCTGCGCGCTCGCCTACATCGTGCTGATCATGGTGCTGGCCATCACCAACCTCTACGTGAAGTATCTCAACAAGGTGAAGGAGCGTTGAGATGGCCGCTGTCCGCACTTCTTCCGAGGTCGCGCTCAACCGTGTCGCCATCGCCGCGGTGCTGATCGCCACGCTGGTCTTCCTCGCACCGATCTATTGGATCGCCTCGACGGCATTCAAGCCGAAGGAGCTCGCCGTCAGCGTGCCGCCAACCGTGCTGTTCGAGCCCGAGGTGACGCCGTTCGTGCGGCTCTTCACCAAGCGCGTGCAGATGCAGAAGACCGTCGACCCGCAAGTCTACGAAGCCGCGCCCTGGTGGGAAAAGCGCATCTACGACGGCGGCGAGCGGGTGCTGAAGGTCGGCAAGGACGTGCAGCTTTCGCAATATCCCGACCGGTTCATGAACAGCCTGATCGTGGCGGTGGTCAGCACCGTTCTCGCCGTCGGCATGGGAACCTTCACCGCCTACGGCTTCTCGCGCTTCAAGATCGCCGGCGAGGCGGACCTTCTGTTCTTCATCCTGTCGACGCGCATGCTGCCGCCGGTGGTCGTCGCCATTCCGATGTTCCTGATGTACCGGGCAGTTGGCCTCAACGACTCCCATATCGGCCTGATCATCCTCTACGTCGCCTTCAACCTTTCCTTCTCGGTCTGGCTGATGAAGGGCTTCATGGATGAGATCCCGAAAGAGTATGAGGAGGCAGCACTTGTCGACGGCTATACGCGCATGCAGGCCTTCTTCAAGATCGTTCTGCCCGAGGCCGCAACCGGCATCGCCGCCACCGCCGTGTTCTGCTTCATCACCGCCTGGAACGAGTACGCTTTCGCGCTGATCATGACCAACCGGCGCGCCCAGACGGCGCCGCCCTTCATCCCATCGCAGATCGGCTCCGGCCTGCCGGACTGGACCACGATCGCGGCGGGCACGTTCCTGTTCCTGCTGCCGGTTGCGATCTTCACCTTCCTGCTGCGCAACCACCTGCTTCGCGGCGTGACTTTCGGAGCGATCCGCAAATGAGTTTTCGCGCCGTCAACGAGAAGTACCTTTTGCCGGCATCGCAGATCCTCATGGTGCTCGGCATCGTCGCGCTCTGCCAGCCATGGAGCCTCAGCCTGCATTCCTATGGGGTGACGATCATCCTGATCGGGCTGATCGGCTTCAACATCACGTCGAAAATCGCACCGGAGCAGAGAGAGGAAACCGGCGCCGTGACGCATGAGGGGGCCGGGCAGTGACGCAGATCGAACTTCGCGGCATCGAGAAATTCTTTGGTGCGGTCCAGGTCATCCATAATCTGAACCTCGCCATCGCCGACAACGAGTTCATCGTGCTGCTTGGACAGTCGGGCTGCGGCAAGACGACGACGTTGCGCGCGATTGCCGGGCTCGAGACGATCGATAAGGGCGACATCCTGATCGACGGCCAGGCGGTGCAGCATCTGAAAGCTGCAGACCGCGACATCGCCATGGTGTTCCAGTCCTTCTCGCTCTATCCGCATATGACGGTGTTCGAGAACATCGCCTTTCCGTTGCGGGCCACGCGGATGAGCAGCAGTGAAGTCGACACCTCGGTGCGCGAAATCGCAAGGGTGTTGCGGATCACCGACCTGCTCGACAAGCGGCCGTCTGCGCTTTCGGGCGGCGACATGCAACGCGTGGCGATCGGCCGCGCGCTGGTGCGGCGGCCGAAGGCGATGCTGATGGATGAGCCGATCGGCGCGCTGGACGCCAAGCTGCGCGAGGAAATGCGGGCCGAGATCAAGCGGCTGCACATCAAGCAGGGATCGACCACGATTTATGTCACCCACGACCAGATCGAGGCGATGAGTCTGGCCGACCGCATCGTCATCATGCACGAGGGCTTCATCCAGCAGGTCGGCACGCCGGACGAGGTCTACTCGCATCCGGCAAACCTGTTCGTGGCGCAATTCGTCGGCAGCCCGGTGATGAACATCGCCGAGGCGAGCGTCGCCGATCAGGCCGGCGCCGCCTCCGTCAGCGTCGGCGGTGCGCCGACGGGTTTCGAGTTCCCGCGCGAGCTCCTCTCCAGGCTCAACGGGCATTCCAATGGTGGCTTGACGCTCGGCATCCGTCCGGAAGGCGTGCTCGTCCGGCATGATGCCGCTCCCGGCTACGTGCCGGTCGAAGCGCAGATCATCGAGCCGCTCGGCTCCTTCGACATTGTCGACCTCAAGGTCGGCTCCAAGATGCTGCGCGCCCGCACCAAGGCCGGCTACGTGTCGGGTCCGGGCGAGAAGGTTCATGCCCGCATCGACCCCGAGCAGGCGCATTTCTTCGACACGGCAAGCGGCAAGTCGCTGGGAGTAAGGCTGTAATGGCCCATATCGAACTGAAGAACATCACCAAGAAGTTCGGCGGCCATACCGCGCTGACGGGTCTCAACCTCAATATCGCCGATGGCGAGTTCTTCGTGCTTTTGGGCGAAACCGGCGCCGGCAAGACGACGACGCTCCGGATGATCGCCGGCCTCGAGAAACCGACCGAGGGCCAGGTCTTCATCGACGGCGTCGACGTCGCCGACTGGAGCGCGGCCGAGCGCGACGTGGCCTTGGTGCTGCAGCAATATTCGCTCTATCCGCGCTACACGGTGCGGCAGAATCTCGAGTTTCCGCTGAAGCCAAAGATCCGCCGGCTGCCGGATGCCGAGATCAAGGACCGCGTCGCGCGCGCCGCCCGCACGCTGCGCATCGAGCACCTGCTCGACCGCAAGACCGACCGGCTCTCCGGTGGCGAGATGCAGCGAGTCTCGATCGGCCGCGCGATCGTGCGCAAACCACGCGTGTTCCTGATGGACGAGCCGCTGTCGGCGCTCGACGCCAAGCTACGCGAGGCGCTGCGCACGGAATTGAAGAACCTGCAGATGCAGCTCGGTGCCACCTTCCTGTTCGTCACCCACGACCAGATCGAAGCGATGTCGATGGGCGACAAGGTCGGCGTGCTGAACCATGGCCGCATCGTTCAGACCGGCACGCCGCAGGAGATCTACAACAATCCGCGCGATACCTATGTCGCAAGCTTCGTCGGCTCGCCGCCGATGAACCTCATCGACGGCACGCTGGTCGACGACCGCGCGGTGATGGCGCCGATGAGTTTCGAATTGCCGGTTGGCGGGGGGGCCAGGGCTTCTTGGGGGCTAAAGACGGGGGGCGCGACCGACGGTCGCCCGCTCGTCTTCGGCATCCGTCCGGAGGACGTCTACCTGGAAGGCGGCGCGCCGGTCGAGGCCCGCGTCCACGATGTCGAGAACCACGGCGTCGAAAAGATTGTGACGCTGAGGGTCGGCGACACGATGCTGCGCGCCACGGTGCCGGCGAGGACCAGTGTCGAGATCGAACAGCCGGTCCGCTTTGCCTGGAACGCGGACAAAGTGGTGCTGTTCGATAAGGGCACCGGCGTCAGCTTGCGGCACGCCGGATAGCGGGCGGACCGGCCGAATGCTGTCGGCTTGCACTTACTTTGGCAGATAGGTCTCGTAGGGCGTGTCGTTGATCAGCAGGATCACGCATTCGGTGTCGGACAGGCAGGCATCGTCATGCATCTCGTTGGCTTTCTGGGTCCAGTAGGAGCCCGGCGGCAACTCGACCCTGGTCGCCTCGCCGCCTTGGATCTGCCAATGCGCCCAGAGCCCCTTGATGACCACGGCGCGATAGTCGGCGGTGTGCGCGTGGACCGGTGCGCGCCAGTTCCCGGGAACTTTGAGCAGCGTGCCGGCCGCGCCCTCGGTCCGCGAGCCCCATAGCGGGCCGAGGCGCTGCGGCTGGTCCGGCGCTTCAACGACATAAGGGATCTTGTCGGCCGGCAAATAGCTGTCTTCGAGTCCGAATGCCTGCCCCGGAGAGATGGTGAGCGCGGCGAGCGCAAGCGCTGCGAGTTGATTAGCCATGAGCGGTTCCTCCTGCGGTCAGCTTAGGCAATCCCTGTCGGTGAAGAATGACGCGTCGTCCAAAAGACTTGGCAATTCCTCCAGCCTGGTAGCGACCTGAACGCCGGCTGTCAGGATTGCTCGCCGCCGCCGCCGTTGCGCAGATGGCTCGGCGCGACACCCATCACCCGCTTGAAGGCGCGGCTGAAGGAAGCTTCCGAATCGTAGGCCAGTTTCGCCGCCACGACAGACACCCGCAGCCCGTCGCGGGCGAGCCATTGCCGTGCCTGATGCATGCGCACGCGCAGCACATATTTGGCCGGCGTCTCGCCGACCACGGTGGCGAAGCGCTGCGCGAAGGCGGAGCGAGACGCGCCCATCAATCGGGCCAGGCCCCCGACCGTCCAATCGCGGTCGGGCTGCAGATGAATAGCGGCGAGCACCTTGCCGACGTCAGGATTGCGCACCGCGGCGATCCATCCGGTCGCGTCGCCGCAGCCGTTCTCTACCCAGGAGCGGATGATTGTGGCGGCGAGCACGTCAGCCAAGCGGGCGAGAATGCCGCCGGAGCCGACCCGGTCCATCGTCACCTCGCCGGCCATCGCATCGAGCAGATGCTGGATGCCCGGGGCGTTCGCCATCAGCTTATGCGCCTGCATCAGGTCGGGCATCATGTCGAGCAGCGGATGCGAGCCGTCGAGATTGAAATGCATGCTGCCGCAAAACAGCAAGGTCTTGCAGCCGTCGCAGCCGTTGGAGACGTCATAGATGTTCTCGCAGACCGGCTCGATCGTGTAGCGGCCGATCGGCACGGGCGGAACGCCCGGCGCGCTCGCCAGCACATGCTCGTCGCCACGCGGGATTAGGAGCGCGTCGCCGACCGAGAGCTCGATCCATTCCTTGGCCGGTGAGAACAGCCAGCAGCCCTGTTGGCCGATGAAATGGAACCGCGCCGCCTTCTGCGCGGGGAAGGAAACGGCCCACGGTTCGCCCAGCACGCAGCGGCCATAGTCGACGCCGTCGAGCCGCAATCCGCGCAGCATGTCGGTCAGCGGATCGCCGGACGCCGGGAATGTGGTTTTGGACGAATTGTAATTCATTTCGGCGTTTCTAACATGGAAACTCCAGCCGGTCACTCCCTATGTTGCGATGCAGCGTCGCGCGCCAGGCCTGTAACGGGTGGATCCCGAACTGGCGGTCTTCCAAATGGCGCCGCAAAACAGATCGGAGATTTTCCCATGACCGAACCCGCCACAGGCGTCATCGATGCCGCCGTTCTCGATAGAACCGAAGCCGAGGAGCGAAGCGAGCCTGTATGGGGCGCGGTGGTCTCGCTGGCGCTCGGCGTGTTTGGCTTGGTGACAGCCGAATTTCTGCCCGCCAGCCTGCTGACGCGGCTGGCGCAGGATCTCGGCGTCAGCGAAGGCGCCGCCGGCCAGGCCGTGACGGCGACGGCCGTCGTCGGCGCGATCGCAGCACCCACGATGGCCATCGTCACCAAGCGGCTGGACCGCAGGCTGGTCATGTGGCTGCTCACCGTGCTTCTGATCGTCTCCAACCTGCTTGCCGCCTTCGCCTCCTCGCTCACGATGCTGCTTCTGGCCCGCGTGGTCCTGGGCGTCGCGCTGGGCGGCTTCTGGTCGATGTCGGCCGCCATGGCGATGCGGCTGGTGCCGATGCGGCTGATGCCGCGCGCCATGTCGATCATCCTGACCGGCGTATCGGTGGCGACCGTCACCGCGGCGCCGGTCGGCGCCTATGTCGGCGACATCTGGGGCTGGCGCACGGCCTTCATGATCGCGGCGGTCGTCGGCGCGCTGACGCTGCTCGTACAGCTTGCCACCATCCCCAGCCTGCCGCCGACGGCCGTGGCGAGCTTTCGCACGCTGATCGAGGTACTGAAGCGGCGGACGATCCGCATCGCCCTGCTGGTCGTGCTGCTCGTCGCCTCGGGACAGTTTGCCGGCTTCACCTATGTGCGGCCATTCCTGGAGACGGTGCCGGTCATGCCGATCGAGACCATCTCGCTGGTGCTGCTCGCCTATGGCATCGGCGGCTTCTTCGGCAATTTCGCCGGCGCCTTCCTGGCCGAGCGCAATCTGAAGCTTGCGGTCGGATTGGCGCCGCTGCTGATCGCGCTGTCGGCGCTTGCCATGCTCACCATCGGCGCTTCACCGGTGATTGCAGCGATCGCAGTTGCAGCATGGGGCTTTGCCTTCGGCGCGGTGCCGGTCGGGCTGCAGACTTGGCTGGTGCGCGCCGCTCCCGACCAGGCCGAGAGCGCCGGCGGCCTGATGGTCGCGACGTTCCAGGTGGCGATCGCGCTGGGCGCAGTCTTCGGCGGCCTGCTGGTCGATCATGCCGGCGTCGCCAGCGCATTCGGCTACGGTGCCATGGCAACGCTGCTCGCGGCGCTGGTGACTTTCGCCGTCGGGCCGAAACAGGTTGATTAACCTTGGGCCGACAAGCCAGCCGGTACGGCCGGCTTGTCGGCAGAGCGATGCAGTCTGGACTAAGCCGAGCGGCCGTCGAACTCGAATACCTCGATGGCGGCGTGATCGATGCCGTCGAGGCAATTGATGTTGATGTAGGCGCTGCGCTCGCTGCCTTGACTGACATCCTCGGCGAAGGGATGGATGCCGCAAGTCCGGCAGAAGCGATGCGCGATCAAGCCCTTGCCGAAGGTGTATTTGCCGAGGTCGTCGCCCCAGGCAACCAGGCGCATGCTGGCGTGCGGCACGGCCCAAAGCAGCGCCCCCTTGCGCGCGCAGATCGAACAGTTGCAGCGCACGGCGCGGCCGAGCTCGCCTGCGACCTCGAAAGCCACCTTGCCGCAGTGGCAACTGCCTTTGTACAGCATCAGTCTCTTTCCTATCGCTGGCAGGTGCAAAGGCACCCTTGCCGGGTTATCCATCCGCTAGCCAAATCGGCTGCCTTAAAAGACGTTGCATCCTTGCGGAGTCCGACATCGACATGCAATCCGTGCGCGACCGTCTCGAAATCATCCTGTCACGTCTTGCCAATCGCGCGGCTGACGAAAAGGTCTACGTCAAGCTCTATGCGCAGGCGGCGCTCGCCGCAGCGGATGCAGCCGACGCGCGGCAAAGAGCCGGCGTCTGCCTCGGGCCGCTCGATGGCGTGGTCGTGTCGATCAAGGATCTGTTCGATGTCGCCGGCGAGCCGACCCGGGCAGGCTCGGAGATGTTCGCCGGTGCTCAGCCCGCCGCGCAGGACGCGGCGATCGTGCGCCGGCTGCGCCAGGCGGGCGCGGTCATCCTCGGCAAGACCAACATGACCGAATTCGCCTTCACCGCGATCGGCGACAACCTGCACTACGGCACGCCGGGCAATGCGGCGGATGCCAGCCTGATCCCGGGCGGTTCTTCATCCGGCGCCGGCGTTGCGGTGGGCGAAGGCAGCAGCCAGATCTCGATCGGCTCGGACACGGGCGGCTCGGTGCGCATTCCGGCCTCGCTCAACGGCGTCGTCGGCTTCAAGCCGACGGCCCGGCGCGTGTCCTTGGACGGCGCGTTTCCCTTGTCGGCGACACTGGATTCGATCGGTCCGCTCGCCCGCAGCGTCGCTGATTGCGCGGTTGCCGACGCGATCATGGCGGGGGAGGAGCCGGTTCCCCTCCAGCCGATCCCGCTCGCCGGTCTGCGCATCGGCGTTCCGCGCGGCCGGCTGTTCGACGACACGCTAGCGGAGGTCGCCGCGGCCTTTGAGGCCTGCACCGGCCAAATGGAGCGGGCAGGCGCACGCGTCGCCGATCTGTCGATCGATGACCTTATCGGCGGGATGCGCGCGGCGACCGTGCGCGCCTCGATCGCGTCGATGGAGGGTGCGGAGGTGCATGCCGACTGGCTGGCGACCGGCGCCTCGGTGCCCGTGGACCCACATGTCAGCGGGCCTTTGTCGCGCGCGCTGACGGTTCCCGCTTCCGCCTATATCAGGACAATCCGCCGCCGGGCGGAACTGGTCGCGGCCATGGCGGAACGGCTGCAAGCGGTCGACGCGCTTGCTCTGCCGACCGTGCCGATGGTCGCGCCGTCGATCGCGGCGATGGCCGGCGACGAAGCGCTACGCGGCAGGACGGAAGGCTTGCTCCTGCGCAACACGCAGGTCGCCAACCAGTTCGATCTCTGTGCAATCTCGCTGCCGATGCCGGGCACGAAGCTGCCGGCTGGGCTGATGCTGGTGGCGAGGCATGGGCACGACCGACGTCTGCTCGGAATTGCTGCCGCGGTGGAGGCTTTGCTGAGCGGTTAACGTCGTGACAGGGACGCAGTCAGGGGGCAGGAAAGCGCCGACGGTAACGCTCGATCACTTCCGGATTCCGCAGGTTGACCGGCAGCTTGTCGGCAAGCACCAGCAAGGCCTCGTTCGCCGCGCCGACGCCCATGCGCATCATCGATTCCTCGGTGATGCCGGCCATATGCGGAGTGATGATGACGTTGTCGAAGCTGAAATAGGGATGGCTCGGCGGCAGCGGCTGGGTCGCAAAGACGTCGAGCGCCGCACCGCCGATGCGGCCACTTCGCAGGGCTTCGATCAGCGCCTCGTCATCGACCACCGGCCCGCGCGAGACATTGATCAACAGCGCATTGGGCTTCATGCGGGCGATGCGCTCGCGGCTGATCAGGCCGCGGGTCTCCTCGGTCAGCGGGCAGCAGAGCACGATGATGTCGCTCTGCTCGACCAGCGCGTCGATCGACAGGAAGCCGACGCGCTCGGGCGCCGGCCGCAGGCTACGCGTCGTCGCCACGACATTGAGGTCGAAGCCGTGCGCGGCGATGTGGCCGACGGCCTGGCCGACGGCGCCAAGGCCGACGATGCCGATCGTCTTGCCGGCGAGCTCGCTGGTCGAATTGGCATGCTCGCGCCCGGCGAGCCAGCCCCTGGCGCGCAGGACGCGATCCATCATGCGGAAGCGCCTGAGCAGCGCCAGCGCCGTGAACATTACATGTTCGGCCACCGAGCGGGCATTGACGGCCGGCACGTTCGCCACCAGCACGCCGGCGGCGGTGGCCGCCTCGACCGGGATCATGTCCAGTCCCGCGCCATGGCGGATCGCGGCGCGCAACAGGGACGCGCCTGCGAACAGCTCCGGCGGCAGCGGCGCTCGGACGATGACGATGTCTGCGTCTTTCGCCTCGGCAGCCAGTGTTTTTGCATCGAGCGCGGAGGCGACGACCAGCCGGCCGGCTCCCGCCAGCATGCTTGTCGCGCGCGGATGTAGCGGGTGCGTCGACAGGATCTTGCGCATGAAGCTCAGGCCCTTTCGAGCGCCGCGCTTTTCGGCTCGGTCCAGCGACCTTCGATGATCCCCTTCCAGTAGCTCTCGGCGCCTTGCAGGTGCGCACTCATCAGCGCCTGGGCGAGGTTGCCGTCGCGGCGCAACAGCGCCTCGTAGATCTGGATGTGTTCGGCATGCGAGCGCATGCTGCGCTCCAGATCGTTGAAATAGATCGGCAGGCGCTGCTCGCCCATCAGGTAGTAGACGCTGCAGATGTTGTGAAAGACGCCGTTCTTGGTCGCTCGCACGATCTCGAGGTGGAACTCGCGGTCTTCCTTGGCGAGGCCTTCGCCGGCGGCGATGCGCTCCTCGGAAGCCTTCAGGATCTCGCGCAGCCGCTCGAAATTCTCCTCGGTGGCGCGTGAGCAGGCAAGCTCGGCCGCCTTGATCTCGTGGATCTTGCGCAGCTCGACGGTCTCGTAGATCTGCACCGGATCGAGCGGCAGGCCCGCGCGGGCGAAAAGCGCTAACGCTTCCACGCTCGCCTGCTTGGTATCGATATAGATGCCGGACTTGGCGCGGCGCTCGACGATGCGCATCGCTTCGAGGATGGCAAGCGCCTCGCGGATCTGGCCGCGGCTGACGGCGAAATGCTCCGCCAGCTCGCGCTCCGACGGCGTGCGGCCCGACTCCTTGTCCGAGTTGGAGAACAGATAGGCGGCGAGTTCCGCAAGAAGGTTCTTTTCTTTCATCGTCAAATGCGTAGCGCGTGCGCCTCCAGGAATCGCTCCGAAACGGTGAAACCCAATCCGGGCTTTTCAGGGATCGCTATCATACCGTCCTTTGCTTCGACAGTCTCCTCGACGAGATCGTGGATCATCGGATTGGCGCCGAGCGAATACTCGACGATGAAGGTCGCGGGGGAAGCCGCGCAGACATGCAGTCCGGCGAAGAAGCAGGGCGCGCCGGCCCACAGATGCGGCGCGAAGCGCAGGTTGAAGGCGCTGGCTATGGTGCCGATCTTCATCGCCTCGCTGATGCCGCCGCAGAAGGCGGGATCAGGCTGGAAGATGTCGGCCGATTTCAGCACGGCCAGATCGCGAAAGGCATAGCGGGTCGCCTCGCTCTCGCCGGTGGCGATCGGGGTCGAACCGGACGCGCGCACCTCGGCCATGCCGGGCTTGTCGTCGGCGATCACTGGCTCCTCGAACCAGGCCAGATCGAGATCGGCGGTGAGGCTGATGAAGCGCTTGGCCTCGGCGACGGTGTAGGTGCCGTGCGCGTCCACCATAAGTTCGACATCAGGGCCGATCGCTTCCCTGGCGGCGCGGACGCGCGCGGCCGAGATCTGGGGCGCGCCGTCCATGGCGCCGATGCGCATCTTCAGCGCCTTGAAGCCGCCTTTAGCGATATAGGACTTGAGCTGGTCGCCGATGGTATCGGCTGGCGCCCAGCCGCCCGAGGCATAGGCCTGCATGCGCTCGACCTTGCGGCCGCCGAGCAGCCGCCAGACCGGCTGCCCCAGCGACTTGCCGAGAATGTCCCAAAGCGCGATGTCGACGGCGCTGATCGCCGCCACGCTCATGCCGCGCCGCGCCAGCTGGGGCATGGCATGGCCGGCATGGGCCGCCGTGTGGTGTCGCACGCCGTTGTAGAGCATCTCCCAGATGATACCGATATCGGCCGGATCGCGGCCGATGAGCTGCGGCGCAATTTCGTGGTTCAGCATGTGGACCAGCGCGCCATAGCTGCCGGCGCTGCCGGCGGCGTTCTTGCCCTCGCCCCAGCCGACCAGGCCGTCATCGGTCTCGACGCGCAGGATGGCGGCGTCGAACGTCGTCACCTGACCGAAGTCGCTGCGATGCTGCTTTGCGACTTCGATCGGTATGCGAACCCACCAGGCCTGGACGCTTTTTATACGCATCTTGATCCCCGGACCCGCCGCCCAGCGAGGACGGTAGGGCTAAGCTCCAATCGGACCGTCTACTTGATCAGCGGCAGCAGCGTTTCGGCGGTGATGCGCATCTGATCGGTGTAGAACTTCTCGGTGAGCACGCTGGAGCCGTGATCCTGGATGAATTTGAGCTGCTCGGGCGAGATGTCGACCGGGTTGCGCTCCACCATCTCCGGATAAGGGGCGGCCGGCGTGCGGTCGACCGGCGCGACGAACTCGTTGGTCAGCGCGCCGTCATAGCCGATCTCCTTCAGCGTGCCCACGATCTTCGGCCAGTCGATCTGGCCGAGACCCGCGGCAAAGCGGTTGTTGTCGGCGACATGGAAGTCGTAGAGGCGCTTGCCGACCTGGCGGATGGCGTCATAGACGTTAAATTCCTCCATATGGATGTGGTAAGCGTCGAGGCAGACGCCGCATTCCGGGCTCACCGCATCCGCGAGCGCGAGCGCCTGGGCACCACGATTGAAGAGGTAGGTCTCGAAGCGGTTGAGCGGCTCGACGGCGATCTTGACGCCGACCTTCTTGGCATGCGCGAAGCATTCGCGCGTGGCGTCCACCACCCAGCCCCACTCTTCCGCCTCGGTGCCGTCGGGCACCACCTTGCCGACGGTGGCGGGAACCAGCGTGATGATCTCGCCGTCAAGCTCGCTCACCATGGTCAGCACGTCCTTGACATATTGCACCGATCGCTCGCGCTGGCCCTGGTTCTTGGCGGCAAGGTTGCGTTCGCCCAGCATCAGCGTCACCGAGCCCCAGCAACGTATGCCGTGCTCCTTCAGGAGCGCGCGCGTTTCCTTGGTCTTGTACTGCTCGGGCTCGCCGGAAATCTCGATCGACTCATAGCCGAACTTCTTGATGCGCTTCAGCGTCACCTCCAGCGGCTCCGCCCGCATCCAGTTGTGCGTCGAAAGATGCATGGTCTATCCTCCCAGAATTCCCCTGTCACGTTTTTCGCGGCGTTCTCCACCGAGCCCGTCGCATGATCTCCTCCCCACGGCGTTCCAGTGCTTTTTTCTCGAAACTGGTTCGACCAATTGGGCCTGACAGAACCTCTACAGCAAATTCACAGTAACGGCAAGGAGACCGCCTATTGGGCTCAGCTCATCAATCAATTCTTTGATTTGAATAGATTAAGCTGCCTTTCAGCAATCGTGCGGATCGCATTCCAGTCTTCTCTGGCCGCTTGACCAAACAGCCATATTTGGTAATACCAGAATGCCGCTGCCTGTCGGCGCTGAGACGAACGATCGAAGAGGCTAGCCCTCGCTTCAATCGGCGCTATGCTTGGTCCATGAAAACGAGAGAGGAGGATGCCGATGCCGACGACGATGAAGGGTCCCGGCCTGTTTCTGGCGCAGTTCGCGGGCGACGCCGCGCCGTTCAATTCGCTGGCCTCGATCACCAAATGGGCGGCCGGGCTCGGCTACAAGGGCGTACAGATTCCGACCTGGGACGGACGGCTGTTCGACCTGAAAAAGGCGGCGTCGTCGAAAAGCTATTGCGACGAGGTCAAGGGCATCTGCACTGAAGCCGGCGTCGAGATTACCGAGCTGTCGACGCACCTGCAGGGCCAGTTGGTGGCGGTGCATCCGGCTTACGACGCGCAGTTCGACGGGTTTGCGCCGCCCGAGGTGCACAACAATCCGAAGGCCCGGCAGAAATGGGCGGTCGAGCAGATGGAATTCGGCGCCAAAGCATCGAAGAATCTCGACCTCAAGGCGTCGGTGAGCTTCAGCGGCGCGCTCGCTTTCCCATACCTCTATCCGTGGCCACAGCGGCCGCCTGGGCTGATCGAGGAAGCGTTTGCCGAGCTTGGCAAGCGCTGGAAGCCGATCCTCGACGTCTATGATGAGAACGGCGTCGATATCGGCTACGAGATCCATCCAGGCGAGGACGTGTTCGACGGCGCGACCTTCGAGATGTTCCTCGACGCGGTCGGCGGCCACAAGCGTTGCAACATCAATTACGACCCGTCGCACTTCCTGTTGCAGCAGCTCGACTATCTCGAGTTCATCGACATCTACCACGAGCGGATCAAGGCCTTCCACGTAAAGGATGCCGAGTTCAACCCGACCGGGCGCCAAGGCGTCTATTCGGGCTATCAGGGCTGGGTGAACCGTGCCGGGCGTTTCCGTTCACTCGGCGACGGGCAGGTCGATTTCAGCGGCATCTTCTCCAAGCTCACCCAGTACAACTACGATTCCTGGGCGGTGCTGGAATGGGAATGCTGCCTCAAGCATCCTGAAGACGGCGCGGCCGAAGGCGCACCCTTCATCCAGCATCATATCATCCGGGTCACCGAGAGGGCCTTTGATGATTTCGCCGGCGGCACCAGCGACAAGAAGCTGCTGCGCGCGATGATGGGGATTTAGCACCTTTATCCTCCCCTCGAGGGGAGAGTGGCCCAAAGGGCCGGGCTGGGTCGGTTTATGCCGAGATCCACGCCCGGCGACCCCACCCGATCCGCTGTGCGGATCGACCTCCCCTCAAGGGGGAGCTAACCAACATGAGGGAGAACGAAAGCATGGTCGGCGCATCGAAATCGGAAACGGGAGGCGGCCCGATCCGCTACGGCATGGTCGGCGGCGGGCAGGGCGCTTTCATCGGCGCGGTGCACCGGATTGCGGCGCGCATGGACAACGACTTCGTGCTGGTGGCCGGCGCGCTGTCGTCGGACCCGGCGCGCGCGAAGGCCTCGGCCGAAGAACTCGGGCTCGATCCGTCACGCAGCTACGGCTCATATGCCGAGATGGCCAAGGCCGAAGCCAAACGCCCGGACGGCATCGAGGCAGTGGCGATCGTCACGCCCAACAATGTGCATGTGCCGGCGGCCAAAGCCTTCCTCGAGGCGGGTATCCACGTCATTTGCGACAAGCCGCTCGCGACCTCGCTCGCCGAGGCGAAGAAGCTTGCCGCGCTGGTCGAGAAGGCTGGAAAGGTGTTCGTGCTCACCCACAACTACACAGCCTATCCGATGGTGCGGCAGGCGCGCGAGATGGTGGCCAAGGGTATGCTCGGCGACATCCGCATCGTGCAGTCGGAATATCCGCAGGACTGGCTGACCGAAGACCTAGCCGCGACCGGTCAGAAGCAGGCCTCATGGCGCTCCGACCCCAAGCAGGCCGGCGCCGGCGGCGCGCTCGGCGACATTGGCACGCACGCCTACAACCTCGCCCGCTTCGTCTCGGGGCTGGAGCTCGATTCCCTTTCGGCCGACCTCGACGCCTTCGTGCCGGGACGCCAGCTCGACGACAATGTCAATGTGCTGTTGCGCTTCAAGCCGGTTGGCAACAAGCATCCGGCCAAGGGCATGATCTGGGCGAGCCAGGTGGCGCCCGGCCACGAGAACGGGCTGAAGCTGCGCATCTACGGCTCGAAGGGCGGGCTCGAATGGGTCCAGGCCGACCCGAACTATCTTTGGTACACGCCCTTCGGCCAGCCGAAGCAGTTGCTGACCCGGGCGGGCGCCGGCGCGATGCCGGTAGCGGCGCGCGTCAGCCGCGTGCCCTCCGGCCATCCGGAGGGCTATCTCGAAGGTTTTGCCAACATCTACCAGGAGGCGGCCCGCGCCATCCGCGCGGCGCGCAAAAAGGGCGCCAAGCTTGCCAAGGATGTCGCCTTCCCGACGATCGCGGACGGCGTCGAAGGCATGGCCTTCATAGAGGCGTGCGTGAAGTCTTCGAAGAAGAACGGGGCGTGGACGAGGCTATAAAGGCGGGCTCGGCGACGGCACGGGCCGGATGAGGGGGATTGTGACCCGCTAGCGCAAGTGGTTGGCCGCAGAGGAGGGGTGTCGATGAAAATCGGCATGTGCATGTTCTTGTGGACGACGAGCGTCTCGAAAAAGCACGAGGCGCTGCTGAAGGACATCAAGGCAACCGGCTTCGACGGCGTCGAGATACCGGTCTTCGCGGGCGAACCGGATGACTACCAGAGGCTCGGCGAGATGCTCGATCGTATCGGACTGGAGCGCACCGCGGTCTCGGCGATGGGCGACCCGGCGATGAACCTGATCTCTGCGGATACCGCGACGCGCAAGGCCGGCATCGATTACATGAAATGGGCGATCGACTGCAGCGCGGCGCTCGGCGCGGACAGGCTGAGCGGGCCGCTGCATTCCACGCTGGGCGCCTTTTCCGGGAGCGGGCCGACAGCGGCCGAGAAGAAGCGCTCGGTCGCCTCGCAGCGGGCCATTGGCGATCATGCCGGCAAGAGGGACGTCACCATCGGGCTCGAAGCGCTCAACCGCTTCGAGTGTTATCTGGTCAACACGATGGACGACCTGTCCGAGCATATCGACGCGATTGACCGGCCGCACATCAAGGCGATGTACGACACTTTTCACGCCAATATCGAGGAGGCCGACCCGATCGGCGCCTATACGCGCAATCGCCGGAACGTCGTCCACATCCACATCTCGGAAAACGACCGCGGCGTGCCGGGGCGCGGCAACATCCCCTGGAAGGAAACTTTCGCGGCGATCCGCAAGAGCGGCTATGACGATTGGCTTACGATCGAGTCGTTCGGCCGATCACTGAAGGATCTGGCGGCTGCGACCAAGGTGTGGCGGGATTTCGCAGAGAGCCCGGAGGCAGTTTATCGCGAAGGGTATCGGCATATCAGAGATGGGTGGAAGGCTGCCGCTTAAATGCCCTCTCCATTCGTCATCCACGGGCGGAGCGGGAGCGAAGCGGACGCCGAGACCCGAGGATCCATTCCGTGACGTCGACGCTCCGCCACGATGCAATTCTGCACCGGCTGCATTCTACGGCTTAGGGAACGGCATTACTGTGTTCATGCGAAGGCTGTTTTGTCTCGAATGATGGCATTGAGGACGACCAGGAGCTTCCTTGCAACGGCGATGATGGCCAGTTCTTGGACCCTGAGCGGGCTGCGAGGTTTGTGCGGCATCGAGACGATCGGTCCTGGCGCGCCGTCTTGTCGACTTCGCATAGTGGTGGGTGTGTGCCGGGTTGTGCGGCGAGAACGGCACGCCGGACTTGGCCAGCGCATGGCGCAACAACCGCTCATGGACGCCCGTCGCCTCCGACTAGCCTTCGACATCCGTCATCAAGGGCGACAACCCCTGAGGTCGTCATCCACGGGCGGGTCGGGCCTCCCTATCCGACCTCGATAACCGCTTTGATCAACCCGGATTTTTCGTGCGCCCAGCGCGCTAGATCGCGCGGCGTATCGGCAAGGGTCGTGCGGTGGGTGACGAGTTTCTCCAGCGGCACGGCGCCGTTGCGGATCGAGGCGGCGACATGGTCGAAGTCTGCTCTGAGCGCATTGCGGCTGCCGACCAGCGTCATCTCGCGCTTGTGAAACTCGGGATCGGAGAAGGTGATGTCGTCCTTGACGACGCTGACCAGCACCAGCGCTCCGCCATGCGCGACATGGGTGAAGGCGGACTGAACCGACTGCGTGTTGCCGGTGGCGTCGAACACAAGGTCGAAGCCTTCGCCGCGGGACGCCTGCCGCACCAGATCGGCAGCCGGCGCTTTCGAGCCGTCGAGTGCGGCAAAGCCGAGCTCGCTTTCGGCGAAATCGAGCCGTTCGGTGCTCATGTCGAGCAGGCTGACATCGAGGCCGGCGATGCGGGCGAACAGTGCCGTGCCAAGGCCGATCGGACCGGCGCCGATGACCAGCGTGCGCTGGCCGGGCGCACTCAGCGAGCGCCGCACGGCGTGTGCGCCGATGGCCAGGAATTCGACGGCGGCGGCATCGGCCAGCGATAGGCCATTTGCTGGATAAAGGTTCTGCCCCGGCACCAGGATCTCGTCGCACATGGCGCCGTCGCGATGGACGCCAAGCACCTCGATCTGCACGCAGCAGTTCGGCTTGCCGTGCCGGCAGGCAACGCATTTGGCGCAGGCGAGATACGGGTTGATGATCACCGGCTCGCCGATGGCAAGCTCGACGTCTTCGCCTCGCTCGACGACGGTGCCCGAGACCTCGTGGCCCATGATGCGCGGATAGGCGAGGAACGGGTGCTTGCCTTCGAAGATGTGATAGTCGGTGCCGCAGATGCCGACATGGCTGACTGCGATCCGCGCCCAGCCGGGCGGCGGCGCGCCAGGTTCGGCGCGGTCTTCGAGAACAAGGTCGCCAGGCGAGCGGCAGACGACGGCTTTCATGCGCTGATCCAGTGTTTAAGGGGCGTCGGCCCCGCTCGATCGGGGCCGGCGCGTCATTTCAGGAACGATTATTTGCCGCGACGGCGCAGGCCGTCGAAGTAGACGATGACGATGATCAGCAGGCCGGTGATGACGCGCTGCCAGAAGGTGTTGACGTTGAGCAGGTTGGCGCCGTTGTTGATCGTCGAAAGAATGAAGGAGCCGATCAGCGGTCCATGCACCGAGCCGATGGCGCCGAACAGCGAGGTGCCGCCGATCACCGACGAGGCGATAGCCTGCAGCTCATAGGTGTCGCCCTGGGTCGGGTTGCCGATGCCGATGCGCGAGGCAAGCAGCACACCCACGAAAGCCGCGAGCAGGCCGGACAGGATATAGGCCATGAAGATGGTGCGCGGCACGTTTACGCCGGAAAGGCGCGCTGCCTCCGCATTGGAGCCGACCGAGAATAAATAGCGGCCCCAGCGCGTGTGGTGCAGGAACACGTAGGACGGTATGGCGACCAGGATCACCATCCAGAACAGATAGGGGATGCCGAGAAGCGAGCCGCGCGAGAAGGCCTGGAAAGGGTCGCTGTTGATCGAGATCGAATTGCCGTTGGTCATCAAGAGGCCGATGCCGCGCAGCGACGTCATCGTGGCCAGGGTGATGATGAAGGGCGGCAGGCCCATCTTGACGATGCCGAAGCCGTGGAACAGGCCGATGGCGACGCCGGCGAGCAAAGTAATGAGCACAGCCGCCCAGATCGGCCAGCCGGCATTGATCAGAAGCGCCACGATGACGGTGGTGAAGCCGACCACGGCACCGACCGAGAGATCGATGCCGCCGGTGATGATGACGAAGGTCTGGCCGACCGCGAGGATGGCGATCAGCGAACCCTGACGCAAAAGATTGGTGATGTTGAGCGTCGTGGCGAAGGAGGGTGTGGCGACCGCCAGCACGATCCACATCAAAAGCAACAAGCCGAGCAGCGTCAGCCCGAACAGGGCGTTGTAATTGCGCTTCGGCTTTTCGGCGGGGATCGCCTCGGTGCTCATTTTCGTCCTCCCGTCTTTTCTTGTTTCTCGGCCAGCGCTTGGCCCAAAATGTCCTCATGGCTGGCGGTGCGGAAGCCATGCGTGGCGACCAGCTTGCCGCGGCGGAACACATGCAGCGTGTCGGCGAGCTCGTAGACTTCCGGCAGGTAGGACGAGATCAGGATGATGCCGGCGCCCTTGGACAGAAGCGTCGAGAACAGCCGGTAAATCTCGGCCTTGGTACCGACATCGACGCCGACCGTCGGCTCGTCGAAGATGAACAGCTTGGCGCCATGCGCCAGCCATTTGCCGATGACGATCTTCTGCTGGTTGCCGCCCGACAGGCTGGAGGCCAGCGCGTGGCGGGTCGGCGTCTTGATCCTGAGATCGGTTATCTGGCGATCGGCCTCGGCCTTCTCGCGCGAGCCTGAGATCAGAAGATTGCTCGAGATGCGCTTGTAGATCGGCAGGTTGAGATTCGTGCCGACCGGCAGGTTGAGGCAAAGGCCTTGGTCGCGGCGGCTTTCGGGGGCGAGGGCCATGCCGAGCCTTATCGCGTCATGCTCGGAGTTGACTTGCACCTCCTTGCCTTGCCACAGGATCTGACCGGCCGACTTCCTGTGGCGGCCGTAAAGCGTGGTGACGAACTCGCTGCGGCCGGCTCCGATCAAGCCGTAAAGTCCGACGATCTCGCCCGCGCGGACAGTCACCGAGACGTTCTCGAAACCCTTGCCGGAGAGATTCCGCGTCTCGACGATCGTCGCGCCCGGCGTGAAATGCTCCTTGTGGTAGATCTGCTCGATCGAGCGGTTGATCATCAGCTTGACCAGTTCCGGCTCGCTGGTCTCGGCTATGTTGCGCGTGCCGACGAGCGTGCCGTCGCGCAGCACCGAAACGCGATCGGCAAGCTCGAACACCTCCTCCATGCGGTGGCTGATATAGATGATGGTGACGCCTTCGCCCTTTAGCCGGCGGATCAGCTTGAACAACTGGTCGGCCTCCTTGCGGGTCAAGTAGGCGGTCGGCTCGTCGAAGATGAGGAACTTTGTGCCGCGTACCGTGGCGCGGGCGGCGGCGATCAGCTGCTGCTGGCCGATGGTGAGGTCGCCGAGCATAACATGCGCTGGCAGGTCGAAGCCGAGGCCATCGATTATCTTCTGCGCTTCCTTCACCATGGCGCGCTGCTGCAACAGACCGAAGCGGGAATTCTCCTCACCGAGGAACATGTTGGCGGCGACGGTGAGGTGGCGGCAAAGCACGACCTCCTGGTGGACGGCATTGATGCCGAGCGCCATCGCCTCGTGTGGCGTGGCCAGGGCCTCGGGCTTACCTTCCCAGACGACTTCGCCGGAGGTACGCGGCATGACGCCGGTTAAAAGCTTTATCAGCGTCGATTTGCCGGCGCCGTTCTCGCCGACGATGGCGTGGATCTCGCCCGCCTTGAAGGCAAGGTCCACCGGCTTCAGCGCATGCGTGCCGGGATAGCGCTTTTCCAGGCCTTTCAACTCGAGGATGGTCCTGCCCGGTTTCAGCGTGGGGGGCGGGTGCAGTTCCTGCGCCGTCGACGTCATGACAATCCTCCCAGATTGATCCAACCGTTGGATACGCAGCGATGCGTCTGGCGCGCATCTAGAAGGCAGAGCCTAAAGCTAGCCGGCGGATTTCCAAACTGTCCGCCGAGATGTTTCCGGGGCGGCGAAGCCCCGGAAACGAATGTCGCGAAGATCAGTTGAGCTTCGGGTTGAGCAGCGCGTCGATCTTCGGATCCTTCATGTTGTCCTTGGTGACGAGATTGGCGCCGGTGTCGACATTGGCCTCGACCTTCTCGCCCTTCGAGGCGGCTAAAGCGGTCTTGATGCCGTCGTAGCCCATCCGGTACGGATCCTGGACGACGAGGCCGGAGATGACGCCGTCGTTGAGGAACTTGATCAGCTTCTCGTCGCTGTCGAAACCGATCAGCGCAACCTTGCCGGCGAGGTTGTTCTCGGCGATCGCCTGGCCGACACCCTGCGCCATGATCAGGTTCGAGGCGAAGATGCCCTTGAGGTCCGGATTGGCGGTGATCAGGTCGGTCGCGATGTTGAGGCCGGTGGTGGCCTGACCGTCGGCATATTTGTCGGCGACCAGTTCGAGGCCGGGATATTTCGCCTTGAGCTGTTCCTTGAAGCCTTGCGCACGCTGCTCGAGCGAGCCGGCGCCGGGCAGCGCGGTGATCAGCGCAACCTTGCCCTCGACCTTGCCGCCATTGGCGGCGCCGATCGCGGCAGCGAGACCGTCAGCGGCGACACGGCCGCCCTGGACGTTGTCGGTGGTGAGGAAGGAGGTGAAGGCCTTGGATTCGGCGCTGGAGTCGATGCCGATGACCTTGACCTTGGTCGCCGCTTCGTCGATCGGCTTGCCGAGCGCCTTGGCCTCGGTCGGCGCGATCACGATCGCGGCCGGATTGCCGGCGACGGCGTTCTCGAGGATCGAGATCTGACCGTTGACGTCGGTTTCGGCCTGGGCGCCGAGTTCCGGCACGTTGATGCCGAGATCCTTGCCGGCCTTGCGGGCGCCGGCCAGCACGATCTGCCAGTAGAATGAAGTGGTGTCCTTGACGATGATTGGGATGGTCACGTCGGCCGCCGAGGCGGGTGCCGAATGCATCGCACCGGCGAGCATTGAGGCGGCGGCTAAAGCCACGAAGGCGCGGCGGTTGAGAAGGCTGGTTACGAATTTCATTAGGTTCCTCCCTAAAATCGCCCGGTGAAGGTTCGGAAGCTCCATCTGGATAGGCGCAAGCCAAACAGAACTTTATCAATAAAAAACATTTGCTCGATTTTGATAGTGCATTGCCCGGATCGATGCAAGCGGTGTCTCATGCCGTTTGCGTGATGGCGTGGCAGCTGATCGGTCTGCTGGATCTCCGCATCTCAGCCAAGCTGCTGGACGATCGTATAAGGATCGTATTTGGCAAATTCCGCCGCCGCTACCTTGACATCCAGCAGTTCGAGATTGCGCGTCAGATTAGCGGGCTTGGCGGTGCCGGTCAGCACCGAGGCAACGACAGGCTCGTGCAGAGGGAATTGGAACGCGGCAGCGGCCAGCGGATAGCCACCTCCGATGGCGATGCGCTCCATTGCGCTGACGCGGTCGAGAATATCCCTGCTCGCCGGCAGATAATCGAAATGCGCGCCATGCACCGGTCCCGTCGCCAATATGCCCGAGTTGAAGACGCCGCCGATGATCAGCGAGGTCCGCCGCTCGCGGCAAAGCGGCAGCAGGTCGGCCTCGGCGCTGCGGTCAAGCAGCGAATAGCGGCTGGCGAGCAGGATGCAGTCGAGCGGCGCGCGGCGAAGCACGTCGAGGCAGATCTGGACCTCGTTTACGCCCAGGCCGTAGGCGGAAATCGTGCCGGACGATTTCAGCTCCTCCAGCGCCTTCAGCCCGCCGTCCATCAGCTGACGGAAATGCAGCTTCGTCTTTTCGACGCCATGCGTGTAGACGCCGATGTCGTGGACGAACAGGATGTCGATCTTGTTGAGGCCGAGCCGCGCGTAGGAAAAATCCACCGAGCGCATGATGCCGTCATAGGAATAGTCGTAGTCGAGCGCGAAGGGCAGCGGATCGACATAGGAGTGATCGGGAACCTGGTCCTCCGGCACCGGCCGGAACAGGCGGCCGACCTTGGTCGAGAGCACATAGGAGGAGCGCGGCTTCTCACGCAGGAAATCGCCTGTGCGCCGCTCCGACAGGCCGAAGCCGTAGAAGGGCGCGGTGTCGAAGTAACGCAGCCCGCCGTCCCAGGCCGCTTGCAGCGTTTCCATTGCGGGCTCGCGCGGACAGGCGCGATAAAGGCCGCCGATGGCGGCGCCGCCGAAGCTGACTTCGGTGACTTCGAGCGCGGTCGTGCCGATCCGGCGTTTGTTCATCAAAGCCTCCCTTTGCCGTTCGACCGGCGGTCGTTTCGAATGTCTAGAGCGTCGCGCCGAGATGCCAGGGCACGAACTCGTTGTCGCCGTAGCCGAACGCCTCGCTCTTGGTCTTGCGTCCGGACGCCGTCTCGATGATCAGCTCGAAGATCTCGCGGCCCATGCCGGCGATCGTCTTCTCGCCGGAAGCGATGACACCGCAATTGACGTCCATGTCCTCTTCCATCTGGTGGTACATGGTCGAGTTCGTGGCGACCTTGATCGACGGCGTCGGACGGCAGCCGAAGCAGGAGCCGCGGCCGGTGGTGAAGACGATGACATTGGCGCCGCCGGCCACCTGGCCGGTGGCCGAGACCGGATCGTAGCCGGGCGTGTCCATGAACACCAAGCCGCTGCCGCTGACCTTCTCGGCGTAACCGAAGACGCCGTTGAGCGGCGTCTGACCGCCCTTGGCAACAGCACCCAGCGACTTCTCCAGGATCGTGGTCAGGCCGCCGCGCTTGTTGCCCGGCGAGGGATTGTTGTCGATCGAGGCGCCGTGCTTGGCTGTATGGTCCTCCCACCATTTCACAAAGCCGTCGAGCTTGGCGGCGATCTCGGGCGAGGCGGCGCGATAGGCAAGCAGATGCTCGGCGCCGTAGATCTCGGTCGTCTCGGACAGGATGCCGATGCCGCCGCAGCCGGCCAGAATATCGACCGCCGCGCCCAGCGCCGGGTTGGCGGTGATGCCGGACATGCCGTCCGAGCCGCCGCATTGCAGGCCGACGACGATCTCGCTGACCGGGATTGGTTCGCGCTGCAACTGGCCGACTTCCTCGGCGATCTCGGCCAGCACGCCCATCGCCCGCTCGACGGATTTGCGCGAGCCGCCGGCCTCCTGGATGTTAAAGTGCCGTTTTCCCGCCGCGACGCCCTTTTGGCCATAAAGGGTGAGCTGGTTGACCTCGCAGCCCAGACCGACCATCAGCACGCCGCCGAAATTCGGGTGGCGGGCATAGCCGGCCAGCGTGCGGTGCAGCACCATCATGCCGTCGCCGGTGGCGCTCATGCCGCAGCCCTGGCCGTGGACGATGGGCACGAAACCGTCGATGCCTGGATATTTCGGCAAAAGCGTGCGATTGGCCTCGTCGGCGATTGCATGGCAGACGGTGGACGAGCAATTGACGCTGGCGATGATGCCGATGAAGTTGCGCGTTCCGGCGCGACCATCGGCGCGGCGATAGCCCATGAAGGTGCGCTTGCGGTCCGCTTCGGTGGCGTGCTCGGCCTCGCTCGGCGGCACCACCGGCAAGCGGCCGCTCTCGAACACCAGATTGTGCGAGTGGACGTGCTCGCCCGGCGCAATGGCTTGAGTGGCGCGGCCGATCGCCTGCGCATATTTCACCACCGCTTCGCCCGCCGCGATCGGCTTGATTGCCACCTTGTGCCCTGGGTCGATCGCCGCCACCGCAACCGCGCCGCCGGGCAGCGCCGCACCGATCTCGATGCGGCCATTGGCGACCGCGACATTGTCGGCGGGGGAAAGAAGAATGGTGCTTGCGGCGTTCACGGGCGGCTGTCCTGGGTAAACCTGGGAGTGTGGGCGGATTGACATGCGCCCGTTTGAGGATAATGTCTTTTATCGTGAAAAAACATTTTTGCGTCAATTGTTTTTTCATCGCGCGCCGCGCGCCGTTGAGTGCATGGCCGCCCGTTTGGTAAAGCCGGCGAAATTCGTTCCGCATTTCGGAGGCTTGCGCTAGGAACACCGATCATATTGCGCTTTCGGCCGGCTGCCGCAAGCGTTGGGGATACGGGGCATGTCGAAGAGCAACAACGTCTACAAGGACGCCTTCAACCGCGGACTGCGGCTGCTCGACGAAACCAGGAGCCTGCCGTCCGAGCCCGAGCTCGGAACGCTGCTCGGCGTCAGCCGCACCACGGTGCGCAGCATTCTTTCGCGCATGGAAGAAACCGGGCTGATCGCCTGGAACAAGCGCAACAAAACGGTGCTGCGGGCGCCGAAGGCGGAAGATTTCTTCCCCGAGGAAGAGACCGACTCGCTGGCCGAGATCATCGAGCGCTCCTTCATGCGCCGGCTGCTCGCCGGCGGCGCGGAAGCAGGCATGCAGATCAACGAGCTCGAGCTGGCGCGCGAGATCGGCGTCGGCACCACCAGCGTGCGCGAATTCCTGATCCGCTTCTCGCGCTTCGGTTTGATCGAGAAGCGGCGCAACAGCCACTGGGTGCTCAAGGGCTTCACCCGCGCCTTCGCGCTTGAGCTGACTGAGATCCGCGAGATGTTCGAGCTGCGTTCGGCGGCTGCCTTCGTCGCGCTGCCGCAGGAAAGCGCGGTCTGGGCCGATCTTGACCGGCTGGAGATCGAACATCGCCAACTGGCGAGCGAGATCGCGACGCGCTTCAACGAATTCTCCGAGCTCGATGAGCGCTTCCACCGGCTGATCCACCGCGCCTCGCACAACCGCTTCATCGTCGATTTCTACGATGTGATCGCGATGATCTTCCACTACCACTACCAATGGAACAAGGCGCAGGAACGCGAGCGCAACGAGGTCGCGGTCCAGGAGCATCTCGCCTATATCGCGGCGCTGAAATCGCGCGATCCCGCCAAGGTGGACGCCGCCTGCCGCAAGCATCTGAAGTCGGCGCGCCAGACGCTGTTGAGCTCCATTCCGGAAGGGCGGCAGGTGCAGCCCGCCTGATCAGGCGCGTCGCGCCGCGTTGCCGCAGCCCGGTTTTGCCGATTTTCCGGCCGCCGCCCCCATGCTAGGCTCGGTCGAATTGCTGGAAAGAGGCAGGTCATTTGAATATCCGGCTGAGACGATGGAGCATGCCGGCCGCGTTCGTCGCGGCGCTGCTGCTGTTGCTTCAGTCGGCGCTTGGCGCCTTCGCCTTTGGCGCGCCTTCAAAGCTCGATGCCTTCGGCAACGTCATCTGCACGCATGACGGGGCGGTCAAGCTTCCGGGTAACGATCCGCACCGGCAGCACATGCCGGCCTGCTGCCTGGCTGGCTGCAGCATGGTTTCGCCGGCGCATCTGCCGCCGCCGGATACCCGTGCGCCCGCCAGGGTGCTGGTGTTCGACGCGGTCGCTTTCCCGCCTTTGGCCTTCCGGCATCTCGATTTTGCCCGCGACCGCTCTCCGGCCAATCCGCGCGCGCCGCCGGCCGCAGTCTGACAAAAACCCGCGAAACCTTTCGCGGGCGCATTCATCCAAGATCAGACTGCTCGCGGCCGGATCACGGCGCGATCCCATACTCATGGAGCAACCATGTCCAATCTTCTTCCCGCATCGCGAGCGCAAGCTCGTCCGCGCGGTTTCGAACGGCTCGGCCTTGCCGTGTTCGCTCTTCTTCTGTTCGCATGCGTTCCCGGCGCCCAGGCGCATGAATTCAAGGCCGGTGACCTGGAAGTCGGACACCCGTGGTCCCGCGCAACGCCGCCCGGCGCCAAGGTGGCCGGCGGCTATTTCACCGTCACTAACAAGGGCGGCTCGCCCGACCGGCTGCTGTCGGTTTCCTCCGACATCTCCGACAAGGCCGAATTGCATGAGATGAGTGTCAAGGACGGCGTCATGACTATGCGGCCGGTGAGCGGCGGGCTCGTGATCCCGGCCGGCGGCAAGGTCGCACTGAAGCCGGGTGGCTATCACCTGATGTTCATCGGCCTGAAGCGACAGCCCAAGCAGGGCGAGAAATTCCCTGCCACGCTGACCTTCGAGAAGGCCGGCAGCATCAAAGTCGAGTTCGCCGTCGAGGGCATGGGCGAGATGGGCAGCATGGACGATCACGCCGAGTGATCATTTCGAAATTAGAGGGACAATTCATGAAGAAGTATCTTTTGGCGGTGGGCGCGGTTCTGGCGCTCGGAACAAACGCCGCGCTTGCGCACATCACGCTCGAAACCCAGGAAGCGGCCGTCGGCTCGACCTATAAGGCCGTCCTGCGCGTGCCGCATGGCTGCGAGGGCAAGGCGACGACCGCGGTGCGCGTGCAGATTCCGGAAGGCGTCATTTCGGTCAAGCCGATGCCAAAGCCCGGCTGGACGCTGCAGACCAAGAAAGGCCGATACGAGAAATCCTACCAGCTCTATGGCGAGACGCTGACCACCGGCGTCAAGGAAGTCGACTGGAGCGGCGGCAACCTGCCGGACGAATTCTATGACGAGTTCATTTTCCGTGCTTCGCTCGCCGCCGATCTTCCGGCCGGCCAGATGCTCTATTTCCCGGTGGTCCAGGAATGCGGCGATGCCGCCGATCGCTGGATCGAGATTCCGGCGGCGGGACAGGATGAGGATGCACTGGAAAATCCGGCGCCCGGCATCAAATTGCTGCCGAAGAAATGATCTCTCGATGGCGCGTCCCATTCGGGCGCGCCGTCCCTTCTCGAAAGACCGCATGAACGCAGCAGCAACTTTCCCAATCCGCCTGACGGGCATGCGCATCGGGCCAGTCGCCAGCGGCCTGTTCGCGGCTTTCGTACTCGTGCTGCTGCTGGTGCTACCCGGCCGCGCCCTCGCGCATGCGGCCTTGGTCGCGACCGATCCGCCCGATGGTGCGGTGCTGTCGCAGAGTCTGGCGCGGTTCTCGCTGACCTTCAGCGAGCCGGTTTCGCCCCTGGTGCTCACTCTGGTGCGGCCGGACGGCACGCAACTTTCGCTGACCTCCTTCCGGCTCAACGATCAGACCGTCGAGATCGATAATCCGGAGACGCTCAAATCCGGCACGCATGTGCTGAGCTGGCGGGTGATTTCGGAGGACGGCCATCCGGTCGGCGGCTCGGCGCTGTTTTCCGTCGGCGCGCCAAGTGCTGCGCCGGTAGCGGGCGACGCCGTCGATTTGTCGCTGCGCACGGCAATCTGGATCGGCAAGCTCCTTCTCTATGCCGGGCTGTTCCTCGGCGCCGGCGGCGCCTTCGCGCTCGCCTGGCTCGCTGGAGACTGTCGCTGCGGCCAGGGTTTCGTTATCGGCGCTCTTCTGTGCGGACTGGCCGCCGCCCCGTTCTCGCTCGGATTTCAGGGGTTGGACGCGCTCGGCGCGCCGCTCGCCCGGTTTGCGGCGCCCACCGTGTGGGAGACCGCGCTTGCCACCAGCTTCGGCTGGACGGTGCTTGCCGCCCTGATTGCACTCGGCCTTGCCTTGCTGTCCCTCGCCGGACCGCGCGCTCTTGGCAAGCTGCTTGCGCTCGCCGGGCTCGTCGGTGTGGGCACGGCGCTTGCGGCAAGCGGCCACGCCAGCGCCGCCGAGCCGCAATGGCTGACGCGGCCGCTCGTTTTCCTGCATGGCACAGCCATCGCCTTCTGGAGCGGCGCGCTCGCGCCGCTCGGCCTTGCGTTGCGCTATCAGCCGGCGGAGGCCAAAATCTTCTTGCGCCGGTTTTCGCGCGCGATCCTGCCCGTGGTTGCCGTGCTTGCGATAAGCGGCATCGTGCTGGCGATCATCCAAGTGCGCGAACCGGCAGCGCTCATCAACACCGCCTATGGCCGCCTGCTGCTGCTGAAACTGGCCCTGCTTTTGTTCCTGTTCACCCTTGCCTCCGTAAACCGATGGACGCTGACCGCGCCGGCCGAAACGGGCGACACGGAAGTGCAGCGGCGGCTGGTGCGTTCGATCGGCATCGAGACGCTGATCGTGCTTGCCATCTTCGGCGTCGCCGCCGGCTGGCGCTTCACGCCGCCGCCACGCGCGCTGGCGATCGCCGCAGCGCAGCCGGCCTCGATCCACATCCACACCCTGCAGGCGATGGCCGATCTCAGCATCACGCCCGGCCATGCCGGCCAGGTTGCCGCCTCGATGGTGATCATGACCGGCGATTTCGGCCCGATGGATGCCAAGCAGGTGACCCTGGTGCTGTCGAAGCCGGATTCCGGCATCGAGCCGATCAAACGGCCGGCGACGAAACGCGGCGACGGCACCTGGCGCGTCGAGAATCTCGTCATCCCGCTGCCCGGCCGCTGGAACGCCCGGCTCGACATCCTGGTTTCCGATTTCGAGATGGTGAAGATTGAAGCGCCAATTGATATCAGAGCCGACTGACCTAGCAGGCTGTTGAAGAAGTGCATTTGCGGGCGATGAAATTAGCATCGTCGCCGTTGTGGAAGCAGATTTGGCCCATGATCGAGCCGTCAGGTTGGATTTCGGCCCAGCCGTCGCCCTGAGCTTCGTCCATCTCGTCGTTGCCTTGCCAGGAGAATGCGACATGATTGCCGTCGGCCCCATCGAATATCTGCCCGGTGACGCAGCCGAAGGCGAATTCGCCGGAGCCATCTGCCGCGAACTCGATGTAGGCGGGCTCCATCATGTCGGCATAGTCCTCGACATAATCGGGCATTTCAACAATCCGCCAGCGGCCTGCGATGCTCATGCCGGCGCTGCCAGAAGCTTTGGCAAGCGGACCAGATTGTAGGCCGCAAGGTTCAGGGTGAAGGCCGCGCCCACACGGGCGCATCCTCGCAGCTTGACCTTGGCCTTGCCAGCAGAGGCTTTGATCCAACCGAACACTTCCTCGATCCGCTTTCGGCGGCGCTGGCTGACGGCATAGCCGGCGTGACAGCGCGTGCGGCCGTCGATAGCCGTTACGCGCGGCTTGCCGGTCTTGCTCAAATGGCCGTCGACGGCGATGTGCGGCGTGACCTTGCGCTCGCGCAGGTCCTTGACGAACTGGATTACATCATAGGCCTTCTCGGCCCCGAGCGTGATGCGCCGCCGCGATGGTCTGCGGTCCAACATGGCGAGCGCGGCCTCGCGCTCGGCTGTACCCGTGGCCTGGGTAATGCTGCCATCGACCGCCAGCCCGTGACGGTTCTCCATCAGCGCATGTCCCAGATAGCAGAGCTTCGCCGGCTGCCCGTCGCCCTTCTTGTAGAGCCGCGCCTGCGGATCGCTCGTGCTCTGGTGCGTGTCGTTGGAGCGCTTCTCCTTATGAAAGCCACGCTCGGCGTTACGGCCCATTCCATCCGGATCGTTGTCGCTGCCGTCCTTGCGGCGAAAGCTCTTGATCGAAGCCCAGGCCTCGATCAGCGTCCCGTCCACCGAGAAGTGATCCGACGACAACAGCCGCTTCACCCTTGGTTGCGCCAGCACCGCGCGCAGAAACTTCGCCGCGATCTCTCCTTCCAGCAGCCGATCACGGTTCTTGGTGAAGCTCGAATGATCCCAGGCGGGCTCGTCAACGCCCAGCCCAACAAACCAGCGGAACAGAAGATCAAACTCCATCCGCTCCATCAGCTGACGCTCCGAGCGAATGCCATAAAAGGCCTGCAACAGCATCGCACGCAGCAATCGTTCCGGCGCGATCGAGGGCCGGCCGAGCCCAGGCGGATAAAGCACCGCAAAATCGCTGTCCATCTCTACGAGAGCCGCGTTCACAATCTCCCGTATCACCCGAAGCGGATGATCCCGCCGAACCCGCTCCTCAAGGTTCACATAGGAAAACAGTGAACCTGTCCGTTCGTCCAATCCCCGCATCCACGGTCCCCAAATCATCAGGGCAACCAGTGAATCACGCTCCAAACAACCGCGCCAGAACTTCTTCAACAGCCTGCTAGACCGCGACACAATTCGGCGAGGCGGTTGACGCCGTCGCGAAGGCCCGTCAATCATCCGTCCAAAACGCGGCTTCAACAAAAGTTCGAAAGCAGGGAAGAAACGATGGAAAAAGCCGAAATCGGCCTGATCGGCCTTGGCACGATGGGCTCCAACCTGGCGCTCAACATCGCCGAGCACGGGCACCGCATCGCCGTCTTCAACCGCACGCCGTCGCGCACCGGCGCCTTCGTCGAAAACGCCGGTCCGCTGAAGGACATGGTTGTGCCCTGCTACAGCCTGGAGGAACTCGCCGCAGCGATCCGGCCGCCTCGGCCGATCATCATCATGGTGCTGGCCGGCAAGCCGGTCGACGAGCAGATCGCGGCGCTGCGCGGCGTGCTCTCCGACAACGACATCGTCATCGATGCCGGCAATGCCAATTTCCGCGACACGATGCGGCGCTTCTCCGAGCTGTCGGGCTCCGGCCTGACGTTTATCGGCATGGGCGTGTCGGGCGGCGAGGAGGGCGCGCGCCACGGGCCGTCGATCATGGTTGGGGGCACGGAAGACTCCTGGAAGCGTGTCGAGAAAGTGCTGATGGCGATCTCCGCCCAGTTCAAGGACGAGCCTTGCGCCGCCTGGCTCGGCACCGACGGCGCCGGCCATTTCGTCAAAACCATCCACAACGGCATCGAATATGCCGATATGCAGATGATCGCCGAGATCTACGGCATCCTTCGCGACGGCTTAGGCATGGGGCCGAAGGAGATCGGCAAGGTCTTCGACGGCTGGAACCAGGGTCGGCTCAACTCCTACCTGATCGAGATCACCGCCAAGGTTCTCGCAGCCGACGATCCCAAGACCGGCAAGCCGGTGGTCGACGTCATCCTCGACCGCGCCGGCCAGAAGGGCACCGGCAAATGGTCGGTCATCGAAGCGCAGCAGCTCGGCATTCCGGCGACGGCCATCGAGGCTGCCGTAGCGGCGCGCGTGCTGTCGTCGATCAAGGACGAACGGCAGGCGGCGGAAAAGGCCTACGGCAATATCGGCGTCGAGAAGATTTCCGGCGACAAGGCGGCGCTGCTGAAGGATCTCGAGCTGGCGCTGTTTGCCGGCAAGATCGCGGCTTACGCGCAAGGTTTTGCTGTGATGAGCGGCGCCTCAAAGGAATTCAACTGGAACCTGCCGATGCCGACCATCGCCAAGATATGGCGTGCCGGGTGCATCATCCGCTCGCAGATGCTGGACACGATTGCGGAGGCCTTCGGCTCAGGCGGCGCCTCGACCAATCTCCTGATGGCGCCGGCCTTCATCGCCATGATGAAGGAGGCGCATCCGTCGCTCAGGCGCATCGTGGCGCGGGCCTCCGAGGCCGGCTCACCGGTGCCGGCGCTGTCCTCGGCGCTCGCCTATTTCGACAGCTATCGCCAGGGCCGCGGCACGTCGAACCTGATCCAGGCGCAGCGCGATTTCTTCGGCGCGCACGGTTTCGAGCGCATCGGCGAGGAGGGGGCGTTCCATGGGCCGTGGGGAAGCGGCGCCGCCTAGAGTCAGGTTATGCCAGGGTGCAAAGGCGGCTTCCTGCGCTCTCGGTGCTACTCAAGCACGCTTCCGGTTCTCTGAAGCCGCCAACTCAGCCTGACCTGACTCTCAAGTCGCGCCAGTTCAACCCCGATAGGGCAGGACCTCGCTCGGTTTGCTCAGCGATTGCAGCGAGCCAGGTTCCTTGCCGCCGATCCAGCCGAGCACGGCGCGGGCAAGCTCGGAGCCGGCGAGCCGGAAATTCTCGTTCACGACCAGCAGTTCGCGCCGGAACAAATGCAGCAGTTCCGAGGACTGTTTCGACACCACGTCGACATCGCGGCCGAGTTTCAAGCCGGCGTCCTCGATGCCTGCAACAACGGCGAGCGTAGCGGCGGCGGCGCTGCTGACGATGCCGTCCGGACGGCTCTCGCGGCGCATGAGCTGCGCGGTTCGCATCCTGATCTGCTCGATCGTGTGGTCGATGGAGACGGTGTTGAACGGCACCTCGCTGGCGCCGACCTCGCTCAGCGCATCGGCAAAACCGTTCACCGTGTGGTCGTAATAGGTGAGGCCGACCGGCGGCGTCACCAGAGCCAGCCGGCGCCGGCCCATGCCGGCGAGATGGCGGACCGCCTCGCCGGCGAAAGCATAGTTGTCGAAGTCGTGATAGGGATGCACCAGCCCCATGTCGGTGCGGCCATGCGTGGCAAATGGGATGCCGCGTTCCAGCATATAGCGGGCGCGCGGGTCGTTGGGCTGCGTGCGTGAAATGATGACGCCGTCGGCCGAGCCCGTCTCCACCAGATAGCGGACCGGATCCAGCGGGTCCTGCGAGCGCGAATAGGGCGTGACGATCAGGTGATAGGGCGTGTCGGCGATCACCTCGGTGACGCCGTAGATGATGTCCGAGACGAAGCTCATCAGCTCGTGCTCGGTGTTGAGCACCAGGCTGATAACGTTGGTCTTGCCGGTCCTCAGCCTCACGCCGGCGCGGTTCGGGCGATAGCCGATCTGCTTGGCGACGAGCTGCACGCGCCGCCTGGTCTCGGCGCCGATCTCAGGCGCGTCCTTCAGCGCGCGCGAGACGGTGGTGACGCCGAGCCCGGTCATGAAGGCAAGCGTCTTCAGCGTCGGCCGTCCCTTAGCCGACGTGTCGTCGTCCTTCTCGGTTGCTCGTCTGTCCATTCGTCCCGCCCATCAGGCGCATAGCAGCCGCGAAGCCGGCCGGCAATCGCGCCCATCCATTTGCGCGGCCTTCAGCCCGTGACACGGTGCAATATACTGAAACGTTACAGATTGCCAACGCCCGTGATCATCGGGCAGGTCGCACTCGTTGTGGTCAGCGCCACAGGGGTGGGCTGAAAGCTGCTGAAATCATAAACAAATCTCGATTTAGCTCTGCTTTTTGTATCGATTGGCCGCACCAGCGACTCCCCGACAGGCCCTTTGGAGAGGATTTTGTTCACGCCTCGAAGAAATCTCATGCCGTCCCATTCGAGGGGTTGCCTATATTGGGCATTTGCCGTATCGAAAATCTGTAACGTTTCAGATTCTGGGAGGAACCGAAATGCGATACAAATTCCTGACCGCCGCGTTCGCCGCGACGGCCGCGCTGAACTTCGCCGGACCGGCGGCCGCGACCGATCTCGAAGTCACCCATTGGTGGACTTCGGGCGGCGAGGCGGCGGCAGTGGCCGAACTGGCCAAGGCGTTCGACGCGACCGGCAATCACTGGGTCGACGGCGCCATCGCCGGTTCCGGCGGCACGGCGCGGCCGATCATGATCAGCCGCATCACCGGCGGCGATCCGATGGGCGCCACCCAGTTCAACCACGGCCGGCAGGCGGAGGAGCTCGTCCAGGCCGGGCTGATGCGCGACCTCACCGATCTCGCCACCAAGGAAAAGTGGACGGAAATCGTGCGGCCGAAGAGCCTGCTCGACTCGTGCACCATCGGCGGCAAGATCTATTGCGTGCCGGTCAACATCCATTCCTGGCAGTGGCTGTGGCTGTCGAACGAAGCCTTCCAGAAGGCCGGCGTGCCAATGCCGAAGGACTGGAATGAATTCGTGGCGGCTGCGCCGGCGCTGGAAAAAGCCGGCATCATCCCGCTCGCCGTCGGCGGGCAGCCCTGGCAGGCGTCCGGCGCCTTCGACGTGCTGCTTGCCGCCGTCGGCGGCACCGACGCCTTCCTCAAGGTCTACAGGGACAAGGACGCCAAATTCGCAGGCGGTCCCGAGATCGCCAAGGTGTTCAAGGCCGCCGACGACGCCCGTAAGATGGCCAAGAACACCAATGTGCAGGACTGGAACCAGGCGACCAATCTGGTCATCACCGGCAAGGCCGGCGGCCAGATCATGGGCGACTGGGCGCAGGGCGAGTTCCAGGTCGCCGGCAAGACCGCCGGCAAAGACTACACCTGCCTGCCCGGTCTCGGCCTGAACGAGGTCATCGCCACGGGCGGCGACGCGTTCTACTTCCCGCTGCTCAAGGATGCCGACAAGGCCAAGGCTCAGGAAGTTCTGGCCGAGACGCTGCTCGACCCGAAGACCCAGGTCGCCTTCAATCTCAAGAAGGGCTCGCTTCCGGTGCGCGGCGACGTCGACCTCAACACGGCGAACGACTGCATGAAGAAGGGCCTCGCCATCCTCGCCAAAGGCGCGGTGATCCCGTGGACCGACCAGCTCTTGTCGCAGGACAGCCAGAAGCAGAAGGAGGATCTGTTCTCCGAATTCTTCGCCAAGCCCGACATGACGCTCGAAGAGGCGCAGAAGCGCTTCGCCGACATCATCGCGTCGGCCGACTGATCAACGGCGCCCCCGCCAGCTCCCGGCCCCCGCCTATCCGGGGTCGGGAGCGTGATGTCCTCATTGTCCCAGCCCGGCTGCCGAGATGAGCAACAGCGAACGCCCCAACCAGCTTTTACGCAACCTCAACGCCAAGGTCGCATCGATCCCGATGATCCTGACCGCGCTGGTCGTCTTCGTCGGCGGCACGGCCTGGACGGTGCTCTATTCCTTCACCAATTCGAAGCTCTTGCCGCGGCTGAACTTCGTCGGCCTCGACCAATATTACCGGCTATGGGCGACGCCGCGCTGGCTGGTGTCGATCGAGAACCTTTTGATCTACGGCGTGATCTCGCTGTTGTTCTCGCTGGTGATCGGCTTCATCCTCGCGGCATTGCTCGATCAGAAGATCCGCTTCGAGGACACGTTTCGCACGATCTTCCTCTATCCTTTCGCACTTTCTTTCATCGTCACCGGGCTGGTCTGGCAGTGGCTGCTCAATCCCGATTTCGGCATCCAGCGCGTCGTGCGCGACCTCGGCTGGACGAGCTTCAGCTTCGATCCGCTCTACAATTCCAGCATCGTCATCTACGGCATTTCGATCGCGGCGCTCTGGCAAGGCACGGGACTGATCATGTGCCTGATGCTCGCCGGCCTGCGCGGCATCGACGAGGACATCTGGAAGGCCGCACGGGTTGACGGCATACCGATGTGGAAGACCTATCTCTTCATCATCATCCCGATGATGCGGCCGGTCTTTATCACCACCTTGGTGATCATCGCCGCCGGCATCGTCAAGGTCTACGACCTTGTGGTGGCGCAGACCAGCGGCGGTCCGGGCATCGCTTCCGAAGTGCCGGCGAAATACGTCTACGACTACATGTTCTTCGCCCAGAATCTCGGCCAGGGTTTTGCCGCCTCGACCATGATGCTGCTCTCGGTGGTGATCGTCATCGTGCCATGGGCCTACCTCGAATTCGGAGGCAAGAAGCATGGCTGAAGCTGCTGCCTCCATGTCCAGTGACGCTCTTCGGCGCGAAGCCTCGTCGCGCGATGCATCGGGGCCGAGCGGAACGAAGCCGCGGCACGCGCTATCGCGCCGCAACATCTTCCTCTACGGCACGCTGATCGTCGTGGCGCTCTATTACCTGCTGCCGCTCTACGTGATGATCGTCACATCGCTGAAGGGCATGCCGGAAATCCGCCTCGGCAACATCTTCTCGCCGCCGCTGGAGATCACCTTCGAGCCGTGGGTCAAGGCGTGGTCGCAGGCCTGCACCGGGCTCAATTGCGACGGGCTGTCGCGCGGCTTCTGGAACTCGGTGCGCATCACCGTGCCGTCGGTTCTGCTGTCGATCGCGATCGCGTCGGTCAACGGCTATGCCTTGGCCAACTGGCGCTTCAAGGGCGCCGACACCTTCTTCATCATCCTGATCGTCGGCGCCTTCATTCCCTATCAGGTGATGATCTACCCGATCGTCATCATCCTGCGCGAGATCGGCATCTACGGCACGCTGACCGGCCTGGTGATCGTGCATTCGATCTTCGGCATGCCAATCCTGACGCTCCTGTTCCGCAACTATTTCACGTCCATGCCGGAGGAACTGTTCCGCGCCGCGCGCGTCGACGGCGCCGGTTTCTGGGGCATCTATCTACGCATCATGCTGCCGATGTCGCTGCCGATCTTCGTCGTCGCCATCATCCTGCAGGTGACAGGCATCTGGAACGACTTCCTGTTCGGCGTCGTCTACACCCGCCCCGACACCTATCCGATGACGGTGCAGCTCAACAACATCGTCAACTCGGTACAGGGCGTGAAGGAGTACAACGTCAACATGGCCGCAACCATCCTGACCGGCCTTGTGCCGCTCATCGTCTACTTCGTTTCCGGCAAGCTCTTCGTGCGCGGCATCGCCGCCGGCGCGGTGAAAGGATGATGATGGCAGCAGCGATCGCCAATCCCAGCGTTTCGATCCAGGACCTGTCGCTGAATTTCGGCGTCATGTCGGTGCTGAAGACGCTCAATCTCGACGTAGCCGAGGGCGAGTTCATCGTGCTGCTCGGGCCATCCGGCTGCGGCAAGTCGACCTTGCTGAACTGCATCGCCGGCCTGCTCGACATCTCCGAGGGCCGCATCTTCATCAAGGGCAAGAATGTCACCTGGGAGGAGCCGAAGGATCGCGGCATCGGCATGGTGTTCCAGTCCTACGCCCTCTACCCGCAGATGACGGTGGAGAAGAACCTTTCCTTCGGCCTGCGCGTCGCCGGCGTGCCCAAGGACGAGATCGCCAAACGCATCGCGCGCGCGGCGGAGATCCTGCAGATCGAGCCGCTGTTGCAGAGGAAGCCGTCGGCGCTTTCCGGAGGCCAGCGGCAGCGCGTGGCGATCGGGCGGGCACTGGTGCGCGACGTCGACGTCTTCCTGTTCGACGAGCCGCTCTCCAACCTCGACGCCAAGCTGCGGTCGGAATTGCGCGTCGAGATCAAGCTTTTGCACCGCAGGCTGCAGAACACGATGATCTACGTCACCCACGACCAGATCGAGGCGATGACGCTGGCCGACCGTATCGCGGTGATGAAGGGCGGCGTCATCCAGCAGCTCGATGCGCCCCAGACGATCTACAATCGCCCGGTCAACCGCTTCGTCGCCGGCTTCCTCGGCTCGCCGGCGATGAATTTTATCAAGGGGCACCTGGAAGCAAGCGACGCGCCGGTGTTCAAGGCCGACGGTGTTTCGGTGCCGCTCGGCCGTTATCAGTTCGACAACGAAGGCGGGCGCGCCGCCAAGCCCTGCGTGTTCGGCATCCGACCGGAGCATATCGCTTTTGGCGAAGCGGCGAGGGCCATGCCGTTCACCGCCGAGTCAACTGTCGAGATTGTCGATCCGATGGGCTCCGACACGCTGGTGTGGACGAAGCTCGGCGGCCAGATCCTCTCCTTCCGCGTCGAAGCCGACAAGACGCTGCGCAGCGGCGACGCGATCCGCATCGGCTTCGATCCGGCGCGCGCCTCGCTGTTCGACGCCGAGACCGACAGTCGCCTTTAACCTCCCAGACCACAACCTCCCGGAACCATCAAACAGAACGGACAGACAGATGAACTGGTCATTCCAACTTTACAGTGCCCGCAACTTCCAGCCATGGGACGGCGTGCTGAAAATGCTCGGCGAACTGGGCTACAAAGAAGTCGAAGGTTTCGGCGGCGTCTATGACGATCCCAAGGCTTTCCGCGCCGAGCTCGACAAGAACGGGCTCGCCATGCCGACCGGGCATTTCTCGATCGATGCGCTGGAGAAGGATTTCGACGGCGTGCGCAGGATTGCCGATGTGCTCGGCATCTCGCTGCTCATCTGCCCCTACCTCATGCCCGATGCGCGGCCGGGCGATGGCGCCGGCTGGCGCGGCTTCGGCGAGCGGCTTGCCAAGGTGGGCGACACCGCGAAGAAGGCCGGCTACGGCTTTGCCTGGCACAACCATGATTTCGAGTTCAAGCCGCTCGTCGACGGCTCGCTGCCGCAGGAGCACATCCTGTCCGCCGCGCCCGACATCGGCTGGGAGATGGACGTCGCCTGGGTGGTGCGCGGCGGCGCCGATCCGCTGCCCTGGATCGAAAAGCACGGCAAGCGCATCAGTGCCGTCCACGTCAAGGATATGGCGAAGCCGGGGGAGGGGCTGGACGAGGACGGCTGGTCGGATGTCGGCCACGGCACCATCGACTGGGCCGGCCTGATCAAGGCGTTGCGCGCGAAAAGCGCGACGAAGTACTTCGTCATGGAGCAGGACAACCCCAACGACATCGAGCGCTTCGCCCGTCGCTCGATCCAATCCGTCAAGAATTACTAGGACATACCATCATGGCAAACAAACTTGGCGTAGGCGTCGTCGGCTGCGGCAACATCTCGAAGGCGTATTTCTCGCTGGCGCCGCTCTTCCGCGGCATCGAGATGCGCGCCTGCGCGGACATCAACATGGACGCGGCGAAGATGCGGGCGAAGGAGTTCAAGCTTCGCGCCGAGACGGTCAACGACCTTCTCAAAGATGACGACATCGATATCGTCGTTAATCTCACCATTCCGGCCGTGCACTATGACGTGTCGAAGGCGGTGCTCGACGCTGGCAAGCACGTCTATTCGGAAAAGCCCTTCGTGCTGTCGGTCAAGGAAGGACTGGATCTCAAGAAGCGGGCGGAGAAGAAGGGGCTTCGCATCGGCTCGGCTCCCGACACGTTTTTCGGCGGCGCGCATCAGCTGGCCCGCGATCTGATCGACAGCGGCAAGCTTGGCAAGATCACCAGCGGCACCTGCCATGTGATGGGCCATGGCATGGAACACTGGCACCCCAATCCCGACTTCTTCTTCCAGCCGGGCGCCGGTCCGGTGCTCGACATCGGCCCGTACTATGTCACCAACCTGATCCAGCTGATCGGGCCGGTGAAGCAGGTCGCGGCTTTCGCGGCGACGCCGGCCAAGGAGCGCACCATCAGCTCCAAACCGCGCGCGGGCGAAAAAATCCCGGTCAACACGCCGACCACCATCCATGCGCTGCTGGAATTCGCGAATGGCGCGGTGGTGACACTCAACACCTCGTGGGACGTGTGGAGCCACGGCCATGCGCCGATGGAGCTCTACGGCGAGGCGGGCACCGTCTTTGTGCCGGACCCGAATTTCTTCGGCGGCGAAGTCCGCTTCACCGATGCGACCAAGCCGGTGAAGAAGCTTCCCAAGTGGGATCATCCGTTCGGCGTGCCCAATGAGATGCACAGCCAAGGCATGATGGCCAACTACCGCACGGCAGGTCTTGCCGACATGGCGATCGCGATCGGCGAAGGGCGGCCGCACCGCTGCTCGATGGAGCTTGCGCTGCATGCCGTCGATGTCATGACCGGCGTCCTGCGCTCCGGCGAAAGCGGCAAGTTCGTCGCCATGCAGACGACATGCGAGCGGCCGGCGGCGCTCGGCATCAAGGAAGCGAAGGCGCTGCTGGCGAAGAAAAAGTAGGTGGCAACCCCTCTCCCCGTTTCGGCGGGGAGAGGGTAAAGGTGCGGGGCGAGCATCGATTCAAGTCACCTAGCGGCGATCCCGGCCGCCTCTCCCAAGGATTCCCTATGCCCTATGTCGCCGCCGAGAATCGCTACGAGAAGATGATCTACAACCGCTGCGGACGGTCCGGCCTCAAGCTGCCGGCCATCTCGCTCGGGCTGTGGCACAATTTCGGCAATGACACGCCGCACAGGACCAAGCAGGCGATCGTGCGCAAGGCCTTCGACCTCGGCATTACGCATTTCGATCTCGCCAACAATTACGGCCCGCCGCCCGGCTCGGCCGAGACCGCCTTTGGCGAGATCCTGCGCACCGATTTCGCCGCCTATCGTGACGAGCTGATCATCTCGACCAAGGCCGGCTACGAGATGTGGGCCGGCCCCTACGGCGAATGGGGCAGCCGCAAATATGTGCTCGCGAGCCTCGACCAGAGCCTCAAGCGGATGGGGCTCGATTATGTCGATATCTTCTATTCCCACCGTTTCGATCCCGAGACGCCGCTGGAAGAAACGATGAGCGCGCTCGACCATGCGGTGCGCTCGGGCAAGGCGCTCTATGCCGGCATCTCCTCCTACAATTCGCAGCGCACCCGCGAGGCGGCCGACATCCTGCGGCGGCTCGGCACGCCCTGCCTGATCCACCAGCCGAGCTATTCCATGCTCAACCGCTGGGTCGAGGAAGACGGGCTGCTCGATACGCTGGAAGGGCTCGGCATCGGCTCGATCGTGTTCTCGCCGCTGGCGCAGGGCATGTTGACCGATAAATATCTCGGCGGCATCCCGGAAGGCAGCCGCGCATCCCAGGGCAAGTCGCTGCGTCCGGCCTTCATCAACGATAAGTCGGTCACCAACATCAAGGCATTGAACGCCATCGCTAGCCGGCGCGGCCAGACGCTGGCGCAGATGGCGCTGGCCTGGGTGCTGCGCAAAGGACGCGTGACGACGGCGCTGATCGGCGCCAGCCGGCCGGAACAGGTCGAGGATTGCGTCGGCGCTCTCAAGGCGCTCGACTTCAGCGACGCCGAGCTTGCCGAGATCGACACCTATGCGCGCGAGGCCGACATCAATCTTTGGGCGGCCTCCGCCGAGCGCAAGGGGCGTCCGCCACGCAAGTAGTGGCCCGCGCCGGGCCGCCAGCTGCGGAAACAGTGGCAAAGATGCGCGTTCGTCGCTATCTCATGGACCAAAGGCCGTTCGCGTGCGCAGTCGGCACGCGAAACGACGCGACGACCGGAGACAAGATGACGGCAAGGGATGCGCTGACCAAGAACCAGCTGTGGGTGCTTGAGAAGCTCGAAGCCGCCAGCGGGCCGCTGAGCGCTTATATGCTGCTCGACCAACTGCGCGAGCGCGGGTTCCGGGCGCCGCTGCAGGTCTACCGCGCGCTGGACACGCTGGTGAAGTCGGGCTTCGTGCACCGGCTCGAAAGCTTGAACTCCTTCGTCGCCTGCGCCGAGCCGCACGACCACAGTCATTCGATGACCGCATTCGCCATCTGCGACAGCTGCGGCCAGGTAACCGAAATGTCCGACCATGATGTCGACCACCGGCTGGACGAATGGGTGCGCTCGACCGGCTTCGCCGCCAAGAAGGCGGTGATCGAGTTTCGCGGGGTTTGCGCGAAGTGTAGAGCTGAGGCGGCTTAGCCCTCGAGTCGTCATCCTCGGGTCAAGCCCGAGGATGGCGAAGGTATCAGTGCGCCTCGTCCCAGTTGTCGGCGGCCCGCGCATCGACATGCAGCGGCACCGACATCGAGACCGCCGGCATCGGCGCGTTCTCCATCACGCGGCGCACCACGGGAATTGTCGCTTCGACTTCTGCTTCCACCGTCTCGAAGATAAGCTCGTCATGCACCTGCAAGAGCATGCGGGCCGACAGCTTCGCCTTCTCCAGCGCCTCTTCCATGTGCACCATGGCGCGGCGGATGATGTCGGCCGCAGTGCCCTGGAGCCTCGCATTGATCGAAGCGCGCTCGTTGAAGGCGCGAACCGACGGGTTGGAGGACCTTATCTCCGGATAGTGGATGCGGCGGCCGAAGATCGTTTCGACGAAGCCGTATTCGCGCGCATAGGCCTTGGTTTCCTCGATATAGTCGCGGATGCCCGGGAAGCGCTCGAAATAGCGCTTGATGTAGGCGCTCGCCTCCTCGCGCGGGATCGACAGCTGGTTCGCCAGACCGAAGGCCGAGATGCCGTAGATGATGCCGAAATTGATCGCCTTGGCACGCCGCCGCACTTCCGAAGGCATGCCTTCTACCGGCACGTTGAACATTTCGGACGCGGTGATGGCGTGGATGTCGGCGCCGTCCGCAAAAGCCTGCTTGAGCTGCGGGATTTCGGCGACATGGGCCAGCACGCGCAATTCAACCTGGCTGTAGTCGGCCGAGACCAGCTTGTGCCCCTTTTCGGCGATGAAGGCGGTCCTGATCTTGCGGCCTTCGGCGGTGCGCACCGGGATGTTCTGCAGGTTGGGATCGGACGATGATAGACGACCGGTTGTCGTCGCGGCCAGGGCATAGGAAGTGTGGACGCGGTTCGTCCCGGGATTGATGAAGCCGGGCAAGGCGTCTGTATAGGTCGATTTCAGCTTGGTGAGCTGGCGCCAGTCGACGATCTTGCGCGGCAGCTCGTGGCCTTCGGCGGCGAGATCTTCCAGCAGCTGCGCCGAGGTCGACCACTGGCCGGTCTTGGTCTTGGAGCCGCCCGGGAGGCCCATCTTGCCGAACAATATATCGCCGAGCTGCTTCGGCGAGCCGATGTTGATGCGCTCGCCGACGATCCCATAGATTTCTTCCTCGGCGCGGGCGGCGCCTTGCGCCAGCTCACCCGAGAGCCTGGAGAGAATCTGGCGATCGACCGAAATGCCGCGCTGCTCCATGCGGGCGAGCACGGGCACAAGCGGCCGCTCCAGCCTTTCATAGACGGAGACGAGACCCTTGGCGGCGAGCCGCGGCTTCAGCAATTGCCACAGCCGCAGCGCCAGATCGGCCTGCTCGCCGGCATAGGCGGTCGCCCGCTCGATGTCGACCTGGTCGAAGCCGACCGCGCTCTTGCCCGAGCCGGCAAGCTCCCTCTTCGTGCCCGGCGCATGGCCGAGCCACTTCTCCGACAGCGAGGCGAGGTCGTGCCCGCCGGATGTGCCGGCGTCGAGCACGTAGGAGATCAGCATCGTGTCGTCGAACGGGCCGACCTCGATACCATGCCGGCTCATCACGACGATGTCGTATTTCATGTCCTGGACGATCTTCAGGACCGACCGGTCCCCGAGCAGGGGCTTGAGCAAGCCCAGCGCGTCGCGGACCGGGAGCTGGTCCGCCAGCATGCCGCCGCCAAGCAGGTCGCCATTGCCGCTCGTGTGGGCGAGCGGCACGTAGGCGGCGCGGCCCGGCGCGATCGCTATGGACAGGCCGATCAAGTCGGCCTGCATCGGGTCGGACGAAGAGGTCTCGGCGTCGAAGGCAAGGATGCCGGCTTCCCTCGCTTCGGCGATCCAGGCCTTCAGCGCGGCCATATCGCGAATGGCGACATAGGCCGAGGGATCGATCTTGCGCGCCGTCGCCTGCTCCAGCCGCAGCGCCGAGAGCAGGGAAGGCGTATCGCCCTGGGGTGGGGCATCCTCGGGCCTGACCGGTGCTGCAGGCTTCGCGGCGCCGTTCGGCGTCGCCGCCGGTCTTGAGGCAGCCGGCGCGCCGGCCCCGACATCGGGACCATGTGCGGTGTCGGCGCGCTCGATGGTGACACTGGAAGCCTGGACGTCGCCGATCTCGGTTGCAGTCGCTTCCGCCACGCGACGTGTCAGCGTGGTGAATTCCATCGTCTTCAGGAAGCCGATCAGCTTCGGCCCGTCCGGGGCATGCAGCACAAGGTCGTCCAGCCCCTCCTTGAGCGGCACGTCGTTCTTCAACGTCACCAGCTCGCGCGAGATGCGCGCCTTGTCGGCATTGGCGATGATCGATTCGCGCCGCTTTTCCTGCTTGATCTCGCCGGCGCGCGCCAGCAGGCCGTCAAGGTCTCCGAACTGCTCCAGAAGTTGCGCCGCGGTCTTCGGGCCGATGCCGGGCACACCGGGCACGTTGTCGACGGAGTCGCCGGTCAGCGCCTGCAGGTCGATCATCTTTTCCGGCGGCACGCCCCATTTCTCGATCACTTCGGGAATGCCGATCTGGCGATCCTTCATTGGGTCGTACATTCCGACGGTCGGGCCGACCAATTGCATCAGGTCCTTGTCGGAGGAGATGATGGTGGTGTCGGCGCCGACCTCGCAGGCCAGCCGGCAATAGGTGGCGATGATGTCGTCAGCCTCGAAACCTTCCATCTCGATGCAGGGCAGGTTGAAGGCCACGGTCGCCTGGCGGATCAGGCCGAATTGCGGGATCAGGTCTTCCGGCGGCGCCGAGCGGTTGGCCTTGTATTCGGGATAAAGGTCGCTGCGGAAGGTCTTCGCCGAATAGTCGAAGATGACGGCGAAATGGGTCGGCACGATGCCTACGTTCGTGTTGCGGGCGTCCTGCATCAGCTTCCATACCATGTTGCAGAAGCCGAGCACGGCGCTGGTGGGCAGGCCGTCGGATTTGCGGTTGAGCGGCGGCAGCGCGTGGTAGGCGCGGAAAATGTAGCCGGAGCCGTCGACAAGAAAGAGATGATCGCCTTTTTTCATGCCGGCAGGGATAGCGCGGCCAAGCTTCGCGGTCCATGCCAAAGGCTGCGCAAACGGCCGGTTCCGGCAACACCCCTGACAGACACTGTCTCGGACAAATTCAGCCGCTCACGAGCATGTTACAAAAGTGTAATCTTCGTGCCCTTGAATCGCCATTTTCACAGACCCAAATAGCTGTCATCGGCATTTTTCGCCGAAGTCCGGAGTAAGGCCCGTCCCCCGCCTATCCCGGGCAACTGCGGCAGCCTATCCCCCCTCTCCGGGCTGCCGCAACGTTTCGAGTAAAGACCGCCGTGGTTCCCCCTCCACCACGGCGGTTCTTTTTTGTCTCCCAGCCCGCGTGTTACCGACGCCGGAACGCGTGGTCCAACGATCGCGGCTTTGCGTTTTCTGCTCGCCCCTTTAGGGTCGGGCCAGAATCGAAAGGCTGAAGAAATGTCCAGACTCTCCCCCGTCCTTGACCGTCTCGACCAGAACCTCGACCAGAGCCTGGAGCGGCTTTTCGGCTTGCTCGGTATCAAGTCGATCTCCACCGACCCGGCCTTTGCCGCCGATTGCCGCAAGGGCGCCGAATGGCTGGCGGCCGAGCTCAAGCTGATCGGCTTCGACGCCAGCGTGCGCGACACGCCCGGCCACCCGATGGTGGTGGCGCATCACGAAGGACCGGCCGGCGCGCCGCATGTGCTGTTCTACGGCCATTACGACGTGCAGCCGGTCGATCCGATCGAGCTGTGGGAAACGGATCCGTTCGCGCCGTCGATCAAAGAGGTCGAGCCCGGCCGCAAGGTGATCGCCGGGCGCGGCTCGGCGGACGACAAGGGTCAGCTGATGACCTTCGTCGAGGCCTGCCGCGCCTGGAAGCAGGTGCACGGCAATCTGCCGTGCCGCGTCACGATCCTGTTCGAGGGCGAGGAAGAGTCCGGCTCGCCGTCGCTCAAGCCCTTTCTCGAGGCCAACGCCGCCGAGCTGAAAGCGGATTTCGCGCTGGTCTGCGACACCAGCATGTGGAACCGCGAGACGCCGTCGATCTGCGTGTCGCTACGCGGCATGGTCGGCGAGGAAGTCACCGTCAAGGCAGCCAGCCGCGACCTGCATTCAGGCCTCTATGGCGGCCCGGCCGCCAATCCGATCCGGATCCTGACCAAAATCCTCGCCGACATCCATGATCAAGACGGCCGTGTCACCATCCAGGGCTTCTATGACGGCGTCGAGGAGACGCCCTCGCAGGTGCTGAAATCCTGGGAGGGGCTCGGCGAGACCGCCGAGACCTTCCTCGGACCGGTCGGGCTTTCCATTCCCGCCGGCGAAAAGGGCCGCTCCGTGCTCGAACTCACCTGGGCACGGCCGACGGCCGAGTTCAACGGCATCATCGGCGGCTATACCGGCAAGGGCTTCAAGACGGTGATCGCGGCGGAAGCATCGGCGAAAGTGTCGTTCCGGCTCGTCCACAAGCAGGATCCGAGAAAAATCCGCGCCGCCTTCCAGGCTTTCGTGCGCGATCGGATTCCCGGCGACTGCTCCGTCGAATTCCATCCGCATGGCGGCTCGCCGGCGATCCAGCTTTCCTACGACTCGCCGTTCCTGGCCAAGGCCAAGGATGCGCTCTCCGACGAATGGGAAAAGCAGGCTGTCACCACCGGCGGCGGCGGCTCCATCCCCGTGGTCGGCGATTTCCAGACCTATCTCGGCATGGAATCGCTGCTGGTCGGCTTCGGCCTCGATGACGACCGCATCCATTCGCCCAACGAGAAGTACGAACTCACCTCCTTCCACAAGGGGCAGCGTTCCTGGGCGCGCATTCTCGATGCTCTGACACGCTGAGGTGAACCCGCGCGGACCGCGAAAATCAACTTTCTGTTGATTTTTTTCCGGATCGCGGCAAGGACGGGCGTGATAGCGCAATGCGCGGCGCCTTCGCGTCCAAAAACGGGTGCGCCGCTGGCCGCGATCCGGAGAAGAGAATGACCGACATCCGTTTCCACAAGCACGATCTGCCAGACCTTTCCCGCTACAATGTCGGTGCGGTCGCCATCGACACGGAAACGCTGGGCTTGAACCCGCATCGTGACCGGCTCTGCGTGGTTCAGATCTCGCCCGGCGACGGCAGCGCCGACGTCATCCAGATCGCGCCAGGCCAGAAGGAGGCGCCCAACCTCGTCAGCCTTCTCAGGAACGACGCCGTGGTGAAGCTGTTTCACTACGGCCGTTTCGACATTGCCGTCCTTTATCACGCTTTCGGCGTCATGGCCGAACCGGTTTTCTGCACCAAGATCGCCTCGCGGCTGACCCGTACCTACACCGACCGCCACGGGCTGAAGGATATATGCAACGAACTGCTCGGTATCGGCCTCTCCAAGGCGCAGCAATCGTCGGACTGGGCGGCGGAAACACTGTCGCCCGAGCAGCTCGAATATGCCGCCTCCGACGTGCTTTACCTGCACCGGCTGCGCGAGGTGCTGGCCGCGCGGCTTGCGCGCGAGGGTCGCACCAAGGAGGCCGAAGCCTGCTTCCGCTTCCTGCCGACGCGCGCCAAGCTCGATCTGATGGGCTGGGCGGAAGAGGATATCTTCGCGCATAGCTGACGACCCGGCGCGTCGAGCGACGTTCCTGCCGGTCCATTGTCGGCGTGAGATGGGAGGGAATGAATGGCAGAGCGCAAACCGATAGCGAGCGCGCCGAAGGACGGCTCGAAGGTAACGATCCTGTGGAACGACGAGCACGGCGTGGTCAACGAATCCGTCGGGCAATATCGCGACGGCGGCTGGTGGGTCTACACCGACAGCAACACCCAGAAGAAAGTCGAGCCGACCAGTTGGCGGCCTGCATCGGCCAATGATGACAGCGACCAGTGAGCGACCGCCGCAGGGCCTCGAAGCAGGCGCGAGACTCGGCAGCAAGAAGGGGGCGAGATGAGACAGAATATGCTCTACCTCATCATCGGCGCGTTGGTCGTCGTGGTCATCGCGCTTGGCATCTACATCTACCGCGAGCAGACCAGGCCGAAGGGCGTGGAGCTCAAGATCGACGACAAGGGCATTTCGATCCAACAGAATTGATCTCACCTCGTCCGCATCTCGCGGACTTGACCGGTCGGCTCCGGATAGCGCCTATTGCATCCGGGTCCGCTCGCTGGAGCGGCGGTGGTTTTTGATATGATTCCCCGGATCGATTTCGAGGCCACCGGTGCCGTGAACGATGCGCTCGCCGCGATCGGACGGACCGAGGACCTGCGCTTTTCGCCCGACAACCGCTTGCTTGCGGTCGCCGGATATGGTCGCAGGCAATGCCTGATGCTGCGCATCGACATAGAGCCGACGGCCGGTGCACCGAGCATCGTTATCCGTGGCTTCGTGGAGCTCAGATCGGACAGCATGGGCGAGGTGCATGGCCTCGATTTCATCGACAACAGGACTTTTGTGGTTGCCAATCGCGATGGGCTGGTTGCGGTCTTCGCCCTGCCGCAAGGCGAACCGGCCGGACAAGGGCACGAAATCTCGCCGCTTCGCGTGATCAAAGGCAGCCGATTGTGCAGATTGAGAACGCCCGGCTCGGTCGCCGTCAGGCGTGAGTCACATGGCCGGCTCAGCCTGCTGGTCTGTAACAACTACACGCATCGGGTGACCCGCCATGTGATTCACCGGCGATGGGGATACCGCGACCTGTGGAATCAGCTTCTCCTGGAGCAGGGCCTCGACATCCCGGACGGCATCGCGCTCAGCCATGACGGGCGGTGGGTCGCCGTCAGCAGCCACGGCACCAACGACGTGAAGATCTACGACATGTCGGAACCGCTTGGCCCTGAAACCCGGCCCGCCGGTGTCCTGGAAAATGCCAACTACCCGCATGGCCTGCGCTTCACGCAGGACGGCAGCCACATTCTTGTCGCCGACGCCGGCAGCCCGATGGTTCACGTCTATGCAAGCGACGAAGGCTGGAAGGGGCGCCGCACGCCGTCGCGTTCGGTCGCCGTGCTCGACGACGAAAGCTTTCTGCGCGGCAGGGCCAGTGTCGAGGAGGGCGGGCCGAAGGGCCTGGACATAGACAAGTCGAACAGCGTCGTGGCGGTGACTTGTCAGGAACAGCCGCTGGCTTTCTACGGCCTGTCGTCGATCGTCGGTCGAAAGGCGGCGGAGCCCGAGTTCAGCATTCTTGGACGTCCAGGATGAGCCTGTGATTTCGGCTCCATATTCTGGCGACGGCATGAAGAAACACGGGGGCCGCGCGCAGCCCATCAAATCTTGCGGGGGTGGATGGCAAACGGATGACGTCCGCGCGGTTCGGCGATATCATGCTGCGCATAGGGAGTTTTGGGGCCGACCAACCTAGCCTCTAGGAGGTTGCCATGAAGCACCAAACACTGGACCAGTTGCACGCCGTTGCCGAGGTCCGCACCGCCAAACCCGTCATGAGCCGAACCCAGCGCCTCGCACGTTGGGCGGAGCTTCTCGAACGTGAGCCAAACCGGCTCCTGACCGCGCTGATCGGCACTGAATATCGTGCCCCGCGGGAACGCAATGTCATGCGGGGCGCCGGCTCGCCCATATCCGTCGCCCTGGAAGACCCCGTTCTGCACGACGAGGGTTTGAAGAACGACACCTACGGCGAAGCAAAACGCTTCTTCGAGCTGACGGACTATCAGCTGCACGAGATCGTCTGCTACTGCCATGTCGGCGATGTCATGCGGGCATCGAGAGCTGCGCTCTCGGTCCGTGCCGTGCTCGACTAGTCCGAGCCGACTCGCCCGCCTATGCAAACTCTGGAGCGCGGCCGGAATGCCACGCCGATCGCGCTCCGTCAGGTGGCCGCTTACCAAACATTTGATTTTCAATCACTTCGATTTTTCCCCACTTAACGCGCCTTTAAACCGCCGCATCTACTCTGCAACCCGAGCGCCATCGGCATCGGGGACAGCAAGCACAGCGCAATGGCGAACCGCAGAGACAGTCGCATCGAACCGAGCTTCGAGGGCTCGCCGCGGGCGAAATCCTCCGACGGCTTTTCGGTCAGCGAGGAGGATCGCGTCGTGCCGGCAAGTCGTAAATCCGCAGCGAAACGCAAATCCGCCAAGGCGAAATCGCGCGGCCGGGGGCGCGATCGCAGCCAGCGCGGGCTGTTTTCCATCTTCGGCCGCCTGCTCTACTGGTGCTTCGTTTTCTGCATCTGGGGCGGCATCGCGGTGGCCGGCGTCGTCGTCTATTACGGCGCCAAGATGCCGGCGGCGACCACATGGTCGATCCCCGACCGCGCGCCCAACATCAAGATCGTCTCGGTCGACGGGCAACTCATCGCAAATCGCGGCATGAGCGGCGGCGAAGCCGTCGGCCTCAATGAAATGTCGCCCTATATTCCCGAGGCCGTCGTCGCCATCGAGGACCGGCGGTTCTATTCGCATTTCGGCATCGACCCGATCGGGCTGACGCGCGCCATGGTCACCAACGTCCTTGGCGGTCATTTCTCGCAGGGCGGCTCGACGCTGACGCAGCAGCTAGCCAAGAACCTATTCCTGACGCCGGATCGCACGCTGGAGCGCAAGGTGCAGGAAGTGCTGCTGGCGCTGTGGCTGGAGCACAAGCACAGCAAGGACCAGATCCTCGAAATGTATCTCAACCGGGTCTATTTCGGGTCCGGCGCCTATGGCGTGGAGGCCGCCTCGCGGCGGTACTTCGGCAAGAGCGCGCGCGATGTCACGCTTTCCGAGGCAGCGCTTCTGGCCGGTTTGCTCAAGGCGCCGTCGCGGCTTTCGCCGGCGCGCGATCCCAAGGCGGCGGAAGAACGCGCACAGCTCGTGCTCGCCGCCATGCGCGAGGAAGGCAAGATCGGCGACAAGGAATACAAAATGGCGCTGAGCGCGCCGGCGACGCGCTCGCCCTCCTACTGGACCGGTTCGGAGAATTACGTCGCCGACACGGTCATGGAGGAGCTTCCCGACCTGATCGGCGACGTGCGCGGCGACATCATCATCGACACCACCGTGGATCTGACGCTGCAGAAGCTCGCCGAGCAGTCGATCCGCCGGCTGATCGACGAGAGCGGCAAGAAGCTCAACGTCACCCAGGGCGCGTTGGTGTCGATCGATGATTCCGGCGCCGTTCGCGCCATGGTCGGCGGTTACGACTATTCGACCAGCCAGTTCGACCGCGCCTCGGAAGCGCGGCGCCAGCCGGGATCGGCCTTCAAGCCTTTCGTCTACACGGCGGCGCTGGAAGCAGGCCGCACACCGGACAGCGTGCGCAACGACGCCCCGATCAGAATAGGCAAATGGACACCGGAGAATTATGGCGGCAAATATTATGGCAAGGTGACGCTGGCCACCGCACTGGCGAAGTCGCTGAACTCGGTGGCGGCGCAACTCACCATGGAGGTCGGCCCCGACGCCGTGGTTGAGGCCGCGCACCGCATGGGCATCCAATCCGACCTGCAGTCGAACACCTCGATCGCGCTCGGCACCTCGGAAGTGACGCCGCTGGAACTGACCGCCGCCTATGTGCCTTTCGCCAATGGCGGCTACAAGCCGGATATCCATTTCATCCAGCGCGTCACCACGGCTAGCGGCAAGGTGCTCTACGAAAACAATGGCGGCAGCGCGCCGCGCGTCCTCAAGGCCGACATCGTCGGCATGATGAACTCTATGATGACGGGCACGGTCGAAGTCGGCACCGCCAAGAAGGCGGCCTTCAACTGGCCCTCGGCCGGCAAGACCGGCACCAGCCAGAATTCACGCGACGCCTGGTTCGTCGGCTATACCGCCAACCTCACGACGGGTGTGTGGTTCGGCAATGACGACGGGAGCCCGATGAAGAAGGTGACCGGCGGCGCCTTGCCGGCGCAGGCCTGGCACGAATTCATGGTCGCCGCGCATGAAGGCTTGCCGGTCAGGCCGTTGCCCGGCACGTGGAAATCGACGCCGCCCGATACGGTCGTGCCGGACGAGATACCCTCGGCCGACAACTCGCAGCCGGCGCCGCCCGCCCCCGTCGGCCAGTCGAGCCCTGTCGCCCAGGCGACCGCACGGCAGGCGCGTCCAGCCCAGACGGTCGATGCCGACGGCTTCGATATGCCGAGCGACGGCGGGACTACCGCCTCGGTCGGGCATCCGGTGCCGCCCGGCGATGTCGGCGGCCCGAAGAAAAGGCGGCAGACGTCGATCCTCGACATCCTCAGCGGCGGTTGAGCGGCAACTCGCCTCTCGCAATGGCTGGCGCCTTCGGCTACATGTCCGGCCGGAGATCAAGCCATGGCCGAAATCGACAGCAGAAAAACCATCGTGCTCACCGGCGCCAGCCGCGGCATCGGCCATGCGACGGTGAAACGCTTTTCACGCGAGGGCTGGCGCGTCATTACCTGCTCGCGACAGGCCTTTGCCGAGGACTGCCCATGGCCGGCCGGTCCCGAGGACCACATCAAGGTCGACCTTGCCGATCAGGAGGATGTCGGCATTGCCGTCTCGGAAATCCGCCACCGGCTGGAGGCGCATGGCGGGCAGTTGCACGCGCTGGTCAACAATGCCGGCATCTCGCCCAAGCTCAAGGACGGCGGCCGGATGAACTCGATCGAGACGCCGATGCATGTCTGGCGCGACGTGTTCCAGGTCAATTTCTTCGCGCCGATCATGCTGGCGAGAGGGCTGTTCAAGGAACTCGCCGCCGCCAAGGGCTCGATCGTCAACGTCACCTCGATCGCCGGCACGCGCGTGCATCCATTTGCCGGCACGGCCTATGCGACGTCGAAGGCGGCGCTGGGTTCTCTGACGCGCGAGATGGCGCATGACTTCGGGCCGCACGGCATCCGCGTCAATGCGATCGCGCCGGGCGAGATCGACACGGCGATCCTGTCGCCCGGCACCGACAAGATCGTCGAGACGATCCCGCTGAGAAGGCTGGGCGCCACGTCGGAAGTGGCCGACATCATCTTTTTCCTGTGTTCGGGCCAGGCGTCCTACGTGACCGGCTCGGAAATCCACATCAATGGCGGCCAGCACGTGTGACTTCCATCTCAGCGACATCGCTTCCGTTATTCGTTTCCTGATCCGCTTGGTTTGTGCAGGCGAGCGTCAGGCAGGCTGCGGCCTGATCTCGGCAGCGGCGTCGTCCAGCCGAGCGGGTGACATGCCGGTAACCGCCTCGACGATGCCGCGTGCTATTTCGCGCTCGCCCATGATCACGATGTCGGCGCCGAGAGCCTTGAGATGCTCGACCTCGGCATCGGAATGGGCGCGCGCAATGACGCTGATGCCGGGATTGGCCGCGCGCGCCCGCAGCACCACCTGTCCCGCCTCGAATGCGTTGGGGATGGCGAGGATCAGCCGTTTGGCGCCTTCCGGATTGGCGGCCGCGAAGACGTCCGCATTGGCGGCATTGCCGGCCACCGTTTCGACGCCCTCGGCCCTCAGCTTCGCCAGCGTCTTGTCGGCATCCTCGACGACCAGGAAGGGCAGGGCGGCTTGTTTCAGCGCGGCACCCACGAGGCTGCCGACACGTCCATAGCCGATGAGGATGGAATGGCCGGTGAGGCCTGTCCGCGGCGGCAGACCATTCTCGCTTTCAGACGCTGCCGCCGCCGAGGCCACCTGGCCGGGCTCGGTCGCCGGGCCGATCGGCCTTGATTCCTCGGGCTCTGCCGTTTTGCCGGCGCGCTTTTCCAGCCACGGCTTGATCCTGTCGACGATCAGGAACATCAGCGGGTTGAGCAGGATCGACAGGATGGCGCCGGCCAGAATGAGGTCGCGGCCCTGTTCGGGCAGAAGCTTCAACCCGACGCCGAGCTCGGCCAGGATGAAGGAGAATTCGCCGATCTGGGCAAGGCTGGCCGAGATCATCAGCGCGGTCGCGACCGGATAGCGGAAGGCGATCACGATGACGAAAGCGGCGAGCGATTTGCCGATGAGGATGATGGCTAAGGTCGCCAGGATCGGCAGGCCGTTGCTGACCAGGCTGAACGGATCGAACAGCATGCCGACGGAAACGAAGAACAGCACGGAAAAAGCGTCGCGCAGCGGCAGCGATTCTTCCGCCGCCCGGTGGCTGAGCTCGGACTCGCTCATGACCATGCCGGCGAAGAAGGCGCCCAGCGCCAGCGAGACGCCGAACAGCTTCGCCGCGCCGAAGGCGACGCCGAGCGCGATGGCAAGCACCGAGAGCCGGAACAGCTCGCGTGAGCCGGTATGGGCGACATAGTGCAGGATCCAGGGGATGACCCTGCGGCCTACGACCAGCATGACGACAACGAAGGCGACGACCTTGGCCAGCGTTATGCCGACCACGCCCCATATGCCGTGGCTGGCGGGCAGCGAAATCAGGCTCGGATGGTCGTCGGCTTGCGGCTGGCCGCCAAGCACGCCGGCGAGCGCCGGCAAAAGCACCAGCGCCAGCACCATGGCCAAATCCTCGACGATCAGCCAGCCGACGGCGATGCGGCCGCGCTCGGTCTCGATCAGCCGCCGCTCCTGCATGGCGCGCAGTAGGACGACGGTCGAGGCGACGGAGAGCGCGAGGCCGAAGACAAGGCCGGCGCCGAGCGACCAGCCAAGCAGCCAGGCAAGGCCGACGCCGAGCAGCGTGGCAAAGCCGATCTGCACGACGGCGCCGGGCACAGCGATCGCGCGGACCGACAAAAGATCCCTCAGCGAGAAATGCAGGCCGACGCCGAACATCAGCAGGATGACGCCGATCTCGGCGAGCTCGTTGGCAAGGCTGGCGTCGGCGACGAAGCCCGGCGTGTTCGGCCCGACCAGCACGCCGGCCACGAGATAGCCGACCAGCGGCGGGATGCGGAATCGGTTGGCCAATGCTCCGAAAACGAAGGCAAGCCCCAAACCGGCGACGATGGTGGCGATCAGGGGCGTGTCATGCGGCATTGTCTATGGAGCGCCTTCCGAGAATTCACGATGTCGATAAGCGCCGCCCGAGGGCCGCCGCCCCTTCCCAATATGATCGGGGGAGGGGCGGTGACGCAACCACCGCTAGACGGAATTCGGCGCCGCGATCGGACGCCGGATGAGAAAATCAGCGAGCCGCCATCAGGGGCCACGGCATCAATCCCCTGCACTGTGCGTTCCTGTGTGCCGCTCAGGCCGCTTTGAGCAGATTCTCGATGTCGAAGACGGTATGATTGGTCAGCGTCTTGGGGATTTCGGCCTGGACTTTTTCGCTGACTTCCTTGTGCAGCTTCTGACGCATCTCGCCGAGCACCTGCGGCGGCGCGATCAGCACGAGCTGGTCGAACTCACCCCGATGCGCAAGCTTGTAGAGCCGGTCGGCAATATCGCTTGCGAAACGTTCCTTGCCGAGGCGATGCCAGTCGGTCTCTTCGATCGCGCTGCGTGGCCCTTCGGCATATCGGCCCGGTTTATCGGTGCCTTGCTCCCGGGTGGCGGGATTTTCCTGCTCCATCTCCTGAACCACCTCGAGGTTCGGAAACTTGCTGTCGCCTTCATTGCGGAGGAAAAGCGCCTTCTCGCCGTCGGCCACGACCACCCAGAGACCGCGTTTAAGCTTGATGTTCATAATTTTCCTCCTTGCCTTGAGCCCATCGAGCCCGCGAGAGCGGCTCGACCGACGGGATGGATCGTTAGCGAAACGTGCCGCCGAGCATGATAGTTCCGGATGAACCAACGACTGGAGGATGTGCTGCAGGCGGCAGCGACCTCACCCACCAGCAAGACCGCGTCTTAATCTACTAGTTAGTAGAATTTAGAAAAAAACGTTTTGCCGTGTCGGCTGCACGGCGCTAAAAACTATGCCGGATCAATAGCTCTCGGAGAGGTGCCTGACCACCTCAAGCTCCGGCGTAGAATTTTTTTCTCCTGCCTTTCGCGGCTGCGAAAAAGCGATTGCCTGCCATCAAGGGATGCGCGAGTGCTTGCCTTCTGGTTTTTCCCAGGCCCGCATAAACTGCCAGACTGTTCTCGTACTGTTTATCGCCATGTCGCCAGCCAATGCCAAGCTCAACGCCTTCCCCGTTTTCCTGCGGGTCGACGGCGAAGCCGTGGCCATCGTCGGCAACGGCGAGGAGGCACTGGCCAAGGCCAGGCTGCTTGCTCAGTCAAACGCGACGCTGCGCATCACTGCGGACAATGCCGATCCCGAGCTTCTGAATTTCATTGCAACCACCGGCGCTGTCCACGTCGATGTCGCCTACGATGCCGCGCACCTCGAGGACGCGGCCATGGTGTTTGCCGCCAGCGGCGACGAGGCGCTCGACCGCCGCGTGGTGGAAGACGCCCGCCGGCTGGGCATTCCGGTCAACGCCGTCGACCGGCCTGAGCTCTGCGATTTCTTCACACCGGCGCTGGTCAACCGCGCGCCGGTCGCCATCGCCATCGGCACCGAGGGCGCCGGCCCTGTGCTGGCGCAGCTGCTGCGGGTGCGCATCGATCGCATGCTGTCGCCGTCGCTTGGCCGGCTGGCGGCCTTGGCGTCGTCGTTTCGCACTGCTGCCGAGCGGCTGCCGAAAGGCAATCGCCGCCGCCGGTTCTGGAGCGATTTCTTCGCCGGCCTCCCGGCCAAGGCGGTTGAAGCCGGAGAGTTCGCCAGGGCGCATAGTGCTGCGCTCGAACTTCTGACTTCGGACGCGCCGACCGCAGGTCACATCGCTCTGGTCGGCGCCGGCCCGGGCGCGGAGGATCTTTTGACGCTGCGCGCCCACCGCCTGCTGATGGAGGCCGACGCGATCGTCTACGACGCGTTGGTGCCGGAAGCGATCGTCACCATGGGGCGCCGGGATGCCGAGCGCTTGCCTGTCGGCAAGCGCAAGGGCTGCCATTCCAAGAGCCAGGAAGAAATCAACGCTCTGCTCGTCGAGCTTGGCCGCGCCGGCAAGCGCGTGGTGCGGCTGAAATCAGGCGATCCGCTTGTGTTCGGGCGGGCGGGCGAGGAAATGGCAGCACTTCGCGAGGCCGGCATCGCCTATGAGGTGGTTCCGGGCGTGACCGCCGCCTTCGCCGCGGCCGCCGATTTCGAATTGCCGCTGACGCTGCGCGGCGTGACGTCCTCGATGGTGTTCACCACCGGGCATGACCTCAAGGGCAACTCACTGCCCGATTGGGCAAAGCTTGCCATTTCGGGCGCCACCGTCGCCGTCTATATGGGCCGCTCGGTCGCAGCCGAAGTCGCCGGCCGGCTGATCGAAGCCGGGCTGTCGCCCGATACTGCCGTCGCCGTGGTGGAGAATGCCAGCCTTGGCAATCGCCGCCGCTTCCACGGCACGCTCGCCGACCTGCCGTCGCTGGAAGCGCGCGCCGATCTTACCGGTCCGGTCATGACCATCATCGGCGACGCGGTCGCCGGCGCCAATTTCGAACAATCCGAGCCGCTTGCGGCGCACACGCGTGAAGATACGGCCGGCGTAGCGGCCGAAGGAGTTGAGCAATGAAGGTTCTGACCGCGAACAGGCTCTCGGACGGTATCGCAGTCTGGTACGCCGATGGCGGCTGGGCGGAGACCGTCAGTCGTGCCGACATCGCCCATGACAAGGCGGCGGAGGATCGGCTCGAGGCCATCGGCGCCGCGGCCGCTGCCAACAACGAAGTCGTCGACGTCAACCTGATCGATGTGACCGTGATCAACGGCGCGGTCGAGCCGGTGCGGCTGCGCGAGAAGATCCGCGCCGCGGGCCCCACCATCCGCACCGACCTCGGCAAGCAGGCGAGCCCGGCTCCGGCACGGGCGGCATAGACACAAGAAAGCGGGCGGACGCGCCCTGAAAGACGAAGCATGTACCGTTACGACGAGTTCGACCACGATTTCGTAAAGGCCCGCGTCGCCGAGTTCAGCGACCAGGTGCAGCGCCGGCTTGCCGGCGAGATCACCGAGGACCAGTTCCGGCCGCTCCGGCTGATGAACGGCGTCTATTTGCAGTTGCACGCCTATATGCTGCGTATCGCCGTGCCCTACGGCACGCTGAACAGCAGGCAATTGCGCATGCTCGGCCACATCGCCCGCAAATACGACAAGGGCTACGGCCACTTCACCACGCGCCAGAACATCCAGTTCAACTGGCCGGCGCTGTCCGACATCCCGGCGATCCTTGCTGATCTGGCGAGTGTCGAAATGCATGCCATCCAGACCAGCGGTAACTGCATCCGCAACGTCACCGCGGATCATTTCGCCGGCGCGGCCGCCGACGAGGTTGCCGATCCGCGTCCCTATGCGGAGATCCTGCGCCAGTGGTCGTCGGTGCATCCGGAGTTCTCGTACCTGCCGCGCAAGTTCAAGATCGCGGTGACCGGCGCCGAGCGTGATCGCGCCGCCATCCAGACGCACGACATCGGGCTGCATCTGAAGAAGAACGCGGCCGGCGAGCTGGGCTTTGCCGTCTATGTCGGTGGCGGCCAGGGCCGCACGCCGATGGTCGCCAAGAAGATCCGCGACTTCCTGCCGGAAGCCGAGCTGTTGTCCTACTGCACGGCGATCCTGCGCGTTTACAACCTCTATGGCCGCCGCGATAACAAGTACAAGGCGCGTATCAAGATCCTCGTCCACGAGACCGGGGTCGAGGAGATCACCCGCCAGATCGAGGCCGAATGGCAGGAGTTGAAGGACGCGGAGCTGAAGCTGCCGGACGCCGACATCCAGGCGATCAATGCCTATTTCGCGCCGCCGGCATTGCCTGACCGGCCAGAAGGCGACGCGCAGGTAAAGCAGGCGCGGCTCGATTCCAAGAGTTTTTCGGAGTGGCTCGACCAGAATGTGATAACGCATCGCCACCCCGACTATGCGGCGGTGACGATCTCGCTCAAGGGCATCGGCGAGGTGCCCGGTGACGCCTCCGACAGCCAGATGGAGGCGGTTGCCGACATCGCCGAGAAATACGCCTTCGACGAGCTGCGCGTCAGCCACGAACAGAACCTGATCCTGCCGCATGTGGCGCGCGCCGACCTCAAGGCCGTCTATGACGCCCTGGTCGAGATCGACTTGGCGACCGCCAATTCCAACCTGATCAGCGATATCATCTCCTGCCCCGGCCTCGATTATTGCGCGCTTGCCACGGCGCGTTCGATTCCGGTCGCGCAGGAAATCTCGCGCCGCTTCGCCTCGCTGGAGCGGCAACGCGAGATCGGTGAGCTGAAGCTGAAGATTTCCGGCTGCATCAACGCCTGCGGCCACCACCATGTCGGCCATATCGGCATTCTCGGCGTGGAGAAGAAGGGCTCCGAGCTCTACCAGGTCACGCTTGGCGGCTCGGCCGACGAGAACACGTCGGTCGGCGAGATCATCGGCCGCGGTTTCTCTTCGGAAGAAATCACCGATGCCATCGAGCAGATCGTCGACACCTATCTCGGCCTTCGGCTCAATCCCAGTGAACGTTTTATCGACGCCTACCGCCGTGTCGGTCCCGCGCCGTTCAAGGAGGCGCTCTATGCTGGCGAAACCAAGGCCGCTTGACCGGATCGGCGGCGTCGAGGCCGGCGTCGCCGCGGAAGCGGCGGGGCTCGACGCGCTGCTCGGCCATCTGAAGCCGATCGAGATCATCGAGCGCTCGGCGCGTGAATTCTTCCGCGGCGAGGTTGCCGCCGTGTCGTCCTTCGGCGCCGATTCGGCAGTCCTCCTGCACATGATTGCCGAGATCGACCGCTCGCTGCCGGTGATCTTTCTCGACACCGGCAAGCATTTCGAGGAGACGCTGGGCTACCGCGACGCGCTGGTCGCCGATTTCGGCCTGACCGATGTCAGAGTGATCAAGCCGAACGAAGCGGCGCTCGAACGCGTCGATCCGACCGGCCGGCTGCATGAGACCGCTACCGACGCGTGCTGCAACCTGCGCAAGGTCGAGCCGCTGGCGCGTGGCGTCGAGCCGTTCCGCGCCTGGTTCACCGGTCGCAAGCGCTTCCAGGCTTCGACGCGCGCGGCACTCCCGGTCTTCGAGGCCGTCGGCTCGCGCATCCGCATCAATCCGCTCGCGCATTGGACGACATCCGACCAGGCCGACTACATGCGCGCGCATGCGCTGCGTGAAAACCCGCTGGTCGCCTATGGCTATCTGTCGATCGGCTGCTTCCCCTGCACGCAGCCGGTACAGCCAGGCGAGGATGCGCGCAGCGGCCGCTGGGCGGGGCACGCCAAGACCGAGTGCGGCATCCATCTGTCGGGGCTGGAGAAGTCGCTGACCGACGCATCACTTTAAGGACAGCCGCTACTCAGGTGAGGCCGGCCTGCAAATGGCGGGTTCCTGCGCTTTCGGAGCTCGCGTAGTTGAAGTACGCTCCGCTCCCGTTCTCGAAAGCCACCATTTTCGACTCCGGGCCGACCTGAACAGCGACATATCCTTTCATTCTTAGGGCATTAGGATCTTAGGGCATTAGGAATTTTGATGACTGAGCCGACCAAATCGGAAACCCGCCTCTGGACCCCGAACGGTTTCCGCGAGGACGAATGGACCCATGCCGAGAGCGCCGAAGCGCTTGCCGGCAATGGCCGCTTCATCCTCCCGTTGCAGGCCTTTCTCGGGCTCGATGACGATATCCGCAGGTCGGCCAAGGAGCGCCTCGGCGTGCTCCTGCTCCCCGGCGACGAGCTCGACAAGATCGTCGGCCTGCTCGACCAGCTGTCGCTGGTGGCGCTTGCCTTCCCGGCCTTCAACGACGGCCGCTCCTTCTCCAAGGGCGAATTGCTGCGCACCCGGCATAACTTCAAAGGCGCGGTGCGCGCCACGGGCCAGGTCCTGGTCGATCAATTGCCGCATATGCTGCGGCTCGGCTTCGACGAGTTCGAGGTCTCCAATCCGGTGCTGTTGAAGCGGCTGGAGGAAGGGCGCACAGGAGGCTTGCCAGTCTATTACCAGCCGGCGGTAGAGCCGGAAGCCAAGGGCCCGAAATATTCCTGGCGGCGCAAACGCCCGGGCTGAGCCGTCCCCGCGCTGACCGCCGAAGGCAGCCATCCGGTAAACCAAGCGAGCCTGCAGCTTTGGTCTGACCAAGCGTCTTGTTTTCGAGGTCCGCGCGGAGCTGGTCTGCTTGCATACCCTCGTTGAAAACAATCTGGTCAGACCAGTTCTGCGAATTTCACTTCCCCTTTTGCCGCCTTGCCCTTAGGATACGGTGATTATTTCGCGCCCCGAAATAAACCGCCGGCAAGGGAGCAAAACGGCATGGCAGGCAAGAAGATACTGATGCTCGTTGGCGAGTTCAGCGAAGAGTACGAGATTTTCGTTTTTGAACAGGCGATGCATGCGGTCGGTCACACCGTCCATGTCGTCTGCCCGGACAAGAAGGCCGGCGACGTGCTCAAGACCTCGCTGCACGACTTCGAGGGCCATCAGACCTATACGGAAAAGCTCGGCCACGACTATATCCTCAACGAGACATTCGCCGAGGTGAATCCCGCCGATTACGACGCGGTCTACGCTGCGGGCGGACGCGGGCCGGAATATATTCGCATCGACAAGCGCGTGCAGGCGCTGGTCAGGCATTTCCACGACACCGGCAAGCCGATCTTCACCATCTGCCACGGCGTGCAAATCCTGATCGCGGTCGACGGCGTGGTGCGCGGCAGGGAGGTGGCGGCGCTGCAGTATTGCGAGCCCGAGGTGACGCTCGCCGGGGGCACCTATATCGACGTGTCGCCGACCGGCGCGCATGTCGACGGCAATCTGGTTTCGGCAAAGGGATGGCCCGGCCTTGCGGCGTTCATGCGGGAGTGCCTCAAGGTGCTTGGCACCGAGATTCGCCATGGCGAGGCGCTGATGCGCGACGAGCGCAGGGCCGCATAGCTCCTCAGCGCCTTACGCTGTGGAACTAAGGGCGGTCTGCGGCTAGTGCTGCCGCTGGCCGTCCACCTTGTCCGCTTCGGCGCCGTCCAGGCGGTCGAGCAGATCCGTGAACTGCTTTGGGACTTCTTTTTCCAGGCGAAATGCCGGCAGCGTGCGCAGAAGGCGCTTGGTCGTTTCGGTGCCAACCTGTCGCCTGATATCCTCGGCGAGCTTGGCGCGCCTTTCGCCGATGTTGCCCTTCATGGTCCCAAAATCCTGTGTCGGCTTCGAAACTCTCGCAGCCCGGCAATGGTTCCCGCATAGGCCCTTAGTGGCAAGCAAAGCCGTCCGATACGGTAAAATTTGAATTAATTTGGAACGATCGTGGAAGGGTGGTCATCGGTGCTTGCCCCTTGATTTTTGGGCCCTAAACCTCGATATCGGGCGCAAATCCAAACCAATTCGAATGACGGGAAATGGCGATGAGCGACCAGGCAAAAGACGAACGCGTGCCCGAGGAAATCGAAGCCAACCAGGCTTCCGAGGCCCGGGCTTCCGGCGAACGTGCGGAAGGTGGCGTCGACGGCGACTATGAGGCGCTTGTGCGGTTGCTGAAGGAAAACGAGGAACTGAAGGACCGGGCGCTTCGCGTAGCTGCCGAAATGGAGAATCTGCGGCGCCGTACCGCGCGTGATGTACATGACGCACGCACCTACGCTGTGGCCAATTTCGCGCGCGACATGCTGTCGGTGTCGGACAATTTGCGCCGCGCGCTGGACGCCATTCCGACCGAGGCCAAGGCCTCCGGCGATGCCGGCTTCAAGGCGCTGATCGAGGGCGTCGACCTCACCGAGCGCGCCATGCTGGCGGCGCTGGAGCGGCATGGGGTGAAGAAGCTTGCGCCCGAAGGCGAGAAGTTCGACCCGAACTTCCATCAGGCGATGTTCGAAGTGCCCAACCCCGACGTTCCGGCCGGGACCGTGGTCCAGGTCGTGCAACCCGGCTATTCGATCGGCGAGCGCGTGTTGAGGCCGGCGATGGTCGGCGTCTCCAAGGGCGGCCCAAAGGCCGCCGCCGCCGAAGCGCCGGTCGAGCCGGGTCCGGTGAACGAGCAGGCCGAGAAGGATGCGTGAAGGGAGCCAATAGCGAATAGGGAATAGCGAATAGGGAAGGACGGTACCAACCGCACCGCTTCGTGATATTCACTGTGCACTGACTATTCGCCGATCACTATTCGCTCGCCCATGAATCCCATCGAGCTGCTCGACTATGCCGGCGTCGCCGTCTTCGCGGCGACCGGCGCGCTTGCCGCGTCACGCAAAGAGCTCGATATCATCGGCTTCCTGTTTCTGGCCAGCATCACCGGCATTGGTGGCGGAACGCTGCGCGACGTCATTCTCAACCTGCCGGTGTTCTGGGTCGCCAACAGCGGCTATGTGCTGATCTGCGCCGTGATGGCAGTGCTTGTCTTCTTCAGCGCCCATCGTGTGGAATCCCGCTACAAGCTGCTGCTCTGGCTCGATGCGATCGGACTTGCCGCCTTTGCGGTGATGGGGGCTGCAAAGGGCCTGGCGATCACCGGCTCGCCGGTCGTGTCGGTCATCACCGGGGTGCTCACCGCGACCTTCGGCGGCATATTGCGCGACCTGATCGCAGGCGAGCCTTCCGTGCTGCTCAGGCCCGAAATCTATGTCACGGCCGCGCTTGCGGGCGCAGCGCTCTTCACGTTTGGCGATCTCGTTGGCATGTCGGCCCTGCCATCCAGCCTGCTCGGCTTTGCGGCGGCGTTCCTGGTGCGGGGCGGGGCGCTCAAATTCGGCTGGTCCTTCCCGGCCTATAAGAGCCGGCCCGGGCGAAGGCCGGAGGATATTCCGTGATAGCAAACAGCGAATAGCGAATAGAGAGTAGCGAATAGGGAGTAGCGGATAGGGCTGTTGTAATGAGCCTACTATCGTTACTGCCTTCGCTATTCGCTATTCGCTATTCGCCAGACTCACGCCGCGAAACGCTGGCCTTCGCCGCCATAGTAGTTGACGTAGCGGGCGCCGATCTCCTTGACCGGCATGACGACGAAAATGTCGACGGTGGAGAATTCGTGGTCGATGACGCAGCCGTCGCCGATGCGGGCGCCGACACGCAGATAGCCTTTGACGAGCGGCGGCATGGCGGCGATCGCGGCCTTGGCATTGACCGCCTCGATAGGCATCAAGTCCATCGAGCAGTAGCGGCCGGCCACCGCCCGGACATCCCAGGCCTGGTCGGTGCGGCAGTGATGGGCGAGGTAGGTAAGCGCCTCCGCATGCGCCGCCGGCACGATGCCGTGGAAGGACGCGCAGCCGGTCATCACGCCGATGCCATAGTGGTTGATATAGGCCCAGATGCCTTGCCAGAGCGCCTCGATGGTGCGCTTGGAGCGATATTCCGGCAGCACGCAGGAGCGCCCGAGCTCCAGGAAGCGTTGGCCCGGATGGCGCGCCACCAGCTTGGTCAGCTCGAACTCGCCCTCGGAGTAGAAGCCGCCCGCCGCGGTGGCGATCTCCTGCCGCAGCAGGCGATACGTGCCGACGATACGGCGGTGCTCTGGGCCGGGAAGCGAGGTGTCGAAAACCAGGAGATGATCGCAGAGCGGGTCGAAGCGGTCGGCATCGCGCCGATCCTGCGCCTGGAACAAATCCTTCCTCGCGCCGAGCTCGTCATAGAATACCCGATAACGCACTTCCTGGGCGGCGGCGATCTCGGCCCCGTTGCGGGCGAGCCGCACTTCCAGGTTGCCGATGCGGCCCAGCGGTGCGCCGCTTGCGAAAGCGTCGGCGGCACGCGCGCCGAGAAGGGCGCTGGCGTTCGGCCGAGTATCGCATTCAGGCATGACTGTATGCACGAGTGATTCTCCTTCGAGCCATCCCTCTTGGCACGGGGATACGGTGTAGGTGCAACAGGATTGTGACAGTACCGTGATACGGCGATCCCGGCAATACTTCGTCGGCTGGGCAATACCCTCAACCGGCCATCTTATGGCTGCGAAAGCCAAGCAATCCAAGGCGTTCGGGAAAGTCTAAAAAATTCGTTACGCCGCAGCCTGGCTCTCGACGGCCTGGACGAGCGCATCGGGGTCGAGAGGCTTGGTGACGAAGCCGCTGGCGCCGTGGGCCAAAACCGTGTGGCGCGTCTTTTCCTGGCTGTCGGCCGAAAGCACCATGATCGGGATCGGCGGCACGGCAAGCGCTTCCTCATGGCGGCGGATGGCGGCGATCGCGTCCAGCCCGTCCATCACCGGCATGTGGAGATCCATCAGCACGACATCGAAACGATGCTTGAGGCCGGCGTCGGTGACGGCTTCGACCGCGGCCTTGCCGTTGCCGACGATCTTGACGCGATGTCCGGCCTTGAGCAGCGTGGCGCGGGCAAGCATCGCGTTGATGTCATTGTCCTCCGCGATCAGCACGGACAAGCCCTTGTCGCGGCGGCGGACGGACGCGGCGCCGCGCGGTTCCGACCGCGGCTCGACGGGTGCCGGCACATGACTGGTCAACAGCACGCGCAGCAGCGTTTCGCCGCGCACCGGCCGGGCGAGGAACGTCGCGTAGCCGTTGGCGCGGAATTCGCCAAGCATGCCGCGATCGGCGGGTGCGATCAGGGTGATGGCCTGGCAGTCGACAAAACCGCTCTGACGCAGCCGCTTGAGCAGGCGGCCGTCGCTGTTCTCGAGCGCGGCGTCGACCAGAAGCACGTTGCAGCCGGCGGCGAAGGCAATGGCCTGGTCCGGCGTGGCCGCGATCTCGACGGCACCGCCATGCGCGCGGATGGTGCGAGCGATGGCATCGGCCTCGACGGCATTCTTGGACACAATCACCGCGCGTCGGCCCGAGAGGATGTCCCGGCGATATTGTGGCCGTTGGGTTGCCGCGGTCGCCGGAATGTCGAAGACGAATTCGGATCCCTCGCCTAGCCGGCTCGAAACCGAGATCGTGCCGCCCATGGCGATCACCAGGCGCTTGGAGATGGCTAGGCCGAGACCGGCGCCGCCGTGCACCCTGGTCGAAGTCCCGTCGGATTGCTCGAATTCCTCGAAGATGCGCTCCATATCCTCTTCGCGCAGCCCCGGACCGGTGTCGGCGATGGTGAAGCGGATGCGGTCGGTGCTCTCGGTGCTGGCGCGCGCGACGGTAAGCAGCACGCCGCCTGTGTCGGTGAACTTGACGGCATTGCCGATGAGGTTGAGCAGCACCTGGCGCACGCGACCGGGGTCGGCGGTGATCATCTGCGGCACGTCGGGCTCGACGTGACAGCCGAGGCCGATGTTCTTGGAGAAGGCCTTCGCGGCCAGCAGTTCGATGATGTTGTCGGCGATCTCACGCAGGGATGTCGGCTGCGGCTCGGGATCGAAGCGGCCGGCCTCGATCTTGGAGTAGTCGAGCAGATCCTCGATCAGCGCCAGCAACGAGCTTGCGGAAGTCGAGACGGCGCCGACATAGGTACGCTGCTCGGGCGACAGGTCGGTGTCGGCAAGCAGCTTCGCCATGCCCATGATGCCATTCATCGGCGTGCGGATCTCGTGGCTGACGGTGGCAAGGAAGCGCGACTTGGCCTGGCTGGCGTATTCGGCCCGCTCGCGGGCGGTGATCAGCGACGATTCGGCGCGCTTGCGGGCGGTGATGTCACGGGCGATCGCCCGGTGCGAAACAGCACCGGTGTCCCTGTCCCGCACCGAGAGCTCGATCCAGGAGAACCAGCGCGGCCCGTTCGGCGTGCGGATGGCGACATCGGTGGAGCTCAGGCATTCATGATCCGAAAAGGCGGCCTCTGGCACGACGCCGACGTCGATGCCGAGCTCGGAAAGCGTCTTGCCTGCGAGGTCGCGCTGATCGATCTCGACGAGCGAGGCGAACACCTTGTTGGCGTAGACGATGTGGCCGTCGCGGTCGCGATGGACAACGAGGTCGCCGAGCGCATCGATCAGACCGCGAAAACGCTCTTCGCTCTCCTGCATCTCCCACATGCGATCGGCGAGGGTCTCGATCTCGGCGCGGCTACGGGCGGCCGTCTCGTCGAGAAGTGCGGCGGTGCGCCGCTCGGCGCGCTGGTTGCGCAGATGCATCATCAGGCCGCCCAGACCCGTCGCCAGGAGGCCTATGGTGATGAAGATCGGCGCTCCGGTGAGATGCGCCAGCCCGGCCAGGACGACTATGGCGACGATCGTCAGGAACGGCAGGCCTTCATGACTGTCCGCTTGCAATGCGGGGACCAGCGGCGGCGCGGCAAGCACCTGCCGCTTCGGCGCGTCAGGACCCAGTCCGTCGTCGCCTGCGGCTTTGCTGTCCTGTCTGAAGTCGGAGTCCGCGAGCATGCGGAAAACCTTGCCAGACAGAGATTATGGAAGATTGCGGCGGATCGTTCGAATTTTAGTCGTCCATGCCGATAACCGGCAGTTTTGCCTGGTTTTGGGCGCCTTGGACGCGAAATCGCCGAACTCTATTCCTGGAATTGCCCTATAGATCGACGACCACGCGGCCTCTGATCTTGCCGTCGACGATGTCGCGCGCGGCGCCGATGATGCCGTCGAAGCCGATCGAGCGCGACAGGGTCGACAGTTTCTTGAGGTCGAGGTCGGCGCCAATGCGGCGCCACGCCTCGAGGCGGACCGCTTTCGGCGCCATGACGGAATCGATGCCGAGCAGCGAGACGCCGCGCAGGATGAAGGGGGCGACGCTCGTCGGAAGGTCCATGCCGCCGGCCAGGCCGCACGCGGCGATCGCGCCGCCATAGGACGTCATCGCCAGCACGTTGGCCAGCGTATGGGTGCCGACCGAGTCGACGCCGCCGGCCCAGCATTCCTTGGCCAGCGGCTTGGCCGGCTGGCTGAGCTCGTCGCGTGAGATCACCTCGGCCGCGCCGAGGTCGATCAGATAGGGGCTTTCGGCATTGCGCCCGGTCGAGGCGATCACATGGTAGCCGAGGGTGGAGAGGATCGAGATGGCGACCGAGCCGACGCCGCCGGCGGCCCCCGTCACCACCACCGGTCCGCGATCCGGCACGATGCCATGCCGCTCCAGCGCCATCACGGCGAGCATTGCCGTATAGCCGGCGGTGCCGACTGCCATCGCATCATGCGGGCTCATGCCGTCGGGCAGCGGCACCAGCCAGTCGCCCTTGACGCGGGCGCGGGCGGCAAAGGCGCCGTAATGCGTCTCGCCGACGCCCCAGCCATTGAGGATGACCTTGTCGCCCTTGCGCCAGTCGGGGTGCGAAGATTCGATGACAGTGCCGGCGAAATCGATGCCGGGCACCAGCGGCCAGCGGCGCACGACCGGGGCCTTGCCGGTGATGGCCAGCCCATCCTTGTAATTCACCGTCGTCGCCTCGACGGCGACGGTGACATCGCCTTCCATCAGGTCAGCTTCGGTGAGGTCGACGATCTCGACCGACTGCTTCTTTTCGGCGTCGCGCGAAACGAGGATGGCTTTAAAGGTATCGGACACTTTGGTCTCCTCGTTTTGTTTGAAACAAATTTGCGGCGGTGGCCACGCCAGGTCAATTGCCTGGATCCTGGGACCTGGTTTCCCGCCGCCAGCCGATCAGCTCGTCGAAGACGACCAGCGCGGCGCCGACCGAAATGAAGGCGTCGGCAAAGTTGAACACAGCAAAGGACCAGACCGGCGTGTGGAAAAGAATATAGTCGATCACGTGACCGTAGACCGCGCGGTCGATCAGATTGCCGAGCGCGCCGCCGACGATCAGGGCGAAGCCGATCCGGGCAAGGACGTGACCGGGGGGCGTGCGCACCGCCAAATAGAGCACGAAGGCGACGACGAGCGCGGCGATGACCACCAGGCCGGTGTCGCCGAAGGAGGAAAACATCGAGAAGGCGATGCCGGTGTTGTAGGTGCGAAACAGCGCCAGGAAAGGAAGCAGATCCACCTTTTCCTGGAAGGCGAGGCCGTTTTCCACCAGCTGTTTTATCCACTGGTCGAGTGCGATAGCGAGCACGACCAGCAGGGCGTAAGGTGACCAGGATTTCACGATTTCGCAGCCCTCATCGCGTGTCGGCAGCAGGGTCGAGCTTCAACGCGCCACGCCGGATTTCGAACAGCATGACGCCGGTAGCAACCGCCAGATTGAGAGAATCGGCGCGTCCGGCCTGCGGGATCCTGAGCAGCCGGTCGCAACTGTCGGCAAGGCTGTCGGGCAGGCCCTGCTGCTCATTGCCCATCAACAGCAGCACCGGGCCTCTCGAAAAGTCGACCGACCGGTAGTCGACCGCGCCCTTCAGATGCGTTCCGGCGACGAGGCCCGGAAAGTCGCGCCGCCAGGCCAGAAAAGCCTGCTCCGTCGCCTTCGCGACCGGCACGGCAAAGATCGAGCCCATGGTGGCGCGCACGGTTTCCAGCGAAAACGGATCGGTGGTGTCGCCAACCAGGATGACGCCCTTGGCGCCGACGGCGTCGACGGTGCGGATGACGGTGCCGAGATTGCCGGGATCGCGAACGCGGTCGAGCGCGACCCAGACGTCGCCGTCCGTGGCGCGGATATCCTTCAGCGGCAGCGTCTGCTGGACGAAGACGCCGACGACCATTTGCGGGTTTTCCCGGCGGGTGATTGCCGCCAGCACCTTTTCCGAGACTTCGAGCACGGTGCCGCCGGCGGCGACAGTGCGCGCCGCGACCTTTTCTATCGCCGCGTTGCCGCGCCCGGCCTTGGCGAAGACGAGCGTCCTGATCGACCAGCCGAGGTCGAGTGCGTCGATGACCAGCTTCAGGCCTTCCGCCATGAAGGCGTTCTGCTGGTCGCGGAACTTCTTCAGCGCCAGCGCCTTGATGTCCTTGACCAGCGGATTGGCGAGGCTGGTGACTTCCTTGACCTGCCCGACGGGCCGGGCGCCATCATGCGGGACCATTCAAGCCACCCAGCGCGAGAACAGCGAGGTCGACAGCGCGCGGCCGGCGGATTTCTCGCGGATGATCAGCTCGCCGGATTCGACCGTGCCGCCCATGCCGGCGAAGGCGTCCCGCATCAAGGCATGGATGGCGAAGAAGGAGGCGCGGATCGAATAGGCGGTCAGCACCACGGCGATCGGCTTCGGCGTCAGGATCGAGCGGCAGAGATCGGTGAGCCCCGGCAGATCCTCGAACAATTGCCAGACTTCCCCCTTGGGACCGCGGCCATAGGCGGGCGGGTCGAAGAGCACGATGTCATAGTGGCTGCCACGGCGCTCCTCACGCTCGGCGAACTTAACCGCGTCCTCGACGATCCAGCGGATCGGCTTGTCGGAGAGGCCGGCTCTCTCCTGGTTCTCGCGCGCCCATCCGATCGCCTTCTTCGAGGCGTCGACATGAGTGACCTCTGCGCCGGCGCGCGCCGCCACCAGCGAGGCAAGGCCTGTGTAACCGAAGAGGTTCAGCACCTTGATCGGTCGCTTTGCCGCGGCGATCAGGCCGGCCATGTGGTCCCAATGCGATGCTTGTTCGGGAAAGACGCCGACATGGCGGAATGAGGTGAAGCGGCCGAGATAGTCGATGCCGTCATGCTTCATCGGCCAGGTTTCGCCGAGCGGCGTTTTTGGAAAACGCCAGCGGCCGATGCCTTCCTCGTCGGTGTCGCCGGTGAAGATGGCGTCGGCGCGCTGCCATTCCTTGGCGGGAAGCGCCCGCTGCCAGATCGCCTGGCCTTCGGGGCGCACGATGCGGTAGGGCCCATACTGCTCCAGTTTTTCGCCGGCGCCGCTGTCCAGCAGAGCATAGTCGGCGTTGGGCGCGACCTCGAGGATCAGCGGCAGGCGCTCGGCGGGCAACGGGCCTTCGCGGCGGGCGAGGGGGCGCTGCGCTGGTTCTGCTGCCTGACGACGATGCGGCTCCGGCCTCTCCGGCGAAGCCGCCTCCCGCAGGCGCGACTGGCTGGAGGGATTCGCCGGCTGGCGCGGACGGTTGTCGCGGTTTCGGTCGCGAAAGGACTTCAAGAACAATCTCCGGAACGGCACGCCGCTTTTGGCATAGGCCCATGACCTTCGCAACCGCATGGTCCGGCGCTGTTCTGTCGCGATGCGATGGACCTCGCCCGAAGAAACGGGCAAGTCTCCGGTCATGTCCCGTTCCGAACGCCTGCTCGACCTGATCCAGATTCTGCGCCGCCACCGCCGGCCGGTCAGCGGCCGCACGCTTGCGGAGGAAATGGGCGTGTCGATCCGCACGCTCTATCGCGACATCGCGATGCTGCAGGGGCAGGGCGCGCCGATCGAAGGCGAGGCGGGGCTGGGCTATGTGCTGAAGCCCGGCTTCATGCTGCCGCCGCTGATGTTCACCGACGAGGAGATCGAGGCGATCGTGCTCGGCTCGCGCTGGGTGGCGAAACAGCCGGACAAGCGGCTGGCCGCGGCGGCGGCGGATGCGTTGTCCAAGATCGCGGCGGTCTTGCCGGACGATCTGCGTGAGGATCTCGACGCCACGACGCTACTGGTCGGGCCAAATTCAGCGAGCGGCGAGACGATCGATCTAGGCATCGTCAGGCAGGCGATCCGCAGCGAGCGCAAGCTCGGCTTCCTTTACCGCGACGCCGGTGGCGCGACCTCTGAGCGCATGGTCTGGCCGTTCGCGCTCGGCTTCTTCGACAAGGTGCGGGTGGTGGTTGCGTGGTGCGAGATGCGCCAGGATTTCCGGCATTTCCGCGCCGACCGCATGGCCAATCTCGCAGCCACCGAGATCCGCTATCCGCGCCGCCGCCAGGCGATGCTCAAGGAATGGCGAGCGACGCACGATGAATCGGCCCGGAAAACGGCGCAGGAGCCTGCTGGCCGATCGCTGCTGCCAGAATCTGACAGTGGGATGATCTAGCTTGGCCAAGGTTCAAACACCTTGGAGACCGACATGACCACGCCCAATTTCGTCATCCTCTATGTCGACAGCCCCGAGAAGAGCGGGGCGTTCTACGCCTCGCTGCTCGGGCGCCAGCCAGTAGAGGCCTCGCCCACCTTCGCCATGTTCGTCCTCGACAACGGCTTCAAGCTCGGCTTGTGGTCGCGCCACACGGTTGAACCGGCGGCCGCCGCCGCGGGCGGGGGCGGCGAGTTCGTGCTTGCGATGGAGAATGCGGCCGCGGTCGACGCCACGCACGCGGACTGGGCGGGACGCGGGTTGAAAATCCTGCAGGCTCCGGTCGATCTCGACTTCGGCCGCACCTTCGTCGCGCTCGATCCCGACGGTCATCGGCTGCGGGTTTATTGGCCGAACGAGGCAGCAGGGCAGTAGGCGTAAGGTGTGAGCTTCGTTATTGCCTTACTGCCCTATTCCCTACTGCCTTGTGCTGAGCGCCTTGTAGACGGCGATGCCGGCGGCGAGATCTTCAAGCGCTGCGCCGACCGACTTGAACAGCGTGATCTCGCTATCGCTTTGCCGGCCCTGTTTCTCGCCACGCGCCAGTTCGTGCAGGTCGGCGATGATCGCTGCAGGCTTCAGGACGCCGGAAGCCAATGGCTGCACGATGTCGCCGGCCTCCTTGGTGGCGCCGGCGCGGGTATCGACATAGACGCGGGCGCGGGAAATGGCATCGTCGTCGCTCTCGCGCATCTGCGGCGTGAAGCCGCCGACCAGATCGACATGGGCGCCCGGCTTCAACAGCGCGCCCTTGATCAGCGGCGCGGTCGTGATCGTCGCCGACGAGATGATGTCGGCCTCGCCAAGCTCGGTTTCGAGGTCGCCTGCCACGCTTGCTGGAAAACCTTCGGCGCGCAGTGCTGCCGCGACCTTTTCGGCATTGGCCGGCGTGCGGTTCCAGATGCGGATGGAGGTGATCGGCCGAACCGCCGAATGCGCCTTGGCAAGGAAAGGCGACAGCGCGCCGGCGCCGATCACCAAGAGCCGCGAGGCGTCCGCGCGGGCGAGATAGGATGCGGCGAGCGCCGAGGCACAGGCGGTCCGCCATTGCGTCAGCCGCTGGCCGTCGATCAGGGCCTGGGGTTCGCCGGTCACGCCGTCGAGCAGCAGATAGAGGCCCATCACCGCCGGCTTGCCGATGGCGTTGTTGTCCGGCGAGACGGTGACGATCTTGACGCCGATATGGCCGCCGGCCGAGGTGCCGGCGGCGTCGAAGTCGGTCCAGGCCGGCATCAACAAAAGCGTCGAGGCGGCGCCGTCCGGCCGCTCGACCGCGTGATGGTGGCGCACCGGCTGCACGGCGCCTTCGCGGAAGGCGGTGCGCAGTGTCTCGACCAGACCTGAAAAGGTCAGCGCGCGGTCGACCTCGGCGGCCGAAATAGTCAGCATGGAAAGCTCCCTAAGGCGCTGTTTAGTTCGTCGGCTTGGGCAGCGCCGGTCCTTTCGGCGCAGCGGGTGCGCGGCTCACTGCCTGGCGCAGGTTCTCGGCCTCCAGCCCGCGCTGGCGCGCGAGCTTGCGGTAGCGGCCCTGCTTCACCCAGGTAGCCATGCTGCCGACGATCATGCCGAAGGCCAAAGCCAGGAACAGGAAGATGAAGAGCGGCAAATTCAGCGTCAGCGCTGGATTGCCAGGATGGAACGGGTCGAGCGTGAAGGCGACGAGGCCGCGATTGGCGACGGCAAGCGCGATCAGGATGACGGCCAGCGGCACGAAGACCACGACGAGCATGACGCGATTGAACATCAAATCTCCTGGAGGTGGCTTAAGCGCCGAAACGTCGTTTCCCGACCTGCCGGCGCAGCGCCTATTTGCCGCCGTTCAACCTTTCGCGCAACTCCTTGCCGGTCTTGAAGAACGGCACCCACTTCTCCTCGACCTCGACGGATTCGCCGGTGCGGGGGTTGCGGCCGGTGCGGGCAGGACGGTTTTTCACCGAAAAGGCACCGAAACCGCGCAACTCGACCCTGTTGCCTTCGGCGAGCGCGTCGGTGATCTCGTCAAAGATCGCGCCGACGATGTTTTCAACGTCGCGGAGGAAAAGATGGGGGTTGCGCGCGGCAATGATCTGCACAAGCTCGGACTTGATCATGAACGTTCCCCGTAAACCACTGCGGTCAAATATCAGGATGATTTTATTGCTTTATTTGGCTCGTCCCAATGGTTGTCAAGGGTGCCAGACCGAAACGAGACCGTCAAGGAACAAGCGGTCGGCGCCAAGCTCGTGAATGATGTCGCCGCCGGCGTCCGGCAGGCCGAGCGCATTGGCGACGGCTTTGGTCATGCTTCTCGAAAACAGGAGGCCGTGCCCCTCCGTATCCTTCCATTCGACGACCTTGAGCTTGCTGTCGACCCCTTTGGTCGCCAGCCAGTTGATCGCCTCGGGTTCGCCGCCAACGGCATCAACCAAGTGATTGGCGAGCGCCTGGCGGCCGGTGAAGATCGAACCGTCGGCCAGCGCCTGCGCCTGCTCGCGGGTCATCTTGCGCCGTTCGGCGACAATGCCGACGAACCAGTCATAGCTGTCGAGGATGAGCTTGCGCACCATGGCGCGCTCGTCGTCATTGGTCGGCTTGAACGGCGAGGGCGCAGCCTTGAGCGGCGAGGACTTCACTTCCTCGAGCTTGATGCCGAGCTTGTCCATCAGGCCGCTCACGTCGGGATACTGGATCAGCACGCCGATCGATCCGACGATCGAGGTCTTGCGGGCGACGATGTGGTCGGCCGCGCTTGCGATCATATAGCCGGCGGACGCGGCCAGCGTGCCGACCTCGGCCACCACCGGCTTGTCGGCGGCGAGCTTGCGCACTTCCTCATAGATCGACTCGCCGCCGACCGTGGTGCCTCCGGGCGAATCGATCGACAGGATGACGCCCTTCACCGTTGCGGATTTGCGGATCGTCTCCAGTCTTTTGATCAGCTCCTCGTCCTCGGTGATGGTGCCTTCAATCTTGACCTTCGCGATGTGGTCGATCGCCTGACCGGTGAAATCGTCACCATAGATCCATGCCGAAAACGCGATCAGAGCTGCCGCCACAATCACAAACGCGGTCACGCGCCAGAACGTCAGCTTGCGGCGCAAGCGGCGGCGGTCGATCAGGTCGTCGGCTCTCATTGCCATGGTCAGCCTCACATTCGGTGGGAAAGGACGCTTTTAAAGCAACCATCCGCGCGGGGCTACCGTTTCCTGATGCCCTGGCCCTGACAGGTCTTGGCGCAACGCGGCGGTCACGACGACCTCACGAAAAATTAACGCAGCCCGTTCCTATCTGCTATGAAGAGCTGGCAGTGCAGCCGGATTCGTCCTAGTCGTACGGTAGTAGCCGTCACATTTTTGCAGTTTTCCTCCGCTTGTGCTTGCTTGCGGGGACCGGCATACCACCTATAGGCGGTGTTTGGCGGGGCAAGGGCTCATTAGAAAACAGTCATGTTGGCGCGATCTGACGAAACGAGCGATGCCGAAACGGTATCGGCTGCCGCTGGCGAAAGCGGCACGCGCGGCGATGCGTTCGATCGTGCGCAGCGGCATTCGCGCCGCGTGCGCGTGTTGAAATTCGCCGTGCCGCTGCTGGCGGCGGCAATTGCGATCGCCTTTCCGGTCTATTCTTATCTCGCCGCGCCGGTGTCGATCTCGGTACAGGCCGACGGCACGGCCTTTTCGGACGGCAAGCTGGTGATGGCCAATCCCAAGCTCAACGGCTTCACCAAGCAGAAACTGCCTTATTCGCTGACGGCGACCAGGGCGACCCAGGATGTCGGCAAGCAGGGTATCATCGACCTCGAAGGCATCAACGCCAAGCTGCCCGTCGCCAGCGACAATGTGGTGGCGGTCAACGCCGCGCATGGCATCTACGACCGCGACGCCAACACGATGGACCTCACAAGCGATGTCCTGGTGACGACGAGCGACGGCATGGAAGCCAAGTTCAAATCGGTCTTCCTAGACATGGGCAAAGGCTCTATGAAGACCGACAATCCGGTCGATGTCAGCCGCGGCGGATCGCGCATCACCGCCGACTCGATGTCGGTGGAAGAAAACGGCAAGGTCGTGGTCTTCGAGAACCGGGTGCGCGTCAACATTGACGCGGCAAGTCTGAAGGCGGCAGAGGCAAAGGGCGGAGAGCAGAATGCGTCGCAGTAGTTCGGCAAGGCTTGCAGCGGCGGCCTCTCTCTTCATGTTGCTCGGGGCGGCGCCGGCGCTTGCCCAATCCGGCGGCACCAGCCAGATGTCCGGCCTGAAATTGTCAGGCGACCAGCCGATCCAGATCGAAAGCGACAAGCTCGAGGTCCGTCAAGCCGACAGCGCGGCGATCTTCAGCGGCAACGTCACCGTCAATCAGGGGCCGACGCTGCTCAAGGCCGGCAAGATGACGGTCTATTACGTCAAGGACCCAAACGCTCCCAAGGGCGCGGCGGCGGGCGCATCGGCGATGACCGGGGCAGCCAACATCGACCACCTCGTGGTTGAGAACAAAGTCTATATCAAATCGAACGACCAGATCGCCACCGGCGACAAGGGCACGTTCGACATGAAGACCCAGGTGCTCGTTCTTTCCGGCAGCGAAGTCGTGCTCTCGCAGGGCGACAACGTGCTCAGGGGTTGCAAGCTCACCGTTCAGATGAAAAGCGGCCTTGCCAATGTCGACGGTTGCGGCACCGGCGGTCGGGTCATCATGTCGATCACGCCGCAGAAGCAGGGCGCGCCCCAAAAGGGCACGGCCCAGCAGGGAGCGTCGAGCAACTAATGGCCGGCGTATCGTCGCTGCTGGCCCGCCTCCCGGGGCGGACAGCCGCAAAAACGTCTGCGTCGGCAACGATCGGCGCCGACAAGGCGAAGTTCAAGGGCACCCTGATCGCCAAGGGCCTGACCAAGAGCTATAAGGGCCGCAAGGTGGTGAGCGGCGTGACGCTCGGCGTGCGGGCCGGCGAGGCCGTCGGACTGCTTGGTCCCAATGGCGCCGGCAAGACCACCTGTTTCTACATGGTCACCGGTCTCGTGCCGGTGGACGAAGGCACGATCGAGATCGACGGCTTCGACGTCACCTCGATGCCGATGTACCGGCGCGCCCGCCTCGGCATCGGCTATCTGCCGCAGGAAGCGTCGATCTTCCGGGGCCTCAACGTCGAGCAGAACATTCGCGCCGTTCTGGAAGTGGTGGAAAAGAGCCGCAAGGAACGTGAGCGCACGCTCGACGAGCTGCTCGAGGAATTCCACATCAGCCATCTGCGCAAGGCGCCGTCGATGTCGCTGTCCGGCGGCGAAAGACGCCGCCTCGAGATCGCGCGGGCGCTGGCCACACGGCCGGCCTATATGCTGCTCGACGAACCCTTCGCCGGTATCGATCCGATCGCGGTCGCCGACATCCAGCAGCTCGTCCGCCATCTGACCGCGCGCGGCATCGGCGTGCTGATCACCGACCACAATGTGCGTGAGACGCTCGGCCTGATCGACCGCGCCTATATCATCCATGCCGGCCAGGTGCTGACGCATGGCCGCGCCGACGAGATCGTCGCCAACGCCGATGTGCGGCGGCTCTATCTCGGCGAGGGTTTTACGCTCTAAACGCGAAAATTCCGGTTCCGCGGCAATTTCTCGCTGAATTTTCCGGCTTTATGCCTGCTCTGCCCGCGAATAACGCCCCGGTAAGCCGTCTCTGCTAGCGTTTGCCTTGACAAGCAAAAGCCGGGCCAGTTTCTATGCCCGACCGAAAACGGCAGCTCGATGCGTAGACGAGGCGTTTGAATCCAACCATGGCGCTGGCGGCCAAACTGCAGCTCAGACAGTCCCAGTCGCTGGTGATGACGCCCCAGCTGATGCAGTCGATCCGGCTGCTGCAGCTCACCCATGTCGAGCTCGAGCGCTTCATCGACGAGGAAATCGAGCGCAATCCGCTCTTGGAGCGGGCCGAGCCGCAGGACGATGCGGGCGGCGACCAGCCGCAGAAGAGCGAGACCGCTCCGGAACCCGCCGCCGGGGACGACTGGTTCGAAAGCGAGACGGAATGGAGCGCCGAGGCGATCTCGGAAAAGCTCGACTCTTCGCTGGAGAACCTGTTTCCCGACGATCCCGGCACGAGCGAAAAGCTCGGACCGGATCTCACCGCGCAGTGGAAGTCGGCATCCGCGGGCAGCGCCGGCAGCGCTTCGTCGGAAGGCTTCGACGTCGGCGAGATGGCCGCGACCATCGTGACGCTGCGCGAGCATGTCGGCGAACAGATCGCGCTTGCCTTCGCCAAACCCGGCGAGCGCCTGATTGCCGGCGAGCTTGCCGATAGCCTCGACGAAGCGGGCTATCTGCGCGCCGATGTGGAAGAGATTGCCGCGCGGCTGGGGGCGGACAAGGGAGCGGTGGCGCGAGCGCTCACGGTCTGCCAGACCTTCGAGCCGGCCGGCCTGTTTGCCCGCGACCTCGCCGAATGCCTGTCGCTGCAGCTTGCCGCACGCGACCGGCTCGATCCGGCGATGAAGGCCCTGGTGGCTAATCTCGAACTCCTGGCGCGGCGGGATTTCCAGACGCTGAAACGCATCTGCGGCGTCGACGAGGAAGACCTTCTCGACATGCTGGCCGAGATCCGGGCGCTCGATCCGCGTCCCGGCACCGCGTTTTCGGGCGGCGCGAGCGACGCCATCGTCGCCGACGTCGAGGTGCGGGCCGCTGCCGACGGCAGCTGGGCGGTGGAGCTCAACGCCGACACGTTGCCGCGCGTTTTGGTCGATCATGTCTATTTCGCCCGAGTTTCCGGCCATGCCAAGGACCAGGCGGAAAAGGAGTTTCTGGCCGAATGCCTGCAGAACGCCAACTGGCTGACGCGCAGCCTCGACCAGCGGGCGAAGACGATCCTGAAAGTGGCCTCGGAAATCGTGCGCCAGCAGGACGCGTTCCTCGTCCATGGCGTGCGGCATCTCAAGCCGCTCAACCTGCGCACGGTGGCCGACGCGATCGGCATGCATGAATCGACGGTGAGCCGCGTCACTGCCAACAAATACATGCTGACGCCGCGCGGCGTGTTCGAGCTGCGCTATTTCTTCACCGCTTCGATCGCCTCGGCGGAAGGCGGCGAAGCGCATTCGTCGGAAGCCGTGCGTGACCGCATCAAGCAGCTGATCGACGAGGAAAAGCCCGCCGACGTGCTTTCCGACGACGCTATCGTCGACATGCTGCGGGAAAGCGGCGTCGACATCGCCCGCCGCACGGTCGCCAAATACCGGGAAGGCATGAACATTCCTTCATCGGTGCAGCGGCGCCGGGAGAAGCGGGCGCTGGCCAACGCCGGGCGATAGGGCAGTTGATATTCATCGGGCCTGACCTAGTTTGGTCCGAGCTGAGGAATGGCGATTTTTCACAGTTTTCGTGTTTCATTGACAAGCTGCAATGAAGTGTCTAGAAGCCCGCCCGCATGAGCCGGGCCGTGATGCCCGCCTCGCGAATGGCTCCGTCAAAGCGAAGGCCTCGGACGGCCAGAAGGCGACTTGTGATCAACCGGAAAGTTCGGGTCTAAAATCGGCGCGCGTGCCGCCGCAAAGCTTGTGCGCGCGCACCACGGGTATAAACTTGGGACAGTTTGAAGCCTGAGCAGGGAAGGTCAGTTTTCAGATGAATCTGCGCATTTCGGGAAAACACATGGACATCGGCGATGCGTTCCGTACGCGCATCAACGATCGTGTCAACGAAGCGATTGAAAAATATTTCGATCGGGGTTTTTCAGGACATGTAACGGTCATCAAAGCAGGGTCGCGCTTCTCGGCCGATTGCATGATCCGCCTCGATTCCGGCGCCTCGCTGCAGGCGACCGGGGACGCCCAGGATCCCACGCTTGCCTTCGAGGCGGCCGCCGATCGCCTCGAAACGCGGCTCAGGCGCTACAAGCGCCGGCTGAAGTCGCACAATTCCAGCAACGGCAATGGCGAATCCACCGACATCGCCTACGCCGTGATGGAGCCGCTCGCCGACGACGAAGAGGAAATCCCGGAGAACTTCGCTCCGGCCATCGTCGCCGAATCGACCGTGACGCTTCGCACCATGTCGGTGGCGTCTGCCGTCATCGAGCTCGATACCAAGGACAGCCCGGTTTTCGTCTTCCGCAACGCCGGAAACGACCATGTCAATATCGTCTACCGCCGGCCGGATGGAAACATCGGCTGGATCGATCCGTCGACCACCAAAGTCGCGCAGGGATAAGAAAGCCGGCCGCGCGAGGGGGACGACCGGCGCGGTAGGCGAGCAAGGGATTTTTCAAGCATGGATCTCAGCGATCTCATCAGCGTCCCGGCTATCATGCCGGCGTTGAAGGCGAATTCCAAAAAACAGCTTCTGCAATTGCTGTCGGAGAGGGCGGCGGCGATTTCAGGCATTCCGGAGCGGGAAGTGTTCGACACCATCCTGCAACGCGAGCGGCTGGGCTCCACCGGCGTCGGCAACGGCATCGCCATTCCGCATGGCAAGCTCGCAGGGGTCAAGCGGATCGCAGGCGTGTTTGCCCGGCTGGAGGCGCCGGTCGATTTCGAGGCGCTCGACGACCAGCCGGTCGACCTGGTGTTTCTGCTGCTTGCGCCCGAAGGCGCCGGCGCCGACCATCTTAAGGCGCTGTCGCGCATCGCGCGCGTGCTGCGCGATGGCGATACGGTGGCCAAGATCAGGGGGACGCGCGACGCAGTGGCGATCCACGCTCTGCTGTCGGATACCCAGGCCTCGCACGCGGCCTGAGGTTGGGTGAAGCTGGTCTTTGGATAAACCCGGTTTTTGGGATATAACCTTGAGGGGCCGCCGGGAGCGGCCCTTTCCAATTCAGGCAACGACCCCAAATTCAAATAGTGATTGGGTCAGTGGATGGCGACCGTGGTCAGATCATTCTCCAGCGCACCCGCCAGGGCCCGGTCACGGGCATCGGAAAGCAGGATCGGCTGACCGTTGGCGGCAAACAGCGCCCACAGTTCCAGCCCGGGCGCGATTTCGCCGAGGCCGGGGAAGCGGCCGCGCAAATCGTCGCTCGATATTTTCCTCAGATATGCGACCGAACCTTCGCCGAGATGGGCGAATTCGCCGCTGGTCATGGTCAGGGTTTCGTCAATTCTGGTCATTACAAGCCTCCTTGGCGCAAGGACGCCACTTCCGGCCGTCCCGCATTAGAGCCATCGGCAAAGATCAGTCTTTCACCGATATGTTTATTTTCCGTACCAGCCGCTCGGCCTCCGGACGGTCGAGATCGATCGACAACAGGCCGTTCTTCAATTCCGCGCCGACCACCCGCATGCCGTCGGCCAGCACGAAGCAGCGCTGGAACTGGCGAGCGGCGATGCCGCGGTGGAGGAACTCACGCTCGGTGTCGTCGGTCTGACGGCCGCGCACGATCAACTGGTTTTCCTCGGTGGTGACATCGAGGTCGTTCTCTGCGAAACCCGCCACGGCAAGTGTGATGCGCAGCCTTTCGGCCTTGCCGTCCGAGGCGCCCAGACGCTCGATGTTATACGGAGGGTAGCTGTCGCCCGACTTCGCCAGACGTTCGAGCGTCTTTTCCATGGCGTCGAAGCCCAGAAGAAGCGGGCTGGAGAAGGGCGTCATTCGACTCATTGTTACACTGTCCTCTTAAGAGCGACACAAACCGGAAAAACCCGGATGGCATTTTTCCCGATGGTCTTGATATGGTCCGCCGCGCGATCAAGTTCAAGCCGTGAAAACCCCGCCCAAAAAGACTCCCCAAAGGAATAGAAATGCCCCAGTCACGAAAGATCATCATCGACACGGATCCCGGCCAGGACGACGCCGTCGCCATATTGCTGGCGCTCGGCAGCGCCGAGCTGGAGGTCGTCGGCATCACCGCCGTTGCCGGCAACGTGCCGCTGAAGCTCACCGAGAAGAATGCGCGCAAGATCTGCGAGCTCGGCGGCCGACCCGACGTCAAGGTCTATGCCGGCGCCATCCGCCCGCTGGCGCGCGAGCTCGTCACCGCCGAGGACGTGCATGGCAAGACCGGCCTCAATGGACCCCAGCTGCCCGAACCGACGATGCCGCTGCAGGAGCAATACGCGGTCGATTTCATTGTCGAGACGCTGATGCGTGAGGAAGCGGGCACGATCACGTTGTGCCCACTCGGGCCGCTCACCAATGTCGCGCTGGCGCTGATCCGCGAGCCGCGGATCGCGCCGCGTATCAAGGAGATCGTGCTGATGGGCGGCGGCTTTTTCGAGGGCGGCAACGTCACGCCTGCCGCCGAATTCAACATCTACGTCGACCCGCAGGCGGCGGATTTGGTGTTCAAGTCGGGCGTTCCGATCGTGATGATGCCGCTCGACGTCACCCACAAGGCACTGACCTCGGCCAAGCGCATCCAGGCCTTCCGCCAGCTCGGCACCAAGGTCGGCACCGCAACCGCCGAGATGCTGGAGTTCTTCGAGCGCTTCGACGAGGAGAAATACGGCACCGACGGCGGGCCGCTGCACGATCCGTGCGTGATCGCCTATCTCATCAAGCCGGAGCTGTTCAAGGGTCGCCGCTGCAATGTCAGCGTGGAGACCAGCTCCGAGCTGACCATGGGCATGACGGTCATCGACTGGTGGGGCGTCACCAAGCGCGAGAAGAACGCCATGGTGATGCGCGACATCGACCACGATGCGTTCTTCGCGCTGCTGGTGGAGCGGCTGGGGCGGCTCAACTGACCGTCAAAGCGGCCAACTGAGCACACGTCGTCATCCGTTGAGCAACCGATAGGTGTCGGCGCCGTGATTGTGGTGCTGTCGCTCGATGGGAAGGACGGAGCCGACAAGATGGGGTCGCCTCACATCGTCGTCGACAGATATCCGTGTGTTGTCGTCATCAAGGCGCAGATCGTAGGTGTAGTATAGATTGTGGCCGATCGTGCCGTACGGATTGATGGGCTTCACCCTGACGTATTCGACCACGCCCATCACGCGTTGAGTGGCGATGACCGGATTGGCCTGAAGCTCAACGATGGCGATGGATTTCATAGCCGCAAATGCGCAGAACAAAGCGACGCCGATCACGGCGTCGCTGTACTCATATTGCCAAATAAGCAAGCGATTCCGGAAGGAAACGTTTGACTTGTTCATCCTGAAGAAGTGTGCTGCCAAGCACAGTTATTCAATAGGCGTCAAAAATAATTGCGACCAGAGTATTCGCTCTCATTTCGCCTTGGAGAACGCCAGCCAGAGCCCGCCGCCGACCAGGAAGCTGCCGCTGATCCGCGACATCAGCTTAACGCGGCTGGCCGAGAGCATGCGCCCGGCGCGGCCGGCGGCAAGCGCGTAGGTCGAATCCGACATGGCGGCGAAGACCATCGCGGTCAGGCCCATGACCACGATCTGCAGCGTGTAATTGCCCTGTGGCGCGATGAACTGCGGGAAGAAGGCGCCGAAGAAGACAAGCGTCTTCGGATTGGAAATCGCCACCAGGAAACCTTGCAGGAAGAAGCCGCCGCGCGGTTTCTTGGTCGATCCATCGGGGTTCAGGGCTCCCTTGGCGCGGAGCATCTGCACGCCCATCCAGATGAGGTAAGCCGCACCGATCAGCCGCACCCATTCGAACCAGTGACCCATGCCGGCGATCAGCGTGTTGAGGCCGATGCCGACGATGGCGATCATGATGGCGAGCCCGGCCTGGGTGCCCGCGACATTGGCCAACCCGGCGCGCGAGCCATGGCGGATACTGTTGGCGATGATCAGCGTGACCGTCGGCCCGGGTACCAGGACGATGACGATGCAGGCGACGACATAGGCGGCGTAGAGTTCCAGCGACATGTTTTCCCTCGAACAGGATCGCGCCGACACGCGCGGAGCGCGATCAATGCACGGAGTTGACGCCGGCGCAAGCGCGCCAGCCGGTTGAGCCCGTCAGGCAGCCCCCGCCGGCCAGGGCAGCGTCGCCTCATAGGCGGCGCCGGCCTGCAGGACCGCCAGGTCGCCGCGCGGCTGGCCGATCAGCTGCATACCCATCGGCCGGCCCTTGCCGTCGAAGCCGACCGGCACATTGAGCGCCGGACAACCGCCGAGCGTGGCAAAGGCGGAGACCTGCATCCAGCGGTGATAGCTGTCCATCGGCCGCCCGGCGATCTCGCGCGGCCAATGCGTCGAGACCTCGAAGGGGAAGACCTGGGCGGTCGGCAGCACGATAAGGTCGAAGCGCTCGAACAGCGACAGCAGCGTGCGGTGCCATGAGGTGCGCCGGACCGAGGCGGCATGGATCTGGGGCGCGGTAAGGCGCATCGCCTGCTCAACTTCCCAAACGGCCTCCGGCTTCAGCAGCCTGCGCTTTTCCGGATCGTCATAATGCGCCTTCAGTCCGCAGCCGCTGCTCGCCTGGCGCAACGTCACAAAGGCCTGCCAGAGCGCTTCGAAGTCGGCATCCGGCACCAGCGTTTCGCTATGGAACGCGGCGTCCGCGAAGCGGGCAAGGGCCGCCTCGCACAGGTCGAGAATGCCTGGCTCCATCGGCAGATGGCCGCCGAAATCGCCGAGCCAGGCGATGCGGCCGCCGGTGGCTTTCTCCCGCAGGCCTTCGAGAAACGAGCCCTGCTTGTCATGCGACAATGGCACCCGCGGATGATAGCCGGCCTGCTCATCGAGCAGCAGCGCGATGTCGCGCACATTCCGGCCCATCGGCCCTTCGACGCCCATCTGGGCGTGGAAGACATCGATGTCGGGGCCGGCCGGCACTAGCCCTTGCGAGGGGCGGAAGCCATAGACGTTGTTGTAGGCCGCCGGATTGCGCAGCGAGCCGCCGAAATCGCTGCCGTCGGCGACCGGCACCATGTCGAGCGCCAGCGCCACCGCCCCGCCGCCGCTCGAGCCGCCGGCGGTAAGCGTCGGATCGAAAGCATTGAGCGTCGGACCGAAGACCGGATTGTAGGTGTTGGAGCCCAGCCCGAATTCCGGAACATTGGTCTTGCCGATGATGATGGCGCCGGCCTTGCGCAGGCGCTCGACGAAGAAATCGTCTTCTTGCGGGACGAAATCGGCGAAGATCGGCGAGCCGAAGGTTGTTCTTAAGCCCTTGGTCAGGGCGAGGTCCTTGATGGCGATCGGCAGGCCGAACAGCGATCCGGCCGCGCCGCCCCGTGCCAAATGGGCGTCCGCCCTGTCGGCTTCCGCCAGGATATCGGCGCGCTCGCGCAGCGACACGATGGCGTTGACCAGCGGGTTCACAGCATCGATGCGGTCGAGAAAGGCGCTGACGACCTCTCGCGCCGACAGACGGCGCTGCCTGATCGCGTCGGTAAGCTCTACGGCGGACAAGCGACAGATGTCGCCGGCCGGCGGCACGGCGTGTTTCGTCGACGGGCGCATCGCCGTCACCGCGCGGCCAAAGCCGTGTCGACATCCTTCGCCAACGGAATCGCCGGCTGCGCACCCGGCTTCAAGCAAGCGAGCGAGCCTGCCGCCGCGGCGCGCGTGAGCGCCTGTTCGAGCGGGAGGCCGGACGACAGGCCGGCGCCCAAATAGCCGCAAAAAGTGTCGCCTGCGCCGACCGTGTCGACCGGAGTTATCTTCAGTGCCGGGACGGTGAGGAAATGGTCGGGAGTGGCGGCCAGCACGCCGTCGCCGCCGAGCGTCACGACGATGGCGCGGCCTGTCTTTTCGGCATAGTCGCGCATCCGCGCCTCCCGGTCGCGGCCGGTGAGCACCAGCGCCCCGCCATAGAAGTCGAACTCGGTCTCGTTCGCGACGGCGTAGTCGGCCTTGCCGAGAAAGCCGGCCGCCTCGGGGCGGAAAGGCGCGGTGTTGAGCACGCTGACGGCACCCGCCGCGCGGGTTGCATCGAGCGCCGCTTCGACCGTGGGCAGCGGGATCTCGTGCTGCAAAAGCACGACATCGCCCTTCTTCAGATACGCCTTGGCGATGTCGCCGGGCAGTACAGAATCGTTAGCGCCCGGCACGACGGCGATCACATTCTCGCCGTCGGCGCCGACCAGGATGAGCGCTGTGCCCGTGGAGGCGAAGCTCTCGCCGACGCCGGAAAGATCGACACCGCCGGCCTTCAGCAGCGCCAGCGCTTCGGCGGCAAAACTGTCCTTGCCGACGGCGCCGACCATGCGCACCTCAGCGCCTGCGCGGGCGGCCGCCAGCGCCTGGTTGGCGCCTTTGCCGCCGGGAGCGGTGGCAAAGCCGGAGCCGCGGACCGTCTCGCCGGGTTCAGGCAAACGGTCGACATTGGCGATCAGGTCCAGGTTGATCGAGCCGACGATGATGATCAAGAAAGCTCTCCTGCACGAGCGGGCGAGCCTTCGATCGAAGGCCGATGCCGCAAGTCTTTGCATTTACGCATTTGCTTGCGCGGGAGGCTAGCCGCAAAGACCGTCTATTGCCAGATCAAGCCGGTTGTGCGCCGCACCGGCCCACAGCATCATTCGCAGCGCACCGTCACCGTGCCCTGGTAGTTGCCGGCCGGGAAGATGCCCGGCGATTTCGTGGCCGTGAGATCGACCTGGATGGTGTGAGTGCCGTTGGTCACCCGCTGCGGCGAACTGCCCGGGATGTCCGCGCCTGAGCCATCGAGGCGGAAGACGGTGGCGAAGGTGACGTCGGTGTCGCCGCCGCTCGGCGCGGACGTGAAGGCAATCGGCGCCGGCGCCGAGACGGAATAGCAGTCGAGCAGGTTGAGGATCGTGCATAGCGTCGCATTCGCGGTGATGGTGGCGCCGGCGCTCGACCCGCCCGCCTGCCTGGAGCCCAAGATATTGATGGCGGGGTTCGATTTCATCGTTCCCGAGGCGCCGATCATGATGGTGCAAGTGCCGATGATCGCCGCCGGAGCCGGGAGCGAGAAGCTTGCAAGCGCAGCCACCGCGGCGATCAGCGCGCGGCTATTTCTTTTTCTTTTTCTTGTCATTGCCGGTTGTGCCTCTGATGCTCCAGCCCTCGTTAGCCCATCCAGTCGATGCGGCAGCGGAGGCGGTCGCGGGATTGGGAGCAGCCACGCTTCCCGTCTGGCCGTCGGCGCCGAGACCCATCTTGAGCAGCTTCAATTCGAGCTGCAGGCGCTCGACCTCGAGTTCGTAGAGGCGGCTGCAATCCACGCGCTTCGGCGTCCGCCCGATCGGGACCACCACGCGGCCGTAAGTGGCGAGGTCGCTGTTCGACTGGCTGTTGCTGTTGCCGCGGATGACGCCGACGTCCAGATAGGCGCCGCTGCCGGAAACGGCCGAGCGGCAGGTCGTGCCGTCGGAAGCATGAACCTCGTCCTGGCCCTGGGGCAGGGTGACGCCGGGCAAGGTGAAGCCAGTCTGGTTCTGGTTCAGGTTCAGTATATCCTCAGCATACCCCTGACTTGCGACCGCCAAGGCGGGCAGCAGGGCAAGCGTCAGAACCTGCGATGCCCGAAGAACTTTCCGCATATCTGAGCCCTTATCTGCGTCTGCTCGCTTGGAAAGGGGATACTCTCGGTACAGATACGCACTTTACGCTCGTTCGCGCCGTCGAACGGGACGACCACCAGAACCGGGCGCGACGCCTGGCCGGCCAGAACGAAGGCCTTCGGCGTGATCCTGGCGTCGATCGGCCGAAAGTCCTGGTCATAGACATGAATCTCGACGCGTATGCGCTGGTCGTAGGGGTTGCCGGGGAAAACCCGGACCGCGAAAGCATCGGTGAAGGACCTGACCTCGCCCCGCATCGGCGTCATCGACTGGCCCTCCGCGGCAATGGGAGACAGCACGGCGATCAACCCCGCCGCCAGCATTCCGATCGTTCTCAAGGACCGCTCCTTTCGCGTGAGGGCTATTCGCAGCGCAGCGTCACGGTTGCCTGGTAGTTGCCGGCGGAGAAGCGGTCCGTGCCGCTCTTGGTGCCGGCAAGATTGACCGCGACCGTCGATGTGCCCGGTACGGTGAGCGCCGTCGCTGTGCCGGTTTCGGCAATGGTCTGCGCGCCGGAGGTGGCAAAGGTCGGGGTCCATGTCGTGGCCGTGGTGTCCGAGGCCGGGACGGTGGTGATGGTGACCGGATCGACGCTGAGCGTGACGCCGCCGGTGGTATCGACCTGGGCGCTGCCGGCCGAACCGCCGGCATTGTGAGAGCTCAGCGACTGAAGATTGCTGCTGACGGTCATCGTGCCGTTGGAGTTGATCGTGACCGTGCAGGTAGCGGTGATAGTGCCGTTGAAGAGGACGTTTCCGGTGGCTGCCGATGCAGTCTGGCCGGTGCAGACGGCCAGCAGGCTCGCGGCCATTGCGACGCGAAAGAACTTCATCGGACCCCTCTTTCGAGCCGGCGAATGCGGCTCAATACAGAGGTATCATCCGTTTATCGTGGTTAATTTAGCGTTAAACAAGATAACGACTGCAAACAACTCAAAATACAACTGCAGAAACCTGAGGTTGTTTCGGGTTGCATTTCCCGATATTTCGGATGTATTGTTTCGATTATACTTACCTATATTCAGATCCACGGTTTTTCGCAATGGCGCGCGGAAAAAACGAGGTTTCAGGACGCCATTTGTCCCGCCTCCCAGCCGAGGATGGCGCGCTTGCGTGTCAGGCCCCAGTGATAGCCGGTGAGCGCGCCGGACTTGCCGAGCGCACGATGGCAGGGCACCACGAAGGACATCGGGTTGGCGCCCACCGCGGCACCCACGGCCCGGCTGGCGCTCGGCGCGCCGATGCTTGCCGCAATCGAGGAATAGGTGCAGGCCCTGCCCATCGGAATGCGCAGCAGCGCCTCCCAGACGCGCAGCTGGAAATCGGTGCCGATCATCACCACACGCAGCGGCTGGTCGGCGCGCCATTTGGTCGGATCGAAGACGCGCGCGGCATAGGGCTGGGTGGCCGACATGTCTTCGACGTAAGCTGCGTTCGGCCAGCGGCCGGACATATCGGCGAAGGCAGCCCGCTCGCCGCCGGCGTCGCAGAACGCCAGGCCGGCCAGCCCGCGATCGGTGACCATGATCAACGCAATGCCGAAGGGCGAGATATGATAGCCGTAGCGGATGGTCAGGCCGGCGCCACGGGTCTTGTAGTCGCCGGGCGACATCGCTTCGTGCGTGACGAAGAGGTCGTGCAGCCGGCCGGGGCCCGACATGCCGAGCTCGAACGAGGTTTCGAGCAGCGGCATGCCGGAATCAAGCAGCCTGCGCGCATGGTCGAGCGTCACCGCCTGCAGAAAGGCCTTGGGTGACAGGCCGGCCCAGCGCGTGAACAGTTTCTGCAGGCCCGTCGGCGTCTCGCCGACCGCCTCGGCCAGAACCTCCAGCGAGGGCTGGTCGCGATAGTCGAGGCTGATCTTCTCGATGGCGCGGCGCACGATTTCGTAGTCGCTGCCCACGGGCGTGATGTCATTCTGCAGGATCGCTGACGGTTCCATCCGGGTATTCATGGTCATCTGGGCGTTCATGGCAATATCTCCCATGGCTATCTGCTCGGCCGCGAATATCGGTCTTCCCGCGCATTGCCACCACCCGAAACTTGCCTTCCTCCGGCCCCTACCCAGATCGAGCAGGCTTCGAGCCGAAGGGCGATGACGGCCGGCGAAAAGATAGATTTTACCGGGGTAAGGCAGACCTTGCTGATGACGCTCTACGGCAAGGGCGCCGAGCGCCGTGCTAGTTCAACGCGCCCTGGCGGTCGCCAGTGCGCGCGAAAAGGCAGCAGCAAAGCTTTCGCGGGAATCGGGATCCAGGAAAGACCCGATCGAAACGCTTTCGCCTTGCGCCTCGACGGCCATTTTGGTGATGCCGATCTCGGCATGGCGGGCGATCGAAAAGCGGGTCCAGAACGGGTTGAAGCGATGATCCTCGAAGCGGCCCGACGGCGCCGTTTTGCGGATGTCAAGCCTGGTGCGCGAGACCGATATTTCCTCACGGGCGCGGGCCGCCCGGTAGTTGGCGCGAAAGGCGATGTAGACGGCGACCACGTCCAGCCCCAAGAAGCCGAAGACCGGCCATGCGCCATGAGCCAGGAAGATCGCGCCGGTGACCGCCCAGCCGAACACCAGGGCGCCCATCAATATCAGAAAGCCGGTCCGACCGAGGGAGCGATGCGGCGTCAGCAGGGCTTGGAAGAATGGCTTGTCGGCTTCGAACGAGGCGTTTGTGTCGCTCATACGGAAACATTATAGGAAGGGAATGGCGCCGCCCAAGTCCAAAAAATCCTTCCCCGTCAAAAAGCCGTCGGCCTCAGCCTCAGGCGGCAGTGCAAAAGCAAAGACGCCCTCCCGGAAGGGCGGGCTGCGCTCGCTTTACACGCCCGCCGAGGTGCATGAGATTTTTCGGCGTTTTTCCGTGCAGCGGCCCGAGCCGAAGGGTGAGCTCGACTATGTCAATCCCTTCACTCTTCTGATCGCGGTGGTGCTGTCGGCGCAGGCGACCGATGCCGGGGTAAACAAGGCAACGAAGCCGCTGTTTTCGGTCGCCGATAAGCCGCACAAGATGCTGGCGCTCGGTGAGGCCAAGGTCGGCGACTACATCCGCACCATAGGCCTGTGGCGCAACAAGGCCAAGAACGTGGTCGCGCTCTCGAAGGCACTGATCGACGACTATGCCGGCAAGGTGCCCGAAGATCGGGACGAGCTGGTCAAGCTGCCGGGCGTGGGACGCAAGACCGCCAATGTCGTGCTCAACGTCGCCTTCGGCCAGCACACGATGGCGGTGGACACGCATATCTTTCGCATCGGCAATCGTATTGGATTGGCGCCCGGCAAAACGCCGGAACAGGTTGAGCAGGGGCTGTTAAAAGTCATCCCCGCCGAATACATGAGGCACGCCCATCACTGGCTGATCCTGCATGGCCGCTATGTCTGCAAGGCGCGCAAGCCCGACTGCCCGGTCTGTGTCATCGCCGATATCTGCAAGTCCAAGGAAAAGACCACCGACCTGCCGGCGCCGCTGATCGAGCTCGCGCCGCTCGACGAAACTGAGGACCGAGCGATTGGTGTCAGCTAGGCGGAGTGTAGCGGATAGCGCCAGCCGACGGCGCCTGCAGCCAAAACGCCGAATTCAAAAATCGCAACGAAATTCAACGACTTAATTTTCCTCCACAAACACCTCTTCACGCTTCTTCTTGACCGCGGGCAGGAAGACGATGACGAGCACGGCGAGTGCGATGAAGAGCAGGCTGGCGCTGATCGGTCTCGTCACGAAGGTGCTCGGGTCGCCACGCGACAGAATCATGGCGCGACGCAAGTTTTCCTCAAGCAACGGGCCGAGCACAAAGCCGAGCAGCAGTGGCGCGGGTTCGCAGCGCAGCTTGGTCAGGAGGTAGCCGAGCAATCCAAAGAAGGCGACGGCGTAGAGGTCGTAAACATTGGTGTTGACGCTGTAGACGCCGATCGAGCAGAACGCCATGATGATCGGAAACAGCACGTAATAGGGGATCGTAAGGAGCTTCACCCAAAGCCCTATCAGCGGCAGGTTGAGGACGATCAGCATCAGGTTGCCGATCCACATTGAGGCGATGATGCCCCAAAACAGCTCCGGCTGTTCGGTCGCGACATTGGGGCCGGGCACGATGCCCTGGATGATCATCGCGCCGATCATCAGCGCCATTACCGGATTGGCCGGAATGCCAAGCGTCAGCATGGGGATGAAGGAGGTCTGCGCGCCGGCATTGTTGGCCGATTCCGGCCCGGCGACCCCTTCGATGGCGCCCTTGCCGAACTCCCCCGGGTTTTTCGATACGCGCTTTTCGACCGTGTAGGAGGCAAAGGCTGCAAGGATCGCGCCGCCTCCCGGCAAGATGCCGAGCGCCGAACCAATGATCGTTCCGCGCATGATGGGCGCGGCCATGCGCCGAAAATCCTCGCGGGTCGGCATGAGGCCGGAGACTCTTCGGATCAGCACGGAGCGCTCATGCTCGTTCTCGAGGTTGCGCAGGATCTCGGCGACGCCGAAGACGCCGACCGCTACCGCGACGAAATTCAGCCCGTCGGCATATTGGGTGATGCCGAGCGTGAAGCGCGGCGTGCCGGTATAGATGTCGGTGCCGACAATGCCGAGCAGCAGGCCGAGCACAACCATGGCCAGCGCCTTGACTATCGAGCCGTGGGCGAGCGCGACGGACGAGACGAGGCCGACGACCATCAGCGAAAAATACTCGGCCGCGCCGAATTCCAGCGCCATCGCCGTCAGCGGCGGAGCAAAGATGGCGACCAGGAAGGTCGACACCGTGCCGGCAAAGAACGAGCCTATCGCCGCGATCGCGAGTGCCGCCCCGGCGCGGCCGTTTTTGGCCATCTGGTAGCCATCGATTGCGGTGACGGCTGACGAGGATTCGCCGGGCATATTGATGAGAATGGCGGTGGTGGAGCCGCCATATTGCGCGCCGTAATAGATGCCGGCGAGCATGATGAGAGAGGAAACCGGGTCGCCTATCTGGAACGTAATCGGCAAGAGCATGGCGATGGTTGCGGTGGCGCCGATGCCGGGCAGGACGCCGATCAGCGTGCCGAGAAGGACGCCGATCAGACAGAAACCGAGATTTGTCAGCGATGTCGCCGTCGAAAAGCCGAGCACCAAGTTGGCGAGGAGTTCCATGGTCGTCTCCTCACAATGGCAGCCACGGGCCAAAGCGCCGGAACGGCAGGCCGAGTGCGTAGCTGAAGACGAGTGATGCAAACAGCGTCAGCCCGGCCGACAACACGAGCGCGGTCAGCGGTTTCATGCGGGCGCTGGCAAAGGATGCGATCAGCGCCGTCAGGAAGATCGACGGGATGAAGCCGAGGCCGCGCACCGTCAGGCCGAAGAAGATCGGAGCGGGGAGGATGAGCAGCATGCCGCGCCACGCAATGTGGCCGATCGCCTCGCTCTCGAAGCGCACTGCCTGAACGAGGATGATAACGCCAAGCAGGAGCAGCACGATCGCCAGGACCAGCGGGAAATAGCCCGGTCCCATGCGGAAGGCGGTGCCGATTTCGAGGCCGAGCGACTGCAGCGCGAAAAATGCGCCGAAGGCGATGAACAGCGCGGCGCATATGCCGTTGGTCGTGTCGATTGCGAAAGGCTTCATCACGTTCCTCTCAGGTGAGCACCCCGGGCGCGCCGTTGCAACGCAAAACGGGGCCGAAGCAAAAACGGGGCGCCGATTGCGCCCCGTCCAAAACCTCAGTCGGCGTACTGGCCGGCGGCTTCGATGATCGGCTTCCAGCGCCCGATCTCGCTTTCAAGCTTGGCCTTCAGCGCCGCCGGTGTCGCGTCGGCTTCGGGCGACGGCTTGGTGCCGAGTTCGGCGAAGCGGGCGGCGACGTTCTGATCCTTCAACGCGACCTGCAGCGATTTCGACAGGCGTCCGGTGATCTCGGCCGGCGTACCCTTTGGTGCGTAGAGGCCGTGCCAGATGCTGACCTGCACCTCGGGAAGGCCGCCTTCCGTCGTCGTCGGGACGTCCGGCAGCACATCGAGGCGTTCCGGCGAGGTGACGGCATAGGCCTTGATCGTGCCGCCCTGGATCTGCTTGGTGGTGTTGGTCGTCTGGTCGCACATCATGTCGACCTGGCCGCCAAGAAGATCGGTCATTGCCGGGCCGGTGCCCTTGTAGGGCACGGTGACCAGCGGCGTACCGATGGCGCTCATGAACAGCATGCCGCACAAATGCGAGGCCGCACCGATCCCGGCATTGGCGACGGTGACAGTATCCTTGTTGGCCTTGGCGTACTCGACCAGTCCCTTCAGATCGGTCGGCTCAAGGTCCTTGCGGCCGACGACGGTCATTGGCACCTCGGTGACGAGGCCGACATATTCGAAGGCGTTGAGCGTGTCGTATGCGAGCTTTCTGTACAGCGTCGCACTGGTCGCCATGCCGATGTGGTGGAGGAGCAGCGTATAACCGTCCGGGTCAGCCTTCGCGACGCGGCCCGCGCCCAGCGTGCCGCCGGCACCGCCGACATTCTCGACGATGACCTGCTGGCCGAGATCCTTCGACATGGCTTCGGCGATGAGGCGTGTGACCGTGTCGGTCGGGCCGCCGGCCGCAAACGGCACCACCACGGTGATGGTGCGTTCCGGATAGGTCTGCGCGCCCGCGGCGAACGGATAAAGCGTGACGGCCGCTGCGGCAGCCAGAGCGGCAACAAATTTTCTCATTGTGACTTCCTCCCAGAGTATGAATCTTCAGCCACCGCGCGAAATTCCTCTCGGCGACGGCTGTGATGTAATAGCAACTAGTGCAGGCTGGCAGATTGCAATCGGACTCAAACGGCCAAACTGCGATTATCTACAACCATCCACAAGATGGATGGAAAAGATCTGGGTCGAATGATGGATCGCGGGATGTCGTCATCTGACGACGGTACGTTGGCGGATGCCGGTTGCTGCCCGATCCCTGCTCTTCCTCGGTTCTATTCTAATAACCGTAGCCGCGCGCCATCGCCGCCGCAAAGACCGGGATGAGCAGGAAGATGAAGCCCTCGGCGCGGACATAGTTCTTCACCGAGGCGAGCTCCGCCGCCGGAACCGAGAAGGATGGATTGCCGCTCGCCTGCCTGCTCCAGGAGATGAAGCGCACGGTCGGGATGATCGACAGCAGGCCGACGATGATGAAGGCCATCATCTTTGCCCAGAACACCCAGTTGAAGACGTAGAACTCCCAGCCCTTCAGGCCGAAGAACACCCGGCAGATGCCGACGATGACGATCAGCGCGGCGATGATGCCGTAGTGGCGGTCGATGCCGACAAGGCGCTTGAGCGTCGTCGCCCCCAACTCGCCGCGCACCAGCACGAACTCGGCGCCAATGATGCCGGCCAGCGAGAACACCAGAAGATGATGGGCGATCGCCAGCAGAAGGTCGGTGGTGTCCATTATCTTTCCTCAGATGCGCCGCGATATCGCTGAATCAGCTTCGTCCGAAGACTAACATCGCCTGTCGAGAATCCCACACGCCGAATGTCAGCCGGTCAATGACGGCGCTCATCCACTTGCGTCGCTGGAGGATGACCCGGGCGATCCTGGCCCTTGTTCGAACGTGCAGGTTTGCTAAGCGCTGCCGCTCAAAGGAGAGAACTGCGATGAGCATTGCAAGGGAAGCCGGGGTGCCGATCCTCGAGACGGCGCGGACGGTCCTGCGGCCGCATCGGATCGACGATTTCGAGACCTATGTCGCGATGTGGGCGGACCCGGGGGTCACCCGCTTCATCGGCGGCAAGCCGCGCACCCGCGAGGAAAGCTGGATGCGTTTCCTGCGCCATGCCGGGTTGTGGTCGCTGCTTGGCTATGGGTTCTGGGCGATCGAGGACAAGGCGACTGGCCGCTTCCTCGGCGAGGCGGGGTTCCATGATCTGAAGCGCGAGATCGAGCCCTCGATCGAAGGCGTGCCGGAAGCCGGCTGGGCTTTAGCTTCGAGTGCGCATGGCCAGGGGCTTGCAAGCGAAGTGGTCGGGCGCATCGTTGCCTGGGGTGACGAGGCGTTCGGGCGAGCCAGGACAGTCTGCATCATCGATCCCGAAAATGGCGCCTCGCTCAAGGTCGCAGATAAGAACGGCTATCGCGAGATGCTGCGGACCACCTATCACGACAAGCCGACGATCCTGCTGGAGCGGTGGGCCGGAGGGCCAACAGCCTAGAGGGCAAATGCCGGGTTCGTCCGCCTCCGGTGCTGGCGCGCTTCTCGGATCAGCGTTTGGCCTTGGACCTGTTCAGGGCCACCGCTGCTCGCACGAGAGCCTTGAACGCTTCCTGGTCGATCTCCTCGCCTTCGCGAAAATCGATGGCGCGCCTTGTGTTGCCTTCAAGGCTGGAGTTGAAGAGACGTGAGGGATCCGGCAGCGCCGCGCCCTTGGCGAAGGTCAGCTTGACGACGGCCTTGTAGGTCTCGCCGGTGCAGATCATTCCGGCGTCCGCCCAGACCGGCACGCCGCGCCACTTCCATTCCTCGGTGACGTCCGGATCGGCATCCTTAATCAGGGCGCGCAGCCGGCCGAGCATCTCGCCCCGCCAATCGCCCAAGTCCGCGATACGGCCATCGATCAGCTCGGAAGGAGACTTGCTTTCCTGCACGCCGACTTTCTCCATATGTGTCCTCCTTCAACACCCGCTAGACGGATCGCCATGATGCCTCGTCGGGCGGACCGTGACTGACCGATAATGCGCTTACATTCGTTCGCCAGGCAATTGACTCGCCTGTTTCACCCAGGAGACGAATTGCGCTTCGTCGAGCTGGTCGTCCTCATGGATGTGAAAATAGCGCGTGTCCTTGCTCTTGGATTCGCCGGGCGGCACCGGCTTCAGCGACATGCCGCGAAAGAAGGCCACTTCGACGTATCTGGTGAAACAATGAATGCCGAGAAACCAGCCTTCGCCGTCCATGCCGTAAAACGGCGAGTTCCATTTGATGGCCTTCTGCACGTCGGGGACGGCCTGCATGATGAGTTGGTCGAGCCGGCGGCCTAGCTCGCTCTTCCAACCCGGCATCGCCGCGATATAGGCCTGCACGGGAGCGTCACCATACCCCTTGGCGATCTGCGGGTTGCCGCCCGAAAGCAGGACGGGTTTTTCCCCCGACGGCCTGGCTGCAACCTTTGCCGATTTCGCTTTTGCCATCAGGCCGGTCCGGCGCGCTCGCGCGCCGGCCCACCGCGCCACCTTGCGGCATAGGGCAGCACGAACATGTAGAGGCCGCTGAACAACAGCAGGAAAAGCGGCAGGAGCGGCGAATAGACCACCCAGGCCGGCGGCTCGCCCAACGCCATGGCGATGAAGTTGGCGATGACGGTCACGGTAAAGATGATCGACAGCCAGCGATGCAACTGCCTGATCCACTTGCTCCAGTCCAATGCTTCCTCCTCTGAAAGAACCAATGAACGCTGGGCTTACCAGCGCGCCAGCTGCGTCATCTGGATGAGATTGCCGCCCTCACTCGATCCGCGAAAGCACCTGCTCCAGGGCCGCAAAGAACCTCGGCCAGCCAACGGTGGCGCCCCGGAAATACGGCTCCTGGTCAGTTCGGAAGCCCGTCTGCTCCATGCGCAGGCGAGTGCCGGCGCTGGTCGGGGTGAGCGTCCATGTGACGACGCTCTCTAGATCCTTGGTGTCCCAGGTGTAGGAAAGCGTTTTGTTTGGCTCGACTGTCTGGACCTGGCACTCGACACCGCCCCAGTCCGCGCTCAGTTCGAAACGGTGGTCTACGACCGGCTTGAAGTTGTTCTTCATCAGCCACTCCTCGATGAGATGCGGTTGGGTCAGTGCCCGCCAGATCTTTTCCGGCGGATGGGGAATCTCGCGCTCGACGACAACGGAGCGCGTTCCGGCCGGCATATCGTTCATTGATCCATCCTCTGCAGCAGATCCTCGAGATCGTCGAACCGGCTCTCCCAGAACCCGGCCATATAGCGAGTCCAATCCATTAGCGGCGCCAGCGCGCGAAGCTGCGCGCTGTAATGGGTCTGGCGACCCTCGTGGCGGTCGCGCACCAGTCCGGCTTGCTTGAGCAGGCCGAGATGTTTCGACACCGCCGGCTGCGAGACACCGGCCTCAGCCGTCAGCGCGCCGACCGTCTGCTCGCCTTGCCGGCACAGACGCTCGAAGATGGCGCGCCTTGTCGGATCGGCAAGCGTCCGGAACAGCAAATCGTGTGCGTTCGTCATCTGGATCGATAACTCAATGGCTATTGATTGACGTATAACCAGTGAGATATATGTGAGTCAAGCAGAAGCCTGGAGGATGGAAGCTTAGGGCGCAGCCTCGGCGTCAGCGCCTCCAGAAATCGCGGTGTGGTGCGAGCAGCTCGTCCGCGACTTCGGGGAAGGGGCCAAACACCTCGATCTTTTTCTGCCCGGAGTCGAGCACGGCGCGCGAAGAAAGGCTCATCGTCGGATTCTCCGCGTGATCGCCGGTGAGCGCGAGAAGCTGGGTCTCCTCGAAGCCGTAAACCAGCCGGCCGATATTGGCCCAGTAGAGCGTTCCGGTGCACATCGCGCAGGGCTCGCCGGTTGAGACGAGCGTGCAGGTCCAGAGAAACTCCGGCGAATAGGCAGCCGCCGCGCGTCGCGCAAGTTCGGTTTCGGCGTGATGGACGGTGTCGATATTGCCTTGGCGCATGAGGATGGCGTCGTCGGGGCCGACCAGCACCGCACCGAATGGATGATGACCGTGCGCCGCCGCCTCGCGCGCCGCGGCGTCGGCGGATCGGAGATGGGCGAGCATCTGATCGCGGGTCATGGCAAAACCTATCGCGCCGCCATCCACCCGATGAGCGGCCCGTCGAGCCGAGATTGGTGCCAAGGGACGCGATTGGCAAGAGCTAACCGTCGCTTGAGCGTCCACCTGCCCGAAGCTCGGCGACATTGGCCTGCTGCGTGCCGGAAACTCGAATTTGATGCTCGCCAAAACCCGGATCCGTTGTGGGCTCCGGCGGCGTGTCGAGGCTTGCCGCATCCAGCATGGATGCATCTTCGCCAAAAGCGCGGGTGGCGCGGGCTGCAGCTTCGAGCAGCGGCCGCTTCATGCGGGTGAGGAAGGCCGCGTCGACCCGCGTGTTCGGACCGGCGAGCGTGAGCACGCCGAGCAGTGTCCGTCCCGGCCCGAAGACAGGGGCGGAGATGCCGGCAGTCTGTGGATCGCGGTCACCGATTGAAATGTAACTATAGGTTTTCCGGATCGTCTCGTAAGGCTCGCCCTGCTCTCCCGAGAAAGCGGCCAGCACCCGGCCGCCCGAACCAACCAGCAAGGGCAGCACGTCACCTTCCCGTATCGTGTAGCGGATCGGGTGCTTGGACTCGACCCGGTAGAGACAGGTGCGGACGTCGCCCGAGCGGACATAGAAGGCGACGCTTTCCCAACTCCGCTCGGAGAGATCGCGCATGATCGGCAACAGGATATCCATCGCCACGAGCGAGCGCTGGTAAAGCGCGCCAAGCCTAAAGGTCGCCGGTCCGATGCGATAGCGTCCGTCCTCCAGGCGCTCCAGCAATTGCCCGCGCATCAGCGAGTTGGCCAATCTAAGGATCGTGCTCTTGTAGAGACCGGTTCGGGCCGCGATCTCGGCGAGGCCGAGCGACCGGTCGGCAATGGTGAACGCGTCGAGGATGGCGATTGCCCGGTCGAGCGCGGCAACGCCGTCGGCCGGAGCCTGGCTTGGAGGGAGGTCTGTCATTGCGGTGACGATTTTCATGGTGGTCGCCCATCCGGGAATGACCCTGGACATGCGGATTTAGTCCGATCCTATGCGTTCTGTCCAGCAGAATGGCATTCCCGTGACAGAACGCGGTAACAAATGCTTGAACTCAAATGCGGGTCTTAATTCAGGCCACGTCTTGGCAGGCACCGGAGGAGGTGTCGTGATTTGGAGGAATCCCATGCTGAACAGACGCAGATTCTTGTCGACCACCGCCGCCGGCTTCGCGGCTTTGCATTTCGGACCCGCCTTTGCGCAGGACGCCCCGCAAATCCAAATTTTCGTGCCGGCGGCCCCCGGCGGCGGCTGGGACCAGACCGCGCGCACGATCGATCAGGTGCTGCGCTCCGAAAAGCTGATCTCCGGCTCGCAGATCACCAATGTCGGCGGCGCCGGCGGCACGGTCGGCCTGCCGCAATTCGTCAACCAGTGGAAGGGCAAGGGCAACGCGCTGATGGTTGCCGGCATGGTCATGGTTGGCGCCATCATCGCCAACAAGGCCGCCAACAATCTCACCGAAGTGACGCCGATCGCGCGCCTCACCGGCGAGTTCGAGGCGCTGGTGGTGCCGGCAGCCTCGCCGTTCAAGACGGCCAATGATTTCGTCGCGGCGCTGAAGGCGGATCCGACGAAGGTTCCGGTGGCCGGCGGTTCGGCCGGCGGTTCCGACCACATCCTTTTCGGCCTGATCGCCAAGACGGCCGGCGTGCCTGCCGCCAACCTGTCCTATGTGCCGTTCGCCGGCGGCGGCGAGGCGCTGTCGGCGCTGCTCGGCAACCAGGTCGCGGCCGGCATTTCCGGCTATGGCGAATTCTCCGAGCAGGTCAAGGCGGGCGCGCTCCGGCTGCTGGCGATCTCGTCGGACAAGCGCCAGGAAGGCATCGACGCGCCGACATTGAAAGAGGCCGGCATCGACGTCGAATTGTTCAACTGGCGCGGCGTCTTTGCACCCCCCGGCGTTTCCGACGAAGACAAGGCGGCGATGATCAAGATGGTCGAGACCATGGCGAAGAGCGAGGCCTGGGCGACCGAGTGCAAGAACCGCAACTGGACGCCGATTCTGCTGACCGGCGACGATTATGCCAAGTTCGTCGCCGAGGACACGACACGCATCGGCGCGATCCTCAAGGATCTCGGCCTCGCCTGATCGCCTCCTGCCTGATCTCGAAGGAGGCTGCATCGCCTTCTTCGAGACAGCGGACATGCGACGGTTCAATGAAACTGCGGCGAAGCCGGCAGTGGAAGGCCGGCTTCCGGGGAGGAGATCATGAGCACCAGCGACCAGCAGGCGTCACCGCCGCGCCTTGCCATACCCGAATTGCTGATCGGCGTCGGGCTTCTTGCCTGCGCCGGGGCCGTTGCCTGGCAGACCCTGGCGATCCCGGTTTCGCCGCTCTATTCCAAGGTCGGCCCGAAGGTCTTCCCCTACATGACCATGGCCGGCATGGTGATCCTGTCGCTGCTGCTCATCGTCGCCGCCCTGCGTGGCGGCTGGCAGCCGGACGAGGAAAAGGAGACGCCGACCGACTGGAAGGCGATGGGTTTCGTGGTCGCGGGGCTCGTTGCCAATCTCGTGCTGATCCAGCCGCTCGGCTTCACAGCCGCCTCGGTGATCATGTTCGTGCTGGTCTGCTTCGGCTTCGGCAGCCGGCATCCGCTGCGCGATGCGCTCCTCGGCCTGATGTTGGCGCTGGCGGCCTATTTCGGATTCGCCAGAGCGCTCGGCGTCAACATCGGGGCCGGCCTGATCGAGAACCAGCTCAACGCGTTGATCAGCGCCTTCGTCGGCATGGGAAGGGGCTGAGGACGATGGACACGCTCGGTTATCTCGCGCACGGATTTGCGGTCGCCTTCACGCCGACCAATCTCTTGTGGTGCCTGCTCGGCACGACGCTCGGAACCGCGATCGGCGTGCTGCCCGGGCTCGGGCCGGCGCTGACCATCGCGCTGCTTTTGCCGATCACCTACCAGGTGGCGCCGGAAGCTTCCTTCATCCTGTTTGCCGGCATCTATTACGGGGCCATGTATGGCGGCTCGACGACGTCGATCCTGCTCAATACACCGGGCGAAAGTGCCACCATCGTCACCGCGCTCGAGGGCAACCGGATGGCGCGTTCGGGCCGCGGCGGCGCGGCGCTCGCGACTTCCGCGATCGGCTCGTTCGTCGCCGGGACCCTCGGCACGCTGGGCGTCGCCTTCCTGGCGCCGATCGTGGTCAAGCTGGCGCTGGCTTTCGGGCCGGCGGAATATTTCTCGCTGATGGTGCTCGCCTTCATCACCGTTTCGGCGGTGCTCGGCTCGTCCTCTGTGCGTGGACTTACCAGCCTGTTCGTCGGCTTCGTCATCGGCATGATCGGCGTCGACCTGCAGACCGGGCAGCCGCGCTTCACCTTCGGCATGGGCGAGTTGCTCGACGGCGTCGACGTCATCATCGTCGCGGTCGGCCTCTTTGCGGTCGGCGAGACTCTCTACGTGGCCTCGCGCCGCTATGCCGGGAAGGACGAGATCGTGCCGCTGAGGGGCTCGCTCTACATGACTGCTTCCGAATGGGCGCGCTCGTGGAAGCCGTGGCTCAGGGGCGCGGCAATCGGCTTCCCGATCGGCGCCCTGCCCGCCGGCGGGGCCGAGATCCCGACCTTCCTGTCCTATGCCATCGAAAAGAAGCTTTCCAAGCACAAGGAGGAGTTCGGCACGGTCGGCGCCATCGAAGGCGTCGCCGGGCCGGAGGCTGCCAACAACGCGTCGGCTGCCGGCGTGCTGGTGCCGATGCTGACGCTTGGCCTCCCGACCTCGGCAACGGCGGCGATCATGCTGTCGGCCTTCCAGAGCTACGGCATCAATCCCGGACCGCTGCTGTTGACGACGCAGGCCAATCTCGTCTGGGGCCTCATCGCCAGTCTCTTCATCGCCAACGTCATCCTCGTCATCCTCAACCTGCCGCTGATCGGCCTGTGGGTACGATTGCTCAAGATCCCGGCGCCGCAGCTCTATGCCGGCATTCTGGTGTTCGCCACCGTCGGCACCTACGGCATCTCGCAGTCGCCGATCGATCTCATCATCCTCTATCTGCTGGGCGCGGCGGGCTTCCTGATGCGCCGCTTCGATTTTCCTACGGCGCCGGTCATCATCGGCATGATCCTCGGGCCGCTCGCCGAGACGCAGTTCCGCCGGGCGATGACGATCGCCAATGGCGACTGGACGGTGTTCTACCGGCACCCGCTCTCGCTGACGCTTTTAACGCTCGCCTTCATCGGTCTGGTCGGCCCGCATATCTGGGCCTGGATCGAACGCCGGCGCACGCGCGGACCAGAGCATGTGCCGGGCGATGCCTGACCGATCTGGAGCATCATGACAGACCTGCTTTCAGGCATACGCGTCCTCGACCTCACCAATGTGCTGGCAGGTCCTTACTGCGCCTACCAGCTGGCGCTGCTCGGCGCCGACGTCATCAAGGTCGAGGCGCCGCGGGCGGCGATCTCGCGCGCCAGCTTGGCGCCTCGCCGGAGCTCAACAAAGCCGGCATGGGTGCATCCTTCCTGGCGCAGAACGCCGGCAAACGATCGGTGGTGCTCGACCTGAAGCAGGAGGCCGACCGCGAGCGCTTCCTCGACCTGGTCGCAACGGCGGACGCATTGGTCGAGAATTTCCGGCCGGGCGTGATGGATCGGCTCGGCCTCGGCCACGAGAAGCTGAAGGAGGTTAGGCCAAGCCTCGTCTATTGCGCGATATCGGGTTTCGGCCAGACCGGCCCGATGCGTGGCAACCCAGCCTATGATCAGATCATCCAGGGGCTGTCCGGGATCATGAGCATCACCGGCACGCCGGAAACGGCGCCCCTGCGCGTCGGCTATCCGGTCGCCGACACGCTGGGCGGACTGGTCGGGGCCTTCGCCATCGCTGCGGCGCTGGTGCGGCAGAAGACCAGCGGCGAAGGCGCCTTCCTCGACGTGTCGATGCTCGAATGCACGCTGTCGGCCTTGGGATGGCCGGTGTCGAACTATCTGACGGCGGGCGTCCAGCCTCAAGCCATGGGCAACGAGAACATGACGGCCGCGCCCTCCGGCGCGTTCCGCACCGGCGAGGGCCTGCTCAACATCGCCGCCAACAAGCAGGAGCAGTTCGTGATCCTTTGCGGCTTGATCGGCCGCCCAGACTTGGCTTCGGATCCGCGCTTCGCCGAACGCGAGACGCGCAAAGGGAACCGGGCAGCGCTGAAGCCGCTCATCGAGGACGCGCTTGCCGGCGCTCCTGCGGCGGTCTGGGAAGAAAAGCTCAACCGCGCCGGCGTGCCGGCCGGGCGGGTGCTGACGATCCCGCAAGTGCTGCAGGAACGCCAGGTCATCGAGCGCCGCATGACGACGCGCTTCCAGGAGATACCGGGACTGGACAACCCGCTCACGGTGGTGCGCGGCGGCTTTATGGTCGACGGTGCGGCTCCCGTGCCAGCCGGCCCTCCGCCACGTCTTGGCGCGCATATGGACGACGTGTTCGCCAGCTTGCCGGCGCGCGGCAAGGGGAGGGCGCGGGCATGAGCGCGGACAAAAAGACCGGCCGCGACCGCGGCGAGGAGTGGTGGCGGACCGGCATCATCGAGATGCAGCCCGGCGTGATCCGGCTGCGCGGCTACCAGATCCAGGATCTGATCGGCCGGGTCAGCTTTCCGGCGATGATCTGGCTTATGCTGCGCGGCGAATTGCCGGGCGACGATCAGGCGGCGCTGCTCGGCATCGCGCTCGGGGCCGCCGTCGACCACGGCCCGCAGGCGCCGTCGATCGCGATCGCGCGCATGGCGGCGACCTGCGGCGTCGGCATCAACAACGCCATGGCCTCCGCCATCAATGTGCTGGGGGACGTGCATGGCGGGGCCGGCGAGCAGGCGCTTTCCTTCTATGGCAACATCGCCGCCGCAATCGATGGTGGCGCGAGCCTCGCCGAAGCGGTGAGTGCGCGGCTCGACCGGTTCTTCGCCGAGGAAAAGGGCTACGTGCCCGGCCTCGGGCATCGCTTCCACCCGATCGATCCGCGGGCGCCACGCCTCATCGAACTGACGCGCGACTTCGCCGGTCGCGGCGTCGTCAGCGGGCGCTTTGCCGACATTGCCGAGGCGATCGAGGCGGAGGTGGCGACACGCAAGGGCAAGACGATCCCGCTCAACATCGATGGCGCCACGGCCGTCATCTATGGCGAGCTTGGCTTCCCGCCGCCACTGACGCGCGGCCTCTTCGTGCTGTCGCGCTCGGTAGGCATACTGGCGCATGCCTGGGAGCAATCACAGGAGAGCGACCGCAACAAGGGACCTCTGCCCAAAGAATGGCTGTGGGCTTATAGCGGCACCCCGGCACGGCCGTTTCCTGGCGACTCCGATTAGAGCGTTTCACCGTTCCACGGAAAACGGCGAACCATTCCATCCATTTTGTTGTGACGGAATTCCTGACGGATGCCGTGTCACACTTTCGTGGAATTGCGCCAGGCCATCGTCTTACGCCGGATCGGTCACCAAGGCCGTCAAATCCCTCAGCAGCGTGGAAAGCTCGGGCTCGTCGATCAGCAGGGCCGCATCGGCCGCCGGCAGCCAAGCCCGCTGACGGTTCACGGCCTCCCGCCAGTCGGCCATCTCCTCGCTGACCTCGAGCAGGTAGACGACCACGTCGACACGGACGAAACGGCTGGCCATGCGCTTCCAATAGGAGTAGCCGCCGGCAGGCTGCTTCAGCGCCTTGCCCAGCACGCCCGCCTCTTCCTGGGCCTCGATCGCGGCCGCCTTGCGCCCGCTCTTGCCTTTCATGGGCCAGCCCTTGGGCACAATGAAACGTTTGGTCGTGCGCGAGGTGACCAGCAAGACTTCAAGCTGGCCGTCGCCGCGTAGGCGAAAGGGGATGGCCGCCACCTGGCGGATCCGCTCTCCCTTCTTTGCCCTGCGTACTGCTTTCTTCTTGGCTGCTGCCATCCCCAAATCCGATCAAAGCGGCATTCCTGCCGTACGCTATCCGCACGGCAAAAATCTCGCTCCTGCAAATCCCAAAACCGCCGCCCATGCAAGGCGGCTCGCTGCCGACAGTAAGTCGGCTAAGTAAACCCAAAAAAGAAAAATGTCAGCGGCAGACGCGCGAAATCGTGGTGCCGATCACCTGAGACTGGCAATTCTGCTTGACGATCGGCACTTCAGGGCGAGCCTTCGGAACGATCTGCCGGTCCTGCTCGCGGTAAAGCTGCTGCTGTTGCTGGAACTGTCGTCGCTGCAGCTGGTTCCGGAGCGCCTGCAGCTCGTTATGTTGGATCAGGGCGTTGCGGTCTGTGGGGATGACGACCTGCGCGGAGGCATATGAAGCCGCGCCCAAAAGGGCGGCAGTCGACAAAGCCGCGGCAATCAAAGCCGCCGATAGCCGAGGATGCGACATCGCTTCCTTCCCGCACGAAAAACAGAAACCTTGCCGTAATATAGGATGTTTGTGCGGATCTACCATGGTTCAAGCGACCGATCTCGGCACAGCCTCGATCGGTTTGATGATGCCCGCCGGTTCCTTCAATCGACCTCGCGCAAACGGTAGCCGACGCCGGTCTCGGTGATGATGTAGCGCGGCTGGTCCGGTGTCTTCTCGATCTTCTGCCTCAATTGGCGGACATAGACCCTGAGATATTGCACGTCCGTCGACTCGTTCCAGATCTGCTTCAGCAGGAACTGATGGGTCAGAACCTTGCCGGCATACTGCACGAGCATGCGCAGGATATCGTATTCCTTCGGCGACAGTTTTACTTCCTTACCCTCTACCTTGACGATGCGCTTCACCAGGTCGACCGAAAGGTCTCCGGCCTGGAACACCGGCTTCTCCCCCTGCTGCTGGAACTTGTGGCGCAGCGCCACGCGGATGCGGGCGACGAGCTCGTTCATGCCGAAGGGTTTCGTCACATAGTCGTCGGCGCCCATCTCGAGCGCCTGGACGATGCCGGCCTCGTCGGTGCGGCTCGATAGGATGACGACCGGAATGTCGAGGCCGTCGTCACGCCATTTGCCGAGCAGTTCGAGGCCCGTCATCCCCGGGAGGCCGAGATCGAGCAGGATCAGGTCGGGCCGCTGCGCCTGCATGAGCTCGATCGCTGCCTTGGCGTTCGGTGCCTCCGATACGGCATAGCCCTGGCTGCCGAGGCCGACCCGAAGCAGCCTGCGGATCGGCGGTTCGTCGTCGACGACCAGGATGCTGACGTTCTGACCGGTCATGCGGCGTCATCCGTTTTGGCCACGGCAAGGTCCGGAATTTCCTGCGGCACCGGCATGCGGATGGTGAAGATCGCGCCGGGCCGGTCGGTACGGTTCGTCGCCGAGATCCTGCCGCCCATGGCCTCGACGAAACCGCGACTGATCGACAGGCCGAGACCCGTGCCGGCGCGGACCTGGTCGCGCTTGCGCACCCGATAGAAGGTGTCGAAGATCCGTTCGAGGTCGTTGGGCGGGATGCCTGGTCCCTCGTCCATGGCCTGCAGGATGACGGAGCCGTTGTCGACCCAGCCTTGCAGGCGGATGGTCGAGCCGGGCGCGGAATACTTGGCGGCATTGTCGAGGAGGTTGAACAGCGCCTGCTCGAACAGCACCGGGTCGAGGCGCAGCATCGGCAGGTCCGGCGGAATGTCGGTGTTAATGCGGTGCTCGCCGGTGATCTTGCGAGCGCGATCGAGCGCCGAGCCGACGATATCGCCGACATAATGGAGGGCGTAGTTCGGCTCCATGGCGCCGGACTCGATCTTGGTCATGTCGAGCAGATTGGCGATGAAGCGGTTGAGCCGCTCCGATTCGTCGACCACCGTCGACAGGAGTTCCGCGCGGTCCTCTTCGGGAAGGGCGGCCGCGTATTCCCGCAGCGTGCCGGCGGCACCCATGATGGCGGCCAGCGGCGTCTTCAGGTCATGCGAGATCGAGGTAAGCAGCGCCGTGCGCAGCCGGTCCGCTTCCGCCGCCAGCCTGGCGCGGTCGACATCGGCGACAAGCTGGATGCGTTCGATGGCGACCGCCGCCTGATCGGCAAGCGCGTCGAGAAGGCGCTGCTGCTCGGGGGTCAGCAAAGGGCCCTGTTTGTCGTTGTCGAGGCCGACGACGCCGACCGCTGTCCGGCCTGTTCGCAAGGGCAGATAGAGGCGCTTGGCGCCGGGCAGCGTATCGGCGCCGCGGCCGGCGGGGCGATCATGTTCCCAGGCCCAGCGGGCCGCCGCGATGTCAGCCTCGGCGAGCGTATCGTCCGGCGGATAGCCGGCCTTGACGGTGATCGTTCCATTCTCGGGCAGAAGCAGCACCACGCGCACTTTCAGCATCGAGGCGATCTGGAAGGCGGTGGCCCACAGCACGTCGTCAAGCGTGCCGGCGCCGGCGAGCTTCTTCGAGAACGAGTAGATGTCCTGCGTGGCTCGCGCGCGTGAGCGGGCGGCGACCGCCTGGCGCTGGACGCGCGCCGTCAGATTGCTGGCGATGACTGCGACAACGAGAAAGACCGCGAAGGCAACGATGCTCTCCGGATCCCTGATCGTGAACGTATAGCGCGGCTCGAGAAAGAAATAGTTAAAGGCAAGCGCGCTCAGGAAACAAGCGTAGAGCGCCGGCCAGAGTCCGAACGTCACCGCAGAAGTCAGCACCGCCAGCAGCAGGACGCTGGCCAGATTGCGGACATCGAGGAACTGATCGAGAATCGAGCTGACGGCCACCGCGCCGGCGACATAGGCCGTCGAGAACAGATAGGGCCAGATCTGGAAGGGCTTCTGCTCGGGCGCGGCCTTCACCCGGGCCGACGGCATGTCGGCATCGCGCTCCTTGCCCGAAATGACATGGACGCTGATGTCGCCGGCATTGCGGATCAGGTCATAGGTGAGCGAGCCCTCGATCAGTTCCCGCCAGCGCGAGCGGGTCGGCCTGCCGATGACGATATGGGTGAAGTTGTTCGCCGTCGCATGGCGCACGATGTCCTGGGCGACGTTCTGGCCCGGGATGGTCGCCACCTCGGCGCCGAGCTGTTCGGCAAGGCGCAGGTTTGTCGCCAGCCGGTCCTTGTCCTCTTCGGACATGCCGGCCAGGCGAGGCGTGTCGACATGCAGCGCCGTCCATGGCGCCCGCAGGCGATCGGCGAGCCGGCGCGCGTAGCGGATACGAGCGCTCCCGTCCGGACGCGAGTCGACGCAGACAAGGACCCGCTCGCCGGCCGCCCACGGTCCCGGAATGGCGTGGGACTGCATATGGCTGAGGAGCTGTTCATCGACGCGCTGCGCGGTGCGTCGCAGCGCCAACTCGCGAAGCGCCGTCAGATTGCCAGGCGAAAAATAGTTCTCGATCGCGCGCTGAGCGGTTTGCGGGAAATAGACCTTGCCTTCATGCAGCCGCTTGATCAGGTCGTCCGGGGTGAGGTCGATGACCTCGATGTCGTCGGCCTCGTCGATGATGGAATCCGGAACGGTTTCGCGCACCCTGACGCGGGTGATCTGCGCCACGACGTCATTCAGACTTTCGACATGCTGGATGTTGAGCGTGGTGTAGACGTCGATGCCCTGCGACAGGATTTCCTGAACATCGAGATAGCGCTTGGGATGACGGCTGCCGGGCGCGTTGGTGTGCGCGAGCTCGTCGATCAGAACCAGCTCCGGCCGCCGTTTCAGGATGGCGTCGATGTCCATCTCGTCGAGGACGCGGCCCCTGTATTCGACCTCGCGTCGCGGGATCACCTCATAGCCTTCGACCAGCGCCTGGGTTTCCTTGCGGCCATGCGTTTCAACGACGCCGATCGCGACGTCGATGCCGTCGGCGCGCCGGGCGCGGCCTGCCAACAGCATCTCGTAGGTCTTGCCGACGCCGGGCGCCGCGCCAAGGAAGATGCGCAGACGGCCGCGGCCCTCCCGCTCCGCGTGCTCGAGCAGCGCGTCGGGAGAAGGTCTGTTCTCGAAGTTGGTCCTGTCGTCCGGCATCAAGTCCAATCATGGATTGCACCGGGGATCGTGTCGATCCCCGCTGCGAGTGCTGATTATTTGAGATCGTCGAGCCCCATGTTGAGGGCCAGCACATTGACCACCGGCTCACCCATGAAGCCCAGCTCGCGATCCTCGACATGGCCGTCGACAAGCGATTTCACCTTGGCTTCATCGATGCCCCTGGCCTTGGCAATCCGCGGCACCTGGAAATAGGCCGCCTCCGGGCTGATGTCGGGATCGAGGCCGCTGCCAGACGTGGTGACGAGATCCATCGGAACCGGTGCGTTCGGGTTCTCGGCCTTCAGCCTGTCGGCGTCGGCCTTGATGCGTTCGACCAGCTTCGCATTGGTCGGCCCGAGATTCGAGCCGCCGGAGGAGGCGGCGTTGTAGCCGTCGCCGGCGGCCGACGGCCGCCCGCGGAAATAGCGGTCGCTGGCGAAGGCCTGGCCGATCAGTTCGGAGCCGATAACCTTGCCATCCCTTTCGATCAGGCTGCCATTGGCCTGCCTGGGAAACAGCGCCTTCGCGATGCCGATCATGCCGATCGGATAGATAAGGCCGGTCAGCACCGTGAAGAAAACGATCATGACGATAGCGGGTCTGAGTTGCTTGAACATCGGAATGGGTCCCTATGCCAGGCCAAGAGCCGTGACGATCAGGTCGATCGCCTTGATGCCGGCGAACGGCACGATGATGCCGCCAAGGCCGTAGAGGAGAAGATTGCGGGTGAGCAGCGCGCCGGCGCCGATGGCGCGGTATTTCACCCCCTTCAGCGACAGCGGGATCAGCGCGACGATGATCAGCGCGTTGAAGATGATCGCCGACAGAATGGCGCTCTGCGGCGTCGCCAGATGCATAATGTTGAGCGCCTGCAGCGGGCCTACCGACTGGCCGGGCGCGACGTAGAACACGGCGAACATGGCCGGGATGATGGCGAAATACTTGGCGACGTCGTTGGCGATCGAGAAGGTGGTCAGCGAACCGCGCGTCATCAGCAGCGCCTTGCCGATCTCGACGATCTCGATCAGCTTGGTCGGATCGCTGTCGAGGTCGACCATGTTGCCGGCCTCGCGCGCGGCGACCGTGCCGGTGTTCATGGCGACGCCGACATCGGCCTGGGCGAGCGCCGGCGCATCGTTGGTGCCGTCGCCGCACATCGCGACAAGCTTGCCCTTGGCCTGTTCCTCGCGGATCAGCGACAGCTTGTTTTCAGGCGTCGCCTGGGCGAGGAAGTCGTCGACGCCGGCTTCGGCCGCGATGGCCGCTGCGGTCAGCGGATTGTCGCCGGTGATCATCACCGTGCGGATGCCCATCTTGCGAAGCTCGGCGAAACGCTCGCGAATGCCGCCCTTGACGATGTCCTTGAGGTGGACGACGCCGAGCAGGCGCCCGTCGCGCTCGACCGCCAGCGGCGTGCCGCCGGCCTTGGCGATCTCGTCGGCCCTGGCCTGCAGGTCGCGCATGGTGTCGCTTGTCGGACGCGTGCCATGGCTTGCCACCGTTGCTTGATTGACATGGGCTAGCACGGCATCGACCGCGCCTTTGCGCACCGACGAGCCGTCGATGTCGACGCCGCTCATCCGGGTCTGCGCGGTGAAGGGCACGAAAGTGGCATGCAAGGTCGCCATATCGCGGGCGCGGATGCCGTATTTTTCCTTCGCCAGCACCACGATCGAGCGGCCTTCCGGCGTCTCGTCAGCCAGCGAGGCCAATTGAGCAGCATCGGCCAGTTCCTGTTCGGTCACCCCCTTCACCGGATGGAACTCGGTCGCCTGGCGATTGCCGAGCGTAATGGTGCCGGTCTTGTCGAGGAGCAAGGTGTCCACGTCGCCGGCAGCCTCGACGGCGCGGCCGGACATGGCAAGCACGTTGAAACGCACCAGGCGATCCATGCCGGCAATGCCGATGGCCGAAAGCAGCGCGCCGATCGTGGTCGGGATCAGTGTCACGAACAAAGCGACGAGGATCGTCACCGGGATGTAGCCGCCGGAATAAGAGGCGAAGCTCGGGATGGTCGCGGTGGCCAGGACGAAGATCAGCGTCATGCCTACAAGCAAGATGTTAAGCGCGATCTCGTTCGGGGTCTTCTGGCGCTCCGCACCTTCGACCAGCGAGATCATGCGGTCGAGGAAGGTCTGGCCGGAGGCGGCGGAAATGCGCACGCGGATCCAATCGGACAGCACCTGCGTGCCGCCGGTGACGGCCGAGCGGTCGCCGCCGGATTCGCGGATCACAGGCGCGGATTCGCCGGTGATTGCCGCCTCGTTGACGGAAGCCACGCCTTCGATCACCTCGCCGTCGGAAGGGATGATGTCGCCGGCTTCGACCAGCACGATGTCGCCGACCTTCAGGCTGGTGCCAGGCACCAACTTGAACTTGCCGCGATCCTCGGCGTTGACGAGCAGCTTGGCCTGGGTCTCGGTGCGCGCCTTGCGCAGCGAGTCCGCCTGCGCCTTGCCGCGCCCCTCGGCCACGGCCTCGGCAAAGTTGGCGAACAGCACGGTGAACCACAGCCAGATGATAATCTGCAAGGTGAAGCCGAGATCGCCGCCGCCGGTGATGACATCCTTGACGAACAGGACGGTGGTGAGTGCTGAGACGATGGCGACGACGAACATCACCGGGTTCTTGATCAGCGTGCGCGGATCGAGCTTGCGGAAAGCGCCACCGATGGCGGGCATCAGGATGCTGGCATCCAGAATGCTCGCGGATTTGGACTGGCTCATTTCAGGACTCCAGTATCGGTGTTGTTGGAGGGCGCCGGGTGTTCGGTCTTCGGCAACAGATGCGGAAGGCCGGAGGCCAGCAGCCACAGCACGAACAGCACGGCCGCCATGCCGAGGAAGGTGGAGAGCGTCGGGAAAGGACGAGGCTTCTCGTCCCCTCCGTCATCGGGCGTTCCGTCACCGGATTGGTGACGATCGTGCCGACGTATGTTGTTGAACCAGGGCATGGTCATCTCAGAAAGTCTGTCCGCGGATCATCGCCAGATGCTCGACGATCGGACCGACGGCGATCGACGGGAAGAAGGTGAGGCCGCCGACGATGACGATCACGCCGACCAGGAGGCCGACGAACAGCATGCCGTCGGTCGGGAAGGTGCCGACGGAAGCAGGCACGGTCTTCTTCGTGGCCAGCGAGCCGGCGATGGCCAAAGCCGGAATGATGACCAGGAAGCGGCCCATCAGCATGCCGATCGCGATGGTGATGTTGTACCAGGGCGTGTTGCCGGTCAGTCCGCCGTAGGCCGAACCGTTGTTCGCGGCCGCCGATGTGTAGGCATAGAGCACCTCGGTGAAGCCGTGCGGACCGCCATTGGCCATCGATGCCACCGCGCTCGGCAGGACCACGGCGATAGCCGTGAAGATCAGCATCGCCAGCGGCAGGCAGAGGATGGCAAGCATCGCCATCTTGACCTCCTTGGCCTCGATCTTCTTGCCGAGATATTCCGGTGTGCGGCCGACCATCAGGCCGGCGACGAAGACGGCGATGACGACAAACATCAGGATGCCGTAGAAGCCGGCGCCGACGCCGCCGACGATGACCTCGCCAAGCTGCATGTTGATCAGCGGGATCATGCCGCCAAGCGCGGTGAACGAATCGTGCATGGCATTCACGGCGCCGCACGAGGCGGCCGTGGTGATGACCGCGAACAGCGCCGACAACGCAATTCCGAAGCGCGTCTCCTTGCCTTCCATGTTGCCGCCGTCGATGCCGAGCGCATGCACCAGCGGACTGCCGGCGGCCTCGGCCCAGTAGCAGACGATGACGCCGACGAGAAACAGCACGCCCATCGAGGCAAGGATGGCCCAACCCTGGCGCTCACTGCCGACCATCCGCCCGAAGACGTTGGTGAGACCGGCGCCGAGCGCGAAGATCGACAGCATCTGGATCAGGTTCGAGATGGCGTCCGGATTCTCAAAAGGATGCGCGGCATTGGCGTTGAAGAAGCCGCCGCCATTGGTGCCAAGCATCTTGATGGCGACCTGAGAGGCGACTGGGCCGAGCGCGATCGTCTGCTTGGCGCCTTCCAGCGTGGTGGCGTCGACATAGGGTCCAAGCGTCTGCGGGATGCCGAGCCACACATAGACGAGCGTCAGCACGATGCAGGCCGGCAGGAGCACGTAAAGCGTGCAGCGGGTCAGGTCGACCCAGAAACTGCCGATCGACTTGCCCGAGGCGCGGGCAAAGCCGCGGATCAGCGCGATCGCAATGGCAATGCCGGTGGCGGCCGAAACAAAGTTCTGGACGGTGAGGCCGGCCATCTGCACGAGGTAGGACATCGTGCTTTCGCCGCCGTAGTTCTGCCAGTTGGTATTGGTGACGAAGCTCGCCGCGGTGTTGAAGGCGAGCTCCGGTTCGACCTCAGCCATCCCGGCGGGATTGTAGGGCAGCGCGCCCTGCAGCCGCTGCAAGGCATAAAGCACGAGGAAACCGGCGAGGTTGAAAAGCAGCATGCCGGTGGCGTAGGCGGCCCAGTGCTGTTCTTCCTTCTCGCTTGTCCCGGCGAGGCGATAGAGGCCGCGCTCGATCGGGACAAGCACGGGCGACAGCAACGTACGATCGCCCTTGAAGACGCGGTGCATGTAGCCGCCGAGCGGCTTCACGAGCAAAAGCAGGATCCCACAATAGACGAGGATCTGTATCCAGCCGTTGAGTGTCATGAACTGACTTTCCGTATGCCGATCAGAAGCGCTCTGGGCGGATGAGGGCGTAGGTGAGGTAGGCAAGCAAGAACAAGGTCACCGCGCCGCCGAGGACGTAGTCGAAAAGCATTGTAAGACCCTTCGATCAGATTCTGTCGCAGGCTTTGACGTAAGCTAAGGACAGGACGAAGAACAAAATCCCCATCCCGAGAACAACGAGGTCCATTGCAGGCATTCCTTGTTTCGGCTTGTGTTTGCACCCCGACACGGTCGAGTTCAAAATTGCACAGGACCGCCCGTCACCTTGGCGGCGATGGCGATAAAAGTGTTTTCGAGGGGAATATGAACCCGACCGCCATAAAGGTTCGAGACGAGGCGGGGAGCAAAGATATAGGAATCTTATAGGAAATTGACGCCACGCGGATGAAGGCGGAGGGCGACGTGCTGTTCCAAAGATCCGGAAGCTAGTTGGCCGGCCGTCGGTCCTTGCACGGCATCTCCTCTTCCGACTGCGTGGAGAGCGCTCCCTAGCGGCCCGACTGGCTGCATGCCGATCGGCACGCCGCCGGCGGACTACCCATCCGCGAAGGGCTTAGGGGTTGCGCGGCAGGTGACCGGGAGCTTCAGGTCAGCTCGACGGTCCGCTTCTCCGCGATGCTCTGTTCGGCGGCCAAAACGATGCGCAGGCTGTTGACGGCGGCATCCATTTGCTCGGTCAGATCGAGGTCCTCACGGATGGCGCGCAGGAAGAAGGCCTGCTCGCGGTCGCAAAGCTCCTGATGGCCGGGCTCGTCCTCCATGCTGACGATCTCGTCGGGCTTCGAGAAGTTCTTGTCGCCATCGACCTGCGCGTAGTGGATCTTCAGCGCGTCGGTCTTGGTGTGGCGGTCGATGTCGGCGGAATCCGATACCTCCTCGGCTTCCTTGGCGCTGCTTGCGGACTGGCCGGCGACGATCGAAACGGCGCCCTTCGGGCCGACCACATCCTTCACGAAATAAGCGGTCTCGCTCATCATCGGGCCCCAGCCGGCTTCATACCAGCCGACCGAGCCATCGTCGAAAGTGACGTGCAGATGGCCATAATTCTGCTTGTCGGCTTCGGCCCAGAGCTTGGCGCCGATGCCGTGCACGCGCACCGGCTTGGCGCCGGTCAGCTGGCACATCACGTCGACATAGTGCACGCCGCAGTCGACGATCGGGATCAGCGAGTCGATCAGGTTCTTGTGCCAGTGCCAGGCGCTGCCGCTGCTCTGCTGGTTGAGGTTGAGGCGCATCACCAGCGGCTTGCCGAGCGTCTTGCCGACCTCGATGAATTTGATCCAGGACGGGTGGACGCGCAGGATGTAGCCCAGAACCAGCTTCCGGTTCTTGGCCCGCGCGGCGGCCACCACCTTCTCGGCGTCGGCGATGTTGGTGGCGAGGGGCTTTTCCATGAACACATGGCAGTTGGCGGCGATCGCCTTCAGCGCGTATTCGGCATGCGTGTTCGGCCAACTGTTGATCGAGACCGCGTCCGGCTTGGTCTCCTTCAGCGCCAAGTCGAAATCCTCATAGAGCGGATAGCCGGCGAGCTCCTTCGGGATCTTCTTGTTGCTCTTGATGGTGCGGCTCATGATGCCGACGATCTCGAAGCCGTCGGAGCGGTGATAGGCGCGCGCATGCGAAGCGCCCATATTGCCCAGACCAACCACCAGGATTTTTACTTTGTCGGCCATGTCAGCCTCCCCAATGCTCTTTGAACAGTAGCTCGGGCGGCATCAGGCGCCGCCCGATGGTCAATGCGCCCGCCTTACTTGACGGCGGAATCGAACAGGTGCGCCTTGATCTTCTCGACGTCGAGCGCGGCAAAGCCTTCCGACAGTTTCACGCCGTCGGCATCGGCCTTGACCTTCGCTTTGTCGAAGTCGTTGGCGGTCGGAATCAGGTCGTTGGTGCAGACGTCTTCGGCCTTCACCGGCGCGGTGATCTGGCCGATCTTCAGGATCTCGTCGAAAAAGCCCTGCCAGCTCGCCATGTCGTGCGAGCCCCAGCCACTGCGCTTGTCCATGTCACCGCGGAAGACGTTGATCTGCTGCAGGATCGAGGTGGTGCCGAGCTCAGGGCCAAGGTTCTTGGCCAAGGTCGGGAATTGCTCGAACACGGCTTCGACGGCCGCGCGCGGGTTCTGGTAGCCGAATTCGAGGCCCATCGCCCAGCCGCGCAGATATTTTTCGAGGAAGGCCTTCTTGTCGGGATCCTCGAGATCGGCGGCGCGCACGACGAAGGTGTTGGCCGGAAGCTTGGAATTCTGGACGCCGAGCCAATATTCGAAGTCGAGGTCCTTGGCGATCCATTCGGCGCGCAGACCTTCCCAGGAGAGCGCGGCATCGCCTTGGCCGCCGGCGAGCGCGGTGCCCCAGGTCGGCCACCCGGCCTCGACATATTTCACCTTCTTGATGTCGACACCCTGCGCGGCAAGCAGCGGATCGACGATCGCCTGCCAAGCGGCGGAGCCGAGAAGGATCGTTTTGCCTTCGAGGTCCTTCAGGTTCTTGGTGCCCTGGCCCTTGCGGAAAGCGATGCTGAAGGTGTCGCGCGCGCCCATGTGGAACACCGACTTCAGCTTCATGCCGTTCTGGATGGCGAAGGAGAAGACACCTGGCGAGGGGAAGCCCATGTCGGCCTGGCCGACATCGACGAACTTGACCGTCGCGGTGCCGTCCGACGGACCCGGCTGCATGTCGGTGGCGAGGTCGCCGAAATAGCCGGCCTTCTTGGCCGACCAGTAGGGATAGTCGTCCAGCACTTCGAGCGTGCCGCGCGGCGAGATCCAGGTGAATTTTTCATAAGCCGCCGCCCTGGCTTTCAGACCCGATGCGCCGAGCGCGGTGGCGGTCACCACGCCGGCGGCCGTCACTTGCAGGAAGTAGCGGCGGCTGATGCCCGCTCTTGTCGCTGTACTGAATAAGCTTTCGTTAGTCATGGCATTCCCCTTTTGTTGATTGCCCTTATCGATCGCTTTGCCCTTGCCTTCGCCCGTCTCCCGGGCGATCTCATCCGTCCGCGCTCATGCCTCCCAACTCGACCATTTCTTGCCGATCAGGAAGAAGAGCACGTAGATCAGGATGCCGAGCGTCGACAGGATCAGCACCACCGCGAAGAATTGCGGCATCTGGATCATCGACGAATACGAGGTAAGCCGGTTGCCGAGGCCGAAGCCGCCGCCGACCATCTCGGCACCTACCGCAGTGAGGAGCCCGAAGATCGCGCCGATCATCAGCCCGACCAGGATCATCGGCAGCGCCATCGGCGCGCGGATCTTCCAAAAGATCTGCAAGGTGCTCGCGCCATAGGAGCGAGCGAGCGCGATCTTGGCGCTGTCCACGCGCCGGAACCCGGTCGCGGCGTTGATCATCACCATCGGTCCGGCGGCTAAAGCTACCGCGATAATGCGCGGCGTGTAGCCGAAGCCGAAGCGCAGGATGAGAAGCGGCACCAGCGCCAGCATCGGCGTGGTGACGAGAATCAAGATGTAAGGCGCGACGATCTTCTCGGCGAAGGGAAACTGCGTGATCACCGCCGCCATCACCAGCCCGACGACGGCGCCGATGGCAAAGCCGGAGAAGAGCTCGACCAGCGTGTAGCCGAGATGCGGCGCGATCAGCGGGAACTCGTCGAATAAAGCGTAAACGATCGCACTCGGCGGCGGCATGATGTATTGCGGCACGTGGAAGATGCGCAGCGCCAGCTCGATGCCGCCGATGATCACCACCGCGACGACGAGAATCGCGGCCACCTCGGCGCCGGACTTGATGCCTGGGCCGCCGGCGAAGGCGGAGAGGTTGGTGAGGCTGACATCCTGGCCGTCACCGGACTTGGCTTTGGAGAATTCCGGAATGGCGTCGCCCCCGCTCACGGTCTGATCCTCACGATTTCAGCGCTCTTGTGTTCCAGCTGCTCCTGCGCCTTCGGCCGGCGCTCGCCGACGATGTCCATCTTGATGCGGTTGGTGAGGTCGAAGACCTCCTTGGTGGCCATGATCTCCAGCGAGCGCGGGCGCGGGAACGGCACGTCGTAGACCTTGGCGACGCGTCCCGGCCGCGCGGTCAGCACCACGACCCGGTCGGAGAGGAAGATCGCTTCCTCGATGCTGTGGGTGATGAAAACGATGGTCGTCTTGGTATCCAGCCAGATCTCCTCGACGAGGCGGTTCATCTCCTCGCGGGTGAAGCTGTCCAACGCACCGAAGGGCTCATCCATCAAGAGCACGGAAGGCTTCAGCGCCAGCGCGCGGACAATCGCCGCGCGCTGCTGCATGCCGCCGGAAAGCTCGCGCGGGAACTTGCCGCCGAAGCCGTCGAGCCCGACGCGATGAAGCAGATGCGCGATCCAGGCGCGATCGGGCTTCTCGCCCTTGATCTCGAACGGGAAGTTGATGTTGGCGTCGAGATTGCGCCAGGGCAGAAGGTTGGCTTCCTGAAAGACAATACCGATCTCGGGACGCGGGCCGGTGACCTCCTTGCCGTCAAGCAGTATCGCGCCGCTGGTCAGACGATGCAGGCCCGACATCGACCACAAGAGCGTGGTCTTGCCGCAGCCGGAGGGGCCGACGTGGAGACGATCTCGTTGGCGTGCACGTCGAGGCTGCAGCGGTCCAGGGCGAGAAGATCGCCGGAGGCCGTGGTATAAACCTTGCTCGCTGCCTGCACGCCGAGCTTCGGCGTTCTTGCGATGCCGGTATTCATGCTCCCCTCGGAGACTGCGTGATTGGGTTGCCGGAGCCCCCTCTGTCCGCGAAATCAGTCTGTAACTATCCTACTTTACTGTCAAGCGGCGGGCAAAGATCTGGTGCTGTCAGAATCGACCAAAGCTTGTATAAGCGTCTGATTTCTCCTGTGTTTTGACGCGCTTGCAGTGTGTGTTACTTTCCTACATACTCACTTCGGTTGATTGCCTATGGCCAGCCGGCGGATAATCGCAAATATGGTGGTCCAGAAACGGCAGAGAAGGGCGGCCAATGACCGAAGCTGACAGCCAGGCGCTGCGGATTTCCGACGCGGATGACGGCCGGCATGATCATGTCAGGCGCTTCCCCGACATCATTTCGCAGGTGAAGGACAGCTACACGGACTTGCGGCCGGCGGAGCGTCGCGTCGCCGACGTCGTGCTCGACGACGTCAAATATGCCGTCGATGCATCGAATGCCGCGCTGGCGCAGCGCGCCCAGGTCAGCGAGCCGACGGTCACCCGTTTCTGCCGCGCCATCGGATGCGACGGCGTGCGCGACTTCAAGCTGAAGCTGGCGCAGAGCCTCGTCGTCGGCGCGCTTTATCTTAGCACCAAGCCGCAACCCACGAACGGCGACAGCGGCATGCCGTTCTGGAACGCCGTGTTCGGCGAAGCGCGCCGCGCGCTGCAGGAGGCCGAACGGCAGATCGATCCAGGGCAGTTGCAGAAAGCGGCGGAGCTGATCGCCAAGGCCAGGCAAGTGACGGTATTCGGACTTGGCGGCAGCTCATCGGCGCTGGCGCAAGAGACGCAGTATCGCCTGTTTCGCTATGGCATCACCATCAGCGCGCAATGCGATCCGTATCTGATGCGCATGACCGCTTCGACGCTGAAACCGGGCGATGTGGTGATCGCGATCTCGGCGACCGGCCGTACCCGGGAGGTGATCGAGGCGGTGGAACTTGCCAAGCATTATCGCGCCGACGCGATCTGCGTGACGGCGCCGGACACGGAGCTGACACGCGTCTGCGATGTCCAACTGACGATGGCGGTTCCCGAATATCCCGACACGCTGAAGCCGACCGCTTCGCGCTACGCCTTCCTCGCGGCCATCGACCTGCTCGCGGTCGCGTCCGCCTACAAGCTCGACGGCCCCGCGCGCGAGACGGTGCGCCGCATCAAATATAACGCCCAGATCCATCGGACGGGGAAGGAGATGGAGCCGCTCGGAGATTGAGGCAGGTTCTTCCTTCTCCCCTTGTGGGACAAGGTGGATCTGCGCGATAGCGCCGAGACGGATGAGGGGTGTTCCAGCGGAGTGAGACGCTGGCGTTCCCTGGAGCACCCCTCATCCGACCTCGCTTCGCGAGGCCACCTTCTCCCACAAGGGGAGAAGGGAAGGCCGGCCGCCGGCTCAGATCAAGAATTCGAACAGAAGAAAGGGAACGAACATCAATGCTCGACATCGCACCATCGCAACAGGCGGCAACCTGGCTCGGCACATTCGGCCGCGCGCTCGAGGCGGGTGACATCGAGGCGGCGACGAACCTTTTCGTGGACGATTGCTACTGGCGCGATCTGCTGACCTTCACATGGAACATCAAGACCATGGAGGGCCAACCGGCGGTCTGCGAGATGCTCAAGGCGACGCTTTCCTCGACGCAACCATCGCACTGGCGCCTGTCCGGGGAGCCAAGCGTCGCCGACGGCGTCATCGAGGCCTGGTTCAGCTTCGAGACGGCCGTGGCGCGAGGCGAGGGCATCCTGCGGCTCAAGGATGGCCGCTGCCGGACGCTGTTCACGGCGATGAGCGAGCTCAAGGGTTTCGAGGAGCAGAAGGGGCCTGCCCGGCCGCTCGGCATCCGCCATAAGGCTGATCCCGAACGCGAGACCTGGGCGGAAGCAAGAGCGCGCGAGGCGCGTGAGCTCGGCGTGCACGAGCAGCCCTATTGCCTGGTGATCGGCGGCGGCCAGGGCGGCATCATGCTCGGCGCCCGTCTGCGGCAGCTCGGCGTTCCCACCCTCATCGTCGAGAAGAACGCGCGCGCCGGCGATTCCTGGCGCAACCGCTACCGCTCGCTCGTGCTGCACGACCCGGTCTGGTACGACCATCTGCCCTACATTCCGTTCCCGGAAAACTGGCCCGTGTTCACGCCCAAGGACAAGATGGGCGACTGGCTCGAAATGTACGCCCGCGTCATGGAGCTGAGCTACTGGGTCGCCACCAAATGCATCAGCGCGGCCTATGACGAGGCCGAAAAGCTCTGGACGGTGGTGGTCGACCGCGTCGGCGAGCGCATCACGCTGAAGCCGAAGCAAATCGTCTTCGCCACCGGCGCCTACGGGCCGCCACGGCAGATCGATCTGCCTGGCGCGGACAGCTTCAAGGGCGAGCTTTTGCATTCCAGCCAGTACTCGACCGGCGAGAAATTCCGCGGCAAGCGCGTCGCGGTGATCGGCGCGGCGAGCTCCGGCCACGATGTCAGCGTCGACCTCTGGGAAGCCGGCGCCAAGGTCACGATGGTGCAGCGCTCGCCGACGACGGTGGTGAAGTCCGACACGCTGATGGAGGTCGGCTTCGAGATCTTTTCGGAAAAGGCGCTGGCGCGGGGCATCACCACCGACAAGGCCGACATGATCGTCGCTTCGACGCCCTTCGCGCTGGTCCCAAAGGGCCAGCGGGCGCTCTACGACGTCATCCGCGAGCGCGACGCGGATTTCTACAAGCGCCTCAGCGACAGCGGCTTTGCCATCGACTTCGGCGAGGACGAGACCGGACTGCTCATGAAAGCCTATCGCACCGGTTCCGGCTACTACATCGACGTCGGCGCCTGCGAGCTGATCCTGAACGGCGAGATCGCGGTGAAGAGCGGCGTCGGCATCAAATCGCTGACGCCGACCGGTATCCTGTTTGAGGACGGCAGCGAGCTGGCGGTCGACGCGATCGTCTCCTGCACCGGCTACCAGTCGATGAACGAGACCGTGGCAGGGATCGTTTCCCGGGAGGTCGCCGACAAGGTCGGGCCGTGCTGGGGCCTCGGCTCCGGCGTCAAGGGCGACCCCGGCCCGTGGCAGGGCGAGTTGCGCAACATGTGGAAGCCGACGGCCCAGGAGGCGCTATGGTTCCACGGCGGCAATCTCGCGCTGTCGCGCTTCTATTCGAAATTCGTGGCGCTGCAGCTCAAGGCGCGGATGGAGGGGATTGCGACGCCGGTCTATGGCGAGCCGAGCAATTCGCGACGGTGAGCCAATCAGCGCCCGAAGTGCCGGGCCGCAACCTCGACATGCGTATGGTGCGCATGGGCCTCGAAGCGCTCGGTCTCATTATGGTCGGGCGCCTCGTTCCGCCACCATTTGCCGCCGATGACGATGCCATTGGAGACCAGCCGCTGGTCCGCGATCAGTGACGCACCGACCGCATCGACAAAGGTGAAGCGGCCGGGCTGCAGCCTCAGCACCGCGACATCGCCGATGCCGCCGACTTTAAGCGCCCCGAGCTCGGGCCTGGCGATCGCATCGGCCGGGCGCTGCGTTGCCGCGCGCACGACCTCGACCAGCGGCATGCCGAGCGCCATGAGCTTCGACATGCAGACGAGAATATCGAAGGCAGGGCCGTCGACGCAGTAGAGATGCACATCGCTCGAGATGACGTCCGGCGCCAGCCCCTCCGCCAGCATCGCCTTCGCCACCTCGAAGTCGAAGGAGCCCATGCCGTGGCCGATGTCGAAGATGACGCCGCGCTCGCGCGCCTGCCGCATATCCGGCCGCACCGCGCCCGAAGCGAAGACCGGCGCGTTGGGGAACGGCCGGAAGCAGTGAGTGAGGATGTCGCCGCGGCGGAGCCTGGGCAGCACTTCCGAACGGCCGGGCGGCGGCTCGTCGATATGCGCCATCAGCGGCAGGCCGGCTTGGTCCGCGGCTTCGAGCGCGAGGTCGACCGGCGCGATGCCGCTGGTGCCGCCGGCATGCTTGCCGGAACGGACTTTTACGCCGACGACGACAGCGGCGTGCTCGCGCACCGCGGCCACCGTCTCGCGCGGCTCGCAGAGTCTGAGATCGCTGCATTCGCCGACGGATACCGTCTCGGCGAAGCCGAATATGCCGGCGAAGGAGATGTTGACGTAGGCAAGGATGCGGACCTTCGAACGCTCGATGACATGGCGGCGAAACCCCAGGAAATTGCCGGCGCCGGCGCTGCCGGCATCGATGAAGGTGGTGGTGCCGCTCTTGGCGGCGAGACGGTCAGCGTCGACGCCGAGCGAGGTGCCGCCCCAGTAGACGTGGCTGTGCAGATCGACGAGGCCCGGAGTGACGATGCAGCCGCTGGCGTCGACGACCTCACCGGCGGTCTCGCTATCGATGGCCGCTTCGATCGCGGCGATTCGACCATCGGCGACGGCGATGTCGCGCGGCGCATCCAACCCGGAAGCCGGGTCGATCACACGGCCGCCCTTGATCAACAGGTCGAACTGCATTCCGCGCCTCCGTTGTTGTCTGGCCCCGATCAGACCGGCCGGTAGGCGACGGCCTCGATCTCGATCTTGATGTCGATCATCAGGCGCGACTCGACGGTGGTGCGCGCCGGCGGGTCGTTCGGGAAGTGCCTGGCATAGACCGTATTGAACGCGCCGAAATCGCGGGCGTCCTCGAGCCAGACGGTGGTCTTCACCACGTCGTCCATGGTGCATCCGGCCAGCGCCAGCGCAGCCTTGACGTTTTGCAGCACCTGCTCGGCTTGGTCAGTTATGCCGCCCTTGACTACCAGGCCGTCGCTGCCCACCGGCACCTGGCCGGAGACATAGACGAAATCGCCGGCGCGGACGGCAGGCGAGAGCGGGACATGCGATTTTCCAAAGCACTGCTTGGGCAAATGAATCTCCTGTTGTCGAGCGTAAGGACCGTTCTTTGCAGCCGTCTACGCTTGTAGAGGTGATCCTCCAAGAGGCAATGTCGGAAAGCAACATTTTTCCGAAATTCATGTTGCTTTATTACAAATCGTGAGCATCCTGCACCCCGAACCGGCGATGGGACCGGTGGGTTGCTGATCGAACGCAAGGGGAAGAACCAACATGACCTTTGACAAGAATCCGTTTCCGGAAGGCGATGCCGATCGCCATGCGTTGTGGGAAATGCTGGTGCGGCGCGACATCGACGCCTTCCTCGGCCAGGACTGGTCGTTGGTCGAGGACGACTTCATTGCCGAAAGCTTCTTCGGCATGCATGCGCATTTCCTGCCCAATGCCGACGCCTGGCGGCTGCAGTTTCCCAGGCTGGAAGTCTATCGCGACGAATGGCTGCGGCAGGCCAAGGAGACAGCCGCGACGGAATTCGCCGAGCCGCTGCGCGAGGCGATTTTCCGCGTCACCAACCTGCGCGACATCGACGTCGACGGCGATCGTGCTGTGCTGCACAAGAAGTTCGACGGCTCGATCGCCAAGGTGGATGGCGGCGTCGACCGCCTCAAATGGCAGACGCTCTATTTCTGCCGCAAGGTCGGCGGGCGCTGGAAGATCGCCGGTTTCGTCGGTTATATGCCGCATCCGCTCGGAAGCTAATGCATGTCGCCCGGACGTGCGCGCGTTCTGGGACACCGACATGCCTCAAACAAAGATTTACAGCGCCTCGCCTAATCCTTTTCAGCGCAACGAGGTTTAGGACAGGCACGGCAACCGCTCGTCGGGCGAGCGGTGATCGAAGACGACGCCCATGGTCTTACCAACAGCGGCCATGACGATCAGTTCGACCAGATGGTCGTCGCTGTCCCCGCAGGCGGGGTCCGATTGGCGGATGGCGTCGAGCATTGCCCGGGTCGAAACGGTGTCGCCGGCGCGAAATTTCGAAAGAGCAGACGAAACAATGTCTTGCACCGTCAGGTCTACGACGGGCACCTCCGCAGCGACGTTCATAAGCCTCCTCCTGCCATGAACCCCTCCCTCAAGGGATGATACGCCGATCAGGAGATTGCGCCAGCGAAATGGTGGTCGGACCAGTTCAGCTGGCGATGGCCTGCCGTTAAGTGTGGAACATCGCGCCGAGCCCTTGGCCCCGTGCTCGACGCACCGCGCGTCGGTTGCTAAGTCCCTCCCGCGCAGGGAGACTATCCGAGTCGAGAATATGACGGTTGCGATCGAGATGGGGCAGACGTCGGCAGGCGCGCCGGCGGCCCTCGACCTTGAAGAGCTGCTGGCGACCCGCCTGCTGGTGCAGGGCAATTCGGGCTCGGGCAAGTCGCATCTGCTGCGCCGGCTGCTGGAGCAGAGCGCGCCCTGGGTGCAGCAGACCATCATCGATCCCGAAGGCGACTTCGTCTCGCTCGGTGAGCGCTACGGCCATCTGGTGATCGACGCCGAGGATCATACCGAGCGCGGCCTGCAGGCGGCCGGCGAGCGAGCGCGCATCCACCGCGTCTCGACAGTGCTAAACCTCGAAGGGCTCGATGCCGAGAACCAAATGCGGCGCGCCGCAGCCTTCCTTGGCGGGTTGTTCGAGGTCGCGCGCGACCATTGGTATCCGATGTTGGTGGTGGTGGACGAGGCGCAGCTCTTCGCGCCTGCTGCTGCAGGCGAGGTCTCGGATGAGGCGCGCAAGCTTTCGCTCGGCGCCATGACCAATCTGATGTGCCGCGGCCGCAAGCGCGGGCTCGCCGGCATCATCGCCACGCAGCGGCTGGCGAAGCTCGCCAAGAACGTCGCGGCGGAGGCCTCCAACTTCCTGATGGGCCGCACCTTTCTGGACATCGACATGGCGCGCGCCGCCGACCTGCTCGGCATGGAGCGGCGGCAGGCGGAAGCCTTCCGCGACCTTGACCGCGGGCATTTCATGGCGCTCGGTCCGGCGCTGTCGCGTCGCCCGCTCAGCGTGCGGATCGGATCGACCGAGACGAGCCCGCGCAACGGCACGCCGCGGCTGATGCCGCTGCCCGAAGCGACGCTCGAAGATGCGCGCGCCATCATCCTCGCGGCACCGCCGCCGGAGACGGTCCGCCCGCAGCGCCGGCCGTCGCCCGACCTGCTCGATCAGTTGATGGCGGCCAAGGCCGCGCCGCTCGACATCCGCCCCGAGCCGGCCGAGCCGCAGCCCAGCGCCGAGGACCTTGCCGAGCGGCGCGGGCGGATGGACCGTATCCTGCGCGCTATCCTGGCTGAGCCCGATGCCGGATTCCGCGTCATCGGCGTGCTCTATCAGGAGTTCGTGGTCCGCTGCCGAATCGAAGGACTCGCTTCGGTGGTGCCCGACCTTTCGGAATTCCGACGCATGCTGACGCGCGCCCGCGCCGGCGTCGGCTCGGACATGGCCGAGGACGACGCGTGGCGCGACGTCTCCGTGCGCGCATCGCTTCTGCCGGAGGACATGCAGGGCGTGTTCATGATGATCGCGAGGGCGGCGAAGGAAGGCTGGCCCTGCCCGAGCGACGCGGCGATCGCCCGCGCTTATGGCTCGCATTCGCTGCGTCGCGCCCGGCGGCTGCTCGATTACATCGAGGAGCAGGGGCTGATCGTCTGCCAGATCGACGGTGTTGGCCGCCGCACGGTGACACTGGTCGAGCTCGCCTGGGCAACGGCCCCGGGGGATCCGAATGGCGGAGAAGAAGAGCCGGGCAGTTCGGCTGCATAAGAATCCGGCCTGAGTGTCTCTACGGCAAGCTTCGCCACATCTGATTAACCACCTGTTCAAACAGGCACGGAACCAAACAGGCCGCGATGCGTTTTGGCCCTCGGCTTAATATAGCTGTCGGGGCAGGCGCGGAGGGGAGTGTGGGCGTTTCTCGTTCGTCAAAGGAACAATTCGATTCCCGTCAGATTCTCAACGCCCTCAAAGCCTTTCGAAACGGTGACTTCTCCGTCCGCATCGAGAATTCTTATGAAGGGTTGAACGGCGAGATCGCCGACACATTCAATCAGATCGTCGAGTTGAACGATCAGATGGCGCGAGAATTTGCGCGGCTGAGCAGGGTCGTCGGCAAGGACGGCCGCATCGGCGAACGCGGCCATGTGAGGAACGCCAAAGGCAGCTGGGAATCGAGCGTCCGTTCGGTCAACGACCTCATCGAGGACATGGTGCAGCCCACCGCGGAAGTTGCCCGCGTCATCGGCGCGGTCGCCAAGGGCGATCTGTCCCAATCCATGATGGTGGAAATTGACGGCAGGCCGCTTCGTGGCGAATTCCTGCGCATCGGTAAAATCGTCAACACCATGGTTGAGCAGCTCGCCTCCTTCACGTCGGAGGTGACGCGTGTGGCGCGCGAGGTCGGCACCGAAGGCAAGCTGGGCGGTCAGGCACGCGTCAGGGGGGCGGCGGGGACGTGGAAGGACCTGACCGACAATGTCAACGCGATGGCGACCAACCTGACCAGCCAGGTGCGCAACATTGCGGAGGTGACCACGGCTGTCGCGTCTGGCGACTTGTCGAAGAAGATCACCGTCGACGTGAAGGGTGAGATCCTCGAACTGAAGAACACCATCAACACGATGGTGGACCAGCTCAACTCCTTCGCCTCGGAGGTGACCCGCGTCGCGCGTGAGGTCGGCACCGAGGGCAAACTCGGAGGCCAAGCCCGTGTCGAGGGCGTTGGCGGTACTTGGAAAGACCTCACCGACAGCGTCAACCTGATGGCCGCCAACCTGACCGGCCAAGTCCGCAACATCGCCGATGTGACGACGGCGGTGGCTTTGGGCGACCTCTCCAAGAAGATTACCGTCGACGTGAAAGGCGAAATTCTGGAACTGAAATCGACCATCAACACCATGGTCGATCAGCTCAACTCATTTGCCGGCGAGGTGACGCGCGTGGCGCGCGAGGTCGGCACGGAAGGCAAGCTCGGCGGCCAAGCACAGGTGCGCGGTGTCGCCGGCACCTGGAAGGACCTGACCGACAACGTCAATTCCATGGCGGCGAATCTTACCGGTCAGGTGCGCAACATCGCCGAAGTGACTACCGCGGTGGCACTGGGTGACCTCTCGAAGAAGATCACCGTCGATGTGAAGGGCGAGATCCTGGAGCTGAAGAACACCATCAACACGATGGTGGACCAGCTGAACTCCTTCGCCTCGGAAGTCACCCGCGTGGCACGCGAGGTCGGCACCGAGGGAAAGCTGGGCGGCCAAGCTGAAGTCCGCGGAGTCGGCGGCACATGGAAGGACCTGACGGACAACGTCAACCTGATGGCCGCCAATCTGACCGGGCAGGTGCGCAATATCGCCGATGTTACCACGGCCGTTGCCAGGGGCGACCTTTCGAAAAAGATCACCGTCGATGTGAAGGGCGAAATCCTCGAACTGAAGAACACCGTCAACACCATGGTGGACCAGCTCAATTCCTTCGCGTCGGAGGTCACCCGCGTGGCGCGCGAAGTGGGCTCGGAAGGCAAATTGGGAGGTCAGGCGCATGTCGAGGGCGTCGGCGGCACCTGGAAGGATCTGACCGACAATGTCAACGCGATGGCCGGCAATTTGACCGTGCAATTGCGCGACGTCTCCAAGGTCGCGACCGCAATCGCCACCGGCGACCTGACCCAGAAGATCACCGTCGACGCCTTGGGCGAAATCCTGCAGATCAAGGACGTCATCAATACGATGGTGGACCAGTTGAACTCCTTCGCCTCGGAGGTGACGCGCGTCGCCCGCGAAGTGGGTTCCGACGGCAAGCTCGGCGGACAGGCGCAGGTACGCGGCGTTGCCGGCACCTGGAAGGACCTCACCGACAACGTCAACGCCATGGCCGCCAATCTCACGGGCCAAGTGCGCAACATTGCGGAGGTGACGACCGCCGTCGCACTTGGCGATCTGTCGAAAAAGATCACGGTCGATGTGCGCGGTGAAATCCTGGAGCTCAAGGACACCATCAACACGATGGTGGACCAATTGAACTCCTTTGCCTCGGAAGTGACGCGCGTGGCTCGCGAGGTCGGCACCGAAGGCAAGCTCGGCGGTCAGGCACAGGTGCGCGGCGTTGCCGGCACCTGGAAGGACCTGACCGACAACGTCAACTCGATGGCCGAGAACCTCACCGGTCAGGTTCGCAACATCGCCGAAGTTACCACAGCGGTGGCGCGAGGCGACCTGTCCAAGAAGATCACCGTCGATGTCAAAGGCGAGATCCTGGAGCTGAAGTCGACCATCAACACCATGGTCGACCAGCTCAACTCGTTCGCCGGCGAGGTGACGCGCGTGGCTCGCGAGGTCGGCACCGAAGGCAAGCTCGGCGGTCAGGCTCGGGTGGAGGGTGTGGCCGGCACCTGGAAGGACTTGACCGACAACGTCAATCTGATGGCGACCAATCTGACCAACCAGGTGCGCGGCATTGCAGACGTCGTCACCGCCGTTGCCCAGGGCAATCTGAAGCGCAAGCTTGCGGTCGATGCCAAGGGTGAGATCGCTTCGCTGGCGGACACGATCAACGGCATGATCGAGACGCTGGCGACCTTCGCGGATCAGGTGACCAACGTGGCTCGCGAGGTCGGCATCGAGGGCAAGCTCGGCGGCCAGGCCAGGGTGCCGGGCGCCGCCGGCCTGTGGCGCGACCTGACCGACAACGTCAATCAGCTGGCGGCGAACCTGACGACCCAGGTCCGGGCCATCGCCGAAGTGTCGACCGCCGTGACCAAGGGCGACCTCACCCGCTCGATCAGCGTGCAGGCCTCCGGCGAGGTCGCGGCGCTGAAGGACAACATCAACGAGATGATCCGCAACCTCAAGGACCAGACCTTGAAGAATGCCGAGCAGGATTGGCTGAAGACCAATCTCGCCCGTTTCTCGCGCATGCTGCAGGGCGAGCGGGACCTTGCCACGGTTTCGCGGATGATCATTTCCGAGCTCGCGCCGCTGGTGAACGCGCAATATGGCCTGTTCTACGTCACCAATCGCGACGAGGAAGAATCCTATCTGGAACTGGCCGCGTCCTACGCCGCCGAAGGCAAGGCCACCGTCCGCCAACGGGTCGACTTCCGCGAAGGCCTGATCGGGCAGTGCGCCGCCGACAAACGGGCAATCATGCTCGATGACGTCCCATCGAGCTTCCTGCGCATCACCTCCGGCCTGGGCGAGGCCCCGCCGGCGAGCGCCATCGTCCTGCCGGCATTGTTCGAGGACGAGGTCAAGGCGGTTATCGAACTCGCTTCGTTCAGCCGGTTCAGCGATACGCACCGCCTTTTCCTGGAGCAGCTCATGGAATCGGTCGGCATCGTGCTCAACACGATCGCCGCGACCATGCGCACGGAAGGGCTTCTCAAGCAATCGCAGCTTTTGACGTCCGAACTGCAGTCGCGTCAGACCGAGCTCACCAAGAAGCAGGAAGAGCTTCACGCCACCAATGAGGAGCTGCAGGAAAAGGCGCAACTGCTCGAGAATGAAAAGAAGCAGGTGGAAAACAAGAACCTCGAGATCGAGATGGCCAGGCGGGCTCTGGAGGAGAAGGCCGAGCAACTGGCGCTGACTTCCAAATACAAATCCGAATTCCTGGCGAACATGAGTCATGAGCTGAGGACGCCGCTGAATTCGCTGTTGATCCTGTCCAATCTGCTTGCGACCAACCAGCAGGGGAATCTGAACGACAAGCAGATCGATTTCGCGCGTACTATCAACTCGGCAGGTACCGACCTGCTCAGCCTCATCAACGACATACTGGATCTTTCCAAGATCGAGTCCGGCACGGTGTCGATCGAAATCAACGACATGCCGCTCGCACACCTGCGCCAGCATATGGAGCGGACTTTCAGACAGCTTGCGGCTGACAAGGGGCTCGGCTTCACCATCAAGATTGAGCAAGCCCTGCCTGACACGATCCGCACGGACGAAAAGCGGCTGCAGCAGATCGTGCTCAATCTGCTGTCCAATGCCTTCAAATTCACGTCCAACGGCGAGGTGATGCTGAACATCCATGCCGAGAGAACCGGCCGCAAAAACGGTGCGGCGCCGCCCCGGGCACTGGCGATCGCCGTTACCGATACCGGGATCGGCATTCCGGAAGACAAGCAAAAGCTCATCTTCGAGGCGTTTCAGCAGGCCGACGGCACGACCAGCCGCAAATATGGCGGCACTGGCCTCGGCCTTTCCATAAGCCGGGAAATCGCCCGGCTGCTCGGCGGTGAGCTGCGCGTCGAAAGCGAGCCAGGCAAGGGATCGACCTTCACCCTGGTCATCCCCTTCGACGGCCCGCGCAGCAGCAGCCTGGCGGCGCCGATCGAGCTTTCGCCTGCCGAAGTCATCGCGGCGGGCGTCCAGCCAGCAGACAGCTCGGGTACCCCAGAACTTGCGGACGATCGTGACTCGATCAATCCCTCGGACAGGGTGGTGCTTATTGTCGAGGACGACCCGACTTTCGGAGGGCTGCTGCTCGGTCTTGCTCGATCCGCCGGACTGAAGGGGGTGCTTTCAACCGCCGGCTCCGGCACGCTTGCGCTGACCCGCAAGCTGATGCCCGATGCCATCACGCTCGATCTCGGCCTTTCAGACATCGACGGCTGGGTGCTTTTCGACCTTCTGCGGCATGACCAGAAGACCAGGAGCATTCCGATCCATGTCATCTCCGGCGCCGAAGATCTCGAAGTGCTGACGCGCAGGGGCGCTGCAAGCGTTTCGAGCAAGCCGGTTTCGGCCGGCGAGCTCGCCCGCGTTTTCGAGGAAATCCATTCGCGGAACCTGAGGGTGCAGCGCAACGTGCTGATCGCCGATCCTGACCCCGAGCGCCGCCTGGCCCTGGTGGAAGCCATTCGAGATGGCATCACCTCGGTCACCGCGGTCGGTCGTGTCGCCGCCAACGTGGACGAGCCGGGCGCCGCCGCTTATGACGCGATTGTTTTCGGGTTTGGGCGTTCGGCCAAGGACAACGCCCAGATGCTCGACGAAATCGTGTCTCAATTCAGCGACGCTCTACCGCGCCTGCTGTTCTTCACGCCGCACCCGGACGCGTTTCTGCAGCAGGTCGCGCTGCATCCGGCACTGGGCGATGTCCCACGTGCCGATAACTTCGGCCAGCTCGGGCTCCTGATCTCGGCGGCACTGCCAAGCGACACGCAGAGCGAACAGATCTTGGCCACCGAGCAGGTCGACAATGCCGATCTCGCCGGCGCCAAGGTTCTGATCGTCGACGACGACATTCGCAACATCTACTCGTTGACCAGCGTGCTGGAGACTTACGACATTGATGTGCAGCATGCCGAACGGGGCCGGGACGGCATCGCGTTGCTCGAAGAAACACCCGACGTCGATGTCGCCTTGATCGACATCATGATGCCGGAAATGGACGGCTACGAGACCATGCGTCGGATTCGGGCAATGCCGGCGATAGCCCACATCCCATTGATCGCGGTTACCGCCAAGGCGATGAAAGGCGACCGTCAGAAATGCCTGGACGCCGGCGCATCCGACTACATCGCCAAACCGGTCGATCTCGATCTGCTGCTTGCGTTGCTGCGGGTTTGGATCGGTCGCGCGCGAGCGCGGGCTGAGCCCTTCGCGCCGGCATTGATGACCGCCATCTGAAAGCACTCCGGCAGGTAAAAGGAATGGCCGCGATCGAGGCAGAAAGAAGCGAACCGGTCGAAGGATTGCGGGCACGCGTTCTCGCGGTCGATGACGACGAACGCAATCTGCTTGCCATCGCGGAGGTGCTTGGCGAAGTCGGCGAGGTCGTCTGCGCCCAGTCGGGTGAGGAAGCGCTGCGCTTCCTGCTCAAGGAAGATTTCGCCGTCATCCTGCTCGACGTGCTCATGCCGAACCTCGACGGCTACGAGACGGCCACGCTGATCCGCCGGCGTGAACGATCGAAAAACACGCCGATCATCTTCCTTACCGCGATCAGCAAGGAAGAGGCGCATATGCTGCGCGGCTATGACGTCGGCGCTGTCGACTACCTGTTCAAGCCGTTCGACCCGGTGATGCTTCGCTCCAAGGTTATGGTCTTCGTCGATCTTCATGAGAAGACGCGCGAGATCGAGCGAAACGCGGCGCGGGAGCAGCGGCTGCTCGAACAGGCGCTGAAGGCCAAGTCGGACAAACTCGATGCCGAGCGGGCGCTGCGCCATTCGGAAGCAAGGCAGGAGGCTATTCTTGCCTCGCTTCCAATTTGTTTTCATGCCCGCTCGGCTGAGGCGCCTTTCGCCGCACGCTACGTCTCGAAAGGCGTCGAGCGGCTGACAGGGTTCCCGCCGAGCCGTTTCCTGTCGCATCCGGATTTCGGGCTCAGCCGGGTTCACCCCGACGATCGCGAGGAGGTAACCAGGTCGCTTTCGGCGGCATGCGAGACGGGGTCCTATGGCTGCGAATTTCGCTGGCGGTGCGCCAATGATGAATATCGCATCTTCTTCGATCGGGGCGTGGTTTCCAAAGATGACGCTGGGCTCGAGTTGCTTGGCACCATGCAAGACATAACAGAGCAACGCCGCCTGGAGAGCCAGCTGCTGCAGTCGCAGCGGCTCGATGCGATCGGCAAACTGACCGGCGGACTCGCCCATGACTTCAACAATCTCCTCGCGGCGATCCTTTCCGGCCTAAGCCTGCTCGAGCGACAGCTGACGCTGGACGGCAACGCTACCAAGATCCTCGACATGACACGCCGCTCCGCCGGGCAAGGCAGGGATCTCGTCCAGCGCATGCTCGCTTTTTCGCGACGCCAGGACCTGAAGCCCGTGGCAGTACCCTTGTCGAGCCTTGGGGATACGATGAACGGGTTGGTTGCCCCGGTCCTTGGAGGCCTCGTGCGCTTCAAGTGGCTGGTGAGTGACGACACATGGCCCGTGTATGTGGATGCGGCGCAGCTCGAGCTCGCCTTGATGAACCTCATCTTCAATGCGCGAGACGCAATGCCTTCGGGAGGCACGGTTCTCGTCCGGACGAGCAACCGCAGCGTCGGCCACGCGGGCGACGAACTGCCGGCCGGCGACTATGTGGTGGTCGCTGTCGAGGACACCGGGACCGGAATTGCCGGCGACATGATAAGCAAGGTGGTCGAGCCGTTCTTTACAACCAAGCCGATCGGGAAGGGCACGGGGCTGGGTCTCAGCACCGTCTATGGTTTCGCCAAGCAGTCGGGCGGCACGCTCAGGATAGAGAGCGAGGTGGACCGCGGCACCATCATAGAACTGTGGCTGCCCCGATCCAATCAGCCGCAGGATGTCACCGAGGCTATCGCTGTTGCCGGCGCAGAGGCTGTCGAGGCTGCCGACGCGGAGCGCGCCACGGCGGTTGGCGAACGATCACTGACCGTTCTGCTCATCGATGACAGCCACTCCTTGAGAGAAATGACGGCCATGTCGCTCAGGCAGTCCGGCTTCGAGGTCGTAGGGGCTTCCGGCGGAGCCGAAGCGCTTGCCGCCATTGAGAGAGAGCCGGATCGATTCGACGTGATCGTCACCGACTTTGCCATGCCCCTTATCTCGGGCATAGACGTGATCCGGTTTGCCCGCAATCTGCGTGCCGGCTGGCCCGCGGTTATGATCACCGGCTATGCGGATGCGGAGAAAATCGTGGAGCGCCCCCTCGATGTCGCGCTCGTCGGCAAGCCGTTCGACGAAAAAGACCTTGTTATGGCCATACATGCCGCAGCGCGCGGCAAGCTAATCAACGCCTCGGCATAGCTTCCCCTGTTACCTGTCCTCGATGATCCTCAAATAGGCCGCGGTCACGATCAGCACGATGAAGCCGAAGAGGATGCGGCGGCCGCCTTCGGGCATATGCAGGATGGTGAGCAGCGTCGTCAGCACTGTCAGGATCAGCGCGCCGACAATGGTTCCCATATAGCCGCCGCGGCCGCCGAAGATCGAGGTGCCGCCGATGACGGCGGCAGCCACCGAAGGTAGCACCAGCGGCTCGGCGAGCGACAGCGAGGGCGCCTTGATCAGGCCGATATAGAGCAGGCCGGTGATGCCGGCGAGCAGGCTGGAGATGACATAGAGCGCCGTGATCACCTGCCAGTAGCGGACGCCCGAAAGCCGTGCAGCGCGCTCATTGTCGCCGACGGCGTAGAGCAGGCGGCCGAAGCCTGTACGGTTCAAGGTGAAGACGATCAGCACCGCCACCGGCACGAACAGGAAGAGCGCGTTGGGGAAGCCGTAGGTGAGACCGGTGCCGAGCCAGTTGAGGAAATCCGGAATCTTGGCGCCGGAGGCGATCACGGTGCGCTGGTAGACCTGCAGGAAGCCGGTGCCGATCAGGCTGGTGCCGAGCGTCATGATCAGCGGATGGACGCGGAAGACGCCGACGCCGACGCCGTTGACGAGGCCGATCAGCACCGCCGGCAGCATGGCGAGGATGAAAGCCACCGTCGGATCCTGGTTGACGATTTGCGTAGCCATGATGAAGGCGCTCATCGTCGCCACCGTGCCGACCGAGAGGTCGATGCCGCCGGTGAGCATCGTCATGGTCTGACAACCGGCGAGGATTGCCAGCGGAATGGCGAACTTGGCGGTGTTCGCGATCCAGCGCTCGTTGACGATCCCGGGGCGAAGAACCTGCAGGATCAGCACCAGTATGACGAGCAGGACGATCAGGGGAATGAGCGGCCGGTCCGCCATGAAGCGCTTCAGGCGGCGGCCGAGCGAGACCGGCTGGGGCATGGTCGCGCTGTTCGTCATGGTGTTGCTCCTGCCGGGCGGCCCCGGATGGTGATGAAGGCGCCGAACATCACCACGGCGACCATGATCGCGCCCTCGATGATGGCCGTGACGTTGGGATCGATGGCTAGAAGCGTCAGGTCGGTGCGCACCAGCCTGAGCACGAAGACGGCGATGATCGGCCCGAGCAGCCCACCCTTGCCGCCACCGAGCGCGACGCCGCCCAGCACCACCGCCGCGACGCTGGCCAGCAGATAGGGACCGGGGATCGGCGCGCCGATGCCGGTGCTGATGGTGAGCGACAGCCCGCCAAGTGCTGCGAACAGGCCGGAGAGCGCGTAAGCGACGATCCTGGTGCGGGCCACCGGCACGCCGCTGCGGAAGGCGGCGAGCTCGTTGCTGCCGATGGCGTAGATGGAGAGGCCAAGCCGCGAGCGCCTGAGCGGGATCCAGATGACGAAGAGGCAGACAAGCAGCAGCACCAGCGCCTTCGGGACCCAGGCATCGGCCCAATCCGGCAGGCCGGGGATCGGCATGGTGCCGACGACGGTGGCCTTCAGCCACTCGGCGGCTGCGCCGCCGGGCGCGTCAAGCACCAGGAGCGCCGCGCCTTGCAGGACGAATAGCGTGGCCAAAGTAACCACGATATCCGGCACTCGGGTCACGACGATCAGGAGGCCGTTCAGCGCGCCGAGCACAAGGCCCATGGCCAGCACGAAGGGCACGACGAAGTACGCATATTCCTCGCTGGCGCCGTTCATCATCGAGGCGGCGGTGACGCTGGTCAGCGCCATCATGGCGGCCACCGACAGGTCGATGCCGCCGGCGATGACCACCACAGTCTGCGCCGCGACGGCGAAGGCGTAGGGGAGAACCGCCCGCGCCAGCGAGCCGAAGTCGCCGCTGCCGTAGCCCGGCTGGATCAGCTTGGTGACGACGAACAGGAATACGAGCAGGGCGAGCAGGCCAGCGACCCAGCCCTGGCGGCGCAGAAAGCGCATCATGGCGTGGTCTCCGCGTCGGACGTTGGCCTGACATCGGCAAGGATGCCGACATCCGCCTTGGCGCCGCGCGGCAGGCCGTAGGCGGCCCGCATCAGAGCCGGCTCGTCGGCGAGCTCGACCGGGAAGGTGTCGACGACACGGCCGCCGAAGATGACGATGACGCGGTCGCAGACACGCTGCACTTCCTCCAGCTCGGATGTGTAGAAGAGGACCGATTTGCCGAGGCCGGCGAGCTCGCGCAGCAACTTGTAGATTTCCTGCTTGGTGCCGACATCGATGCCGCGCGTCGGGTCGAAGCAGAGGATGGTGCGGGCATCTGCCGCGATCCAGCGGGCAATCGTCACCTTCTGCTGGTTGCCGCCGGAAAGGCGCTGGACCTCGCCCTGCGCGCGGGTGTCGATCTGCAGCCGGGCGATGGCGCTTGAAACCACCATATGCTCGCGGCGCACCTTGATCGGTCCCCATTTGCGCAGCGCAGCGCTGAAAGGCAGCGCGATGTTCTCGCGCACCGAACGCTGCATGGCTAAAGCCTCCGTGCGGTCACCCGGCACGTAGGCGAGGCCGGCCTGGATGGCATCGCTCGGATGGAAGAACTTCACCGGCGCGCCATCGACGGCGATCGTGCCGCCGGCCGGGCGGATCGAGCCGGCAAGGGCGGCGAAGAGCTCGTCCTGGCCCTGGCCCTCGAGCGCGACGACGCCGGCCACCTCGCCATTGGCGAGATCGAAAGAGACGTCATGCAGCTTCGTGCCGAGCTGCAGGTTGCGGACCGAAAGCCGAGGGTGGCTGTCCTTCACGACCGGCGCTTCGCTTGCCGTGCGCGCCGCGGCGACGCTGGTCTTCTCGATACGGGCGCCAAGCATCATCTCGACGATCTTTTCCTCGACGCCAGGCTCGATGTCGACGACGCCGACGGTTGCGCCGTCGCGCAGCACTGTGGCGCGGTCGCATAGCGCGGAGATCTCGACGAAACGGTGCGAGATGAAGATGACCGAGCGGCCGCTGTCGCCCTGGCGGCGAACGACTTCCAGCACCTTTTCGGCAAGGTTGGCGGGCAGCGCGGCCGTCATCTCGTCGAGCAGCAGAACGTCGGGCTCGGCGGCGAGCGCGCGCGCTAGGTCGAGCACACGCAGGACGGCCAGCGGAATGTCGCGCGCGGTCTCGCGTATGTCGAGGTTCGGAATGCCGAGCTCGCGCACCCAGGCGCGGAACGGCTCGACCGGCGTGCCGGTGAGCCTGAGATTGGAAAGCACATCGAGGTCGGGGATCAGCGCCGGTTCCTGGTAGACCGGCAGCAGGCCGGCGCGACGCGCGGCGGCCGGAGAGCGGACATCGCGCGCCTCGCCGCGGATCAGGATGCGGCCGGCATCCGCCGGGATCGCACCGGTCAGGATCTTAACAAGGGTCGACTTGCCGGCGCCGTTGGCGCCCATCAGCGCATGGACTTCACCCGGCAGCACCGATAATGATGCGTCACGCAGCGCCGACACCGCGCCGTAATTCTTCGCCACGCCGGTGGCGTCCAGCAATGTATGGTTCGGCAATTCGTTCGTCGTCAAAACCAGCGTTCTCGCATCAAGCGCCAAGGACGGCAGGTTCGCACCTGCCGTCCCGGCGACCCTATCTCCCGCAGCTCCTTATCGCAAAACCGTAGGATGCTTTTTGCGACATCTGCGGAGTTGAAGTCGCTCAGGCGACTATTCGCCCGGACCCTTGCAGGCGACGATCTGCTCCTTGGTGTAGGTGGTCCAGTCCGGGATAGAGATCGAGACCGGCCATTCGGGGCTGAGCGACGGGTCGGCGGCCGCCTTCAGCTTGGCCTTGCCTTCCTCCGTGACATTTTCCCAGAGCTGCGGCTCGACCAGAACGGTTTGCTGCGCCGGCTTCTTGCCGTCGAGGATCTGCAGTGCGAGCGAAACGCCGGCGCCGCCGATCGAGCCGGGATTGGTGACGGCAGCGCCGACCAGACCCTTAACCGTGTTCAACTGACCGACGAAGCCGGCATTGTCGGCGCCGACAACCGGCACCATCGGCGCCTGCTGCTCGACCAGAGCGTCGACGATGACGTTGTCGATGCCGGAGGTCCAAATGCCGTTGATCGGCGTTCCGGTGGCGAGGAAGGACAGGATCTGCTGCTTGGCCTGGTCCTGCTGCCAGCCGGTGAAGACTTCCTGCGCGACCTTCACGTCGGGGAATTCGGCCAGCGCCTTCTTGAAGCCCTTGTCGCGGTCGCTGTCGGCGGAAGCACCGGCGGCGCCGCGCATGTACAGCACCTCGCCCTTGCCGCCCATCTGCTGGAACAGCCACTTGGCGCCGAGATAGGCATACTGTTCCTGGTTGTTGGAGATGATGTATGCGGACGGCTCGGTCACCGCCTGGTCGACAGCGACGACGACGATACCGGCCTTGGTGGCTTCCTCCAGACCGGCCTTGATGCCGGCCGGATCGGCCGGGTTGACGACGATGGCGTTTACCTTGGCGCTGATCAGATTGCGGATGTCCTCGAGCTGGCCGGCGGCGTCGGTGTTGCGGTGGGCGATGTTGAGCTTCGCCACTTCGCCGGAGGCGAGCGCCTGGGCCTTCATGGCGCAGATCATTTCCTCACGCCAGCCATTGCCCTGCACGGTGTTGGAGATGCCGATCGTGTATTTGCCTTCGGCGGACGACACGCCCACCGAGGCAAGCAAGGCAGCGCCGGCAAGCAGCGGGGCCATGGTCAGGTATTTCTTCATTTCAGTACTCCTCCACATTGATTTCAGTTCCTGGGCTCCGAAACGATCGAAGCCTAGCCGTTTGTCCCCTCATTTGACGAAGGGGCGCAGCACGTCGCGAGCCAGCAGAAAACCGCGCTTGACCTTCTCGTCGCTTCCCTCGAACCGGCGGTCCTCATGCTCGATGACCACCGGCCCGTCATATCCAGCCCGGTAAAGGCCCGAAAAGATGCTGCTCCAGTTGATGTCGCCAAGCCCCGGCATGCGTGGCACCTGCCAGCCTATGCCTGCGGAAAGGATCCCGCGCTCATACAAACCATCATGATCGATCATCAGGTCCTTGGCATGCACATGCAGCATGTGCGGGCCGAACTCGCGGATGAAGCGTTCCTTGTCGATCATCTGCCAGACGAGATGCGAGGGGTCGAAATTCATGCCGACGTCGCCGCCCCAGGCCTCGAGAATCCGGCGCCAGACATAGGGCGAATAGGCGATGTTGTGTCCGCCCGGCCATTCGTCATAGCTGAAGATCATCGGGCAGTTCTCGAAGGCGAGCTTGACGCCGTGCTCGCGCGCGTGGGCGATGATCGCGGGCCAGATTTTCTGCGCGGCCTGCCAATTGTCGTCGACAGTCTTCGAGGCGTCGCCGCCGCAGAAGGTGTTGACGGGCGAGACACCCATTCGGCTTGCCAGCACGATCACCTTCTTCAGGTGATCGATCACCGCATCGCGATGCGCCTGATCGGGATGCAACGGATTGGGATAGAAACCGAGACCGGAGATCGTCAGGCCCTTGCCGGCGAGCTCGGCGGCAATGTCCTTGGCTTGCGCGGGGGAGGTGCCGGCGGCGTCGATATGGCTGGTGCCGGCATAGCGGCGGCTGGCGCCCGAAGTCTTCGGCCAGCAGGCGATCTCGAGCGCTTCGAAGCCGGCCGAGTTCGCCCAGTCGGCGACATCGCCGAGGGAAATATCCGGAAATGGTGCCGTGAGCAGTCCAAGCTTCATGATGCCTCCCGCTTCGTACTATGCAGATCGTGCTGGTCGCTTCAACCGTGCATCTGTTGGATCAGCGCACACATGTCTGACAAAGGCCATCGGATCATCTGACAGCAAACCATCGAGGCTGGTGACGACATTTGCGTGGAACATGTCGCTGGCGGCAAGTGACGGATGGAAGATGGCTTCGACGGCAAGGATTGCATTGGCAAGGGCCCTGCTGTCCGAACCAACGCGATCGGCGATGGCCGCAATCTTTTCGGCAAAAGGATCGGACACCTGCCAGGCGCGGCCGAAGCGCGACGATGCCTTGATCAGATAGGCTATCCAGCCCGCGACCGGAACCGACAGCAGCGCGATGCTTTGGCCCTTAGCCAGGCGATCACTGACCGGGTTGAGCAGGCGTTGGACGATCTTCTGCGAGCCGTCGGTAGCGATCTGGTGATTGCGGTGGCGGATCGCCGTGTTGGCGAGGCGCGAAAGGCTTTGCTCGACATAGGCCGACGGCGAGATGCCGGGCACGGGCATCAGCGTCGGCAGCGTCTCTTCCGTCAGCATGCGGCGGACGAAGGTGGCAAGCAACGGGTCGGCCATGGCATCCGATGTGTGCTCGAAGCCGCCCAAAACGCCAAGATAGCTGAGCGTCGTCTGGGCGCCGTTCAGCACCCGCATCTTGAGATGCTCGAACGGCGTGACGTCGTCTACGAAAGCGGCGCCGATGCGGTCCCAGCGCGGCACGCGGCCGGCGAAGCGGTTCTCGATCACCCATTGCCGAAAGCGCTCGCCGACGACGACGGCGCTGTCGCGATAGCCGAAGCGCTGCTCGACCGTCTCGATATCGGCCTCGGTCGTTGCCGGCGCGATGCGGTCGACCATGGCCGAGGGGAAGGCGACATTGGCGGCGATCCAGTCCGCCAAGCCGTTGCCGCGCCGCTCGGCGAATGTCTGCACGACATTGCCGAGGATAGTGCCGTTGGCCGGGATGTTGTCGCAGGAAAGCAGCGTCACCGGGCGGCCATGCGAGCCCATGCGCAGCTCAAGCGCTCGTGCCAGGATGCCGGGCACGCTGCGCGGGGCCTCAGGGTTGGCGAGGTCGTGGACAATGTCGGGATGGTCTAGGTCGAGCGCGCCGCTCGACGGGATGTGGCAATAGCCCTTTTCGGTCACCGTCATCGTGACCATCTCGATATCAGGCGAGGCGAGCACCTCGAGTGCGGGCGCGGCGCTGTGCTGGCTGTCGACCACGCGGACGATGCTGCCGATGACGCGGGCCTCGACCTCGTTGTTCTGACGGATGAGCCGCGTATAGAGGCCGTCCTGCCGGCCGAGCGTCGCGGCGAGCACGGGAGGCCGGATGTTGATGCCGACCAGTCCCCAGCGGTCTAAATCGTCCGCCAGGAGGTCATCGGTGTATTCAGCCTGGTGGCAGCGGTGAAAGGCGCCGACGCCGATATGGGCAATGCCCGGCTGCAGCGCCGAGCGAGCGTAAGCCGGTCTGCGGACTTCAGGCGGCACAACGCCGAGCAGGGCGGGGCCGAGATTGGCGGAGGGTGAGATGCTCACCGGTTCGCTCCGATCACCCATTGCTCCTGGTCGATCAGCGCGCCGGTCATCGGCCCGGCCGCGTCGGAAAGCAGGAAGACGGCGAGGTTCGCTACGTCGGCAACGGAGAGTAGCCGGCCGAAGGGCTGCGCGGCATTGGCCGCGTCTAGCCAGCCCGGGCCGTGGCCGAGCGTTTCGGCCTGCATGACGCGTTCGGCGGGCGTGTCGGTCCAGCCGACATTGATGCCGTTGACGCGGATGCGATCGAAGCGGTGCGCGTTGGCGGCATTCTTGGTCAGCGTCGCCAGAGCGCCCTTGGTGGCGGAATAGACGGCGAGGTCCGGCGCGCCGCAATGCGCATTGATCGACAGGATGTTGACGATGGCGCCGCCTTGTCCGCGCTTTTTCATGTCGGCGATCGCCGCCTGCATCAGGAAGAACGGCGCACGCGCATTGACGGCGAACAATGATGTCCAGTCGTCGAGGCCGGCATCGACGAAGGAGGTCCGGTCGGTCAGAGCCCCTGCATTGACCAGCCCGTCGATGCGGCCGAAGCGCTCGGTGCATGCGGCGGCGAGCAGGGCCGGAGTCTCCGGGTCGCCGAGGTCGGCTGCCAGGAAAGCGGACGGCGCCCCGATCGCCGACAGTTCCGCCGCGACCGCTTCGCCGCGCTGCCGGTTGCGGCCGGTGATCAGCAAAGCTTCGGCGCCGGAACGGGCGGCCGTCCAGGCAATCGCGCGGCCGATCCCTTGCGTCGAACCGGTGATCAACAAGACCTTGCCGTCGAGCCGAACCTCCATTCCTCCTCCCGGAACAAAGTTTCTATTTTCTCGAATATGGAACAGCAGTTCCTTGCAGTCAACTGCGCCGATCAGCCTGTCCGCCGCGCGACGACGCCGTGGACCAAAGCCATGCCGACGGCGAGCGAAGCGGCGAGCGAGCGGAAGCCTGCGAAGTCCTGTTCCACCACTTCCAGCCAGGTGTCGGAGAGTTTCACCAGCGGTGAGAAGGTGCTGTCGGTGATGGCGACGATGCGTGCTCCGCGATCCTGCGCGAGGGCGACCAGGTCTGGGGTGATCGAGTTGTAAGGGCTGAAGGAAACGGCGAGCACCGCGTCGCGCTGGCTTATGCAGCCGACTTGATCGAGCGCGGTCGAGCCGACATTGTCGACCAAGACGTTGCGCACGCCCTGTTGCGACAGCGTCAGCGACAGATAGGTGGTGACCGGGAAAGCGCGCTTGCTGCCGATCACATAGATCAGCTCGGCTCCCGCCAGCAGGTCGGCCATCTTCTCGAAGCTGTCGGTGTCGAAGCCATTGCCGATGCGGTTGAGCGAAGCCTGCGAGGCGCCGACCATGCCGTTGAGGAAATGCAAGTCGGCGTGGGGTTCGGCTGCTGCCGGTTCCTTGTTGTCGCGCGTGCGTCCTTCCGGCCAGGAGCCTTTCATGTGGTCCTTGAACAGGCCCTGCAAGTCGGAAAAGCCGGCATAGCCGAAGATCTGCGCGAAGCGTACCAGCGTCGAGGGCTGCACGCCTGCCTGCGCCGCCACCTGGGCGATGGTGCCAAGCGCAACGTCGCTCGGATGCTGCCATAGGAAGATGGCGACCTGGCGCATCCTTTTCGGGAAATGCACGGTGCCGGAGGAGAGCACCGCGCGCAGCTCCTCATAGGTTTGTGGTTTCGTGTGGCCAAGTGCCGCCAGCGAACGGCCGCGTTTCCGGGTAACGCTCTCGCCGGGTGAGGTTCGTGCGCCGCTCATAAGATGGGCCGGATTTGAGCTGTTGTACGTGAGGCGACCCGAACTTGCGGTGAAGATCGCGAGTCGCCGACGGTTGGAAAAAGGGGAGAATTCAAAACTTGAAGCGATTGTCTTGCTTCCATCGCCTCGACAAGCCGGCGGGTAGCCATGCGACCCTTCACCATCCGAACCCTCCTCCACCGGTCTCGCACAAGGCTAGTGCGGCACGATCGTTTTACAAAACAAAATTTGGAAAGGCTGTTCGAAATTGGGGAGGCGCCTCCTATAGTCCCTGTGCTGGACGGCATCCGGGAGGACCCGAACCATGGTCTACGCAACCGCTGACGGAACCTTACGCAAGCGCCTGACGGTCGGCATGGTCGGCGGCGGTCGCAACGCCTTCATCGGCGCGGTTCATCGGTTGGCCATGCGGCTCGACGACCAGATCGCGCTGGTGGCGGGTGCGCTGTCCTCGGATGCCGAAAACGCCGCGGCATCGGCCGCCGAGATCGGCATCGCGCCGGAGCGCAGCTATGCCGACTACCATGCGATGGCAAAGGCCGAAGCGGCGCGGACGGGCGGCATCGAGGCGGTGGTCATCGTCACGCCCAACCATCTGCATGCGCCGATCGCCACTGCTTTCCTGGAAGCCGGCATCGACGTCATCTGCGACAAGCCGCTGTCGACGACGCTTGCCGAAGCTGAGGCGTTGGTGGCGCTCACCAAGGCGAAGAAGCGCCGCTTCCTCGTCACATTGAACAACACCGGTTACGCCATGGCGCGGCAGGCGCGCGAAATGGTGGCAGCGGGCGAACTCGGCCGCATCCTGTCCGTGCACGGTGCCTACATCCAGGACTGGCTGACGCAGCCGATCGACGCGCAAGGCCAGAAGCAGGCCGAATGGCGCACCGACCCTGCGCGCGCCGGGCAATCGGCGGTGCTTGCCGACATCGGCGTGCACGCCTTCAGCCTGGCGAGCTTCATCTCCGGCTTCGAGGCTGACGCCGTATCGGCGGACCTTTTCACCGCCGTGCCAGGTCGTCGCCTCGACGACAACGCGCATGTCCTGGTGCGCTGGACCGGCGGGGCGCGCGGCACCATCCTCGCCAGCCAGACTTCGCCCGGCCACTACAACGATCTTTCGGTGCGCATCTATGGCGACCGGGCCGGGCTCGAATGGTCGGGCACGCGGCCAGAGGAACTGCGCTTCGCGCCGTATGGCGAGGAGGCCCGCACGCTGGTGCGCGGCGGCCACGGCCCGACGGCGGAAGTCCGGCGCGTCTCGCGCATGCCGGCGGCGCATCCCGAGGGCTATATCGAGGCCTTCGCCAATTTCTACCGCGATGCCGCCGACATCATACGCGCGCATCGAGCGGGCACTGCGGTTGATGTTGGGCGCGCGGCGCAGGTACCGGACGTCGTCGACGGCGCTCGTGGTGTGAAGTTCGTGGCGGCGGCAGTGGAGTCGAACGCGGCTGGAGGAGCCTGGACGCCGGCGCGGTTTGAATAGACGCCGGCTTGGTGCTTTAGATCGTTCAATCCGCTTTACAATGCGCGGCGGCGCGACCGGCCGACGTGTGGCCAATCAGCCGAACGGCCGAGGTCGGCCTCATCGATGACGTCCCGCACCGATATGGCCTCGTGGCCCTGCACCGAGCGCACCCGAGTGCTTGGGAGGCACGTCGTTCTCATCCGGATTGGGAACGGGTTCCTCGTCCGGCAGCCTCTCCGGATCCGGTTCGCGCATCGGTTTTGGGTCGGGAAACGGCGGCGGCGTGGGGACCGGCGTTGGCGTGGGGTCGGGAGTGGGGAGAATAGCCATAAGCTGGTCCCTCGTTGCGCTGGCGGAGCAGTCCGCGAGATGCGGTTTGGGCGACCGGTATCTGCCCGACCAGAACATGATGGGTAGAGCCGCCTCATCCGACGCTTCATCGACACCTGATCACCGGCGGCTGACGCATGGCAGAACGGCCTCGACCGGGGATGGTTCCACAGCGATCCCGCCGCGCTTCGGCGGGGTCGGACACGAATGACGATCAAATGATTTCCCGTCGCCCATTTCGCCCTTGCCGGCGCCATGCAGCGCCTTAGTTCCGTTTGCGGGGCGGGTGATCATCTGCCGACATAGGAGGCGGCCTTGAAGCACCAAACCGTAGACCAACTCAATGCCGTTGCCGACGTTCATGCTGAAGCAGCGGTTCTCATCGCCAGTCGTGGCCAACGCCTCGAACGCTGGGCGCAACTTCTCGAGCAGGATCCCGGCCGGCGCCTTATGGCGCTTGCGGGCACCGAATATGCCACACCCGACGTGCGCGAAAAGATGCGTTCCACCGGATCGCCGATTACTGTCGCCTTCGAAGACCCGATCTTTCGTGCTCAGGGCCTCAAGGACGACACCTACGGCGAAGCAAAGCGCTTCTTCGAACTCAGCGACTGGCAACTGCACGAGGTCGTCTGCCATTGCCATGTCGGCGCCAATCTGCCGGCACGCTGGGCGGCGTCCCGCGTTCGCGCGGCCATCTCTCCAGGCTCGGGCATTCTTGCCTGGCTGAGATCGGTGTTCATGCACTAAGACGACTGCCGCGGTTCGAAGAACCGCGGCAAGTTCAATCCTTATCGGAGACGGAGGGGAGTTGTCCCCAGCCGTCGGTAGCTAGAGCGATTCACCGTTTTGCGAGAACGTCGAACCGCTCTATCTTTTTGCTTTCGCTCATTCGGCTGTTGATGCAATTCCGGGCGAAGTTTGAGACTGTGTCTGGAACTGCTCTAAGGGCTGCCTGCGCCGCACCTCCGCTCAGCGATCGATCTCTCCGAACACGATATCCAGCGATCCGATGATGGCCGCGACATCGGCGATCATGTGCCCGCGCGACAGGAAGTCCATCGCCTGAAGGTGGGCGAAAGACGGCGCACGTATCTTGCAGCGGTACGGAACATTGCTGCCGTCAGAGACAAGATAGACGCCGAATTCGCCTTTGGGCGCCTCCACCGCGGCGTAGACCTCGCCCTGCGGCACATGATGGCCTTCGGTGTAGAGCTTGAAATGGTGGATCGTCGCCTCCATGGAACGCTTCATGGTGGCGCGCGGCGGCGGCGTGATCTTCTGGTTCGGTACGGCGACCGGGCCGTGCCCGTCGGGCAAGCGTAGCTTCTCCAGACATTGCCTCATGATCCTAACCGACTGCCGCATCTCCTCCATGCGCACGAGATAGCGGTCGTAGCAGTCGCCGTGCTTGCCGACCGGAATGTCGAAATCCATTTCGGGGTAGCATTCATAGGGTTGCGCCTTGCGCAAATCCCAGGCCGCGCCCGAGCCGCGCACCATCGGGCCGGAGAAACCCCATGCCCAAGCATCGTCCTGTCCGATCACGCCGACGTCGACATTGCGCTGCTTGAAGATACGGTTTTCGGTCAGGAGTTCATCGAGATTGCTCAATGTTCCCAGGAACGGATCACAGAAATTCCAGATGTCGTCGAGCAACTCTCCCGGCAGATCCTGATGCACGCCGCCGACCCTGAAATAGTTGGCATGCATGCGCGCGCCCGACGCGCGCTCATAAAAGACCATCAGCTTCTCCCGCTCGGCGAAGCCCCAGAGCGGCGGCGTCAGCGCGCCAATATCCATCGCCTGCGTGGTGACGTTGAGCAGGTGCGACAACAGCCGGCCGATCTCGCAAAACAGGACGCGGATAAGCTGTCCGCGCCGGGGAACCGATATTTCGAGCAGCTTCTCGGCGGCGAGGCAGAAGGCATGCTCCTGGTTCATCGGCGCCACATAGTCGAGCCGGTCGAAATAGGGCAGGGCCTGCAGATAGTTCTTGTATTCGATCAGCTTCTCGGTGCCGCGGTGGAGCAGGCCGATATGCGGATCGGCGCGGTCGACGATCTCGCCGTCGAGTTCCAGCACCAGCCTGAGCACGCCATGCGCCGAGGGGTGCTGCGGTCCGAAGTTGAGCGTGAAGTTGCGAATTGCGGTTTCGGCCATGGCGGCCTCTTCGCGGACTCTCGTTTTTTTTGGCGCGCGGCGGCGCCGATCATGTCGTGGTCTGGATGATCAGCGTCAGCGTGCCGTCGCCATCCATGTTGGCGGCGACGACCTGCGAGGAATTCAGCCCGTTCGCATGCAGAACCGATACCGCCTCGGGCGAGGCATCGATCGATTTCTGCAGCCTGGCCAGGTCCGTGGCGGTTGTCCTGGTGACCACGGCTTCGGCCTGGACCTTGATCTCTGCGGGCAGGTCCTCCATCGCCACCACCACGACGTTGGTAACGGTTTGGCCGGAACTTCCCGGATCGGGTTGCACCTGGTCGAGCCGACGTTGTTCAGCCGGGGGCAGAACCTGGGGCGGTTGCGGATCGGCGCGTTGAGCCGAGACCGGCTGCGCCAGGGCAAGGGTCGAAAGAGCGAGCATCATCGTCACCGTCCGCATCGTCTTTCCTTCCATGTCTCGAAGTCTGACGACACAACCCCTCCGCCCGGCGATGGTTCCGGCCAGGAGGGCAAGTGACGGTAAACGTCGGCGGGCGACGGCTGGATATCTCACACAGTCAACACTGACAGCGCGGCAGCCTGCAGGCGTTCGAACGCGGCAAAGCGCCTGTCGTGGCAGGCAGCGAGCGCCGCGTTCGGCGAATAGACCTCGCCCACCTCCGACATCGCCGCCATGGCCGCGGGAAGGTGGGAGTGGCGCCCGGCGGCGACCGCGCCGAGCATCGCTGAGCCGAGCAGCACCGGCTCGGGGGACGTTGGCGCGTAGACCACCTTGCCGGTGGAGTCGGCGATGAGCTGCCGCACGAGCGGGCTCTGCCCTGCGCCGCCGCTGATGGCGATGGTGTCGGCCTTGATGCCGCGGCCATGCATGGCCGCCAGGATCTGGCGGGCGCCATAGCCGAGGCCGCAGAGGCCGGCGACATAGAGCGCGACGAGACTGTCGGCCCCGGTCGCCATGTCCAAGCCGGCGATCAGTCCGCGCGCGTCGGGATTGGCCAAGGGGGCACGATTGCCTAGAAATTCGGGAACGACATGCAAGCCGCCGACCAGTCTGTCCGCCTTCGCCGCACCGCCATGCCGCTCCGCCTCCTGCGCCAGCCACTGGCTGAGGTTCTGGCCGCCTCGCGCCGCGATCCCTGCCAGCCCGACGGCGGCGGGGTGCATGCCGACCAGGCGATCGATGGCGGCGCCCGCGGCCGACTGGCCGCCTTCGTTCAGCCACAGCCCCGGCACCATGGCGGAGAAATAGGGCCCCCACACGCCCGGCACGAAAGCCGCCTGTTCGGTCGTCGTCATGGTGCAGGCCGAAGTGCCGAAGACATAGGCCATGCGCGTGGTCACATCGCCGGCGCCGCCGCGCGCGCCGACCGAGCCGATGCCGCCGGCATGCGCATCGATCATGCCGGCGGCGACCGGCGTTCCGGGCAAAAGGCCAAGCTCGGCCGCCGCCTCGCTCGTCAAGCCGTTGGGCAGCGCGCTCCCCGGCGCCACGACCTCGGTGCCGATCCGGGCAAATTCCTCATCCGCGAGCGCGCCGAGCCCGACCTTGCGAAAATAGCCATCATCCCAGCGTGCCTCATGCGCGAGATAGGTCCATTTGCAAGTCACCGTGCAGGTCGAGCGCGCCAGGCTGCCGGTGGCGCGCCAGGTGAGGAAATCGGCGAGATCCATGAACTGCCATGCCGCGGCGAAGGTCCGCGGCATGTTCTCGGCGAGCCATAAGAGCTTCGGGGTTTCCATCTCGGGCGAGATTGTGCCGCCGACATAGCGCAGCACATCCTCGCCGGTGCCGTTGATCCTGCGCGCCTGCTCGGTGGCGCGGTGGTCCATCCAGACGATGATGTTGCGCTCGCGATCCCCTGACGGGCTGACCGTCAGCGGCTCGCCACCCGGCCCTAGAACGACAAGCGAGCAGGTGGCGTCGAAGCCGATGCCATGCACCGACTGCGCCGAGATGCCGGCAAGCGACACCGCCTCGCGGACGGTCGTAGCAACGGCGCGCCAGATGTCATTGCTCGATTGCTCGACGATATGGCCCTCGGCATGCCAGGTGGCGATGTCGGCCTTGGCGGACGCAAGCATGGCGCCCGCTTCGTCGAAGACGCCCGCGCGGGCACTGCCGGTGCCGATGTCGATGCCGATGAAATGACTGCTCATGACTTCAGATCCTTCGCCCGATCCGTTCGGTTGCTATACGTCATTGCTTTGCCGCAGGATGACAAGGTCGCGGACGGTGATGTCACCTTCGTTCCCTATCGGTGTTGCCGTTCCGGCTAGCGGCGCAGGCAAAGCTTTGCCTTGCCGCGCACGTTTGCCCATGCCAATTCGACGCCGCTGCTTGTCGTGCCGGCTGGCTAGGCCGCTTTCGCCAGGTTGATGTTGTGCAGTGTCAGCCGCCGGAAATGCGAGGGCGTCATGCCCTTTTCGGCGAGAAACTGCCGGTTGAAGTTGGAAAGGGTGTTGTAGCCGACCTCGAAGCAGATGCTGGTGATCGAAGCCTGCTCGTCGCTCATCAGCATCTGGCAGGCCAGGTTGATGCGCAGCCGCTTCACATACTGAACCAGCGTCATACCGGTGTGCTGGCGGAAGGAGCGGGAGAACACACTGGGCGACTGGCCGGCGATGGCGGCCAGGTCCGTCTCGCTGAAGGGCTGGGTCAGGTTCTCGCGCAGATAGGCAAGCGCCTTGTTGATGCCGGCCGACATATAGCCCGACGGATCGGGCAGGTAGCTCGCGCTGGCCAGCATGCGCGCGCCTTCGGCGCGGCTGAGCAGACCCATTATCATCATGAACAGCTCGATGCGGCGCACGCCTTGCGAATTCATGATCTCTTCCATCAGCGGGCCAAGCTGCTTGCTGGTCTGGCGGCTGAACAGCACGCCGCGGCGCGAGGCTTCGAGCACCGGCGTCAGCGCCGCGAGCTCGGGGAAGGTGTTGATTGCGCCGTCGATAAAGCCCTCATTGAACTGAATGATGCGGCAGCGGAGCGGCACCGTCGCGTCCTTCGGCACATCGCTCACCCAGTTGTGCGGCAGGTTGGGGCCGGTCAGCACCAGATTGCCCGGCTCGAACTCGCCGATGAAGTCGCCGACGAAATAGCGGCCGCGGGTGGCGACGATGAGATGCAGTTCGTATTCCGGATGGAAATGCCAGCGCACCGTGCGGAACGGGTAACCGTGCGACCAGGCAGTGAAAGACTCGCCCGGCCTGATCTGCACAACTTCAAGATCGGGTTTCATCGCTGCTCCTCCCGTATTGAAGCCAAGGCGCGTCCCCTCTACGACGCGCCGTCCGGTTTCGGCCTCATGTCAGCCAAGCTATCGAGCCGACAAGATCTTCGCCACCATGTTCGCGCCACTCCATTGGTACTTTTTTGACTATTCTGAGCCTCCACGGCGCTGAGCGGCGCCTCAAACGACGCCGCGTTCCTCGCTCCTTATGCGGAAGGCATCGACGGCGATCGCAAGCAGGATCATCGCGCCGCCGATCATCTGAATGTAATAGGCCGAGACGTTGATGAGCTGCAGGCCGGTCTGGATGACGGTGATGAGCAGCGTGCCGCCGAGCATGCCGATGACGCGGCCGCGCCCGCCGAACAGCGAGACGCCGCCGATGACGGGTGCTGCCACGGCATAGAGCAGCGTCGTGCTGCCGACGGTCACGCTGACGCCGCCGAGATAGGAGGTGTAGAGGAAGCCGGCCACTCCAGCGAGGAAGCCGGAAGCGCTGAAGGCGCCAAGCCTCGCGCGCTTGACGTTGATGCCTGCGGCATTCGCCGCCCGGCGGTTGCCGCCGGTGGCATAGAGGTTGCGACCCCAGGCCGAATAAGCAAGCACGACATGCGCCAGGAGATAGGCGACGAAGAGGGCGATCGGCATTACCGGCCAGCTGCCGATGGTGGCGCTGCCTATGTAGCTGTAGCCTTCATCGGTCACCACCATGGTGCGGGCCTGGGTGGCGCCGAGCACCGCGCCTTGCAGAAAAAGCCCCATGGCCAGCGTCGCGATCAGCGAATTCATGCGCAAATAGGCGACGAAGTAGCCGTTGAGCAGACCGACGAGCACCCCGGCAACGATGGTGATGAGCACGGCCAGCGTCCAGTGGACGCCGAACTGCTGCATGGCATAGGCGCCGATCATGCTCGAGAAGACCAGATTGCCGACCACCGAGAGATCGATCTCGCCGATCAGAAGCGTGAAGGAGACCGCAAGCACCAGCACGCCCAGCGTGGTCGCCTGCACCAGCACGTTCTGCAGATTGCCTTCCGAAAGGAAGAAGGGATTGAGGAAGCCGGCGAGGATGCTGAACACGATGATCAGGATCCAGACCACATTGTCGAGAAGGAATTTCTTGCTGGTCATGTCCGATACTGCCCCTGTCATCGCGCCGCTCTCGCTTCGGCGATCGCATCGATGGTGATCTCGGCGCCGCGCAGCATCCGCGCGATCCGACCCTTGGAGAAGATCACCACGCGGTCGACGAGGCGCTGCATCTCTTCCGGGTCCTGCGCGAGCAGAAGCACGCTAACGCCCTTCTTCGTCGCATCGTTGATCAGGCGGTGGATCTGCTCCTTGGCGGCGACATCGACGCCGACGGTCGGCTCGTCGAGCAGAAGCAATCTCGGCTTGCGTTCCAGCAGCCGGCCAAGCAGCACCTTCTGCTGGTTGCCGCCAGACAACTCGCCGATCTCCTGGGCGCCGCTGCCCATGACGATCTCCATGGCGCCGCGCGCCTCGCTCATGCGGCGGTTCATGCCGGCGCCGCTCACCAGCCAGCCGAGCGATAGCGGCCAATTGCCGAGGTTGAGGTTCTCGGTCACCGACATCGAGCCGACCAGGCCTTCGCCGATGCGGTCATGGGTGAGGTAGGCAATGCCCGAGCCGAGGCTCTGCCCCGGCGAGCCGAGACGCGCTTCCCGGCCATCGATCAGGACGGCACCGGCCTCGATGGGCAGCAGGCCGCCCAGCGCCCGCATCAATTCCTGCGGCCCTTCGCCGAGCAGGCCGACGAGGCCGACGATCTCGCCGTGGCCGATCGCAAGATCGACCGGGCCGCCGCCGGAAAAGGATAGCCCGCTGAGCTCGATGGCCGCGCCATGATCCTTGCGGGCGCGGTGGAATTCGGCGACGTCGGCGCCGGTGATGACGCGCGCCATGGCCTCGGCCGAAAGCTCCGCCGCTTTGCCGCTGGCGGTCACCTTGCCGTCGCGCAGCACCGTGTATTCCGAACAGAGCTGGCGCACCTCGTCGTTGTGGTGCGAGATGTAGATGAAGGACGTGCCGCGTTTGGTGAGGCTTTCGACCCATTCCAGCAGATGGAGCCGCTCGGCCGCCGCAAGGCCTGCCGTCGGCTCGTCGAGAATGATCAGCGAGGCTTCGGCGGCGACCGCCTTGATGATGGCGAGCCTGCGCCTGTCGCTCGCACCGAGGTCGCCGGCGCGCCGCCTCGGGTCGACCGGCATGCCATGGCTTTCGAGCTGGCGCGCCGCCAGGCGGCTGAGCGCGGGCCAGTCGATCAGGCCGTAGCGTCTCGGCAGATCCGGCAGCAGAAGGTTCTCGCCGATCGAAAGGTCTTCGAAGATCTCCGAATGCTGCGACAGAAGGTGGAGTCCGCGCTTCTTGCGCGCCGGCAACGGCAGGACCGACACGTCTTCGCCGTTGAGCAGGATCGAGCCGGTGTCGAGGCGCAACAGGCCGGCGATGATGTTGGATAGCGTCGATTTGCCGGCGCCGTTCTTGCCGAGCAGGCCATGGATCGCGCCGCGCGACACGCTCAGCGAGACGCCGTCCAACACCGCAAGCGGGCCGAAGCGCTTGAAGATGTTGTCGACGGTAAGAACAGCGTTGGCGCCGTCCTGCGCGAGACTATCGGGCACGATCGTGCCGTCGGCGATGACCATTGGGATAACCGGCAATCTCGAAATGAGGTGAGAACGCGATGGGCGCGTTCTCACCCGCCTCGTCGGCTGCGATCTCAGCCGGCGTTCTGCTGCATCTTCCACACCTGGGTCACGACATTGGCCCAGTGGCGCGGGTCGTCGGCATTTTCCTTGGTGAGGAAGTAGGGCGGGATGGTGAGCAGCGGGCCGGACGGGCTGTCGGCGATCGTGCCCTTCTCCCAAAAATACTTCTTGTTTTCGTAAGGTCCGATCGGAACCGGCTTCCCTTTCAGCGTGTACTCTTCCAGCAGGTCAACGACGATCTCGACATAGGCGATCGGGTCCTGCGCAATGTCGGCGTCGATCTCACCCGCCTTCACCCATTCCAGCGCATTCGGCGAGGCATCGATGCTGGTCAGGATGATGTGCTTCTCATGGCCGACCGGAAACAGTCGTTTCTGCGTTTCGAGTGCCTTGCGGGCATCAACAACGAAGATGTCGGTCGGCATGTGGATGGCGTCGAGGTCCGGCCGCTCGCGCAGCGTCGCCGAGACCACGGCGAGCGCCTGCTCATGCTGGTTGTTCTGCGGCCGCGAGATGATCTCGATGTCGGGATATTTGCTCTTAAGCGTGTCCTCGAAACCGTCTTTGCGGTCGCGCAGCGCCACGGCGGTCAGCGAGCCGTAATTGTTGAGCACGCTGCCCTTCGGCGAGCCGTGCTTCTTGGTGAGCAGCTCGGCGGTCTTCTCCGCCGCCATGACGCCCGACAGCTTGTTGTCGAAGGTCACCGAAGCGGCTACCTCTCCGCCGGTAAGCACGGTGTCGACCATGCCGAGCGGCACGCCGAGCGACTTCGCCTTCTTGCTCAGTGGGATGAGCAGCTCCGAATCCAGCGCGTCGGAAATGAGGTAGCGCGGCTTCTGCAAGAGCAGGCTGTTCCAGTCGTTGACCTGCGCGTTGGCATCGCCATTGGCGTCCTTGCCGACGAATTCCAGGCCGAGGCCTTCGACCTTGCGCTTCAGCGCCTCCTGCAGCACGACGAAGAAGAAGAAGCCGAGATAGCCGGTCTCCCAGGCCACAACCTTGGAGGTCGTGCCTTGCGCCGCGGCGCGCTCGCCGCCCGCCAGCAACAGGCCGCCGGCAGTGGCTGCCGCGCCCTGCAAAAGCGCGCGGCGGTTCAATGTTAAGCTCTTGGTCTCGCAACCCATGTCTCGCTCCCTGAAATGGTTGGAATCTTTGCCGGTAGAGCTTTCCACCAAGCCCGCCCGGCGGGGCACTCAGCCCAAACATCCCCCGGAACGTTTCCTCCCCCGGACGATCTGATCAGGCTAGGCGCGCGCTATCCGGCCAGCCACCACGTTCCGGGGCGGGTGTTAGTACTTTTTTGATTCCGCTAGTGAAAGCCGAGGCCGCGATTACGACTGCGCTACAACATGCTCGACCTCCGGCGCGTTGCATTCGGAGTCAAAAATCTATGTGTCGCGGAAAGCGCAACCGGTAGCTCGCTCCGCAAGCCGCGGCTATCTGTGTTGGCGAGGGCCGCGCGCCGAAACCGAAGGGATGGAGAGAATGGAGCACTGGATCGGAACCTGGAGCGCAAGCCCAATGAACGTCTGGCCGGGAGACGCCGTGCTCTATGGCTTCCACCGGCAGACGGTACGCCAAGTCGTGCGCGTCAGCACCGGCGGTGAGAGGTTGCGATTGAGGCTGTCCAACGAATATGGCGCCTCGCCGATTCGTATCGGCGCCGCGACCGTCGCGCTTGCCGCGAAAGACGGCGCGGTCGACGCCGGCAGCATCCGGCAGGTGACGTTCGGCGGCGAACGGCAGACCGATCTGGCGCCCGGCGCGCCGCTGCTCAGCGATGTTGTGGACCTAGCGGTTCCCGATCTCGGGCAGATCGCGATCAGCCTCTATTTCCCCGATTTCGCTCCGATCGAGACCTATCACTACGAGGCGCAGCAGACCGCCTACATCTCCGAAATCGGCGACTTCGCCGGCGCAGCCGAACTGCCGGTGCAGCAGACCTCGACCAGCCGCTATTTCCTCAGCGCCGTGCTGGTCGAGAGCGGGCCGGACAGCGGCTCTCTGGTTTGTCTCGGCGATTCCATCACCGACGGCTTCGGCTCGACCGTCGATAGCAATGCGCGCTGGCCGGACCGGCTGGCGGAGCGGTTTGCGAAAAGCGGCCGGCTGTCAGGCATCGGCGTCCTCAACCAGGGGATCGGCGGCAACCGCGTGCTTGCCAGCCGCGCCCGCGGCGCCAACGCGCTCGCCCGCTTCGACCGCGACGTTCTGGGCTTTCCCAACGTCCGATGGGTCTCGGTGCTGGAAGGCATCAACGACATCGGCTGGCCGGAAACCATGCTTGCCGGCCGTCAGGAGGCCGTCGCCGTCGAAAGCCTGATCGCGGCTTACCGGCAAATGATCGCACGCGCCCGCATCAACGGCATCAAGGTGCTGCTTGGCACGCTGCCGCCCTTCGGTGGCGCCTTCGAAGGCCAGCCGCTCAGAACTTTCTACTCTCCGACCAAGGAGCGCGACCGCGAGGCGGTGAACGCCTGGATCAGGACATCGGGCGAAGCCGATGCCATCGTCGATTTCGAGCGCGCGCTGGCCGATCCCGCCAACCCGTCGAGGCTGCTCGCCGCCTTCGATTGCGGCGACGGCCTGCATCCGTCCGACGACGGCTATGCCGAGATGGCCAGGCTGTTCGAGGAAGCTTTCGAGAGCTTGCTTCGCGGCCAATAGGATTACCTGGTTCTGCGAGTGGCGGCTGCTGCCCGCGCCGGCGCCTTCTGGATGTTGGCGGCGCCGCCCATGTCACCATTCTTGGTGCGACCCGCCCCGGTCGTGCTCCAATATCGGCGCCCGTCGTCGGGTGCAATTCGGCGAAAACACAGATGGCCAACCTCAGAACAGGACGACGAGCACTTAGCATAATGGAGCTGGCAGAAGAGCTCAGCTGTCCAGGAACAAACTGCAAGTCTTTCCGGTTTGGTGACCGAACCGATTGCGGTCACGAAAATGGTTGGACATGGAAGACATAATAATGAGCAGATTGCGCAGCTACTGAGGCGCCAGTTTTCCAGTGAGATAATGAGGCGCCATCTGCGTGCACTTCCGCTGTTTCGGACCGAGAGGTGGCTCCCTGACCGGCTTGCCGGGTTGATGGAGGTTTTAAAGCGAAGTGAGGGTCGAGGACGACGGCGTTGATTCTTGCTTCTGGCCTGAAGCGTCGACGTCAGGCTGGACGCAAAGGTCGTCTTTCGATCCCAATGGAGAAGAGATGGTGAGCAATGCGGCCGCTCGATAAGGCATTGCTTGGGGCTGTGGCAGGCGTCGCGGCGACCATGGCGATGACAGCAACGATGATGCGCCTGCACGCAGTCCTGCCCGACGACGAGCGCTATCCGCTTCCGCCTCGCGAGATCGTCGACCGCACTTTTCCAGCTGTTGACGAGCGCGAAGCACGTTCAAGAACACTGCTTGCGCATTTCGGGTTTGGCGGTCTCACCGGTGCTTTGTTTGCCCTGCTGCCCACCACTCGAGGGAGCGGGATCGCCTATGGTTTATGCATCTGGGCGCTGAGCTATCTCGGTTGGATTCCCGCCGCCCGCATTCTGACCCCGGCGCACCGTCACCCCATCAGGAGAAACATGCTGATGATTGCAGCTCATGTCGTTTGGGGCCTGACGCTTTCGAGATCACTGAGAGAAATGGAACGCGCCGCCATCGAGGCGTTCGACTCCTCCGGCAACCGGCCAACAGGGCGCGACCAGCAAGCCGAGAGGAGAAGCCGGTGACCGGGCGGCGCGTTCTGCGGAACGATCCGACCCTTCGGCCCGCCGCGCTGTCTTGTCCGGCGGGACATCGGCAATGAAGGTTCTCGTAACGGGATCGAACGGTCTCATCGGCACAGCGGTGTGCGCGCGTTTGGTCGCGTCAGGGCACGAGGTCGTGCGGGCCTCACGACGCCGACCAAGCCGGGCGGGGGAGGCGGGAACGGTCGCCATCGATATGGCGAAGGCGCTCGCCCCCGAGAACTGGGGCAGTGCTCTTCAAGGCGTTGACGTGGTGGTGAATTGTGCCGGTGTTCTGCAGGACAGCGCCAGCGAAAATACGACAGGGGTTCATGCATTGGGCCCAGCGGCGCTGTTTCGTGCCTGCCAGCAAGCCGGGGTGCGCCGGGTCATCCACTTTTCCGCTATCGGCGTCGATCGTGAGCAACCCTCGGCCTTCTCCGCCAGCAAATATGCCGGCGAGGAGGCCTTGATGACGCTCGACTTGGATTGGGTCGTGCTGAGACCCTCCGTCGTTCTGGGCCGCCCCGTTTTTGGAGCGAGCGCCCTGTTTCGCGGCCTTGCCGCGCTTCCTCTGCTGCCCTCCATGCCCGGCTCCGGCCGTCTGCAGGTGGTTCAACTTGAGGACGTGGTCGAAACGGTGGCGTTTTTCCTCAGCCCTGACAGCCCGTCACGGATCGCTCTCGACCTTGCTGGTCCGGACGCCTTCGCCATGGAGGAGGTAGTCGCGCATTACCGCAGGTGGCTTGGATGGGACGAGGCTCGCGTCCTGGCTCTCCCGAGATGGGCGGCGCGTCTACTTTATCGGCTGGGAGACGCCGTCAGTGTGCTGGGATGGCGCCCTCCCATGCGCACCAACGCCGCCCTTGAGATCAGCCGGGGAGCAACCGGTGATCCCGGACCCTGGAAGGCGACAACCGGGATCGAGCCGCGAGGTCTCCCGACAGCACTCGCCGCAAACCCAGCCACGGTGCAGGACAGATGGTTTGCCGGCCTTTACTTCATCAAACCCGCGATCTTCACGGTGCTGCCGTTCTTCTGGATCATGACCGGAATCATATCCCTGACAACCGGATGGCTGAGCGGTGTCCAACTCCTGATCGGTACTGCTGTGGGCGCGCTGGCGGCGCCGTTGGTCATCGCCGGCGCGCTGGCCGACCTGGTCATCGGCGTTCTCATCGCGCTTCGCAAAACCGCGCGCGTTGGGCTCCGGGGAGCGATCGGCGTATGCGTTTTTTATGCATTGGCCGGCACGCTCCTGCGGCCCGATCTGTGGAATGAACCGCTCGGCCCGCTGATGAAGATCCTGCCGATCGTTCTTCTGCACTTCGTCGCATTGGCGATCCTGGAGGAGCGCTGATGCTCTACTTCGGTCTCAAATATCTCCATATCGTCGGCGCGGCGGTCCTGCTGGGGACGGGCGCCGGCATCGCCTTCTTCATGCTGCTTGCACACCGGACCGGCAACCCGGCTACCGTGGCCGCTGTCGCGCGCATTGTCGTGATCGCCGATTTCCTGTTCACGGCAACGGCAGTTGTGGCGCAACCGATCACCGGCGTCGCGCTTGCCTGGCTCGTCGGCTATTCGCTCTGGGACGGCTGGATCGCGCTGTCGATCCTTCTCTACGTCGTGACCGGTGTTTTTTGGCTTCCCGTGGTTTGGATGCAGATGGAGATGCGCGATCTTGCCCTGGCGGCGGCGAAAGCCGGCCAGCTGCTTCCGCCGCGTTATCATCGGCTTTTCCGGCTCTGGTTCGTCTTCGGCTTTCCGGCTTTCGGCGCGGTCGCCGCTATCCTATGGCTGATGATCACCCGCCCGGCCATCGAATGGTTCGGGACCGGCTGATGCCGACGGGCCGAGCGAGCTCATCTGAGCTACGCCGGCAGGAGAGGCGCCGGCTTTGATTTCCCGTGCATGGGCAAGAACGACTACACCAGCGCGATCGGCATGTAGCGGATAACCACCTTCTCCTGTCGAAACCACCGCTCGAGTGCGATCCGGCGTTCACGCCAGTCGATGAGATCGACCTCGTTGGCCATGACTTCGAAGATCACAATCTTGTCGGCGTTGGACTCGGCACCCTTTTTCCACAAACCGTCGGCAGGCGCCTGAAGGTAAGCAGTAACGCCTTCGAAGCGACTCGCCAGTTCTTCCTTCACGCGGTCGAAATCTTCTTGAGCGAAAGGCTGGCCGTTGTTGTCCGAGCAGGGGAGCAGGATCTGAACAAGATGCATCACAATTCACCGGTGAAAACTAGCACTTGGTATCGTCAAGATAGTTATGCATGTCGGTGGCTGCGATCGAGGCGTGGCCGAATGCGACAGCAATCTGATTGATTTCGTTGACCACATCGCCAGCGGCATACAGGCCTGGCACGACCGTGCGCTGATGCGCATCCACGACAAGATTTCCAAGCTCGTCGCATGTCGCCCCGAGATCTAGGCCAAGTTGCGACCTTATCGTGCATCCCATGGCTGGATAGACGGTATCGAATGAGGATGCTGTTCCGTTGGAGAGTTGAATGGTGGCCTGCTCTCCCGAGGGTCGTAGCGAATGTGGGATGCAGGGCTCGAGCTGGATTCCAGCTTCGTGGATCAGTCGGCCGGCATCTGCATCAATTTCACTCGAAGCATCGGTCGTCAGTACGGTGACGTCGCGAGTGTAGGTCCGCATGAACAATGCCTTCTTCACCGCCTCTTCCGCCGGGCCCATCACTGCGACCCGCTTATCGATCACCTCATAGCCGTCACAGATCGGACAGAGGCGCAAGGTGCCGGCTCTGATCATATCGTCTGCCGAAGGCGTCTCTGGAAGCTTATCGACAATGCCAGTAGCCAGGAGCGCCGCGCGGGAACGAATGGCTGTCGAACCGATCGCAATAAAATCCGTTCCGTCGCGGCCAATCTCGTGGATTATATCGTGCCTAAGATCGGCTCCGCTCTGCAAAGCCTGCTGCCGCAGCCGATTCAGCAGTTCGGCGCCGGCTATGCCGTCGGGGAAGCCGGGACAGTTGCGGGTAATCGGAATGAGCTTCGCGCGGCTTTGACCGCAATCGACAACGACGACCCGGCGGCGAAAGCGCCCGAGATACGTCGCTGCTGCCAAGCCGGCCGGACCGCCACCGATAACCAAGCAGTCAATTCGTTCCCACTGGCAGACGCTATCGTCTTTGATCACCAAAGAACTCCCGGGAGGTGATGCAGAGCTATTGCAAGCGGCTCGTGCCCGGCAAACGAACTTGTCTGTTGGTGACTAAGACCAAGGGCGTGCGCGACTGCTTCCCGGTTCTCATAAGAATGAGGCCGACACAGATGTCGCTCGTGAGGATGGCCTCGTTTCCTTCCGAACGGACAGAAACGAGGGCGCAAAATCCGGCCTCGACCGCGTGCACCAGTAAGCGCGGGATCAGTTGTTTCGTTATAGGCGACCATCTGCCCCAACCGCGCCCTTGCCTATTGGTTCCGCCGTGCATTCGCGTTGCGCGCCGATCCGTTGTCTCGCCAGACGCTGACGACGTTCGGCTGCCTTCATGTGCCGCAGGCCGCCGTTCTCGCCACGCGGCGGACCGGACGGTGCAAAAGTTCGCTTTTGTGGATCAAAGTAGCCCGGCCTGCCGGGCGGGGTTGGGGGCTTGACATACAGGCCGGGCCCTTACCCCGCGCAGCGGGGCAGAGTTCCATTATGCGCCGCGCTTGCGGCGACCGACATTAACATTTTCTAAGACTTGAAAAGCCCGTCGCAGCTAGTGAGCGTAAGCGACGGGCTTTGTGCTGCCGAGACGGCTACGTCCCAACGGTAAACGACCGCTCCCATAACGAGTCATGGCCGCGCAATCAGTTCCAATCTTGGACAGCCCACCCGAGGAACGTCACGACACCAGCGACGTTCCGGTAAATGGCAATCGACGATGATATCGAAATGGCCAGGCGGCATGTTCACGAAGGCGAGCGGCACCTTCGCCGTCAGCACGAGTTGGTTGCCGACCTCAGCGATCAGGGATTGCCGACCGATGACGCCCTGCGCTCCCTCCAGCTGCTTGAAGACATGCAGGCGATGCATCGGCAGCACTCGTCGCGGCTGCTGCGCAGAGCCGAAAATGGCTAGGAGGATTCCTGCCTTGTCGGGCCGGACCATGGGTGTCTGCACTTGATCTGGTGACAGGTCATGATCTGCCATGAGTGCGCCGGCCGAGACGATCGGAATCTGCAATTCAGCAAAAACTGTAACGCCGACAAGCGCAGGGACTGGACGCCCTGCCTCCAAATGCTCCGACTATTGCTCGTCCTTTGGGGCAACCTGCACCAGCTGCAAAAGCCCTAGCACGATCAGCGCCAAGACTGTGCCAAGAATTGCGATCTGCCAGAACCCGAGACCCACTGCCAATCCAATGGCACCGGCCAGCCACATTCCCGCGCCGGTCGTCAGCCCCTGAACCTCCCCTTTGGAGAAGAATATTAGCCCCGCAGCCAGGAATGCGACGCCGGCAGTTGTGGCTTCAATCAGGCGGATGGGGTCAATGGCTATCTCCTGGCCATCGAAGACGGGGAGATGGGTGATTTCGATGGCCAGGATGGCGATCAAGGCGGTTGCTAGACAGATCAGGATATGCGTCCTCAGCCCGGCCGGCCGGTTACGCCATTCGCGCTCCATGCCGACGAGTGAGCCAAGAACCGCAGCCAGCAAAAGCCTGGCTGAAATTACGGAAAATGGCAGCCAGGTTTGCTGCCCGAAACGTTCAACAAGCTCATCCATGAGCGCCAGAACGTATCTGTGGGCTGCCCGGTTCCTTCCGCAGGACGCCGGGATGTCCCTGCAACGCATATCGCCGGCAAAGCGCCGGAACATTCGAGCTCAGCCCACGTTGGGTTCTGTTCGACTGACAGGGACACACCTCAATGGAACCCAAATCATCGCGCGATCTGCCCGGTCCTAAGCCCCGCAAGGACAAGGAACGGGAAAACCAAAAAGCTGCCGCGAAAACGCCTGACAAGACCAACGATTGGGACCGGAACCAGGTGCATGGCGAGGGCGAGAGCATCGGGATCGACAAGGACGAACCATAGGCCGATCCACACCTCAGAGCGGCGTGCAATCTGAGCCGCCCACGATGAGGCTTGCCGCCATCCCGACCACTGGAGTGCTGGCGGAGAGAGCGTCTTTCGAGTTCGCATCTAAATAATTAAAAAAATTTGGCTTTCGCGCCGGCTCGTTGCGCTGTTTGCTTCACGGTTGCCTTGGATGGCAAGCCTACCTGTCTGAGGTACAGACACGTCTCCATCCCAGTTTCTTATGAATTCGATCAGAATGCCCAACCCAGACCCGGAATGGCTGCTACGCACCCCCCACAGCGGACGAAGAAGATCGAAAACATGCTGCGGTATCGGCCTGGCATCGCAGATTGATCACAAGGGCTCTGACCCCGTTGTCGACCTCAGCCCGGACAAGTGCCAATTGCAGGGTCTTGAGGAAGGAAGAAGCTTCGCCGCTCGCAAGCGGTGAGTTCGCGAGGGACGGTGCGCCGGGCGAACTCAATGAGGTCCCGGGACGTTTGGAAGACGCGAAGGATGCGGACATCTTTTTCGCCGGAAACAATTGCAACGCGGGTGCCGTCGGAACTGAAAGCTGCGCGTGTAAAGCCCAGTAGAATGGTTGCTTCGTCGTGGCTGCCAAGGACAGCAATCTGGCGTCCCGATTGCGTCGCCCAGAGCCGGACCGTGCGATCCTTCGAGGACGCGGTCACGACATACAAACCGTTGGGACTGAACTGGGCGCTGTCCACCGCGCCGCTGTGGCCCCTTAGAACGGCCCTTTCCAGTCCGCCAGCGACGCTCCAGATCCGGATGGTTCCATCGCGCGAGGCGGTCAGCAGCAACTGACCGTTGGGGCTGAAGGCGACGACCGTTACCGCGCCGGTGTGTCCCACTGGCGTTCTGACGTTTGCTCCGTCCGTGGTCGACCAAATGCGAGCCGTGTGGTCGAGTGAGCCCGTGGCGACGAGTTGACCGTCCGGGCTGAAGGCCGCTGCCGTGATGCGATCCTGATGCCCCACAAGAACCCTGAGCTCGGCTCCGCCCGTCGTCAAGAGGTGGCCCGCATTGTCTTCCCTGGCCGAGAGGATCAGATTTCCGTCAGGGCTAAGAATGGCCTGCGGTAGGTTGCTGCTCGTGTTGATGGCGGCTAGCTCGGTGCCGGTCGCCGCGTCCCACAGCTGCGCGGTGCCGTTCATCGATGCGCAGAGAAGCGATTTGCCATCGCGATCAAACTGGATCTGGATCAGGCCGCGATGTGATCGGAACTGGGCGGTCTCGTGTCCCGTGGCCACATCCCAAACACGGACCTGCCCCCCAAGAGATGCCGTCGCGACACGCCTTCCATCTAGGCTGAACGTCGCGCTTTGAACAATCTCATGTGTATCGAGCCGGATTGTCTCGCGCCCGCTCACGATATCCCACAGGTGCGCCGCGCTGTCGCCGCCGCCGGTCAGAAGGTGGACATTGTCGGGACTGAAGACCGCGAAAGTCGGCCGATATTCATGTGAGAGCGAAGTCGTCAGCGCGCCGTCGACATCCCACAGCCGAGCGGTGCCATCGTGTGAAGCAGTGAGAAGAATGTTGCTGTCGACCGGGCTGAATTCCATATGCTCGACCAAGGATTCATGACCGGCGATCGTCGTCACCAACGAGGCGCGTTCAGCGTCCCAGATGCGGATCGGCCCATTGACCGAGGCGGTCGCCAGGAAGCGGTCGTCCGGGGTGAAAGCACCGTTCATCTCCACATCGGGTTCATCCGTGTCGATGTCTGCCTTCAGTCCCGACACCTCCTGGCCGAGCACATCATGCAGCGTTCCCAACGCTCCATCCCAAATCCGGGCAGTGCCATCGAGCGACACCGTGGCGATTCGCTGACCCCCGTGACTGAAAATCACGCCGTTCAATTGCGTATCGCTCTTGCTGCCGGCCAGCTTTGCGATCTCCGTTCCTTTCGACAAATCGAAAAGGCTGGAAGTGTCGCGGTGTGAATGCCAACCCCAGGGGCCGGCCAGCATCCGGCTTCCGTCCGGGCTGAACGCCAGGCTGTAGGGCCAGGAGGTCACTCGGATTGACCGCGTCAGCGCGCCGTCTGCGCTATTCCAGATTGAAACAAAATGCTTGCCTGCCGTCGCGAAGCTGCGGCCGTCTGAACTGAAAACAGCACGCGTATATGCGTCGCTTTTTACACCTAGAACTTTCTTTCCGGTCCGAGCATCCCAGAGCGTTGCATCGCTGTTCTCCCCCGCCGTCAGCACCCGGGTGCCATCCGGGCTGAAGATTGCCGTTGGATAGCTGCCTACCGGGCGCATGATAAAGAGCTGCTCTCCCGAGACAGCGTCCCAGAGACGTGCAGTGCCATCCCTCGCCGCCGTCAGGATACGGCTCCCGTCCGGGCTGAATTCAGCCCTCTCCAAGGCCTCTTCATGACCCATTAGAACTGCAGTTTCGGCTCCGCTGGAGATGTCCCAGACGGCTGCAGTCTTGTCGTAGGATGCGGTGACGATGCGATCGCCGCTCGGATTGAATGCCGTATCCGTCACGCCGGCGCCATGCCGGAAGATTTTGATCTGGTGGTGCGCCAGGAGAGCCTTGTAGAGGGCTGCTTCCGCCTCGAACAGATATGGCCGCTCGGATTGGTCTTTTGAGGGCAGCGCTTCAAGCGCCAACAGGATCGCAGCCTCGGTGCTGCCTGCCCCGGTGGACTGTTCCGAAAGGAAGGACAGCGAAAGGAACTGATTTCGCATCGCCTGGTCGCGTTGCGACCTCGCTTCCTCCTGCGCCCTGAAGGCGACCAGCGCGCCTGCGCCCGCGATGAGAGCGAGCATTATCGCCACAATCGCTGCGTTGCGGGTACGTCGGGAAAGCCGGTTTGCTGCGGCCGCCGCCAGGCTCCGGCGCTCGGCTTCGCGCTCCAGGCGCTCGTGTTTTGCCTCTTCGGCGGCCTCGATCAGCGCTAGCGCTGCGTGCCGGTCCTTCTCCTCTTTCTGCCGATGGGCACGCAAAGACTCCTCGATGTACTCAAGGACATAATCGTCGATCTCCCCCCGTCTCGACAACATTAGTTCTTCGCCCTCCGCCAGACGTTTGCCGGGCGGAAGGAGAAGCTCTCGATTCCTGCTTTCCAGGTGCCATCGGTGGGCATCAGCCCTGAGGCGTTCGCGCGTCTCGAGAAAATTCCGGTTTGCATTCACAATGTCACTTGCGCGCGGCCAGCGTCTCAACAGTGCTTCATGTGCAACGCGCACGAAGACACGCCCTGCGGCGTTCTCGTCGCTGACGAGGAGCCGCGCGTCGATCAGGGCCCTGACCAGCGCCGATCGCGCGGGAGTACCTGCAACTTCGGTGAGCAGGGCTGGACGTGCCGTCACGGTGTCATCGCTCAGACTTGCAGTTGTGAGGGCGCCCAGTACCGTCGGTAAGGCCTCCTGGATCTCGGGCGCCAGTAAATCCACGACTTCATCGGCGCGGCGCGCGATTGCGCCTTCGAGCCCGCCGAGCGCGCGATAATCCGCAAAGGTGAGAACGCGGCGCTGGCGGCCGGCCTGGTACAACGCGTCGAGCACAAACTCCAGAAGCGGCAATGATCCGGGATCGGCAGCTGCTGCCTCCTGCAGCACGTCATCGAGTCGCCCCAACTCGGCATTCTCCTCAAAGCGGAGTCCGGCAACGCCCGCCGGCTCACGGATGATCTGACCGATCTCCGGGCCAGTCGGCGGCAGGAGTTCGTAGCTGGAGAGGCCATCCTTGAGCGCCGAGAACCCCGGGACCTCGCCGCAACGGTGAAAAAAATCTGAACGGATCGCCGCGATCACCCAGGCCAGTCCGCTCGCGGCGAGCAGCGTCATGAGCCGCACGAGAGCCTCGCGCGTCGCCGGCTGCTTCTCCGTCGTGAACAGCTCCTCCAGCTGATCGATGGCGACAACCAATCTGATCTGCGAGCGGGCCGACCCAGCGGCTTTGCCAAGTGCCTGGCGAACCATCGCCAGCGCCCGATCCGGCGCGCTTCTGCAAAGCCGAGCGAGCTCCGCGGCTGTTACTTCGCAGGCCAGTTCCGGCACAGCAGCTTCGCTAAGCAGCGCCGCAGCCAGCACAGCAAATGCATCCGGTCCTTCGGAGAGGCGGATCAGGCAGCGGCGCCACAACGATATGCCCGCCACGGTTCCGGGCCGGATCAATGACGGCAGCAGGCCAGCGCGCAGGAGGGAAGACTTGCCGCAACCGCTCATGCCGTAGATTAGCAGGAATGCGGTGCCGCTTGCTGCCTGCTGCTCCAGTCTTGAAGTGCAGGCAGCAATCGCCCGCGCTCTGCCGAAGAAGAGATCGGCATCTTCGAATTCGAAGGCATCGAGACCGCGAAATGGCGACCTGACCGGTTCCTCTGAAGCAAGAGGTACGCGGTAGATGCGCAGGGCACGTGCGACGTCCTTCAGCTTCTGCTCGCCAAGCTCGATGAATTCCAGCGGGAGCCGGTCTCGAGCCTGGGCATGAACCGCTTCCGTGATGCAAATCCCGCCCGGTCGTGACAATGATTGAACATGGGCTGCGACCTCGACCGCCTCGCCCCCGAGGTGGTCGCCCTCGTCGACGACATAACCGAGGTGAAGCCCGATGCGGAAGCGCAGGCGCTTTGTCTTGGGAACTTGGCAATTCCGTCTGTCGACCTCATGCTGGATGTCGCTCGCACACCGCAAGGCCTCGACAGGGCCTGCGAATTCGGCGACCACGCTCTCTTCGGCGCTCGAGAACACGCGACCGGCATGTTGCACCAGCAGCCGATCGACGATCTGCCTGTACGGCCCGATTGGTACAGCAGCGCCCCGCTCAGCCTCACCTGGCGGCCGACCGTCAGCAGCCAGTTCGGCTGCCAGGATAGTGGCCATTCTTGGCCCGGCGCTTGAAGGACGGACCAGCCTGTAACCGCGCCGAGGCACCGTCTCCACAACAGCCTGCCGACCGTCATTGAGCGCCGCACGGATCTCGTGAATGCATTGCACAAGGCTGTCGTCGGTGACCGCGATCCCGTTCCAGACCGCCCTCATCAGCTCGTCCTTGGTGACGACGCGATCAGCGTTCTCCAGAAGGTGACGAAGCACCGCGAAGGTTTGGTGACGAAGTGCGATTGTGCTGTTGGATTTGTCGCGCAAGGTCTCGCTGCTCACGTCGACGGTAACGCCGTTGAGCACGAACATCGTGGGCGGCGAGCTACTCAAGCCGTTTCCCTCAAGCACGAAGCCGCAGTCCAATGTTTCGATCCTAGCACGGTTTCGCGCTTGCCATCATCATTCACATCGGGCGGGGAGCGCCGATTTCGGCAAATGATCGGAAGCCGTTCGTGACCCCGAGACGCCTCGGACCGACAATCGCAGCGTCAGCGAGAGGCTCACCATGGACGACGAAGTGCAGATTGCTCGAAGTGTGGGCGCAAGGCCGGTGCTCCGGCTCACAGGCGTGTGCCTGATGACCCTGTTCTTGGCAATGGCGCCCCAGGCTCACTCAACCGACCGTTCCCAGGACGGCCTGGTCGACGTCGATCTGCAATTGATCCTTGCAGTGGACGTTTCGCCGTCGATGAGCAAAGTTGAGCAAAGAGTGCAGCGCGACGGCTACGTCGATGCTTTCCGCCACGCGGACATTGCGGGGGCAGTCAAGTCGGGAGAGCGTGGAAGAATTGCAGTGCTCTATCTGGAGTGGGCAGGGCCAAATCAGCAAACCGTCATCGTGCCATGGACAATCGTCCAAAGTCGCGAGGACGCTCTCACTTTGGCAGACAGGCTCGCGGCTTTGTCGTTGACTGAAGGCCGCGGAACGTCGATTTCCGGCGCATTGTCTGCCGCGAATGATCTGTTCGCGAATAGTGGCTTGCGCAGCCCGCGCAGGGTTGTTGATATATCCGGCGACGGACCCAATAATGCGGGAGCACTCCTTGACCCCATCCGGCAGGTTCTTCTCGCGGAAGGCGTGACGATCAACGGGCTGCCTATCGCACTGCCCCGGATTGGCGGGGCCGACGGGTTCGCGAGGTATGGCCGTTCCAACCTGCAATCCTATTTCGAGCGCTGCGTCATTGGCGGACCAGACGCGTTTGCGATCGGTGTCACAGAGCCCGCCATGTTCGCCACCGCAGTCCGTCGAAAGCTGGTGCGTGAAATCGCCATGAACACGGATTTGGTGATCTACGCCACCTACACGGCGCGTTCAGACAGCACGACCGATTGCAACGTGATCGGTCAGCTGCCAGGGCGGTAACCGATCGGCGATAGCGCGACGGTTTCTGGGGCGGGCCGCACGAAACGTCTTTCCGGCCACCTGCCTAACAGCCAATTGCGGACCGCTTTGAGGTGTCTTCCCTCTTCGCTAACAGCTTGAAAATATCATAGTATTAGGAAAATTGATGGCGGAGAGAGCGGGATTCGAACCCGCGTTACGGTTTCCCGTAAACACACTTTCCAGGCGTGCGCCTTCAACCACTCGGCCACCTCTCCGTCTTGCATGTCGCGTCGGCCGGTTTCGCCGCGCGGGTTGGGGAGATGCATCTCCCTCGGGAAGGCCTCTCGGCCTAAATTTGGGGTGCCTTCAACCGGCAGGCAACCCTTTCCCGGCACCTCTAGCCGTCTAGGCAAAACAGGCGCGGGGCTCATCTAGTCGATCCGAAAGCGAATGCCAAGTCATTCCGTGGCTTTTGCCGTGGATGACACGGAAGCTGCCTCGGTGGCCTGCCATGCAGCCGAATGCTGTGCACAGGCCGGCCGGCGGAGTTTCCCGCGCTTGACTTCGGCTCTGGCCGCCTGTCGACTGCCTGAGGCGTTTGTTTTGTGCACCTCCGGACGGAAAACCACGACGCAGTTCCCGGAACTGCTTGGGGCTTTGCGAGGGGCATCGTCCTGACATGGCATCGATCAACCAGCAGCCCGCGGGCCGGCCCGACAGCGGGCTCTCCTTCATCCCGGTGGCGTGGCTGATCATCGTGATGGCGCTTTCGGCCTATGGCCTGATCTCGAGCTGGCGGCTGATCGGCGACTTCAATCTGCCGGAAAGCGTGCTCTTCCTGATCTACGGCGGGCTGACCGGCGGCGTCGTGACCATTCTGTGGGGGCTTTACCTGCTCGGCCTCGCCTTCAACCGGTCGGCGCGTTTCCCGCGTCACTATACGATCTGGCAGGTCGCCATCATCCTTTGGCTCGTCGTGCGTCAGGCCTACACGCTTCTTGTGCCCGATTTCGTCTTCTCGGCCGAAGGGCTGGGCTTCACGGTGGCCGAGATCGCCATCGGCCTGCTCTGCATCTACCTCCTGCGGCGCGGCGCCGGCGCCGACACGGTGTATGCCAATCCCGAGGCCGTACGCCCGCCGCTCCTGGTCTCGCTCGTCGCCGCGTTGCTCGGCATCATCCTTGGCGGCGCCATCGGCGCCTGCATCGGATTTTTCGCGGGGTCGCTGATCGCCGACGCCACCCATATGAGCTGCTTCGAGGGCGCCTGCGGGTTTTTGCTGTCTTCATCGGCTTGGGCGGACTGATCATCGGAGCCGTCGGCGGCCGGATTTTCGCCATCTGGCGCGTCAACCGGCGCAAAGCGGCGCGGAGGGCCTAACTCAAAATCACGTGTCGCGATTGCGTGGCGGTTGTGCACGCTCTATGTCGTTTGGCGGGGCAGACGGGAGTGTTCCCGGGGAGTGCGTTGGATGCTGCGTTTCATCTTTCGGCTGGCGGCCATGGTTGCGTTGTCGATTTCTGTCATCATGGCGGTGATCGACACCACGCGCTCTGTCGCGGCGTCGGCGCTGGTCATGACGCCGCTCAACGCAAGCTGGCTGGCGGTATCGCCCGACACGCGCGCCGCGTTCGAGACCTATGTGCGCGCCAAGGCCAGTCCGCTGGTCTGGGACGGGATCATCGCCTGGGTGCTCGGCCAGCCGGGATTCGCCGTGTTCGCGGTATTGGCATTCCTGCTCTACGCCCTCGGCTACCGCCGGCGGCGCCACGAATTCGCCCCGACCAACTGACGCGGACTCCGCCCGAAACGGTCGGCCTTCACGCTTTTTCCAACAGGTCAAAATTCCACGTGAATTTTGTTTCGGGCCGTGCCAGATTGGCCGCGAGCGGGAGGGGCATACACTTCCTGCCTGACGTCGCATGCCTGCCGGAGAACCGGGCAGGGTGTGCGGTGCAACGGAAAATAACCGACAGGGTGTGGATCACATGAAACGTATCGTTCTCGGCCTCCTGGCCGCAACCGCAATGGTTCTCCCGGCCTTCGCCGCGGATGTCCAGCCGGCCATCCTCTACGATCTCGGCGGCAAGTTCGACAAATCCTTCAACGAGGCTGCCTATAACGGCGCCGAGAAATTCAAGAAGGAAACCGGCGTCGCTTATGTCGAATTCGAAGTCTCCAACGCTTCGCAGCGCGAGCAGGCGCTGCGCCGCTTCGCCGAGGACGGCCGCAACCCGATCGTGATGGCCGGCTTTGCCTGGGAAGATGCGCTGAAGAAGGTCGCGGCCGAATATACCGACCTCAACTTCGCCATCATCGACGATGCCGTCGACCTGCCCAATGTCCGCTCGCTGGTGTTCAAGGAGAACGAAGGCTCCTACCTCGTCGGCATTCTGGCTGCGATGGCGTCGAAGTCGAAGAAGGTCGGCTTCGTCGGCGGCATGGACATCCCGCTGATCCGCAAGTTCGAATGTGGTTATGTCGGCGGCGCCAAGTCTGCCGGGGCCACCGAGGTCATCCAGAACATGACCGGCGATACCCCGGCCGCCTGGAACGACCCCGCCAAGGGCGGCGAGATCGCCAAGACCCAGATCGATCAGGGCGCGGACGTCGTCTATGCCGCGGCCGGCGGCACCGGCGTCGGCGTGCTGCAGGCGGCCGCGGATGCCGGCAAGCTCGGCATCGGCGTCGACTCCAACCAGAACGGCCTGCAGCCCGGCAAGGTGCTGACCTCGATGCTGAAGCGCGTGGACGTTGCCGTCTACACGGCTTTCATGGACGGCAAGAACGGGACCTTCAAGGGCGGCGTCGAAAATCTCGGCCTGAAGGAAGGCGGTGTCGACTACGCCATGGACGACAACAACAAGGCGCTGGTGACGGACGAGATGAAGGCGGCGGTCGAAAAGGCCAAGGCCGACATTATCGCCGGCAAGGTCCAGGTGCACGATTACACCACCGACAACAACTGCCCATATTGATCGGCAACTGAACGAGGCTTCTTAGACCGCCGGGCTTTTTGCCCGGCGGTTTGTTTTTGGGACCAGCATCATGCAACCGATTATCGAAGTCATGAGGGAGCGCGATGTCGAGACGATCGCCAAGCTGCGCCTGGCCGCCTTCTTTGAAGGCACCGGGCGGACGCTCGCAGAGGATATTGCGGGACTTCGCCGGCTGATCGCAGGCGACGGGTTCGAGGCGGCTGTCGTCGCCCGCCTCGGCGGCTCGCCGATCGGAAGTTGCCTCTTCGTCCGCAACGAGATCGACCCGGCGCATGATCTGACGCCGTGGCTCGCCGGGCTTGTTGTTGACGAGGCGTATCGAGGGCAGGGCGTTGGCACGGCGCTGGTCAGGGCCATAGAAGGCCACGCCGCGTCGGCCGGCGTTAACCGGCTCTATCTCTACACCTGGCAGGCACGATCTTTCTACGAAGCGCTTGGCTGGACTGCCACGGAAGCTTTCGAGCAGGAGGGCGAGCCGATGCTTTTGATGTCGTGCGCCCTATAGCGTGCCGGCGAGATAGCCCAGCGCGAAGGCGGCCGCCAGGGCGAGCGCGATAGCCAGGCCGAGCCGGCCGCCAAGGGAATGCAGGCCGACGCCATAAGGCTTGCGCTCGATCTTGTTGATCACGATCGGCTGCGGCTTCGCATCGCCCTTGTCCAGCCCGGCAAACCGCATTTGCGGCAATTCGCCAAGCCGGCGCTGCACAAGCTGCCAGCGCTCATCCGAAGCCGTGGCCGACGCTCCCTGCGGCTCCAAAGCACGCATGCGCTCGGCAAGCCGCAGCACCGCGTCGCGAAAGGCGGGATCGATCTCTAGGTCGCGCTCGGCGCGAGCACGCTCCCGTTCGTCCATCAGGCCGAAGACATAGTCGCCGGCCCTTGCGATGCGGTCTCCTTCACCGGCCATGACCGTTCTCCTCGAACTCGCTCGCTGACCCCGCAGGCTCAGTAGTGCGGCGGCTTGGTCACCGGCACGTCGGGAGCGGCCTGCTCCTCCAGGGCCAGGAACCGATCGGTAAGGGCGGCGAGCTTGCGTTCCATGCGCTCGATCACCGTCCACTGCTCGGCGATCTGGCCGGACAGTTCCTCGATCGTCTTTTCCTGCTCGGCGGCGCGGATTTCCAGCGTCGTCAGCCGATCGTCAGGCATCGTCATCATCCCGGTCTCTGTGAATGTGAAGCTCCCGGCCACCTTCGAAATTGACAAGCGCGGCGGGATTTGTCGAGAGTGAATGGCGTTCCGGCCAATTGGCACGGGCGGGGCATCATGCTAGGCATTTTGACCAAGCGATAAAAAAATAACGAGTGGGACAGGCTGCATGGCGCAAGCCGCAATCGAGCTCATAGGCATCAACAAGAGTTTTGGCGCCGTGCGCGCCAACCGCGACATCAACCTGGAAGTCACGCGCGGCACCATCCATGGCATTGTCGGGGAGAACGGCGCAGGCAAATCGACGCTGATGTCGATCCTCTATGGCTTCTACCAGGCCGACAGCGGCGAAATCCGCGTGGCGGGCAAGCCGGTGTCGATCAACACCCCAAACGACGCGATAGCGCTCGGCATCGGCATGGTGCACCAACATTTCATGCTGGTCGACAATTTCACGGTGCTGGAGAACGTCATCCTCGGCGCCGAGACCGACGCGCTGTTGAAGAGCAGCATCGCCAAGGCGCGCTCCGAGCTCGAACGGCTGGAGCGCGAATACGGCCTCGAGGTCGATCCCGACGCCATCATCGAGGAATTGCCGGTCGGCCTGCAGCAGCGCGTCGAGATCCTCAAGGCCCTCTATCGCGGCGCCGAGATCCTGATCCTCGACGAGCCGACAGGGGTTCTGACGCCAGCCGAGGCCGACCATCTGTTCCGCATCCTCAAGCAGCTGAAGGAACAGGGAAAAACGGTGGTGCTGATCACCCACAAGCTGCGCGAGATTATGGCCGTTACCGACACGGTCTCGGTCATGCGCCAGGGGACCATGGTGGCGACCAGGGTGACCAGGGAAACGACGGTCGGCGAATTGGCCGAACTGATGGTCGGCCGGCGCGTGCTCTTGCGGGTGGAGAAGGGCCAGTCGGAGACCGGTGCGATAAAACTCTCGGTCAAGAACCTGACGGTCAAGGATTCACGCGGCGTCACCATGGTCGACGACGTCTCCTTCGACGTCCGCGGCGGCGAGATCGTCGGCATCGCCGGCGTGGCCGGCAACGGCCAGTCGGAGCTGCTCGAGGCGATCTCCGGCATCCGGCACGCCGTCTCGGGCGAGGTCATGCTCGAAGGCAAGCCAATCGACCTGACCGGCAAGGCCGATCCCGGCGAATTGCGCGACCGCGGTCTCGCCCATGTGCCGGAAGACCGCCACCATGTCGGGCTGGTGCTCGCCTTTGAGGAGAACGAGAACTCGATCCTCGGCTATCACGACGACGAGCGCTATCTCAAGGGACCGTTCCTGAACGTCGATGCCATCATGGCCGACGCGAAGGACAAGATCGAGAAATACGACATCCGTCCCGGCAATCCGCGGCTGAAGACCGCAAATTTCTCCGGCGGCAACCAGCAGAAGATCGTGCTGGCCAGGGAGATGGAGCAGGATCCCGGCGTGCTGATCGTCGGCCAGCCGACGCGCGGCGTCGACGTCGGCGCCATCGAATTCATCCACAAGCGGCTGATCGCCATGCGCGATCAGGGCAAGGCGGTGCTGGTCGTGTCGGTCGAGCTCGACGAGATCCGCTCGCTGTCCGACCGCATCCTGGTGATGTTCGCCGGCCGCATCGTCGGCGAACGCGGACCGGAAGCGACGGAAGGCGAGCTTGGCCTCTTGATGGCCGGTGTCGAGCACCAGGAGGCCGCCGAATGAGCACGCCTTACGCCAAGTTGCCGGCCTGGGCCGATTATGGGTTGATTCCGTTGATCAACCTGTCGGTTGCTTTCATCGTCGCGGGCTTCGTCGTCATGCTGGTCGGCGAAAATCCGTTCCGCGCCGCCGTCATCCTGGTCGAAGGCGCTTTCGGCAAGGGCACAGGCATCGCCTTCACCCTGTTCTATGCCACGACCTTCATCTTCACCGGGCTGTCGGTGGCGGTGGCGGCGCATTGCAGCCTGTTCAACATCGGCACCGAAGGCCAGGCCTATATCGGCGGCCTCGGCATCGCGCTCGTCTGCCTGAGCTTCGACAGCGTCCTGCCCTGGTGGGTGATCTTTCCGATGGCGATCGTCGCCGCGGCGGCGTTCGGCGCGCTCTGGGGTTTCATCCCGGCCTATCTGCAGGCCAAGCGTGGCTCGCACATCGTCATCACCACCATCATGTTCAACTTCATCGCTGCCTCGGTGATGGTCTATCTGCTGGTCGGTCCGCTGAAGCCGGTCGGATCGCAGGCGCCGCAGACACGCAATTTCCTGGCCGGCGCGGAATTGCCGAAGCTCAACTGGATGATCGAATTGTTCGGCGCCAAGATCCGCTCGGCGCCGCTCAACATCTGCTTCCTGCTGGCGCTGGCGATGGCGTTCCTGGTCTGGCTGCTGATCTGGCGCACCAAGCTCGGCTACGAGATGCGCACCTATGGCCATAGTCCGAAGGCGGCGCGCTATGCCGGCATTTCGGAAACCCGCATCATCCTCACCGCGATGATGATCTCGGGCGGCCTGGCCGGCATGATGGCCCTCAACCCCGTGATGGGCGACCAGCACAATGTGGCGATCGATTTCGTCTCGGGCGCAGGCTATGTCGGCATCGCGGTCGCGCTGATGGGCAGGCTGCATCCGGTCGGCATCGTGCTGGCGGCGATCCTGTTCGGCATGCTCTACCAGGGCGGCGCCGAGCTTGCCTTCGAGATGCCGGCGATCAGCCGCGACATGATCGTCATCATTCAAGGGTTGGTCATCCTCTTCGCCGGCGCGCTGGAGCATATGTTCAGGCCCTATATCCAGGCGCTGTTCGCATCGGTCAGCCCGAAATCGGTCGGCATGCAGGCGGTCAAGGGGAAGGGGGCCTGAGATGGACAGTTTCAACGCGATCGTCCAGGTCCTGGATTCCACCATCCGCCTGTCGGTGCCGCTGCTGCTTGCCTGTCTTGCCGGCCTCTATTCAGAGCGGGCCGGCATCTTCGATATCGGTCTCGAAGGCAAGATGCTGGTCGGCGCCTTCGCCGGCGCTGCAGCGGCATCGGTCTTCCATTCGGCCTTTATCGGTCTCGGCACCGCCGTCCTGATCTCGGTCGCCTTCGCCATGGTGCATGGTTTCGCCTCGATCACGCATCGCGGCAACCAGATCGTCTCCGGCGTCGCCATCAACTTCGTCGCCGCCGGCTCGACCATCATCCTCGGCCAGGCCTGGTTCGAGCAGGGCGGCCGCACGCCGGCGCTGCAGCCGGGCGAGCGCTTCGAGGCGATCGTGTGGCCCGGCGCCGAAGCCGTGCGCAACGTGCCGATCCTCGGGCCCGTTTATGCCGAGCTGATCTCCGGCCATTCGATCCTGGTCTACTTCGCCTTCGCGATGGTGCCGTTCACCTGGTGGGTGCTGTTCCGCACCCGCTTCGGTCTCAGGATGCGCGCCGTGGGCGAAAACCCGGCCGCCGTCGACACCGCCGGCATTTCGGTCGCCTGGCTGCGCTACCGGGCGCTGATCTGCACCGGTATCCTTACCGGCGTCGCCGGCGCGTATCTCTCCATGGTCCAGAATGGCGGCTTCGTGAAGGACATGACCGCGGGCAAGGGCTATATCGCGCTTGCCGCGCTGATCTTCGCCAAATGGAAGCCGGTCAACGCGATGTTCGCCTGCCTGCTGTTCGGCTTCCTCGACGCGGCATCGATCCGCTTGCAGGGCTCGCCGCTGCCGATCCTCGGGAAAGTGCCAGTGCAGTTCATGCAGGCGCTGCCCTATGTACTCACCGTCATCCTGCTCGCCGGCTTCATCGGCAAGGCGATCCCGCCGCGCGCCGGCGGCGTGCCCTATGTCAAGGAACGCTGAGGCTCGGGCAGTCTTGGCAACCGGCAATTTGAACAAGATCGTGGGAGAGAAAAAGGAAATGTCGCATGATCTGTTCGAAGCGGCCAGGACGGCGATGGCCAAGGCCTATGCGCCCTATTCCAAGTTTCCCGTAGGCGCCGCGCTGCGCACCGAGGACGGACGCGTCTTCACCGGCGCCAACATCGAGGTGGCGTCCTATCCGGAGGGCTGGTGTGCGGAGACCACCGCGCTCGGTCACTACATCATGGGCGGCGGCGGCAAGATCACCGAGATCGCTGTGATCGCCGAGCGCATGGCCAAATGCTCGCCCTGCGGCGGCTGCCGGCAGCGGCTGGCGGAATTCTGCCGGCCGGAGACGAAGCTCTATCTCTGCGACAATACCGGCGTGGTCGAGACGGTCACCATGGGCGACATGCTGCCATACGGATTTAGGGGCGATATCTTGAAATGAAGGAAGCGCTGGATCATCTGGTCGAGAAACTGGACGGGCTGGCCCCGACCGCGGCGCTTGTGCTGGGCTCCGGCCTCGGTGGGCTGGTCGACCAGGTGGAGGACGCAAGGCGCATCCCCTATGCCGAACTGCCGGGCTTCCCGCGCAGCGGCGTCTCCGGCCACGCCGGCGAGGTGGTGGCAGGGCGTTTCGCCGGCACGCCGGTGCTGATGCTTTCCGGGCGCGCGCACTATTACGAGCACGGCAATGCCGCCGCGATGCGCCCGGCGCTCGAGGTGCTTGCCGGCATCGGCATCTCGCATCTCATCCTCACCAACGCCGCCGGCTCGGTCGATTCCGAGATGGGACCGGGCTCGGTGATGATGATCACCGATCACATCAACTTTTCCGGCTCCAATCCGCTGATCGGCGAGCCGAGCGACCGCCGCTTCGTCGGCCTTACCGAGGCCTATGATGCGGGGTTGCGCAAGGCGATCGAGACGGCGGCCAAGGAGACCGGCACCGCGCTCCACCAGGGCGTCTACATGTGGTTTTCCGGACCATGTTTCGAGACGCCGGCCGAAATCCGCATGGCGCGCGTCATGGGCGCCAACGCGGTCGGCATGTCGACCGTGCCCGAAGTGATCCTGGCCCGCTTCCTCGGCCTCAAGGTCGCCGCCTGCTCGGTCATCACCAACCTTGCGGCAGGCATGACCGGGGCGGAACTCTCGCACCAGGAAACCAAGGACATGGCGCCGGTCGGCGGCGCGCGGCTGGCGACGATCCTGCGGCGCGTCTTCGAGGAAGGTTTGCCGGAAAGCTGATGCTCCCGCAGGAAATCATTCGCCGCAAGCGTGACGGCCACAAGCTCTCGGCGCCCGAGATCGCGGCCTTCATCGAGGGGATCACGGCCGGCACGCTCTCGGAAGGCCAAATCGGCGCCTTCGCCATGGCGGTGTTCCTCAAAGGCATGAGTCGCGAGGAAGCAGTGGCGTTGACGCTCGCGATGCGCGATTCCGGTGACGTGCTCGACTGGTCCGATTTGCCGGGACCGGTCACCGACAAGCATTCGACGGGCGGCGTCGGCGACAATGTCTCGCTGATGCTGGCGCCGATCGTCGCGGCCTGCGGCGCTTATGTGCCGATGATCTCCGGCCGCGGGCTTGGCCATACCGGCGGCACACTGGACAAGATGGATGCCATTCCCGGTTACGTCAGCCAGCCGGATTTGGCGCGGTTCCGCAAGACGGTGCTCGAGACGGGCTGCGCCATCATCGGCCAGACCGCCGACCTGGCGCCGGCCGATCGCCGGCTCTACGCGATCCGCGACGTGACGGGCACAGTGGAATCGGTGCCGCTGATAACGGCTTCGATCCTGTCGAAGAAGCTTGCCGCCGGGCTCGACTCGCTTGTGCTCGACGTCAAGGTCGGCAACGGCGCCTTCATGGAGAAGTCGCGCGATGCGGCCGCACTTGCGAACAGCCTGGTCGAGGTCGCCAATGGCGCCGGCCTGAAGGCTTCGGCACTGGTGACCGGCATGAACGAGCCGCTGGCCTCGGCAGCGGGCAATGCGGTCGAGGTGAAGAACGCGGTAGACTTTCTCACCGGCCGCTTCCGCGACCGCCGGCTGGAGGACGTCACGCTGGCGCTTGCCGCCGAGATGCTGCAATCGGCGGGAATTGTCTCGTCTAACCAGGACGGGATCAGGCGCGCGGCCGAGACGCTTGCCGGCGGCCGCGCGGCGGCGGTGTTCGCGCGCATGGTGACGGCGCTCGGCGGTCCCCCCGACTTCGTCGAGAATCCGGAGAAATATCTGCCGAAGGCGGCAGTAGAAATGGCGGTCAAAGCGGCCGAGGACGGCTTCGTCACCGGGATCGCGACGCGCGAAATCGGGCTCGCCGTCGTTGCGCTGGGCGGCGGGCGCGTCCGCCCGGACGACAAGATCGATCATTCCGTCGGCCTCACCCGGCTGCTGCCGGTCGGCGCGGAGGTGCATGCGGGCGAGGCGCTGGCGCTGGTCCATGCGCGGACCGAGGCCGACGCCGAGGCTGCCGCCGTCGCGGTGCGCGCCGCCTATACGGTCGGTCACTCGAAGCCGACCGCAGAAAAGACGGTGCTCAGGCGGATACTGCCTCTGTAAAATCGCGCCTATTGAACGAGCAACAGCGCGCCGTCCTGCACTTCGTATTTCTGCAGCCGCTGCAGGAAGCTCATGCCGATCAGGTTGGTTTGCAGCCCTCGATCGTCGAGCACCACCGCCTGGACGTTGTCGAGGGAAATCTTGCCGATCTGCAGACGGTCGACGGTGACCACGGCAGCCTTGATGGCGCCGTTCGCCGTGTTCACCTGTTGATTGAAATCCGACTGGTTGAGCGAGATGCCGATCCGGCGCGCCGTCGATATGTTGATCGCGACGAGCGTCGCGCCGGTGTCGATCATGCCGTCTATCTGACGGCCGTTGAACTTGAAGGCGGAAGTGAAATGGCCGCGCTGGTCGGCATTGACCAGCACCTGGCGGCCGAGCGGCATCGGCGCCGCCGGCCTGGCTGGAACCGAAGCGAGATTGACGTCCGGCTGAGCCTCAGGCGGCGCCGGCTTCGAAGCAACCGCCGATCTCAGCAGGCTTTCCACCATCTGCGGGTTCGACTGATAGACGATCGGAATCGACGCCGAGCTTCCGACAAAGACGCCAAGGAGAAGAAGCTTGCGCAGCATGGATCGACCTTCGTGAAGGTTCGATCCTTAAGCCGACATGGTGTTTTCGGCTTTAACGCACGCCGGAACCACGGCGTTTCGTAAACGAGCGGTTAAGAAAAGATCTTACTTGGTTCCGTACATGCGGTCCCCGGCGTCGCCGAGGCCAGGCATGATGTAACCCTTGTCGTTCAACTGGCGGTCGATCGAAGCGGTGAAGATCGGGACATCCGGATGCGCCTTGGTGAAGCGCTCGATGCCTTCGGGTGCCGCCAGCAGGCAAAGGAAGCGGATGTTGGTGGCGCCGCGCCCCTTCAGCTTGTCGATCGCCGCGATCGCGGAATTGGCGGTCGCAAGCATCGGATCGACCACGATCACCAGACGGTCGGCAAGGTCGCTCGGCGCCTTGAAGAAATATTCGATCGCCTCGAGCGTCTCATGGTCGCGGTAAAGGCCGATATGGGCAACGCGCGCCGCCGGCACCAGATCGAGCAGGCCTTCGAGCAGGCCGTTGCCGGCCCGCAGCACGGAGGCGAAAACCAGCTTTTTGCCCTCCAGCGTCGGCGCTTCCATCTCCTCGATCGGGGTCTCGATCGTGGTGGTCGTCAGTTCGAGGTTGCGGGTCACCTCGTAGCCGAGAAGCAGGGAGATCTCGCGCAGCAGCCGCCTGAAGCCTGCCGTCGAGGTCTCCTTCTTGCGCATGATGGTCAACTTGTGCTGGACAAGGGGGTGGTCGACGACGGTGACGCCCTGCATGGTCTTCTCCAGTGAATGGTGAGTAGTGAATAGTGAATAGTGAGCCGGTTTGCGAGTCCTGATAGGCCGATGATTGCGGTTGACAGGCCGAAGGGCCCGCGAACCATTCACCATTCACCATTCACCGGCCTTTGGGGTCGAGCCGGCTCATCAGCATCGCCTTGGTCTTTCGGTCGACGAAGGCGGCCTCGATGGCCGTCCTGGTGACGGCGGTAAGCGCCTTGTCGTCCATCGCGAAATGCTCGGCGGCGATGTCGTATTCGCGCTTCAGCGAGGTCCAGAAATAGGGCGGGTCGTCGGAATTGAGCGTCACCTTGCAGCCGGCCGCGCGCAACGCCGGAAAAGGATGCGTGGCGAAACTATCGAACACCTTGAGCGCGATGTTGGAGCCGGGGCAGCATTCCAGCACCACGCCCTCGGCGGCGATGCGGCGAACAAGGTCCGGGTTCTCGATGGCGCGCACGCCATGGCCGATCCGCGATGGGCGGATATGGTCGAGCGCTGCCGCCACGCTTTCCCAGCCCATCAATTCTCCGGCGTGGATGGTGATGCCGAGGCCGGCCTCGCGCGCGATCTCGAAAGCCCGCACATAGTCCTCGAAATCGCCGATCCGCTCGTCGCCGGCGACGCCGAAGCCGGTGACCAGCGGATGGCCGCAGCGCGCCGCAAAGCGCGCCGCCTGCTCGATCGCCTCGACGCCGACGTGGCGTACGCCGGTGACGATCATGCGCCCCTCGATGCCGGTCCTCGCCTTGGCGCGGGCCATGCCTTCGCCCAGCGCGTCCGTATAGGCCTTGGGCGAAAGCCCGGCCTTTTTCGCGTGATCCGGCGAGGTGAAGACCTCGGAATAGATGGCGCCGTCGCGGGCGAGGCTGGTGAGATAATGATCGGTCAGACGGGCGTAATCCTCCTCGGTGCGGAACAGGTCGGAAGCAAAATCATAGGCGGCGAGGAAAGACGTGAAATCGTGCCAGACGAAGGAGCCGTTCTGGATGTAGGGCGAAGGGTCCTTGCCGTATTTGCGGGCCTGGCTGACGACGAGGTCGGGCGCCGCTGCCCCTTCGATGTGGCAGTGCAATTCGGCTTTCAAGATCATGCGGCCATCCCGTGCGGTATTCTTCTGTCGTGGCGCCGATTCCGGGTGGAAAATCGTGGCAAACTCTTCCCCGACCCGTTCTGAAAGCGCGGCCGAAAACCGCGCCTTGGACAATAGCGCCCGCCCCATCGATCGGCTATGGTCCCGCCGGTTTTATGGCGGATCGAAATAATGTCAGTTGAGAGAACCACGGCCGCGGGCGGCATGGAAACCTCCTATGGTTTCAGGAAGGTTGGCGCGGGCGACAAGCAGTCGCTCGTCAATGACGTCTTTCACAAGGTGGCCAATCGATACGACCTGATGAACGATCTGATGTCGGGTGGGTTGCATCGCGTGTGGAAGGACGCGATGGTCGCCTGGCTCAGCCCCCCGAAGCGGCCGGGCTGGAAGGTGCTCGACGTCGCCGGCGGCACCGGCGACATCGCCTTCCGTATCATCGAGGCAAGCCAACGCCAGGCGCATGCCACGGTGCTCGACATCAACGGCTCGATGCTCGAAGTGGGCCGCGACAGGGCCGAGAAGAAAGGCCTCTCGGAAAACACCGATTTCGTCGAGGCCAATGCCGAAGCGCTGCCCTTCGATGACGGCACGTTCGATGCGTACACGATCGCGTTCGGCATCCGCAATGTGCCGCGCATCGATGTGGCGCTGAGCGAGGCTTTTCGTGTGCTGAAGCGCGGCGGGCGCTTCCTATGCCTGGAGTTTTCCGAGGTCGACATGCCGCTGCTCGACAAGGCCTACGAGGCCTGGTCGTTCAACGCCATTCCCAAAATCGGCAGGGCGGTGACCGGCGACGGCGAGCCCTATTCCTACCTGGTCGAATCGATCCGCAAGTTCCCCAACCAGCAGAACTTCGCGGCGATGATTGGTCGGGCCGGCTTCGATCGGGTCACTTTCCGCAACTATTCGGGCGGCATCGCGGCGCTCCATTCGGGCTGGAAGCTTTGAGGCAGGGCGTCCGATGACCAGCGTTGGCGCCGGCTTCCGGCTCGCCAGGGCCGGCTGGGTGCTGGTCCGCGAGGGCGTCGTCGCGGCGCTGCCCGGCGAAGAGCTTTCCGGTATGCCGAAGCTCGGCTGGCGGCTGGCGCGCGTGCTTACCCGCCGCCGCGCCCGAAGCCATCTGCGCGGCGACCGGCTGGCGCAGGCGGTGGTGCGGCTGGGGCCGTCCTATGTGAAGCTCGGCCAGTTCCTCGCCACGCGGCCCGACGTCGTCGGCAACGACATGGCGGTCGACCTTGCACTGCTGCAGGACAAGATGCACACCTTTCCGAAGGCGGAAGCGGTCGCGGCGATCGAAGCCTCGCTCGGGCGCAGGATCGAGGATCTCTACGCAACCTTCGGCGAGCCGGTCGCGGCGGCATCGATCGCCCAGGTGCACGGCGCCGAAGTCGTTCGCGACGGAAAGGCCTCACGAGTCGCGGTGAAGGTCATCCGCCCCGGCGTGCGCCATCGCTTCTTCCAGGATCTCGAGAGCTACTTCCTCGCCGCCCGCCTGCAGGAGAAGTACATCCCCTCCTCGCGCCGCCTGCGGCCGATCGAGGTGACCCAGACGCTGGCGCAGACCACCAAGGTCGAGATGGACATGCGGCTCGAAGCGGCCGCGTTTTCCGAGCTCGCTGAGAACACCAAGGATGATCCGGGCTTCCGCGTGCCGGCGGTCGATTGGGAGCGGACCGGCCGAGACGTGATCACCATGGAGTGGATCGACGGCGTCAAGATGAACGATCTGACCGGCCTTGCTGCCGCCGGTCACGACCTCAAGGCGATCGCAGCCAATCTCGTCCAGTCCTTCCTCAGGCATACGCTGCGCGACGGCTTCTTCCATGCCGACATGCATCCGGGCAACCTGTTCGTCGAACCGGACGGCACCATCGTTGCCGTCGATCTCGGCATCGCCGGCAGGCTCGGCAAGAAGGAGCGGCGTTTTCTGGCCGAGATCCTCTACGGCTTCATCGTGCGCGACTACCGGCGCGTCGCCGAGGTGCATTTCGAGGCCGGCTATGTGCCGCGTCAGCACAATGTCTCGGCCTTCGCGCAGGCGATCCGCGCCATCGGCGAGCCGATCCACGGCCAGTCGGCCGACACGATCTCGATGGCCAAGCTTCTGACGCTGCTGTTCGAGGTCACCGACCTCTTCGACATGGCGACGCGGACCGAGCTGGTGCTTTTGCAAAAGACCATGGTGGTGGTCGAAGGCGTGGCCCGCACGCTCGATCCGGCGTTCAACATGTGGAAGACTTCGGAGCCGGTGGTCAGTGACTGGATCGCGGGCAATCTCGGCCCGCGCGGCGTGCTCTCGGACGCGCGGGACGCCGGCAAGGCCTTGATCTCGCTGGCGAGGCAGGCGCCGGACATTGCGGTTCGCACCGAGCGGCTGTCGCGTGAGATCGACCTGATGGCGGAGCACGGCCTGCGCTTCGACGAGGCGACCGCGCGCGCGATCGGCAAGGCGGAGGCGCGCTACACCCGCTCCGGCCGCGTGGCGCTGTGGATCATTGCGCTGACGCTGATTTATATCGCGTGGCGGATTTTCTGACCGCCCGCCGCCTTGCTGCGGTTTGATTGCATTGCTATCATTGCCAGCGCTAGTTTGAAGCGGGTGCAATCAGATGGCCAGCATCACGATCCGCAACCTTGACGATGGAGTTAAGGACCTGCTGCGCCAATTGGCTGCCGAAAATGGCTGCTCGATGGAGGAGCAGGCCCGGGCGATGATCAGGGCGGCGGTTGAGGGCCGGGCAGGACAGGCCGACCGCATCGACCAGATCGAGAAGACGTTGCGCGCGCTGACCGGCCCCGGCCAGCAAGCACCGCCTATCGCCGACATGCCCGGCAGGCCGTCAGTTCGCGGAACGCTCTCCGGCAAACGCGTCCTTCTCGTCATCGGCGGCGGGATCGCCGCCTACAAATCGCTCGATCTGACCCGGCGCCTGCGCGAGCGCGGCGCTTCTGTCCGGGTGGTAATGACATCAGCCGCGCAGGAATTCGTCACCAGGCTGTCCGTCGGCGCGCTTTCGGCCGACCATGTTTTCACCGAACTCTTCGACCGCAATGACGAGCACGATGTCGGCCACATAAGGCTGTCGCGCGAGGCCGATCTGCTGGTCGTGGCGCCGGCCACCGCCGACCTGATGGCGAAGCTCGCCAACGGCCATGCCAATGATCTTGCCTCGACGGTGCTGCTTGCGACCGACAAGAAAGTGCTGATGGCGCCGGCGATGAATCCGAAGATGTGGTCGCATCCGGCGACGCGGCGCAACCGGGCGACCCTGCAGAAGGATGGCATCGCCTTTGTCGGGCCGGCCAGGGGCGAGATGGCGGAAAGCAACGAGGCGGGCGAAGGCCGCATGGCCGAGCCGCTGGAAATCGTGGCCGCGATCGAGGCGATGCTCGACGAGAAGCCGCAGCCGCTTGCGGGCCGCAAGATCATCGTCACCTCGGGGCCGACGCATGAGCCGATCGATCCGGTGCGCTACATCGCCAACCGTTCGTCCGGCAAGCAGGGCCATGCGATCGCGGCGGCACTGGCGAAGCTCGGCGCCGATGTCCGGCTCGTGTCCGGTCCGGTCAACATCGCCGATCCGGCCGGGGTGAAGACCACGCATGTGGAAACAGCGGCCGAGATGAAGGAAGCGGTCGAGAGCCTTCTGCCGGCGGACGCGGCTGTTTTCGTCGCGGCCGTCGCCGACTGGCGCACCGCGAATGCCGCCGGTGAAAAGATCAAGAAGGTGGCAGGGAAGGGCCCGCCGTCGCTCAAGATGGTCGAGAATCCCGACATCCTGGCGGGCGTCGGCCATCATGCGCAGAGGCCCGGCCTTGTCGTCGGCTTTGCCGCCGAGACGCAGGACCTCATCGGCAATGCCGAGGCCAAGCTCAGGAAGAAGGGCGCCGATCTCATCGTCGCGAACGACGTCTCGCATGGGAGCGGCATCGGCCCTTCCGGCGTGATGGGTGGCGACCGCAACAAGGTGCGCATCGTCTCGCGCACGGGCGTCGAGGAGTGGCCGGAGATGGGCAAGGACGAGGTGGCGACACGGCTCGCCGCATCGATTGCCGAGCGGCTGAAAGCGACAGTGGTTTAGCTGGCCGCTGCCTGCGGTCGCATTGGCGGCAGTGCGATCCGCAGCGCGGCGATGCAGCCGAGGATCCCAAGCGGCACGAAGGCGAGGAAGAGCCAGCCGGCCACGCCTGCGGCCGCGTCACGATTGAGGCCTTGCGAGAAGCCGCTGGCGTTGGCCACAATGCCGGCAACGGCCGCGCCCACCGCGTAGCCGATCCGCTGCATGGTCGGCACGGCGGCGGAAGCGATCGTCTGCTCGCCGTCGCGGGCCGAAGCGACGATGACGCGCGTCAGGAACGGCCAGCAGACGCCGAAGCCGCCGCCCTGCAGCAGAGCGCAGAGCAGGATCAGCGGGATCGAACCTGCGGGGATGGCATAGGCGAAACCGGCAAGACCGGAGGCGATCATCAGCGCCCCGACGACGATGATCAGTCTTTCGCGCTCCAGCGGCGCATTGGCGATGAGGATCGACAGGATCGACCAGGCGACGGATTCGGCAGCGATGATATAGCCGGTGGTCAGGATCGGAATGCCGTGCAGCGTGGTGAGCAGCAGCGGCCCGTAAATGGTGAACGTGCAGGTCGCTACCGAGAAGGCCGCAACCATGGTCATGCCTGAGCCAAGCGGCGAGCGCCATGAGAACAAAGGTGCCGGAAACAGGCGCGAGCGCGGCCTGAGGGCATCGATGCGGAAGAAAAGCACCAGGCCGATCAGCCCGACGGCCAGCAGCAGCGACGAGCGCAGCAGGGCGATGTCGATGCCGGCGGCAGCGATCAGCACGACGGCGATGGCGAGACAGGCAAGCGCCGGATAGGGAAAGGGCGGCGCCGTGCCGCTGCCCGCCTGCGGCCTCGTCGCCTCCGGCGTGTCCAGCACGATAAAGCTCGCCAGCGCCATCGCCGCGCCGCCGAAAGTGAAGACGCCAAAGGCCCAGCGCCACGACAGGAACTCGGTCATAACAGCGCCGAGCATCGGTCCGCTGAAGGCGGCGACGCCCCAGATCGCCGACATGATGCCGAAGAGCTGCGGCCAGATGTTGCGCGGAAAGAGACGCTCGACCGAAACGAAGGCGAGCGACACCAGCGCGCCGCCGCCAAGTCCTTCGACCAGCCGCCCGGCGAGGAAGAACGGCATGGAGGGTGCCGCCGCGCAGATCAGCGCGCCTGCTGCGTAGAGCAGGGCGGCGACCATCATGTTGGAGCGCAGCGCGACATAGCTCACCAGCCGCCCGGCGGCCGCACCCGCGACGATGGCGCCGAGCTCATAGATCGCCAGCGACCAGCCAACGAGCTGCACGCCGGCCAGTTCGCCGACCATGGCCGGCATCACCGTCGCCACCATAGTCTCATTGGTGGCATGCAGCAGGATGCCGAGACTGACAAAGCAGAAACGCGCCAGGTCGCCGCTTGCCCACAGTGCTCGCCAGTCCACCTTGTTGCCGGCCACCTTGCCGCCGCCTGCTGCCGTCACGTCGATCTCCCGCTTGTTTTCCGCAACCTCATCCGCATTGCGAACGAAGCGCCAGATCCAGTTCGGCAGGGCTTGTAGAACCTCAAGCGCAGTTGAGCTCAAGAGGCATTTTCGGCGATGTCAGCGAGCAAGCGCGCTAAAAATTCGGCCCGGGAACGAGCGTCCCGGGCCGTATCGGTGCTAATTGATTTGAAAGTTCACTTATAGGAGTGGACGAGGTCCAGCGAAGCCACGGCAACAGCGAGGTTGACGCCGGTCTGTGCCTGGACGCTCAGCGGCTCGAGCATGAAGGCGCCGTCGAGGCCACCGACCAAAAGATTGGCGCCGCCGCCGGTCACGACGCTCGCCTCCGCGTTCACGCCGTAATAGCTGCCGGCGAGATCGCCCGCGTCATGGTGGCGGGTGGCGGCGAGAACCGCCCAGACAAGCTGACCTTGATGCGTCCGGCCGATATCGACGCCGAGCTTGGAGATCATGCCCGTATAGAGCTCGGCCGGGCCGTGATGATAGGGGCGGAAGACGCAGGACACGCCCTTGTTGGAGGTGATGACGTAACCGGTGCCCCCGTCGATGGTGCAATCGAGCGTGCCGAGCCGGAGTGTGCCGGCGCTGACCGGAGAAGCGAGGACCGTGGCGGCAAGCGTGGCGGCGGCACAGGCAAGTGTCTTGATCATCGGAAATGTCCTTTCGCAACAAACGGCCCCGGTTAAACGGTCGAGGTGCGAGGAGCGTTCCGCCCAAAACTTGGCGCGAGCATGGCGAGCCAACGCATCGCCGTTGGCGGCTGACGGCCACATCGGCGTGTCAGCGCCGCAATAGACCCATCGCGGGCGACCGGACCCCCGGGCGGCCTTAGCTTCCGATCAGCTGGCGCCGGCCGAGGTGCGCGACAGGCCGTCCTTGGCGGGTTGGTAGTTCGGGTCGAGGTGGACAGCCTCGCGGTAGGACTTGGCCGCCCTTTCCTTGTCGCCGCGTCGCTCGTAGATCAGCGCCTGGTTGGCCCAGGCCTCGGCGTTCTTGCCGTCGAGCTTGATGGCCATGTTGAAGTCGGCGAAGGCGTTGTCCTCGTCATTCATGGCCAGATAGGACAGGCCGCGGCCGTTGTAGGGCTCGGCTGCGTCCGGCGCCAGCGAGATGGCGGTCGAGAAATCCTCGATGGCGAACTTATGCTGGCCCTGGCTCTGATAGATCAGGCCGCGATTGTGGTAGGCGCGGGCGTCGGTCGTGTCGAGTTGGATCGCCTTCTGGAAATCGTTGAAGGCGTCGTTGACGCGGCCGGCCTTGCGATAGAGATTGCCGCGGCCGATATAGGCGGCGTCGTAATTGGCGTTGATCTGGATCGAGCGGTTATAGTCGGCAAGCGCTGCTTGCTGGTTGCCCAGGAAACGCTGGATGAGCGCCCGGTTCGAATAGGCCTGATAGAAGTTCGGATTGAGCTGGATGGCGGTGTCGAAATCCTTGAGCGCCGCCTGGTACTGGCCGCCGCGGCCATAGGCCGAGCCGCGCACATTGTAACCCTCGGGATCCTGAGGATTGCGCTGGATGACAGCCGACAGCGAGGAGATGTTCTCGGTCGAGCCTTGCGCCTTGTCGATACTGTTGAACTCCCCCGTCGGGGCCGTCTGGCATGCTGCAAGGGTCAGGCCCGAAAGCAGGGCCGCCGTCAGGGCGAAGCCGCGAAAAGCGGTTCTGCGCTCCACGGTAATTGCGTTCATCTCAGTCCTCACTGGCGCCGCGCCGTCAGGTCCGTTCCCTCTCCGAACCGGCTCGAACACATAAACAAAAAGGTGGCGGCGATTCCGCATCGCGCCACCCTCGGTATCCTTCGAAAAGGACGAAAAATTGACGGTATCAGCGCGGCGAACGCGATGCGCCGGCAGCACCAGCCGGAGCCGGGCGCGGGGTCATCGGCAGCAGGCCTTCGCGCTGGGCGCGCTTGCGGGCCAGCTTGCGGGCGCGGCGGACGGCTTCCGCCTTCTCGCGGGCACGCTTCTCGGACGGCTTTTCGTAGTGACCGCGCATCTTCATTTCGCGGAAAATACCTTCGCGCTGCATCTTCTTCTTCAGCGCGCGAAGCGCCTGATCAACGTTGTTGTCGCGGACGAGTACCTGCACGTGCAATCCTGTCTTCGGGTTTGAAATCTCAGGCAAGCAGCCCATAGCCGCATGCCTCCGCAGTGACCTGCACCGCGAATTGTGCCGGCTGATAGCAGAATCAGGCCGTGCTGTCCACCGTTGATTGCAGGAAACCGCGATCGGAAGCCCGAGCGCCGTGCCTTGCCGGTCTGAGCCTTAGGCGGTCGCCAGATGCAGACGGGCGAAATCCTCAAAGAATTCGCCATAGTCGCAAGTGATTTCCTCGCCGGCCGCGATATCCCGGGTCGCTGTGGCGCCACCGTATTGGGAGAAATCCGTGTTCGGCCGCTCGGAATGGTTCATGAAGCGGCCATTGTCGACCTCATATACCATGAAACCCGGCTTGTCCGGGCTCGGATAGGCGTAGCGGTCGAGCAATTCCTTGAGATGCGGCGGCGCCTTCTCGTATTTCTCCATCGGGATCAGCCGGTCGAAATCGGGATCGAGCCGCCAGATGGAGGCGCCTTTCCTGACCGGCTCGGCGGCGAAAACGCCGACGCCTTCGATGGCGCTCTGGGCGACATAGGTTCTGATCAGCAGCATCGTTCCGGTCCGTTTTCGACGGGAAACCAAATCGTCAAAATGGACCGGAATGCAAGGCCCCGTCGCGCTATTTCAGCGGATGAGCATGGCTGCCGACGTCAGACGACTCACGTCCGATTGATCGACACCCCACCATCGGCAAACAGTGCCGTGCCAGTGGTGAAGCTTGAGGCGTCCGAGGCAAGATAGAGCGCTGAGCGAGCGATCTCCTCGGGCTGCGCCATGCGCTTCAGTGCATGGATGCCTTCGACGAAGGCACGCGCCTCGGGCGTCGTGGTCGTGGCGCCGGGCGTGTCGGTGCCGCCGGGCAACAGCGCGTTGACGCGCAGCCCTTTCGGTCCGTATTCGGCGGCCAGCACCTGCGTCAGCCCGATCAGCCCCGCCTTGGCGGCGGCGTAGGCCGCCATGCCCGGCATGCCTGCGGTATAGCCGACGAAGCTCGAGGTGAAGATCAGCGAGCCGCCGCCGCGCTCCAGCATCGCCGGGATCTGGTGCCTGGCAGCCAGGAAGGCGCTGGTCAAATTGGTGTCGATCGTGTCGTGCCAAGTCGCCGGCGCCATCTCCGGGACCGGTGTCATGAAGCCGACGGCGCCGGCATTGTTGAAGGCAATGTCGAGGCCGCCGAACCTTTCGACTGCAAGCTCGACCAGAGCCCTGGCATAGGCTTCGTCTCGGACATCGCCGGCGAGTGCAATTGCGGTTCCACCTGCCGTCTCGATTTCGCCGACGAGTGCATCGAGTTCGGCCCGGCGGCACGCCGCGACGACGAGACTGGCGCCCTGCTCGGCGAACAGACTGGCCGTAGCGCGGCCGATGCCGGAACTGGCGCCGGTGACGATGGCGACCTTTTCGGTGAGTGCGAACATTTCACATCCTTTCTCTATGCCGGTCCAGCCTCTATGCCGGTCCAGCCGGTGGTGGGATGCTTGGTCGCAAATCGGCATTTCGGCAGCCACCCGAAAGCTGACTTGCCGATCGGAATGCGAGTTGTCGGGCATGCGCCGCGCAGCCGCGGCGCAAAACGGCAAGCGCCGTCGCAAACAGCGCAAGGGTGGCTGCGCGCTTTCGCTAGTGATACACCACGCGCGCTGGGGGATGCCCGGCCGAGATCCGCGATTTTTGGCGCGAGGCTGAACGTGAAGAAATACTCCGTATTCGCCATTGCCCGCGAGGCGATGCGCGGCCACAAGGGCTGGGAAGAGCAATGGACCTCACCCGAGCCGAAGAAGGAATACGACGTCATCATCGTCGGCGCCGGCGGCCACGGCCTGGCCACCGCCTATTATCTGGCGAGCGAGCACGGCATCACCAATGTCGCGGTGCTGGAAAAGGGCTGGCTCGGCGGCGGCAACACCGGCCGCAACACCACCATCATCCGCTCCAACTATCTCTATGACGAAAGCGCCGGCATCTACGACCATGCGCTGAAGTTGTGGGACGGACTGAGCCAGGAGCTCAACTACAACGTCATGTATTCGGCGCGCGGCGTCATGATGCTCGCGCACAATGTGCATGACGTTCAGGTGTTCAAGCGCCACATCCATGCCAACCGCCTCAACGGCATCGACAATGAGTGGCTGACGCCGGAACAGGCGAAGGAGTTCTGTCCGCCGCTCAACATTTCCAAGGAGGCGCGCTATCCGGTCATGGGTGCCGCGCTGCAGCGCCGCGGCGGCACGGCCCGCCACGATGCGGTCGCCTGGGGTTATGCGCGCGGCGCCTCGGCGCGCGGCGTGCACATCATCCAGAACTGCGAGGTCACCGGCGTCAAGCGCGCGGCCAACGGCGCGGTCACCGGCGTCGAGACAACGCGCGGCTTCATCGGCGCCAAGAAGGTCGGCGTCGTCGCGGCCGGCCATTCGTCGGTCATCATGGATATGGCCGGCGTGCGCATGCCGTTGGAGAGTTATCCGTTGCAGGCGCTGGTCTCGGAGCCGGTCAAGCCGGTGGTGCCATGCGTCATCATGTCGAACACGGTGCACGCCTACATCTCGCAGTCGGACAAGGGCGAGTTGGTCATCGGCGCCGGCACCGACCAGTATATCTCCTATTCGCAAACCGGCGGCCTGCACATCCTGCAGCACACCCTCGACGCCATCTGCGAAATGTTCCCGATCTTCACCCGCATGAAGATGCTGCGCTCCTGGGGCGGCATCGTCGACGTGACCCCAGACCGCTCGCCAATCCTGGCTAAGACGCCGGTCAAGGGCCTCTATGTGAATTGCGGCTGGGGCACGGGGGGCTTCAAGGCGACGCCAGGTTCGGGCAACGTCTTTGCCCACACCATCGCCAGGGACGACCCGCACCCTATCAACGCGCCCTTCACGCTCGAGCGCTTCCGCACCGGTCGTCTCATCGACGAAGCGGCGGCGGCGGCGGTGGCGCATTGATGGTTGCCGAGATGGCCTGCCAGAAGGTTTGCGATCAACCCGGCCGGCGCCCGCGTCGGCCATGGCGAATTGTAGGATCAACCTAGATGCTTCTCATCCGCTGTCCCTATTGCGAGGAAGAGCGCCCGGAACTCGAGTTCCGCAATGCCGGCGAGGCGCATATCGCGCGCCCGACCAACATTGCCGCCGAAAGCGAAGACGATTTCGAGAAGTTCTTCTTCATCCGCTCGAACCCGAAAGGCGTCATCTATGAGCGCTGGCGGCATATCCATGGCTGCGCCCGCTTCTTCAACGCCGTGCGCGACACCGTCACCGACAAGTTCGTCATGACCTACAAGGCCGGCGAGCCGAAGCCCGCGAAGCTGCCTGGAGCCTCGAAATGAACGCGTCGTTCCGCATCTCCGGCGCCGGGCGCCTCAGCCAGGCCAAGACCGCCTCGTTCAGCTTCGACGGCAAGTCCTATCTCGGCATCGAAGGCGACACGCTGGCCTCGGCTTTGCTTGCCAACGGCGTCCATCTGGTCGGCCGATCCTTCAAATACCATAGGCCGCGCGGCTTCCTGTCGGCCGGTGCGGAAGAGCCCAACGCGCTGGTGCAGATCGTGCGCGACGACGCGCGCAAGACGCCGAATGTGCGCGCGACCGTGCAGGAGCTCTATGACGGGCTCACCGCCAGTTCGCAGAACCGCTGGCCCTCGCTCGCCTTCGATGTCGGCGCGGTCAACGACATTGCCTCGCCGATGTTCTCGGCCGGCTTCTACTACAAGACCTTCATGTGGCCGAAGTCGGCCTGGTTGAACTTCTATGAGCCGAAGATCCGCGCGACGGCCGGCCTTGGCGTTTCCCCCGACCGGCCGGATCCTGACCATTATGCGGCGCGCTACGCGCATTGCGACGTGCTGGTGCTGGGCGGCGGTGCGGCCGGCATCGCCGCGGCGCTTGCCGCAGCCGAAACCGGCGTGCGGGTAATCCTCGCCGACGAGCAGGCCGAATTCGGCGGCAGCCTGCGCTTCGAGAGCGGCGCCAGGATCGATGGCGAGGACGGCTTTGCCTGGGCACAAGCCGCGATCGCCAAACTCAGGGCGATGGACAATGTCCGAGTGCTGTCGCGCACGACAGCTTTCGGGTACTACGCGCAGAACTTCGTCGGCCTGGTCGAGCGGGTCAGCGACCATCTCAAGAGCCCCGGCCGGGAGCTGGCGCGCGAGCGCCTGTGGCAGGTTCGCGCCAAGCGGGTCGTGCTCGCGACCGGCGCCATCGAGCGGCACATGGTGTTCGCCAACAACGACCGGCCGGGCGTCATGCTGGCATCGGCGGCGCGCACCTACCTCAACCACTATGGCGTGGCGGTCGGCAGGAATGTCGGCGTCTATACGGCAAACGACTCGGCCTACGCGGCCGCGATCGACCTGAGGAAGGCCGGCGTCAATGTCGCTGCCATCGTCGACCTGCGCGACAACCCCTCGGGGGCGGTGATCGACGAAGCGAGGAGCCTCGGCATCGAGATCAATTTCGGTCGCGCCGTGGTTAGCGCCGGCGGCAAGCTGCGCGTATCGTCGATGACGGTGCAGCCGAAGAACGGCGGCGGCGAGCGCACGATCGCGGTCGACGCCATCCTGATGTCCGCCGGCTGGACGCCGTCGGTGCATCTGTTCTCGCAGTCGCGCGGCAAGGTCGCCTTCAACGAGGAGGCGCGACGCTTCGTGCCGGGGACCTATGCGCAGGACTGCGTCTCGGTCGGCGCCTGCAACGGCACGGACGGTCTGGAGGCAACGGTCGACGAGGCCTATGCGGCAGGCGCCCAGGCGGCAAGGGACGCCGGCGGCAAGGATTCCAGCGGCAAGATGGGCAAGGGCGCCAAGCCGAAGGTCGATGCCAGTGAAAGCTGGTCACGCGGCATGCTTGGCGCTGCGCCCGGCGCCGGGCCGGGCACCACGGTCAAGGCCTTCGTCGATTTTCAGAACGATGTCACCGCCAAGGACATTCGCCAGGCGGTGCATGAAGGCATGCACTCGATCGAGCACGTCAAGCGCTTCACCACCAACGGCATGGCGACCGACCAGGGTAAGACGTCGAACATGCACGGCCTGGCGATCGCCGCCGAGACGCTTGGCAAGCCAATACCACAGGTCGGTCTCACCACGTTCCGCGCGCCCTATACGCCGGTCACCTTCGGCTCGATCGTCGGCCATGCGCGTGGCGCGCTGTTCGACCCGACGCGCCGCACGGCGACGCATGGCTGGGCGGCCGCCCAAGGTGCCGTGTTCGAGGATGTCGGCCAGTGGAAGCGCGCCTGGTATTTCCCCAAGGCCGGCGAGGACATGCACGCCGCTGTCAACCGCGAATGCGTGACGGTGCGCAAAGCGGCCGGCCTGTTCGACGCCTCGACGCTCGGCAAGATCGAGGTGGTCGGGCCGGATGCGGCGAAGTTCATGGAACTGCTCTACACCAACCCGTGGGAGAAGCTGGAGCCCGGCCGCTGCCGCTACGGCATCATGCTGCGCGAGGACGGCTTCATCTATGATGACGGCGTCGTCGGCAGGCTGGCGCCGGACCGCTTCCATGTGACGACGACCACCGGCGGCGCGCCGCGTGTCATGCATCACATGGAGGATTATCTCCAGACCGAGTTCCCGCATCTCAATGTCTGGCTGACCTCTATCACCGAGCAATGGGCGGTGATCGCCGTGCAGGGGCCGAGCGCGCGGAAAATCATCGAACCTTTGGTCGAAGGCATCGACATGTCGGACGAGGCACTGCCGCATATGTCGGTGCGCGAAGGCAAGATCTGCGGCGTGCCGACGCGGCTGTTCCGCATGTCTTTCACCGGCGAGCGCGGCTTCGAGGTCAACGTGCCGGCCGACTATGGCGAAGCGGTGTGGGAAGCGCTGTGGGCCGAAGGCCAGAAGCATGGCGCGACCGCTTACGGCACCGAAACAATGCACGTGCTGCGCGCCGAAAAGGGCTACATCATCGTTGGCCAGGATACGGACGGCACGGTGACGCCGAACGATGCCGGTCTCGACTGGGCGGTCGGCAAGAAGAAGACCGATTTCGTCGGCATCCGCGGCATGATGCGCGCGGATCTCGTCGCCAAGGGCCGCAAGCAACTGGTCGGCCTGAAGACCAAGGATCCGAAGGTCGTATTGGAAGAAGGCGCGCAGATCGTCGAGGATCCGAAACAGGCGATCCCGATGAAGATGATCGGCCACGTCACCTCCAGCTACTGGTCGGAGAACTGCGGGCGCTCGATCGCGCTGGCGCTGGTCGCCGGCGGCCGTGATCGCATGGGCCAGACGCTCTATGTGCCGATGCCGAACGGCACGATCGAGGTGGAGGTCACCGGCATGGTGTTCGTCGACGAAAAGGGGGAGCGCCTCAATGGCTAAGGCTGCCGCCAAGACAAAAGCCGCCGACGCTTCAGCTGCCGTCGAACGGCGTCCGGCACTTGCCGGCCGCGCGGTGTCGGCGCCGGGCGTCAAGGTCGAGATCCTACCGCCGGCCGAACGCATCTCGCTGCGCGCGCCCGAAGCTTCCGTCGCCGCGCTCTCCAAGGCGCTCGGCGTGACGCTGCCGTCGAAGCCGAAGACCTCGGCGGCGAAAGGCGGGCGCACCGCCTTATGGCTCGGACCGGACGAATGGCTGGTGATCGACGATGCCGGCAACGATCCGCTGGCCGACTGCGCCAAGGTTTCGGCGCTGCACTCCGCGGTCGGCATCTCGCATCGCAATGTGGCGATCTCGGTTGCAGGGCCGGCGGCCGCGGTGACGGTCAATTCCGGTTGCCCACAGGACCTGTCGCTCGAGGCCTTCCCGGTCGGGGCAGCATCGCGCACCATTCTCGGCAAGTCCGAGATCGTGCTGCTGCGTACCGCTGAAGACACGTTCCGGGTGGAATGCTGGCGTTCCTTCTCGGACTATGTATTTACTTTGCTGTCGGAAGCGGCGAGCGACGCGGCGAACTGATCCTGCCCCAACCGGTCCGAACGGGCCGGCCTCGGGGAACCTTCACCGGTCCGGGCCGTTTCTGCGGCTTGCGAGGAGAGTGCCGATGCCGTCCAAATCCGCGCCGAAGACGCCCAAGAAGACAGAGGCGGTCCGTTCGCTGGAGCGGGATCGCGAGATCGAGGAAGAAGAGCTCGAGGAAGGCCTCGAGGACACCTTCCCGGCCAGCGATCCGGTGTCGATTACCAGCACCACCATCCCCGGCGGGCCGGCAAAGCCTGGCAGGGCCAAGACCTTGCCTGGAATGAAGTCGCGCAAGAAGTAGAGCCGCCGCCGCAGTCAAATTGGGCTTCAGGCGAAACGAACAACGGGCGGCCAAGCGCCGCCGGTTTTCGTTCGCGATTTGGCCTGATTAGAGGCCGGGTACGAACCAAGGGTTCACGTCGATACCGAGCCGCGGGCCCTTGGTCGTCTGGATGTTGGCGGCATCGGGCTTTTCCACCGAGCCGGTCGCGGCGCAGTCGAGCGCCTGATTGGTGTGAGTCTGGGTGCAGGCCGCAGGGGCGTGCTTGGCCGGCTGGCTCCCGCCAGCGAAAGCGGCGCCCGAGAAAGCCAGCAAGGCAGCGAGCGCGAGGATTGTCTTTTTCATCTTTCCGTCTCCAATCGTACATGTACGACACAACGTACAGATACGGTTAATGGAAGCTGAATTCAAGAGGGAATTTGTACGCGTACGACAAATTAGCTTGAACCGAGTAACTGGCGTCGCAAATCAAGCGACCGGCGTTGTGTCAAGCCGGCGAAGCCGGTCAGCAGTTGACCGGTGTTTCGGTGAGCGGGGGTATGTCCTGCGCCGACAACGAGGCCAGCATGAAGTCGCACATCCGCTTCACATAGGCCTGGGGGTCGCCGAACGGATAGAAGGGAAAGGTGATCAGCAGCGAGATCGTGCCGTGGCCAACGGTCCACAGCATGGTGGCTATGGCGCGCGGGTCGCCTTTGAGCTCGCCGGCTGCGACGCAGGCCTCGACCCTTTTGATCAGCACCTTCATCGCTGGGTTGCTCTCTTCCATGTCCTCGTAGCTGCGGCCCTCCGGAAGCCGGGTCTTCTCTGTCATGAAGACGGTGCGGTATTCATTGGGATTGCCGAGCCCGAAGGCGGCATACTCGGTCATAACAGCCCTCAGCGCCTCAACGGGATCGTCAGCCGGATGTCCCTCGATGCGGCGGGCAAGCGTTTCGAACGCGTCCTCGGCGAGCGCGAACAGGATATCCTGCTTGTCGGCAAAATAGGAATAGACCGACATCGGCGCGTAGCCGACCCGCTTGGCAAGCTTGCGGATGGTAAGCCCTTCGTAACCCTCTTCCTGGACGAGCTTGTGAGCTGCGTCGACCAGTTCGGAACGAAGCTCGGCTTTCTGTTTCTCGCGGCGTTTCTGAACGCTCAGCGGCAATTTCCGCCTGCCTTTATGGTTGGTTGCCTGACAAAATTATATACGCTGTACGGAAACGGACAAGGGAGCGGCCTGGTTCCCCAAGATACGCCCTAACGCTTTGTTCCTACTTAATTCCGAACAGGAAAGCCGCTACCCACTTTTTCCCGAACTGGATCGCGCTAATGCCGCCGTCCAGCGCCAGCGCATGGCCGCTCGCTCTCAGTGGCGAAGGCTTTGGCCGCGCCGCTACCGAGGCCGCCTGCCGCACCGGTGATCAGCACCGCCGCTCCATCGAAACGGCCCGTGGCTTGGCTCCCTCAACTTTTCTTGTCAATCAGTTCCACCGCCAGCGCGGCGAGCAGCTTCACCGCCTCGCCATAGGTCCTGGCCTTTTCCGGGTTGGAGGCATTGCCGTCCAGCGCGCGGCGGTAGACACCCTGGCAGATCGCCGCCAGGCGGAAGAAGGAGAAGGCGAGGAAGAAGGTCCAGTTGCCGATGCCGTCGATGCCGCGCCGGCGGCAATAGGCGGCGACATAGGCCTCCTCGGACGGCAGGCCGATCGAGGCGCGGTCGATGCCGTCTAGGCCGCGAAAGCCCGACCCATGCGGCAGCCGCCATTGCATGCATTGATAGGCGAGGTCGGCAAAGGGATGGCCAAGCGTCGACAGTTCCGGCATATGCGTCTCTAGCCAGGTCATCAGCCGATCCATAGCGGCTATGCTTTCGGTTTCGGAGGCGCGGTACTGACTTGTCCAGCGCGCGAACTGGCGCTGGAAATAGCTGCCGGGCTTGCCGAAATCGCCTAAGCCCACAGCCTCGACATCGACTTGGTGCAGGGCGGCGAGGGTCGCATTCATGGCGTCGTAGATCGCGGCACGCTCGTCATTGCCGGATGTATCCGGCAGCGACGGATCCCAGAAGATGCGCCCGTCGAGGAACTCCATGACGTAGAACATGCGGCCGATCGGCGTCATCTCACCTGAAAGATGGAGCATGCGCGGCACCGGCACGGAGGTCGTGCTCAGCGCCTGCATGATCCGGAATTCGCGGTCGACCTGATGTGCCGATTTCAGCAACTGCCCCGGCGGCTTGGCGCGCAGCACGTAGCGGCCGCTGGCGGCGGTCAGCAGATAGGTCGGGTTCGACTGTCCGGACTTGAATTTTTCGGCCGCGCAAAGCTTGGAAAAACCAGGCACATGCGCTTCGAGATAAGGCGCAAGCGCTGCTTGGTCGAGCGCGTTGGCGTCGCCGCTCATGCGGTCTCGGGCTGGCGCTCGATCAGCGTCAGGGTCAGCCAGCGCGCGGTGAGCGCCGGCTTCTTCGATCCTTCGATCTCGATGGTGACGTCGTGCGCCGTCTGTACCCATCCCGAAGGCCGCACCTTGACGTCGGCCAGCACGAAATGGGTGCGGATGCGCGAGCCGGTCTTCACCGGCGCCAGGAAGCGCAGCGTGTCGAAGCCGTGATTGACGCCCATCTTGGTGTTTTCGATCGGCGGCATGGTCTCGAAGGTCATGGCCGACAGCAGCGACAGCGACAGGAAGCCGTGCGCGATGGTGCCGCCGAACGGCGTCTCGCGCGCGGCCCGTTCCGGATCGCAATGGATGAACTGGTGATCGTCGGTGGCGTCGGCGAACTGATCGATCATGCGCTGCGTCACCGTGCGCCAGGGCGACACGCCGACTTCCTTGCCGACGCTGGCCAGAAGCGTATCGAGACTGATCGGTTCCACGCTGATGTCCTCCGCACCCCGCCCGGATCGCGATTGCTTGAACCGGGCGTCCTACTCCTTGAACAATGTCATCCCGTGCTGCACCGACTGGCCGCCGTCGATCGGCAGGATGGCGCCGGTGACATAGCTTCCGGCACGGCTGCACAAATAGAGCGTTGCGCCGGCAATGTCATCCGCCACGCCGATGCGGCCGAGCGGAACATGGCTGCCGACACGTTTCGCCTGCTCCTCCGTGGCGGTGGCAAAGGCCGTCATCCGGCTCTGGAAGGGACCGGGCGCAAAGGCGTTGACGGTGATGCGGCGGGCGGCGAATTCGATCGCCAGCGTGCGCGTCAGGTGATGCACCGCAGCCTTGGAGGCGGTGTAGGAATAGGCATCGTCGGCCAGCGGCTGCGTGCCCATCACCGAGCCCAGATTGATCACGCGGGCCGGGTCATCGTCGCTTGCTGCGGCATCGAGCAGCGGCAAAAGCTCGCGCGTCAGATGGAAGACGGCGGTGACGTTGACGCCGAACACCTTGGTCCAGGCGTGGTAGGGAAACTCTGCGAGCGGCGCGCCCCAGGAAATGCCGGCATTGTTGACCAGGATGTGCAGCCGGTCCGTTCGGACCTTCACCTCGGCAACCAGCGCGGCGATGCCCGCTTCGCTGGACACGTCGCCGGCAAACCCCTCGGCCCGACCGGAGCTGCCCTGCGCGTTGATCTCGTCGGCGACCCGCACACAGTCCTCGCCCTTGCGCGAGGCGATCATCACAGTGGCGCCGGCCTGCACCAGTCCGGTCGCCACCATGCGGCCGATGCCTGTTGCGGCACCGGTCACAAGCGCGGTCTTGCCGGCGACCGAGAACAGCTTGTCGAGATAGCTCATCCAAATTCCTCCCGCGCGCCTCGTCCCGGCCGGAACCGAAGGACTCGCGTTGACAAGGCTAGCCGAAGTACGGTCATCCTTGCCACGGATAAAGGAGCGAAAGGGTCGGAACCGATGGCGGACATGAACCTCGGCATGACCGAGCGGCTGAAGCCGATCCATCAGCGCGTGGCCGCGATGGTGCGCGACGAGATCGCGCCGCTCGGCGAGGAGTTTCTCGCCGAGGTCGGCAGAAACGGTGACCGCTGGACTTACACGGCCAGGCAGACCGAAATCCTCGAAGGGCTGAAGAAGACGGCGCGGGAGCGCGGGCTGTGGAACTTCTGGCTGACCGATTCCAAGCGCGGCTACGGCCTGTCGACGGTCGAATATGCCTATCTGGCGGAGGAGATGGGCAAGGCGCATCTCGGCGCCGAGGCCTTCAACTGCTCGGCGCCCGATACCGGCAATATGGAAGTGCTGGAGCGCTACGGCTCAAAAGAGCACAAGCGGCAGTGGCTGGAGCCGCTGCTCGAAGGGAAGATCCGCTCGGCCTATCTGATGACCGAGCCGGACGTCGCCTCATCCGATGCCACCAATATTTCGATGCGCTGCGAGCGGCAGGGCGACGACTATGTGCTTAACGGCGAGAAATGGTGGGCGTCCGGGGCCGGCGACCCGCGCTGCGCCATCTATATCGTCATGGTGAGGACCGGCTCGGACGAGGAGCCGCAGCATCGCCGGCATTCGATGATCCTGGTGCCGGCGGAGAGCGAGTGGATCACCAAGCTCCGTCCAATGCAGGTCTATGGCGACGACGACGCGCCGCATGGCCATATGCATCTAAGGTTCGAGGATGTGCGGGTGCCGGCGGCGAACCTGATCCTCGGCGAGGGCAGGGGCTTCGAGATCGCGCAAGGACGGCTTGGGCCAGGCCGCATCCATCATTGCATGCGCGCGATCGGCCAGGCCGAGATGGCGCTGGAGATGCTGTGCCAGCGTTCGGTGCGGCGCGAGGCGTTCGGCCAATCGCTGGCAAAGCTCGGCGCCAATTTCGACATCGTCGCCGAATGCCGCATGGAGATCGAGATGGCGAGGCTCTTGTGCCTGAAGGCGGCTTGGATGATCGACCAGGGCGATGCACGCGCTGCGGCCCCTTGGATCAGCCAGATCAAGGTGGTAGCGCCGCGCGTCGCGCTCAAGGTCACCGACGAGGCGGTGCAGATGTTCGGCGCGCAAGGCATCAGCCAAGATACGCCGCTCGCCCGCTCGTGGACGCATCTGAGAACTCTGCGGTTGGCCGACGGGCCCGACGCCGTGCACCGGCGGCAGGTGGCGCGCGCCGAGCTCAGGAAATACACGCAGGAGAAGATCTGACCGCCATGACGCTTCCATCGGAAATGCGAGGCTTGCTGCTTGTCGGCGACGGCTACAGCAAAACGCCTTCGGCCAGCGTGCTGGAGGCGATGGAGCCTTATTTGAAGCCCGGCAGCATCGCCGTGCCGGCGCCTGGTCCGACACAAGCGCTGATCAAGGTCAGTCTCGCCTCAATCAACCCGTCCGATATCGCCTTCATCACAGGGCAATACGGCCAGCCCCGTGTGCAGGGCCGGCCGGCCGGATTTGAGGGCGTCGGAATCGTGGCCTCGACTGGCGACGATCCATACGCAAAAAGCCTTGCGGGCAAGCGCGTCGCCTTCGCCACCGGGGTGTCGAACTGGGGTGCTTGGGCAGAATACGCGGTCGCCGAGGCGGCTTCCTGCATTCCACTGCTCGACACGGTGCGCGACGAGGACGCCGCGGCGATGATCGTCAATCCGCTGACCGCCTTAGCCATGTTCGACATCGTCAGAGAGGAGGGTGAGAAGGCCTTCATCATGACTGCCGGCGCCAGCCAGCTCTGCAAGCTGATCATCGGGCTGGCGAAAGAAGAGGGTTTTCGGCCGATCGTCACCGTGCGCCGCGACGAGCAGATCCCGCTGCTGAAAGAGCTGGGCGCCGCCCATGCGCTCAACGAGAAGGCGGCGGATTTCGAGGCCGCGCTGCGCGAGGTGATGAAGGCGGAGCAGCCCCGCATCTTCCTGGACGCAGTGACCGGACCGCTCGCCTCGGCCATTTTCAACGTCATGCCGAAGCGCTCGCGCTGGATCGTCTATGGAAGGCTCGACGCCGAGGCGACAGTCATCCGCGAGCCCGGCCAACTGATCTTCCAGCACAAGCGCATCGAAGGCTTCTGGCTGGCCGAATGGATGCGGCAGTTCCGCGACCGGCTCGGCCCGGCGGTGCTGGAGGCGCAGAAGAGGTTTTCCGACGGGCGCTGGTCGACGGATGTGACGGCGGTGGTCCCGCTGGACGAGGCCATTGCCAGGCTGCCGGACGAGCTGGCCAAGCCGAACGGCAAGGTGTTTGTTAAGCCCTGATCAAAATAACTCGAGGTCGCGTCTATGAGGCTACGGTGGTTTGTCGGATTCGTCCTGGTGTCAATGGCAGGTACATTTAGTGCCGAGGCCGCCGACAAGTTCCCGCCCATTTGGCGCAAGTCGATGACCAATGATCCGGGTACGAACTATTTTCTCAATAAATATTCGGCCTCTTTGAATGATCCAGCATCGACCGCAATTAGAAATATCATGCTGGCGCGCGTCGTCGGCTCTGAATGCCAGTCATCGCGGCTCAGCAAGGCCAAGGTCAGGGCCTATCGCGATAGCATGCTCGGCTCGCTTTCGTCGGATGCATTGAAAGCGGCTGCATTCGCAGCCGGCAGCGAATTGCGCAACTTCGACTATGAAACGCTCGCGCATCTTTGTGCCGGCATCGATTATCAGTTTGGGCCGAAAGGAGTGCTCATAGCGGGTGCCGTTTCGTCAGGCAAAGGCGAGCCAAGATATTCCTACGATCAGCGCAATCCATACATTCGGCTGCCCGAATTCACCGGCAAGTAGCTGAGCTGCCTGGCTCGTGCTCGTCCACTATTCCGCCGGCTCGACATTGGCATAGGCGGCTTGCTCGAGTTCGCGCTTCACACGGGCTTCCTCATGCGCCTTGGGCGTGACGAAGCGGCCAAGCAAGAGATAGGCGACAGGGGTCAGGAAAAGCGTGGAGACGGTCGCCAGGCCAAGGCCGCCGACGATCACCCAACCGAGCGCCACGCGCGCCTCGGCGCCTGCGCCTGAAGCCAGCACCAGCGGCACGCCGCCGAGCACGGTGCAGATCATCGTCATCATCACCGGGCGAAGGCGAATGGTGGCGGCCTCTTCGATCGCCTCGCGCACGCCAAGCCCGCGGTCGCGCAGCTGGTTGGCGAACTCGACGATCAGGATGCCGTTCTTGGCCATGACCCCGACCAGGAGGACCAGGCCGATCTGGCTGTAAGCATTGAGGCTGGTGCCCGACAAGAGCAGCGCGAAGATGGCGCAGGCGAGCCCGAGCGGCACTGTCGCCATGATGATGACGGCGCTGACGAAGCTCTCGAACTGGGCTGCCAGCACCAGAAGGATGATGACCAGCGCGAAACCGAAAATGGTCGCCATGGCGCTGTTGCTCTCGCCAAGCGTCGCCGCTTCGGCCAGCGGCACGATCCGCGCGTCCGACGGCAGCAGCGGTGTTGCGATCTCCTCGGCGCGGGTCAGCACATCGCCGAGCGCGAAGCTGCCGCCGAGATTGGCGGTGATCGCCACCGACGGCTGCTGCTGCTCGCGAGTGAGGGACGGCGGCACGGCGCGCTCGGTCAGCGTGGCGATGGTCGACATCGGCACGAAGCGGCCGTCCGACGTTTTGAGGAAGATATTTTCCAGATCCGTCGGATCGTTGATCGGATTGGTGGTCGAGACCAGCTTCACGCCATAGCTGCGGTCGGCGATGTAGACGTCGACGACATCGTTGCCATCGAGCATTGCCTGCAGCGTGTCCGCAAGCCCGGTGATGTCGATGCCGAGGTCGGAGGCGCGCTCGCGGTCGATGGCAACAGCAAGCTGCGGCTGCGTAAGGTCGACGGAAAGTCGCGGTGCTTGGAAGCGCGGATCCTGCCGCATCTCCTCGACGATCTGCACCGCCGCCGCGCTTAGCGCCTTGCGGTCGTTGCCGACCAGGGCGAATTGCAGGCCGCTGCCGGCGCCACGGATGCGAAGGCTGTTGGGCTGAACCGGGAAAACGCGGACGCTTGGCACCTGCTTCGTTAGGCGGCTGATCTCGGCCATGATCTCCTGCTGGCTGCGCGTCCGCTCGGCCCACGGCGCCAGCGTCATCACCATGAAGCCGCTATTGTAGGCGCCGTTGTTGCCGGCATTCGCGAAGGTGCTGCGGATCTCGCCGGAATCGCGCAAAGGCTGGATCAGCCGCTCGATCTTGCGCATCTGCTCGGTCGTGTAGTCGAGGCTGACTCCTTGCGGCGCGTTGATGCGCAGCAAAACGACGGCGCGGTCTTCGGTCGGCGTCACCTCCTGACGTATCGTGCCGAACAAAGTGAAGGCGGTGCCAGCGAAGAGCATAGCGACGAGCACTACGATCCAGGGGGCGCCGAGGCAGGCATGCAGGCAGCGCTTGTAGAGCCGATGCAATGCGCCGCCGATGCGAGCGCCCACGCCGCTGCCACCTTCGTGGTGAGGAGAGGCGCTGGTCAGCATGCGCGAGGCGAGCATCGGGCAGAGCGTCAGCGCCACGACGCAGGAGAGCAGTACCGACATCGCCAGCACGAAGCCGAACTCGCGAAAGAGCCCGCCGGTCTGTCCCGGCAGGAAGGAGATCGGCACGAAGACGGCGACCAGGGTCAGCGTCGTGGCAACGACGGCGAAAAAGACTTCCTGGGTGCCGAGCACGGCGGCCGCGCGCGGCCCCATGCCCTCGTTGCGGCGGCGCACGATATTTTCGAGCACCACGATGGCGTCGTCGACGACGAGGCCCGTCGCCAGAACCAGCGCCAGCAGCGTCAGGATGTTGATGGAAAAGCCGGCGAGGTAGATCGCGGCGATGGTGCCGATCATGGCGACCGGCATCGACAGGCCCGGGATCAGCGTCGCGCGCCAGTCGAGCAGGAAGGCGTAGATGACGATCAGCACGATCGAGACGGAAAGCGCGAGCGCGATCTCAACCTCATGCACCGCGCCGTTGACGAAGACGGCATCGTCGCTGGTGACCTTGATCGACATGCCTTGCGGAAGATTTGCCTGGAGTTTCTCGACGGCGGCCCTGACGCCGGTCGATATATCGAGCGTGTTCGACTCCGCCTGGCGGATGATGCCGAGGCCGATGCCGGTTTTGCCGTCGGAGCGCAATGAGGTCTGGCCGATGTCGGGGCCGAGCGTCACGGTGGCGACGTCGCGGATGCGCGTCGCGCCGCCGATGACGATGCTCTCGAATTCCTCCGGCGTGGTCACGTCGGCCGTCGTGCGCACGACGAGGTCCTGGTTTGTGGTGGTGATCGAGCCGGCCGGGGAATCGAAGGCGACGGAGGCGAGCGCCTTGCGCAAATCCGCCACGGTGAAGCCATGGCTTGCCAGCTTGTTCTGGTCGACGTCGATGCGGAAGATCTTGTCGCGGTCGCCGGATACCTGAACGTCGGCGACCCCTGGAACGGCGGCGAGCTCGTCCTCGATGCGGTCCTGGACCAGCACCGTCATGTCCTGCACCGACATGGTGTCGGACGTGACCGCCAGCCGCATCACCGGGTCGGAATTGGCGTCGGCCTTGACGATGCGCGGCGCATCGGCGGTCTCGGGCAGTTGGTTGGTGATGCGGCTGACGGAATCGCGGACATCGGAGGCGGCGACATTGAGATCGACGCCGTCGTTGAACTCGATGGTGACGCGGCTCTGGCCGAAAGATGAAGTCGACGAGATCGACTTGACACCCGAGACGCGCGCGACGGCGCCCTCGATCGGGTCGGTCAACTCGCGGTCGACGGTTTCGGCGGCCGCGCCCTCGAAGGTGGTGTTGACGGTGATGACCGGGCGGTCGACATCCGGCAGTTCGCGGATTTCGACGCCCCAGAAGGCTGCGAGGCCGGCGACCGCGATCAGCGTATTGAGCACGAAGGCCATGACCGGCCTGCGGATGAAGAGCGCGGTCAGGCCCGATCCCGCGGTCTGGTCGCCGGCGGCGCTCATGAGCCTTCGGCCGCGGTGGCGCGGTCCTCGCCGGCGATCCGGACGTCGCCGCCTTCGCTGACAGTCTCCGTGCCTTCGGTCACCACCATATCGCCGCTCTCGACGGGAGCATCGATCAGCACCGTCTCGGTGTTGCGCTGGATGATGCGCACCGGCACGCGCTTTGCCTTGCCGTTTTCGACGGTCCAGATATAGGCGCCGTCGGTGCCCCACTGGATGGCCAGTGGGCTGACGGCCGGATAGGTGTCGCCGGGGAATTTCATGGCAATCTGGAACGACATGCCGGCGCGCAGCGAATCCGCCGGGTTGGCGATCGTCGCCTTGACGAGCAGCGTGCGGCTGTTCTCGTCGATATGGTTGTCGATGGCCGAAACCGTGCCGGAATAGACCTGGTTGGGGTTGGCCAGCGGCGTGGCCGACAATCGCTGTCCGACCTTTACGGCGGCGGCAAAACGCTCCGGCACCCAGAAATCGACCAATATGCTCGAGCGGTCGTCAAGCGTGGCGATCGCCGACTGGCTGGTGACATAGTTGCCGGCGGCGATCGGCAGGATACCGACAGTGCCTTCGATAGGCGCGACGACCGAGCGGCGCTCGAGCGCGAGCTCGGCATCGCGCAGCGCCAGCTTGGCATTGGCGAGCGCCACCTCGGCATCCGCGACGGCAACTTGCGTGGCGGCATTGGAGGCTCGCAGCGACTTGACCCGATCGAGCTTCGCCTGGGCGTCGTCGAGCGCGACCTTGGCACGGTCGCGCGCAATCACTTCCGTCTCCGAATCGAGCCTGGCGATGACGTCGCCTTTTTCGATATGGGTGCCGGACTGCACCGGCAGTTCGGTGAGGCGGCCGGAAGAGTATGGATTGACGGTGACTGTCGCATTGGCGCGGCCGGTCCCGATCGCCTGAAGCCTGTCGTTGATGGTGGCGGTGCCGGCAGGGGAGGCGACAATGGTCACGATCTGGCCGCCGCGGTTGCGACCGGACCGGGCCGAACCGGTCTCGATGCTTCCCGTGGCGGGGGGCGTCGCCGCAATCGCCCAGTCCATACCCCAGCGTGCCAGTACCTCAGGCGCGCCGGGATAGAAGCGCGCCCAGGCGGCCGCAGCGGCAACCACGATCACCAGCGCAAGAACAATCTGTTTCCAGCTCGACATTGACACTCCAGCGGCAGAATCGTCCGCCGGTTCCAAGTGGAAGCAGGCTGAGCGACGATACGGCGTGAGAGCGATACCGGCCACGCCACATCATAATATCAGCGTTTTATGGCAATTATCACGCAAACGTGCACATTAAATCTCGGTAACGTGAAGCGGGATCATCGCTTCGGTCGCATCTTTTGCCGCAATTTGGGGGGCGCCGGCCGCCATTCGGTTAAAGCAAAACCGAACGGAAGCCGTTGCACGCTACCTGGAACTGCCTAGCGCAGGCTCTCCAGGTCGCGGATGCGCTTGGCGCCGGCGGCTTCGAGTTGCCTTGTGACCGCGCCGATCAGCGTTTCGGCGACGACAAAGAGGGCGGCGGACGAATCCCAGGCCGAAGGCACGGCGGTACGCCCGGCGATCACATGGCGGGCGAAGCGGGCGATCGGCGAGAGCCACTGATCGGTGAAGAGCACGATTTGGACGCCGCGCTGGTGCGCCTTCTCGGCAAAGCGGAGCAGACTTTCCTGGTAGCGCCTGATGTCGAAGATAACCAGCACGTCGCGCTTGCCCATGTCGATCAACCGGTCGCGCCAGATGCTCTCCTGGCCCGCGAGGTGGTAGACGTCTGGCTGGATGATGGCGAGATGGGCTGCCATGTAGCGCGCCAGCGGATCGGTGAAGCGGCCGCCGATCAGAAAGGTCTTGCCGCGGCGCTCGGCAAGCCGTGCGGCAATGTCGGCCAACTGCTTGTCGGTAAGGTGCCGGAACGTCTCGCGCATGTTGTCGAGCGTCGCCTCCAGCATCGGCGAAACGGCGCCGCCATTGGCGGGCGACGCCGAGTTGAGCGTGCGAGAGGCCGGCGACTGCAATTGCGCGGCCAGTTCATCCTGCAGCGCCGATTGGAATTCGGGATAGTTCTGGAAGCCTAACCTGGCGACGAAACGCAGAATCGTCGGTGAGGAGACTCCCGCCGCGGTCGAGAACTCGGCCACCGTCTTCAGCCCGGTCAGCGGATAGTTGGCAATCAGCGTCTGCGCGGCGCGGCGCTCGCCTGCCGGCATGGTGCCGATGCGGTCCGAAATCAGTTCGGCAATACTGGAGATCATCGTTTTCCCCACCCTTTGACCCGGTCGCCGCCGTTTTCGGAATTCCGCGTTTGACAAAGCCGCGTAAACTGTATGAAATCATTCACAGGGGCGCAATGAGGCAAATTACGTAACATAAGATACAGCGCTCCCGAGGGGACGGCAGTATGGAGAAAGCACGGCGCGCCAGCCTTGCACCGTCGGAGACCGTGAGGGTGACCAACCCCGGCGGCTCGAGCCCCTTCGTCCTCACCTGCGATCACGCCTCGAACTTCCTGCCCGCCGAATTCGGAACGCTCGGGCTGCCCGCCGAGGATCTCTCCCGGCATATCGCCTGGGATCCGGGCGCGCTGCCGGTCGCCAGCCGGATGGCCGACGCGCTCGACGCCACGCTGGTCGAAACCCGCATCTCGCGCCTGGTGATCGACTGCAACCGCCCGCTCGACGCGCCGGACCTCGTGCCGCCGGTCAGCGAGGCGACGGCCATTCCGGGCAATTCCAATCTCTCCGGCAAGCAGCGCGCGGAGCGGATCGATCTCGCGTGGCGTCCGTTCCACGACACGATCGCTGAGATCATCGAGCAGCGGCTGGCGCTCGGGCAGGAAACGCGCCTGGTGTCGGTGCACTCCTTCACGCCGGTGTATAAGGGCAGGAGCCGTCCCTGGCATATCGGCATCATCCATGACGACGACCGCCGGCTGGCGGCGCCGCTGATATCGGCGCTCAAGCGGCTCTCCGGCGTCACCGTTGGCGTCAATGAACCCTATTCGCCGGCCGACCGCGTCTATTTCACGCTGGAACGGCACGCGCGCTCGCGCGGCCTTGCCTGCGCGATGATCGAAATCCGCAACGACGAGATCTCCGGCGAGACCGGGCAGCGGAAATGGGCGGATCTGCTCACAGGCATATTCTCGAATCTGGAGCCCGAGGAGGCCAGGGGCTCCCGACAACGCGCAATGGGAAAGTCAGTACAGTCGGCCAGCTAAGAAACCACAGGGGACTTCCAACATGGCAGCAAATGACTACACCGAAGTCGACAAGGCTGAGGACATACAAGTCCTCCACAGCATGGGCTATGCCCAGGAACTGGAGCGGCGCCTCAGCCGCTTCTCGAATTTCGCGGTTTCCTTCTCCATTATCTGCATCCTGTCCGGCGGCATCAACTCGCTGGCGCAGGCGACCTCCGGCGCCGGCGGCATCGGCATCGGCATCGGCTGGCTGGTGGGCTGCTTCGTGTCGCTCACCTTCGCGGTCGCCATGTCGCAGATCAGCTCGGCCTATCCGACGGCCGGCGGCCTCTATCACTGGGGCTCGATCCTCGGCAATCGCGGCACCGGCTGGGTTACCGCCTGGCTCAACCTGCTTGGCCTGATCACCGTGCTCGGCGCCATCAATGTCGGCACCTGGACTTTCTTCGTCGGCGCTTTCGGGCCGGCGCTGGGCATTGAAAACAACCTGACCACCCAGACGATCTTCCTGGTCATCATCACCGGCGCGCAGGCGCTAATCAACCATCTGGGCATCAAGCTGACGGCAAAGCTCACCGACTTTTCGGGCTATCTGATCTTCTTCGGCTCGATCCTGATCGCGGTGGTCTGCCTGCTCTCGGCCGAGACCTGGGACTTCAGCCGCCTCTTCACCTTCCACAACTACTCAGGCGATGCCGGAGGCGGCGTGTGGCCGCAGGTTTCGAACGCCTGGGTCTTCGCGCTTGGCCTCCTGCTGCCGATCTATACGATCACCGGCTATGACGCCTCGGCGCACACGTCGGAGGAAACCATCAAGGCGGCTTCTTCCGTGCCGCGCGCGATGGTCATGTCGGTCATCTGGTCGGCGCTGTTCGGCTACCTGTTCCTGGCTGCCTTCGTGCTGATGATCCCGAACATGGACGAGGCCGCCAAGCAGGGCTGGAACGTGTTCTTCTGGGCCTTCGACCAGCGCGTCGGAACCGGACTGAAGGAGTTCGTCTATCTCGTCGTGTTCCTGGCACAGCTGCTGTGCGGCCTTGCCACCGTCACTTCGGCCTCGCGCATGATCTTCGCCTTCTCGCGAGACGGCGGCCTGCCGGGCTCGGCAGCGCTTTCCAAGGTCAGCCCGACCTATCGCACGCCCGTGGCGGCGATCTGGACAGCCTCGATCCTGTCGGTGCTGTTCGTGTGGGGCTCGTCGGTGGTCTCGGTCGCCGGCACCTCGGCCTACACGATTGTGGTGTCCTGCACCGTCATCTTCTTGTTCCTCTCCTTCACCGTGCCGATCGTGCTCGGCATGATGGCCTGGGGGACGCCGAAGTGGGACAAGATGGGGCCGTGGAACATGGGCCGCGGCATCTTCATGCTGTTCGGTCTGCTCTCGATCGTGTCGATGATCCTGATCTTCGTCATCGGCATCCAGCCGCCGAACGACTGGGCGCTCTACATCACCGTCGGCTTCTTCATCCTGACGGCGGTCGTCTGGTTCGCCTTCGAGCGCAACCGCTTCCAGGGGCCGCCGCTCGGCGACATTATCGCGGCGCGCCAGGCGGCGATCAAGGCGGCAGAGCAGGCGGTCGGCGAGACCGGCCACTGATATCGAACATCATCACCCTGGCCGGCGTCACGCCGGCCAGGGCTTCGTTTCTCCCTTTCAATCGACAAGTGTTGGAGTGCCAAAGGAATGGCCGGGAATTTCTCGTTCGATCAGTTGAAGAAAGCGGTCTCGAACGGCGAGGTCGACACGGTGCTGGCCTGCATCGTCGACATGCAGGGCCGGCTCGCGGGGAAGCGCTTCCTGGCCCAGTATTTCGTCGATTCCGCGCATGGCGAGACGCATGGCTGCAACTATCTGCTGGCCTGCGACATCGATATGGAGCCGGTGCCAGGCTACAAGGCGGCGAGCTGGTCGAAGGGTTATGGCGACTTTGTCATGAAACCCGACCTGTCGACGTTGCGGCGCGTCCCATGGCTGGAGAAGACGGCGCTGGTCATCTGCGACGTGCTCGATCATCACGACCATGGGGACCTCGCGCATTCGCCGCGCGCGATCCTGAAGAAGCAGGTCAAGCGCCTGAGCGAGCGCGGCTATATCGGCTACTTCGCCTCCGAGCTCGAATTCTACCTGTTCAGCGAAACCTATGAATCGGCGCGCAGGAAGCACTGGCAAGGGCTCGACAGCGCTTCGCCCTATATCGGCGACTACCAGATCGGCATCACCACCAAGGAAGAAGGCGTCATGCGCCGGCTCCGCAACGAGATGGAGGCAGCCGGTATCCCGATCGAAAATTCCAAGGGCGAGTGGGGTCCGGGCCAGGAAGAGATCAATGTGCGCTATGCCGAAGCACTCGAGATGGCGGATCGCCACGTCATCCTGAAGAACGGCGCCAAGGAGATCGCCGATTCCGAAGGCAAGGCCATCTCCTTCATGGCCAAGTACAACTACGGGCTCGCCGGCAATTCCAGCCACATCCATAATTCGCTGTGGAGCGCCGACGGCGGGACGCCGCTGTTCTTCGACAAAAACGCCGAATGGACGCTGTCGAGCCTCGGCCAGCAATGGGCGGCCGGCCAGCTCAAATACGCCAAGGAGTTCACCTGGTTCCTGGCGCCGTACATCAACTCCTACAAGCGCTTCCAGGCCGGCACCTTCGCGCCGACCAAGATCATGTGGAGCGAGGACAACCGCACGGCGGGATTCCGGCTGTGCGGCGAGGGTACCAAAGGCATCCGCATGGAATGCCGCATCGGCGGCGCCGATCTCAACCCCTATCTCGCCTTCGCCGCGCTGATCGCGGCCGGTCTCGCCGGCATCGACGAGAAGCTGGAGCTGCAGAAGCCGTTTGTCGGCGACGCCTATCAGGCGTCGCAACTGCCGGAAATCCCGAAGACGCTGCGCGATGCCGCCGAGACGCTGGAAGGCTCCACGATGCTGAAGCAGGCCTTCGGCGAGGAGGTAATCGAGCACTATGTCCACACCGCCCGCTGGGAGCAGTTCGAATACGACCGCCGGATCACGGATTGGGAACTGCACCGGGGGTTTGAACGCTACTAAAGCTGTAGTCGAACGTTGACTGAACCTAACTAAAGCTGTAGTGTTGGCTGGTTGAGTTCGGGAGCGTGAGAATGGGAAAGTATTCGCCTTTGCGTTCGTATCTTATGGCTCAAACCGGCGAGCGGGTTCCGATGTCGTTCAGCGACATCGAGAAGCTGCTTGGCGAAAAGCTACCGGCGTCCAAGCAGTATCCGGCTTGGTGGAGCAATAACCCCAGCAACAATCCAATGACAAAGGAGTGGCTGGCCGCGGGGTTCCAGACTGAGTCCGTCAATATAGCGGGCGAAAAACTGGTCTTTCGGCGCGTTCAGCCAGGTTCCGGCACTTCAAAGGGGTTCGGCGAATCGGCTCAGGCCGAGATCGGCGGGACACCGACACGGCACCCGATCTTCGGCTGCATGAAGGGAACGCTTACTATCCTCCCAGAGGTCGATCTGACGGAGCCTGTCGAGCAGGATTGGGGCAAGGTCTATGAAGACTGAGAACCTTCTGTTGGACACTTGCGCGGTCATCTGGATCTCGCAGGACGAACCGATAGCCGATGCGGCGACAACGGCTATCAGCAAGGCTCCTCAGTCCGGCACGCTGAACGTATCGGTCATGTCGGCATGGGAGATGGGCATGCTGGTGTCGAAGGGCAGGTTGCCGTCCACGAAGACGCCCGACCGTTGGTTCGACGAGTTCGTTGAGGCGGCGGCCGTCACAGTGGAAGGGGTGACGCCACGTATTCTCATCGCGGCCTCCTACCTCCCAGGTGTCGTTCACAACGATCCAATGGATCGAATTCTGATAGCGACCGCGCGCGAGCGCGATTTGACTATCGTAACCCGTGACAGGGCCATTTTGGCCTATGCCGCGCAGGGTCATGTCAGAGCCATCGCCTGCTGAAAGAGTCAATTTGGAGACGTCTTCTTGGATACCGTAAAACTTAAATCACCCATCGACGGCTCGATCTACGCCGAGCGGCCGGTCGCGACGGATCAGGCGATCAATGCGGCGGTAGAGAGAGCCAGGGCGGCGCAGGAGAAATGGGCCGAGACACCGGTCGCCGAGCGCGGCAAGTACATGCTGGCGATGCTGGAAGCGCTGGTAGGCATCAGCGACGAGATCGTGCCCGAGATCGCCTGGCAGATGGGGCGGCCGGTGCGCTATGGCGGCGAGTTCGGCGGCGTCAAGGAACGCACCAGCTACATGGTCGAGATCGCGGAAGCCGCGCTGAAGCCGATCATGGCCTCCAATCCGAAGGACGGCTTTCGCCGCTATGTCAAGAAGGTGCCGCTCGGCGTCGTGCTGGTGATCGCGCCGTGGAACTATCCTTATCTCACCGCGGTCAACACGATCGTACCGGCGCTGATGGCCGGAAGCGCGGTCATCCTCAAGCATGCGGCGCAGACGCTGCTGGTCGGCGAGCGCTTCCAGCAGGCGTTCGACAAGGTGGGCCTGCCGAAAGGCCTGTTCCAGAACCTGGTCATGAACCACGACCAGACCGAAAGGCTGCTCGGCTCGGGCAAGATCGATCATGTCAACTTCACCGGCTCGGTCGCCGGGGGCCGCGCCATCGAGAAGGCCGCGGCCGGCACCTTCATGACGCTCGGCCTCGAGCTCGGCGGCAAGGATCCGGCATACGTTTTGCCCGACGCCAAAATGGACCATGCGGTCGCCAATCTGGTCGACGGCGCCTTCTACAATTCCGGCCAATGCTGCTGCGGCATCGAGCGCGTCTATGTGCACGAAAAGGTCTACGACGAGTTCGTCGAAGGTTTTGTCGCCGAGACCAGGAACTGTGTCGTCGGCAATCCTCTGGAGCAGGCGACGACCATGGGTCCGATGGCGCAGGCACGCTTCGCCGACCTGATCCGCGAGCAAAAGGCAGAGGCGCTGCGCAAGGGCGCCAAGGCGCATATCGACATGAAGGTGGAGAACGACAGGCCGGGCTCGCCCTATCTGGCGCCGGAAGTGCTGACCGGTGTCGACCACCAGATGAGCGTCATGCGCGAGGAAAGCTTCGGGCCGATCGTCGGCATCATGAAGGTGCGCGACGACGAGGAAGCCATCGCGCTGATGAACGACAGCCCCTATGGGCTGACGGCCTCGATCTGGACGCGCGACACCGAGCGCGCCGTGGCGATCGGCGACCGTGTCCAGACAGGCACCGTGTTCATGAACCGCTGCGACTATCTCGATCCGGCGCTGGTCTGGACCGGCGTCAAGGACACCGGCAAGGGCGCGGCGCTGTCCGCCATCGGCTACGACAACCTGACCCGGCCGAAATCCTATCACCTGCGCGAAGCGATCTGAATTCGAAAGACAATCCATGTCCAAGCTCACCTCCAAATGGAACTACCCCACCACCGTCCGCTTCGGCGCGGGGCGCATCAAGGAACTGCCGGACGCGCTGGCCGCGGCAGGCATCAAGCGCCCGCTTTTCGTCACCGACCCGGGCCTGGCGAAGCTGCCCGTCGTCGCTTCGACACTGAAGATCCTCGACGATGCCAATGTGCCTTATGGCGTCTTTTCCGAGGTGAAGCCGAACCCGGTCGAGTCCAACCTGACCGCCGGCATCGCCGTGTTCAAGAAAGGCAAGCATGACGGGGTCATCGCTTTCGGCGGCGGCTCGGCGCTCGACCTCGGCAAGCTGATCGCCTTCCAGGCCGGGCAAACGCGTCCGGTATGGGATTTCGAGGACATCGGCGACTGGTGGACGCGCGCCAACTCGGATGCGATCGCGCCGATCATCGCGGTGCCGACCACGGCGGGCACCGGTTCCGAGGTCGGCCGCGCCGGCGTCATCACCAATGAAGAGACCCACACCAAGAAAGTCATTTTCCACCCCAAGCTTCTGCCGGCGATCGTGATTGCGGATCCGGAGCTGTCGGTCGGCATGCCGCCCTTCATCACGGCCGGCACCGGCATGGACGCGCTCGCCCACTGCCTCGAAGCCTATTGCGCGCCGGGCTATCATCCGATGGCCGACGGCATCGCCGTGGAAGGCATCCGGCTGGTGTTCGAAAACCTGCCCGAGGCCTTCGCCAACGGCAAGGATCTGGTCGCCCGCGCGAATATGATGAGCGCGGCCGCGATGGGCGCGGCCGCCTTCCAGAAAGGGCTGGGCGCCATCCACTCTCTGTCGCATCCGATCGGCGCGCTCTACGACACCCATCACGGCATGACCAATGCGGTGTTCATGCCCTATGTTCTCGCCTTCAACCGCGATGCGATCGAGGATCGCATCGCGCGGCTCGCCGCCTATTGCGGCATCAAGGGCGGCTTCGATGGCTTCGCAAAAGCCGTCATCAAATTGCGCAAGGAGCTCAAGGTGCCGCATGCGCTGCCCGGCCTGATCAAGGGCCTCGACATGGACAAGAACCGCAAGACACTGATCGCCGACATGGCGGTGGTCGATCCGACCGCCGGCGGCAATCCGGTCAAGCTCACCAAGAAAGGGGCGCTTGCTCTGCTCGAAAATGCCATCGCAGGGTCTGTGTAAACCAATTTGCAGCGGAAAGTTGATCTGGAAACGAGGGGAAAGGAAAGGGCAACGGGCGGAATGCAAGGAGGAGAATAATTAGCCGGAAAAAGAATCGCGAAGCGATTGCTACAGCCGGTTAAAGAGAGTTTACTTTTTCGTGTTGCGGGGTGCCGCTTTCACAAAGCTTTCATCTGGCTGTCACACGAAAACGATACCGCATCGCAGGCGTCCAATGGCGTCAGTTCAACGGAGAGAACACATGTTCAAATTCACGGGGAAAGTGCTTTCCCTTTCGGCCGCGGCGCTGTTTGCGTCGACGGTGATTTCGTCCGCCGACGCGATGGACGATCTCGTCAAGGCGGCGAAAGCCGAGGGCCAGCTCACCACCATCGCGCTGCCGCACGACTGGTGCGGCTACGGCGACGTCATCGCCGGCTTCAAGGCGAAGTATCCGGAGATCACCGTCAACGAGCTCAACCCGGATGCAGGCTCCGGCGATGAGATCGAGGCGATCAAAGCGAACAAGGACAACAAGGGCCCGCAGGCACCTGACGTCATCGACGTTGGCCTGTCCTTCGGTCCGTCCGCCAAGAAGGACGGCCTGATCCAGCCTTATAAAGTCTCGACCTGGGATTCCATTCCGGACAGCGCCAAGGACGCTGACGGCTACTGGACAGGCGACTATTATGGCGTGCTCTCGTTCCAGGTGAACAAGGATCTGGTCAAGGAATCGCCGACCGACTGGGCCGACCTGCTGAAGCCTGAATTCGCCAACTCGGTTGCCCTTGCCGGCGATCCGCGCGCTTCGAACCAGGCTATCCAGGCCGTCTACGCCGCCGGCCTTGCCAGCGGCGCTGCCGCTGGCGAAGCCGCAGGCACTGCCGGGCTCGAATTTTTCAAGAAGCTCAATGCCGCCGGCAACTTCGTGCCGGTCATCGGCAAAACCGCGACGCTCGCCCAGGGCCAGACGCCGATCCTCGTGACCTGGGACTACAACGCGCTCTCCGGTCGCGACACGCTGAAGGGCAATCCCCCCGTTGACGTCATTGTGCCGAAGACCGGCGTCGTCGCCGGCGTTTACGTGCAGGCGATCAGCGCTTACGCGCCGCATCCGAATGCGGCCAAGCTTTGGCTAGAATATCTCTACTCCGACGAAGGCCAGATCGGCTGGCTGAAGGGCTATTGCCACCCGATCCGTTTCAACGATCTCGCCAAGAACGGCAAGGTTCCGGCGGATATGCTGGCGAAGATGCCTCCGGCCGAGTCCTATGCAGCCGCGGTGTTTCCGACGCTCGATGAACAGGGCATGGCAAAAGAAGCCATCACCAAGAACTGGGACGCCGTCGTCGGCGCCAATGTGAAGTAAGCATCAATATGGTCCGGGCGGCCCGATGGCCGCCCGGACTCCCTTCCCAAAACGGTAGCCGGCGCATGACCGATCTCTCGGTTTCCAATCAGGCAATTGCGGGCAAGGCCGCGCCCCCCGGCGAAGCGCGCGCAATGCGGCTGCCGACGCATTGGCTTGGCATAACGCCGTTCTTCGTCTTCGCCGTCATGTTCCTGATCCTGCCCACGCTCTACTTGATGCTGGGCGCCTTCCAGAACGAGGCGGGCGAGTTCACGTTCGCCAACATCGTCGCGCTTTTTTCGGCCAACATCGTTGCCGCCTACTGGATTTCGATAAAGGTCAGCCTGGCGTCATCGCTGATCGGCGCCTTCGCCGGTCTTGCCATCGCCATCGCCATCGTGCGCGGGGGCCTGCCCAACTGGATACGGTCGGGGACGCTGACGTTTTCCGGTGTCGCGTCCAATTTCGCCGGAGTGCCACTGGCTTTCGCCTTCATCGCGACGCTAGGCCGGCTGGGCCTAGTCACCGTGCTGCTCAACACGCTGGTCGGGTTCAACATCTATGCGCATGGCTTCAACCTGCTGTCGTTCTGGGGTCTGACGATCACCTATGTCTATTTCCAGATTCCGCTGATGGTGGTCATCATCGTGCCGGCGATCGACGGGCTAAAAAGGGAATGGGGCGAAGCCGCCGCCACGCTCGGCGCCACCCAGGCGCAATACTGGCGCTTGGTCGTCATCCCGGTGCTGTGGCCGAGCTTCCTCGGCACCGTCATCCTGCTCTTCGCCAATGCCTTCGGGGCGATCGCCACCGCCTATGCGCTGACCGGCTCGTCGCTCAACATCGTGCCGATCCTGCTCTACGCCCAGATCCGCGGCGACGTGCTGCACAATGCCCATCTCGGTTACGCGATCGCCTTCGGCATGATCGTCATCACCGGGCTTGCCAACATCTTCTACATCTGGTTCCGGACGCGCTCGGAGAGGTGGCTGAAATGAAATCCGGCAGGTTCTGGGCCTGGGTCGTCTTTGTCCTCGGCGCGGCGTATTTCTTCATCCCGCTGATCGCGACGATCGAGTTCTCGCTGCGCATGCGCCGCGGCGTCTATTCCCTGGACGCCTACAAGGTCGTGCTCGGCGACAGCCAGTTCCAGGCGACCTTCATGTTTTCGGTGGTCGTCGCCATCTTCACCATTCTCCTCGGCGTGCTGATCGTCGTGCCTACGGCCTACTGGATCCGCCTTCGCATGCCGCAGATCAGGCCGATCGTCGAGTTCATCACGCTGCTGCCGCTGGTGATCCCGGCCATCGTCATCGTCTTCGGCTATATCAGGATGTATGGGTCGAATTCGCCGCTGCCGTTCCTGGCAACCAATCCAGGCGCGAATGCTCTGCTGGTCATCGGCTATGCAACGCTTGCACTGCCATACATGTACCGCGCCGTCGACACCGGGCTTCGCACCATCGACGTGCGCACGTTGACGGAAGCGGCGCAGATCCTGGGCGCCGGCTGGGGCACGATCATCAGCCGCGTGATCCTGCCCAATGTGCTGATCGCGGTGCTTTCGGGCGCATTCCTGACCTTCGCCATCGTGATCGGCGAATTCACCATGGCCAGCCTGCTCAACCGGCCGGCATTCGGCCCGTATTTGCAGAATCTTGTGGCCAACCGCGCCTATGAGCCGGCGGCGCTGTCGATCATCGCGTTCGTCATAACGTGGGGCTGCATGTCGCTGATCCAGATATTGTCCCGTTTCGCGCCGAAATCGGCGAACCGCCCCAATTGAGCGAAGTACCGACCGAAAGAAAAAGCCATGGCCGAGCCGTTCCTCTCCATCCAGCATGTGCGAAAGTCCTTCGGCGCCACAACCGTGGTCGAGGATTTCAACCTCGATGTCGCGCCGGGCGAATTCGTCTCCTTCCTCGGTCCGTCCGGCTGCGGCAAGACGACGGTGTTGCGCATGGTGGCCGGCTTCGAGGAGCCCTCGGCCGGCAAGATCGTGGTTAGCGGCAAGGACATCACCAGGCTGAAGCCCAACCAGCGCAATATCGGCATGGTGTTCCAGGCCTATGCGCTGTTTCCCAACCTCACTGTGGCGCAGAATATCGGGTTCGGACTGAAGGTGGCGGGCATGCCCAGGGCGGCCATCGATTCCCGTGTCGCGGAGATGCTCGACATCATCAGGCTGCCGCAGATGGCCGACCGCTATCCCTACCAGCTCTCCGGCGGCCAGCAGCAGCGCATCGCGCTGGCGCGCGCCATTGCGCCGAAGCCGAAGCTTTTGCTGCTCGACGAGCCGCTGTCGGCGCTGGACGCCAAAGTGCGCATTTCGCTGCGAGAGGAAATCCGCTCGATCCAGAAGAAGCTCGGCATAACCACCATCTTCGTGACGCACGACCAGGAAGAGGCGCTGTCGATCTCCGACCGCATCGCGGTCATGTATGGCGGCAAGGCCGAGCAGGTCGGCACGCCGTTCGAGATCTACAACCGGCCGGCGACCAAATTCGTTGCCAATTTCGTCGGCACGCTCAACGTCCTGGAAGGCAAGGTCACCGATGCCGCGTCCGGCAAGGTGCAGGTCAACACGCAGGAAGTCTCGCTGAAGGGCAAGCTCAACGGGTCGAAGTCCGGCGACACGCTGTCGCTGGCGCTGCGGCCCGAAGCGATTTCGCTCGGACGCCAGCCCGGCCACGACACCAGCCTTTCGGGCGAGATCGCCGAAGTGCATTTCCTCGGCTCGGTCATCCGGGTGCGCGTCGGCATCGGCGGCAACACGGTATCGCTCGACACCTTCAACAACTCGGCGACGCCGCCGCCTGTCGTCGGCGAGAAGGCGGACATCTCTTTCTCGTCGGGCGACATGCTGGTGCTGCACTAGGGTGAACAGTGAATAGTGAATAAGTGAATGGTAGTCGGCGAAGAGAGCACGTTACGTGCTCGAATTCTCTCTGATGATGCCCGTTCACCATTCACCATTCACCATTCGTTTTTTGCAGTGCCAAAGGCCTGGTTCCATCGCTACGATGAGTCATGGCGCTTTTCGAGCTCACCCTCATTCTGCTTCTGATCGCCGTCGGGCTGACAGCGTTGTCGCGATGGCTGGGGATACCTTATCCCTCCCTGCTGGCCTTGGCCGGAGTGGGGATCGCCTTTCTGCCAGGTGCGCCGACCATCGAGATCGACCCGGAACTGGCGCTTGCCCTGTTCATCGCGCCGGTGCTTCTCGATGCCGCCTATGATACGTCGCTGCGCGACCTGAAGCGCTACCGGCTGTCGCTGGTGCTGCTGGCGTTGGGCGCGGTTGTCTTCACCACCGTGGTCGTCGCCTTCGTCGGCTGGAAGATGGCCGGTCTGCCGATCGCGGCGGCGATCGCGCTCGGCGCCATCGTCGCGCCGCCGGACGCCGTGGCGGCGAGCGCCGTGCTCGGCCAGTTCAAGGTGCCGCACCGCCTCAACGCCATCCTGCAAGGGGAGAGCCTGCTCAACGACGCCACGGCGCTTCTGATCTATCGCATCGCCGTTTCGGCCGCGGTCGGCTCGGTCATGCTGAGCGATGCGGTGCCGGTGATCCTTCTGTCGACGGTCGGCAGCGTCGCCGCCGGCTATCTGTTCGGCCGCCTCTCGCTGCTGACGCTGACGCGCATCGAGGATGCGGCAAGCAGCACCGTGGTGCAGTTTGCCGGAACCTTTGCCGTCTGGATCATTGCCGACAGGATCGGCCTTTCCGCCATCATCACCATCGTCGTCTATGCCATCACCATCGCGCGCACCGCGCCGCGCCAGATGTCGGCCAGACGCCGCGTCAGCACCTACTCGGTCTGGGAGTCGGCAGTGTTCGTGCTCAACGTGCTGGCTTTCGTGCTGATGGGCCTGCAGGCCAGGTCGATCGTCGGCAGGCTCTCCGGCGATGGGCAGGGCGATGAATTTGTCTTCGCCGCAACGGTGCTGGCCGTTGTCATCGTGGCACGCCTCGTCTGGGTGTTTGGCTACGTCGCAATCATACGGCGGTTCGCCCGCTTCGACAGCAAAGAGCAAAGGCGGGATGCGCCGACATTCGGGGGCGCCTTGCTTGTCGGCTGGTGCGGCATGCGTGGGCTGGTGAGCCTGGTGGTGGCCATTGCACTGCCGGCCAATTTCCCTGGCCGGGACCCGATCGTGCTTGCCGCCTTCGCGGTCGTGCTCGGCACGCTGGTGCTGCAAGGCATGAGCTTGAAGCCGCTGCTGCGCTGGCTCAATTTCGAAGAGGATACGACGATAGATCGCGAAGTGGCGCAGGCACGCGTTGCCATCATGGAAGCCGCGCTCGACGTCCTGAGCCGCAAGACGTCTGCCGCTGCGGACGTCGTGCGCGAGCAGTACGAGGCCCAACGAAAGATCGCCGAGAATCCTGAGGATGCGCAGGCGGCCACCGAATACGACCGACTGCGCCTCTATGCCATCAAGCGGCAGCGCGATAGGCTCGAAGAATTGCGCCGCGACGGTACGATCGGCGACGAAGCCTATCACCGTCTGGAAGAAGAAATCGACTGGTCCGAGCTGGCAGCATCGCCGGCGGGGCGGTTCCAGTCGCTCACGACCTAGACGATGCCAGGGTCGGCGGTCATGACTGGACCATTCCGCACGTCGATGGCGTCCATTGCAACGCCGTGGCCGAGGCGCTAGTGCCGTGGCCGGATATTCAGCCGGTTAATCGATGAAGCTGGTCAGCTACAACATCCAGTACGGCTATGGCAGCGACGGCCGCTACGATCTGGCGCGTGCCGCGCGCCTGGTCGAAGGCGCCGACATTGTCGCCCTGCAGGAAGTGGAGCGGCACTGGCAGCGCAGCAACGGCGACGACCAGCCGGAAATCCTATCCAAGCTGCTGCCCGACTATCACTGGGTGTACGGTCCGGCCTTCGACATGGACGCCAGCGAAAAGCGTGATGGGCGCATCGTCAACCGCCGCAGGCAGTTCGGCACGATGCTTCTGTCGAAGCTGCCGATCGTCTGGTCGCGGCTGCATGCGCTGCCGCTGCGCCGCACGCTCAAGCCCCTCAACACGCGCACCGCCGCGCTGGAGTGCATGATCCGGACGCCGGCGGGATCCGTGCGGGTCTTCTCGCTGCATCTTGCCCATATCGCGGCCGAAGAGCGGCTGGAGCAGATCGACTATCTGCTCGCCGAACAGCGCCGCGCGCCGTCCGATGGCGGTCCCTGGAGCGGCGCCGATGACGAGCCGCAGCGCAACTGGGCGAATGGCGAGCCGGAGCCGGAAAACCCGCTGGCGGCGATCTGGCTCGGCGATTTCAACATGGAGCCGGGAAGTGCGGAATACCGGCGCATCGTCGGCAGCACGCCCTATCATCGCGGCGCCGTCTATATCGACGGGTTCGTCGATGCCGCAGCCGTCGCCGCCAAGCCGGTGACGGACTTCCACACGCATGAAAAGAACATCGAGGGCAAGCTGGCGAAACGCCGGCTCGATCATTGCTTCGTTGGCGGCATGCTGGCCGGGCGGGTGCGTTCCGTGAGCGCCGATATCGGCGAAGTGGCCTCCGACCATTTCCCGCTCAGGGTCGATATCGATCTGGAAACGCCAGGCATCGCCGCTGGGCTTGCAGGCGGGTGAGGCGGGCATGACGCTTTTCGTCTTCCTCGCGGTGCTGTCGGCGGCCGCCATGCACGCGATCTGGAACGCGCTGGTCAAGGTGCACCTCGACCGCTTCCTGTCGATCACCTTGATGACGCTCGGCATGGGGGCTGCGGCGCTGCTGGCGCTGCCTTTCGTTGAAGTGCCGAAAGCCGAGGTCTGGCCATTCATCCTCGCCTCGGTCTTCTTCCATATGGGCTACCGGACGTTTCTGATCGGCGCTTACAAGGCCGGCGATTTCGCTCAGACCTATCCGCTGGCGCGCGGTACCGCGCCGCTGCTCTCCGCGCTCGGCGGCATCGTTCTGCTCGGAGAGATACCGGCGCCACTCTCCATCTTCGGCATCGTGCTTCTGTCGGCAGGCACGCTGGTCATGTCGTTTCGCGGCGGCGTGCATCTTGAACGGTTCAATCTGCGCGCCGTCAGCTTCGCGCTCGGCACATCGATCTTCATTGCCAGCTACACGCTGTCGGACGGCAGCGGCGCGCGGCTGGCGGCAACCGCGCAAAGCTATGCGGCCTGGCTGTTCGTCTGCGATGCGCTCTGGGCGCTGGTGCTGTGCATCGCCTTTCGCGGGCCACAGTCGCTGCCCCTGCTGGCGCGGGACTGGAAGGCAGGCCTCTTCACCGGCGTGCTGAGCGGCGCCGCCTACTGGATCGTGATGTGGGCGATGACCAAGGCGCCGATCGCCTCGGTGGCGTCGCTGCGCGAGACCTCGATCCTGTTCGCCATGCTGATCTCGGTGCTGGCGCTGGGCGAGAAGATGACGGCATGGCGCGCCGCCGCGGCGCTGGGCATCGTCGCGGGCGTGGTGGCGCTCAGACTGGGCTGACTTCCCGGTCGATCACGGTCATGACCTCGCCACGCTTCTCGGGGCTGAAGCGGATCACGACGATGATGCAGACGGCGACCACGCCGGCAAACAATGCCAGCGCATAGCCATAGCTGCCTCCCGGCGCTTCGGCGATGCCGGCCTGATACGGGCCGCCATAGGAGGCCGCCAGATTGCCGGCCTGGTAGATGAAGCCAGGCAAGGTCGCCCGCACGGAGCCCGGCGATAGCTCGTTGAGATGCACCGGAATGACGCCCCAGGCGCCTTGCACCGCCACCTGCATGATGAAGGCGCCGAGCGCCAGCATGAAGGGCGTCGTCGTATAGGCCCAGAGCGGAATAGCCGGCAGGGCAATGACGCAGGCGAGCGTGATGGCGTTTATGCGCCCGATCTTCTCCGACAGCGCGCCGAACGCCAGACCGCCGACAATGGCGCCGATATTGGCGACGATGGTGATCCAGCTCACCGTGTGCGGATCGAAGCCGTGCTGCTTCTTCAGGAAGGTCGGGTAGAGGTCCTGCGTGCCATGGCTGAAGAAGTTGAAGAACATCATCAGCACCACGGCATAGAGCGCGATGCCCCAGTGCTTCTGCAGCGTTACGAGGAGGCCTGGCCGCGCCTGCGCCCGGCCTGAGACGAAGGCGGGCGATTCCGGCACGTGCGAGCGGATGAAGAGCACGATCAGCGCCGGCACGAAGCTCAGCAGGAACATGGCGCGCCAGCCGAAGGTGAAATCGCCGATCTTCTGGCCGTAGAGCAGCCCATAGACAACTGCCGCCAGCAGATATCCCGCCGGATAGCCGCATTGCAGGATGCCCGAAACCATGCCGCGGGCGCTGGGCGGAATGGATTCCATGGCGAGCGAGCTGCCAAGGCCCCATTCGCCGCCCATCGCGATGCCGAACAGCGCCCGAAGCGCCAGGAATATGCCGAGATTCGGCGAGAAAGCGGCCAGCGCCCCGATCACCGAGTAGCTGACGATGTTGAGCATCAGCAGCGGTTTGCGCCCATATTTGTCGGCCAGCATGCCGAACAAGAACGCGCCGATGAATCGCGTGGCCAAGGTCAGGAACAGCGCCTTGGAGACCGCCGGGACATCGGTGTGGAATTCAGCGGCGATATCGGTGAGCAGGAATGTCAGAAGGAAGAAATCAAAAGCGTCGAGCGTCCAGCCCAAGAAAGATGCGACGACGGTTTTCTTCTGCTCCGAGGTGAGACTCAAATCGCTGCTCCTTTGCATCCGCGAAAGGAACGATATGTTCCATGCGGTGCAAAAGAGAACGGGTCATTTGCCGGTTTCCGATCAACCGACGGTCACATTTCCGTAAACTCCAAGTCGAGGACCATCAGCCCGTCGGTGCCCCCTTCGAGCGCGGCGACCAGGCGAGCGCCGGCGCGCTGATGCGCCTCGTGCGCCAGATAGGCGTCGCGGGCGGCAGCATCGCGGAAATCGATGGTAAAGCCATGGCCGAAACCGCGCGCGAACGGCTCCGGGCTGACATTGGCGCTGAAATGAACCTTGCCCATGCCGTCGATGGCCGGGCGCAGCGCTTCGAGATCGGCGTGAATCGCGGCGCGCTCGGCGGCGGAGGTGCCGTCGCCGAAGCGGACAAAGACGCAGTGGCGGATCATTGTTCTCCCCTCAAGCCGCCTTATTGCCCTTGAACACGGCCGGCGGCAGCGGCTCGCGTCCGAGGATCAGATCGGCGCCCTTCTCGCCGACCATGATGGTCGGCGCATTGGTGTTGGAGGAGGGGACACGCGGCATCACCGACGCGTCGCAGACCCGCAGGCCGTCGATGCCGCGCAGCCTGAGATCGGGCGTCACCACAGCCATCGCATCATGTCCCATGCGGCAGGTGCCGACGGGATGGTGATCGGTCTTGGACGCGCGGCAGGCATAGTCGAAGAGGTCGGCGTCGCTTTGCAGCGCAGGGCCGGGCAGCACCTCGCGCAGCACAAAAGGCTGCAGCGCCTTCTGCCGCATGATCTCCCGCGCCAGCCGCAGTCCCTTGATCGACATGTCGCGATCGTAGGAATCGGACCAGTAGTTCGGGTCGATCAGCGGATGATCGACGGGGTCGGCGCTCTTCAATCGCACCGTACCGCGCGAGCGCGGGCGCAGGAAGGCGGAGTTCAGCGTCACGCCGGGATTGTTCAGCTTCTCGACCCCGGCCTCGATGCCGGAGCCGAGACCGAGATGGAACTGGATGTCGGGCGAGGCGGCGGTCGGATCGGCGTACCAGAAGCCGCCGGTCTCGAACAGGCTGGAGGCGACGGGGCCCTTCTTCAAAAGCACGTATTGCAGGCCGGCCCACATCGTGCGGTGCAGCTTGGCATAGTTGTCATAGGTGTGGTCGCCGGTGCATTCGGCGATCACGAACAGGTCGAGATGGTCCTGCATGTTGGAGCCGACGCCGGGCAGGTCATGGACCGGCGTGACGCCGACCGACTTCAGATGATCGGCCGGGCCAATGCCGGATTGCATCAAGAGCTTTGGCGAGCCGATGGCGCCGGAGGAGATGATCACCTCGCGTTCCGCGCGCAGGATCGTCTTCTCTCCGCTCGGCCTGTCGACGATCTCGACGCCGATGGCGCGGCCTTTCTCGACGACGACGCGGGTGACGAGTACATCGGTCCTGACCGTCAGGTTCTTGCGGGCGCGGATAGGCTTCAGATAGGCGACCGAGGCGGAGGAGCGCCGCGCGTCCTTCTGGGTGAGCTGGTAATAGCCGACGCCTTCCTGGCTGGCGCCGTTGAAATCCGGATTGAAGGGGATTCCCATCTCCTGGCCGGCGCGGAAATAGGCCTCGCAGATCGGCAGCGGCGAGATCGGGTTGGAAACGCCGAGCGGCCCCTGGTCGCCGTGATAATCGTTGGCGAAGCGCTGGTTGTTCTCGGCGCGCTTGAAATAGGGCAGCACATCGCGATAGCCCCAGCCGGCCAAGCCCTCTTCCTTCTCCCAGGCGTCATAGTCGCGGGCGTTGCCGCGCGTGTAGATCTGGGCGTTGATCGACGAGCCGCCGCCGACAACCTTGGCTTGGGTGTACCAGAAGACGCGGTCCTTCATGTGCTTCTGCGGCACCGTCGACCAGCCCCAGGAAGCGATGCCCTTGGTCATCTTGGCGAAGCCTGCCGGCATGTGGATCAGCGGGTGCCAATCCTTGCCGCCCGCTTCGAGCAGCAGGACTGAATTGGTCGGCTCCTCGCTCAGTCGGTTGGCCAGCACGCAACCGGCCGGTCCGGCGCCAACGATGATGTAGTCAGCCATGGTTCCACTCACTCACAGACGAGGCACGGAGAGCGCGCCGTCGACATCGATGACCGATCCGGTTGCAAAGCCGAATTTTCCGCTGGCAAGTGCGGCCACCACAGCGCCGATATCGGCGCCCTCGCCCCAGCGTTTGGCCGGCACCAACCCGCCGTCTATCAACGCGTCATATTTGGCGGATACGCCTGCCGTCATGTCGGTGCGAATGATGCCCGGCCGCACCTCGAACACGCCGATGTTTTCCGCGGCGAGCCGCAGCGCCAGGTTCTTCACCCACATCGAAAGCCCTGCCTTTGAGATGCAGTAGTCGGCGCGCTCCGGCGAGGCCATTGTCGCGCTGACCGAGGTGATGGTGACGATCGACCTCGCAAAGCTGGCGGGTGTCGCCAGCATCGCCTTGGCGACGGCCTGGCTGAGGAACACCGTGCCGCGCAGATTGATATTTAGCGCGTGGTCGAAATTATCAGGCTTCAATTCCAGAAGGTCGCCGCGCACGACGGCGCCTATGCCGGCGTTGTTGACGAGGCAATCGATGCTGCCGAAGGCGTCCACCGCCGTCGCGACCAGTTTTGGATGGCCGGCGAGATCAGCGATGTCACAGCTGGCATAGGCAAACTTCGCGCCGCGCGCGGCGATGCTTTCGGCAAGTCCATCGGCCGGCTTGTCCGCAAGGTCGGCAACAAGAATATCGAAGCCGGCATCGGCCAGCGCCTCGGTGCAGGCAAGGCCGATGCCGCGCGCGCCGCCGGTGACGATGGCTGCCCGGCGGGTCATGCCGCGAACTCCGTCTTGCGGATATGGTCTGCCACGCGCAGCGCCTGGGCGGCGATCGACAGCGCCGGATTGACCGCCGCCGAGGTCGGCAGGAAGCCGGCGTCCACGACGAACAGGTTCTTATGGTCGTAAGCACGACAGAACGTATCGAGTGGCGCCGTCGCCGGGTCGTTGCCCATGCGCACCGTGCCGCACTGGTGCGAGGGCGTGCGCTTGTCGAAGGGGCGCGACAGCACGATCGGGTAACCGCAGGCGCGGAAGTTTTCGCGCATCACCTTGGTCAGGCCTTCCAGCGACTGCATGTTGGAGCGCCGCCACTGCATGACGATCTCCTTGCCGTCGACCAGGATGCGGCTTTCAGGATCGGGCAGGTCCTCGCACATCAGGTACCAGTCGACGGCGTGGCCGGCCATGAAATCGAGCGCGAATCTCGGCGCCAGCTTCACATTGGCCCGCAGCATGTTGCCGTCGATCTTGCCGAGCAGTTGCACGTTGCCGAGTGGTTTACCGCCCTTGCCGTCCGACAGATAATAGTCGTTGAGCATCAGCGTCTTCTGGTAGACGGCGTCGTTGCGGCGGCGCGGGTCGATCGCCAGCATCGCGCTCGAATTGTGGTTCATGAAATTGCGGCCGACCTGGTCGGAACTGTTGGCGAGGCCTTTGCCGTTTGTCGAGGGCGAGCGCAGCAGGATGACGGCGGAGTTGATCGCGCCGGCCGAAAGGATGACCAGCTTCGGCGAGAGCGTCCTTTGCGAGCCGTTCTGCGTGTAATGAATGGCGGCAATCGATTTGCCGTCCGGCGAGGCCTCGAGCCAGTCGACATGGGCGCCGGTTTCGAGCTTGATGTTATTGTCATTGAGCGCAGCCGCCAGAGGCCCGGTCTGGGCGTCGACCTTGCCTTGGCCGGTGTTCGGAAAAGCATCCCAGCCGGTCTTGCCCTCCTTCAGCCAGGCTTCGATGTCGACGCCGAGCGGCAGCGAGGCAGGATGCAGGCCGAGGCCTTTGAGTTCGGCGCGCGCACGCGCGATCGAAGGTTCGTCGGGCACCGGCTTGAAGGCATAGGGAACCGAATGGAACGGCTCGGTCGGATCCTCGCCGAGCGCGCCGCGCACCCGGAAAAGCTGCTCGGCCTTCGAATACCAGGGTTCGAACTCGTCATAGGAAAACGGCCAGGCCGGCGAGACACCGCCGAAATGCTCCAGCTCGGAGAAATCCTCCTTGCGGTAGCGGATCAGCACCGCGCCGAAAAATTTCGAGTTGCCGCCGACATAATAGTAATTGCCGGGGTTGAACGCGGCGCCGCCGGCCTCGCGCCACATCTCCTTCGGCCGGTAATGCCCGTCGACGAAGATCGAGCGCGTCGAGCGCGCATGCGGCGTCGCGGGCAGCGGTTCACCGCGTTCCAGGATCAGGATCGAGGCGCCGCTGCCGGCCAAGCCGGAGGCGATCGTGGCGCCGCCGATGCCGGAGCCGATGATGACGATATCCGGATTTGTCATGGTCTAAAGCGCGTCGTGTTTGAACTGACCGGGACCACGCGCTTTAGATCTTTGTCTTGACGCATGTCGCTGCCCCAAAACCGGATCCACTTTTGGGCGACATGCATCAGAGAATGCGCTTCTCGGTCGCCGGGTCGAAGAACACCGCCTTGCTGAGATTGAATGCCAGCGGCGTGCTGGTGCCGGGCTGGATCCTGGCGTCGGCGCGCAGCCGCGCCACCACGCCCTTGCCGCCGAGATTGGTGACGGCGAACGTGTCCGATCCCGCCGGCTCGACCACTTCGATGTGGCAGTCGGCGGTGGCGATTTCGGATCCGTTGCGCTCGGCGCCTTCTGGATCGGTCAGCGCTTCCGGGCGGACGCCGAAGATGACCGGCTTGTCCTTGAAGGCCGCAAGGCCGGTCGGCGCGCCGGGCAGCGACAGCGTGATCGGTTGGCGGGCCTCACGATCGAGAACGACCGAGAGCCCGCTGCCATTGGCGCCAATCTTGGCCGGGATCAGGTTCATCGCCGGCGAGCCCATGAAATCGGCGACGAAGATATTGGTGGGATTGTTGTAGACTTCGGCCGGCGTGCCGAACTGCTGTACCTCGCCGTCGCGCATCACGGCGATCTTGGTCGCCAGCGTCATCGCCTCGATCTGGTCGTGGGTGACATAGACGATCGTGGTGCCGGTCGTGGCGTGCAGGCGCTTGATCTCGATGCGCATGTCGACGCGCAGCTTGGCGTCGAGATTGGAAAGCGGCTCGTCGAACAGGAAGAGTTTCGGGTCGCGCACCAGCGCCCGGCCCATGGCGACGCGCTGGCGCTGGCCGCCGGAAAGCTGGCTGGGCTTGCGGTTGAGCAGGTGACCGATCTGCAGGATCTTTGCCACCTTGTCGATCGCCGCCTGGCGCTCCGCCGCCGGCACGCCGCGCATCTCCATGCCGAAGGCGATGTTTCCGGCAACCGTCATGTTCGGATAGAGCGCGTAGCTCTGGAAGACCATGGCGATGTCGCGCTTCGAGGGATGCAGATCGTTGATCGCGCGGCCGTCGACGCGGATCTGGCCCTCGGTGATGGTTTCCAGCCCGGCAATGGTGTTGAGCAGGGTGGACTTGCCGCAGCCGGACGGGCCGACCAGCACCAGGAAGCCGCCCTTTTCGAGCTCGACATCGATGCCCTTCAGGATCTCGACATTCCCGAAGCGCTTCTTCAGCCCATCAATTTCCAGAAAAGCCATGGTCGTTCCTTCAGAAAATAGGGTCAGCCCTTGACCGCGCCGGCCATCAGCCCGCGCACGAAATAGCGGCCGGCGACGACATAGACGATCAGGGTGGGGAGCGCGGCGATCATCGCCGCGGCCATGTTGACGTTGTACTCGACGACGCCGGTCGAGGTGTTGACGACATTGTTGAGCGCCACCGTCATCGGCATCACGTCGCCGGTGCCGGCGTAAGCGGAAGCGAACAGGAAGTCGTTCCAGATGTTGGTGAACTGGTAGATGACGGTGACGACGAAGATCGGCATCGAGTTCGGCAGCATGATGCGGCGGAAGATCTGGAAGAAGGAGGCGCCGTCGACCTGCGCCGCCTTCACCAGTTCGGTCGGGAAGGCCTCGTAATAGTTGCGGAAGAACAGGGTGGTGAAGCCGAGGCCGTAGACCACATGGACGAAGACCAGGTTGACCGTCGAGTTGCCGAGGCCGAAGTTGAACCCCGTCGCGTTCTGCAGGCTGGCGCCGAAGCGGCCGATGCTGCCGAGGATGGTCGCCATCGGCAAGAGTACCGACTGGAACGGAATGAAGCAGGCGAACAGCATCATCGCGAAGACCAGCGTATGGCCGCGGAAGCGCCATTTGGTCAGCACATAGCCGTTGAGCGCGCCGAGCAGCGTCGAGATCAGCACCGCCGGCACCACCATCTTGATGGAGTTCCAGAAGTAGCCCTTGATCCCGGCGCAGGTGAGACCGACGCAGGTTTCGCCCCAGGCCTTGAACCATGGCGCGATGGTCGGCGACTGCGGCAGCGCCAGCATGTTGCCGTTCTGGATCTCGTCCATGGTCTTGAACGAGGTGACCAGCATGACGAAGAGCGGCATCAGGTAGAACAGCGCGAACAGCGCAAGCAGTCCGTAGATGACGATGCGGTTGATTGTCCTGGCGCTGACGCCGCTCGATGCCTGGCTGGCCGGTGAGGTGACGGCGCTCATCGCGGCTTCTCCCTGAGCTCGGAATAGAGATAAGGCACGATGATCGCGGTCAGCGTCATCAGCATGATCACCGCGCTCGCCGAGCCCACCGCCATCTCGTTGCGCTTGAAGGTGAACTCATACATGAAGTTGGAGGGCAGCCAGGCCGAACCGCCCGGTCCGCCGCTGGTCAGCGCCACGACAAGGTCATAGGACTTGATGGCCAGATGCGCGAGCACGATGAAGGCCGACAGGAACACCGGCCTGAGCAGCGGAATGACGATGCGGCGGTAGAGCTGGAACGTGGTTGCGCCGTCGATCTGCGCGGCTTTCATGATCTCACCGTCGATGCCGCGAAGCCCGGCCAGGAACATCGCCATGATGAAGCCGGAAGCCTGCCAGACGCCGGCGATCACCACCGTGTAGATGACGAAATCCTTGTTCTTGATCCAGTCGAAATGGAAGCTCGTCCAGCCCCATTGGTGTAGCGTCTGCTCGAGACCGAGGCCGGGGTCGAGGAACCATTTCCAGGCGACGCCGGTGACGATGAAGGAGAGCGCCATCGGATAGAGATAGATCGGCCGCAGCATGCCTTCGCCGCGGATCTTCTGGTCGAGCAGGATGGCCAGGAACAGGCCGAGCGCCAGGCAGATCAGGATGTAGAGGAAGCCGAAAATGCCCATGTTGGTGATCGAGGTGTACCAGCTCGACGGCGGGTCGCTCTCGAAGGTCCAGCGCCACAGCCGCTGATAGGCGCGGGCGCCGGTGATGTCGTAGGATGGGAAGGTCTTGGAGTTGGTGAACGACAGATAGATCGTCCACAGGATGAAGCCATAGACGAAGACGATCGTCGCCGCGAAGCTCGGCGCCAGGACGATCTTCGGCAAAAGGTCCTGCAATCGCGAGCGGACGGAGGCGCCGGGACGGGCGTCATGTTCCGGCGTCAGCTTGATTTGGGTTTCGGCGACTGTGCTCATCGGCTTATCCAGTACCGGTTACTGGGGACCAGCCAGCGTGCGGCGCACACAAGGCAGCAATCCCGTATATCGTCTCGACAGGAGACCTCCCCCGCCGGAGCGGGGGAGACTCGAGTGGTTTTGTTTATGCAATTCCGAACGGAAAACCGCTATGCATTTTTCCTGGAATTGCTCCAGCAAAACGCCTTACTTGGCGTCGTCGATCGCCTTGACCAATTCGGTCACGGCTTCGTCCGAGGTCTTGATCTGGCCATGGACGAACTTCGAGATGACGTCCTTGTAGGCGTTGGCGACAGCCGGGGGCGCGCCATAGCCCTGGGCCAACGAGCCGAACAGCTTGCCGCCTTCGTTAGCCGCCTTAAGGTCGGCGATGCCCTTCTTGCCGCAAGCATCGAAGTCGGTGTCCGGCACGTCGGTACGGGCGGGGACCGAGCCCTTCACGACATTGAAAGCCGACTGGAAGCTCTTCGACAGGGTGGCGGTGGCCAGAGCGACCTGCGCGGCCTTGCGGTCGTCCGGAACGTTAAACATGCCGAACATGTCGGAGTTGTAGATCACCGAGCCGTCGGTGCCCGGGAAGCGGTAGCAGAGGAAGTCCGTGCCCGGGGTCTTGTTGGCGGCGTGGAACTCGCCCTTGGCCCAGTCGCCCATGACCTGAACCAGCGCATCGCCCTTGATGACCATGGCGGTGGCGAGGTTCCAGTCGCGGCCCGAGAAGTTCGGGTCGACATAGGTGACGAGCTTGGCGAGGTTGTCGAACGACTTCTTCATCGTGTCGGACTTGAGCGACTCCTCATCGAGGTCGTTCATCGCCTTCTTGTAGAATTCCGGTCCGCCGGTCGACAGCACGACGGAGTCGAACATGGTCGCTTCCTGCCAGTTCTGGCCGCCAAGCGCGAGCGGGATGACGCCAGCGGCCTTGGCCTTGTCGAGCAGGGCGATGAAGTCGTCGAAGGTCTTCGGCTCGGTGCCGCCGATCTTGTCCATCACGGCCTTGTTGATCCACAGCCAGTTGACCGAGTGGACGTTGACCGGAGCCGCGACCCACTTGCCGTCATAAACGGAGAACTTCTGCAGGGCGGCCGGAACGCTCTTGTCCCAGCCTTCCTTCTTGGCGGTCTCGGTGAGGTCGCCCATGACGCCGGCAGCGGCATAGTCGAGCACGGTGTAGCCCAGCATCTGCGAGGCGGTCGGATAGTTGCCGGCCGCGACCATTGCCTTCAGCGCGGTCATGGCGGCGTCGCCGCCGCCGCCGGCCACCGGCACGTCCTTCCAGGCATAGCCTTCCTTGGCCAGATCCTGCTTCAGCACGTTCAGAGCAGCCGCTTCGCCGCCCGACGTCCACCAATGCAGCATCTGCACTTCCTTGACGTCCGCGGCATGCGCCGAGAACGCAAAGCTCGTCGCAAGAGCCGTTCCGATAAGCAGTTTGCGCAACATGTACTACCTCCCTTGTTGCATTCACATAACCGGCGGGGTGACCGCCGGGGTCTCCCAACTCAGCCGAGCCACCATCCGGTGCGCTGGCCGCGATGAAACTGGATTGTCTTTTCCTCGGTATAGTCCTCGACGGCGCGTTTGCCGAGTTCGCGTCCGAGACCGGATTGCTTGTAGCCGCCGAAGGGCAGTTCGGGATAACCCTCCATGAACGTATTCACCCAAACCGTCCCCGAACGCACACCGCGCGCCACCGACATGCATGTGTCGATGCTGGCGCTCCACACTCCCGCAGACAGACCATAGGGCGTGTTGTTGGCGATGTGCAATGCCCTTTCAATCGTTTCAAAAGTGAGCACGGACAGCACCGGCCCGAAGACTTCCTCGCGCGCGATTTCCATGTCCTCGGTAACGTTGCGGACAATGGTCGGATCGAGATACTGGCCGGCGTTGGAGGCGAGCTGTTCGCCGCCGCTGAATACGCTGCCGCCGCCGGTTTTGGCCGCCGTCACATAGCCGGCTACCTTTGCCATGTGGTCGGCCGAGATCATCGCGCCGACCTTGGTGCGGTCGTCAAGCGGATCGCCGACTTTCACCCTCTCGGCCAGCGCCTTGACTGCGCCGAGAAAGTCGTCCGCGATCGCCTCATGCACGATCAGCCGACTGCCGGCATTGCAGCATTCGCCGGCGTTGAAGAAGCCGCCGAAGACTGCGGCATCCGCCGCTGCTTCGAGATCGGCGCCGGGGAAGACGATCTGGCCGTTCTTGCCGCCGAGCTCCATCGACACCTTCTTCAGCGAACTGGACGCCGCCGCCATGGTCATCTTGCCGACGCGGGTCGAGCCGGTGAAGGACACCATCTCAACCAGCGGATGCCTGACCATCGGCGCGCCGACATCACTACCCAGGCCAGCGAGGATGTTGACGACACCCGCCGGCAGGCCGGCCTCCAGCAGGATATCGCCGAGCACGAAGGTCGAGGCCGAGGTCATCTCGCTCGGCTTGACCACGGCAGTGCAGCCGGCGGCGAGCGCGAAGGGCAGTTTCTGGCTGACGATCAGGAAGGGAAAATTCCACGGCGTGATGATCGAGACGACGCCGATCGGCTCGCGCACGACCACGCCCAGCATGTCATCGCCGAGATTGGCGTAGCTCTCGCCATGGAGCGTGCGGGCAAGCGAAGCGGCATAGCGCCAGATGTCGACGGCGCCGCCGATCTCGCCGCGCGCCTGTGCGATCGGCTTGCCGGATTCCAACGCGTCGAGCCTGGCAATCTCTTCCAGCCGGCCCTCGATCAGATCGGCCGCTTTGAGCAGCACCGCGGCGCGTTCCGAAGCCTTCATGCGCGGCCATGCGCCGGCCTCGAAGGCCTTGTGCGCGGCCTGCACCGCAGCGTCGACTTCCGCAGCACCCGCCTGCGCATAGCGTGAAACCGCAAAACCGTGGCCGGGGCTGTTGCGTTCAATCGTGCGGCCATCCCGGGCATCGACATGTTTGCCGTCGATCAGAAGCTTGTAGCTCTTCGGCGCCTGAGACGCTTCGACCGGCATGGAAATGTTAAGCGGTGCGTTCATCGTGTCTTCTCTAGGATCTCGAAAAGTCCGGCTTGTGCCTGGCCTTGAAGGCGCCGACACCGGCCTTGAGATCGCCGGTGAGCGCAATGAAGCCGCTGGCCAGCGCTTCCGTGGCGGCGGCGTCTTCCTCGCCTTCGGCAATGCCGATCATCAGCTTGGCGGCCTCGGTTGCGAGCGGACCACGCTCGGCGATCTTTTCTCCCCAGGCTTTTGCTTCATCCAAGGCCTTGCCGGTTTCGACGACGCGGTCGACGACGCCGAGGGCAAGCGCCTCGTTAGCCAGCAGGACTTCGCCCCCTATTGCCATGCGCCGCACCGTTTGCGCGCCGAAGCGGCGCACGGCGCGCTGCGTACCAGACCAGCCGGGCACGACGCCGATCGAGGTCTCGGGAAAGCCGAGCTTGATCTGGGTTTCGGCGACGCGAAAATCGCAGGCGGCGGCCAATTCCAAGCCGCCGCCCAGCGCATGGCCGGACAGCACGGCGATGGTCGGTTGCCGAAGCCGCGCCAGGCGGTCGAAGACACGATGGCCGTAGCGCACCCATTGAACCTGGAAATCGGCGGCGCTTAATTGTGCCCAGGCCTCGACATCGCCGCCGGCGCAGAAGCCTTTGCCTTCGCCGCGGATGAGCACGACACGGACACCCTCGGTCAACTCGGCCTTATCGAGTGCGGCTTCGAGCGCGCGCAGCATCGGAATGTCGAGCGCGTTGAACTTTTCCGGCCGCCTGAGCGTCACGGTACCGATCACGCCATCCTGCTCGAAGGTGACGAGGCGTTCAGCCATGCGCGCCTCCAAGCGAAGCGCCGCCATTGAGCGACAGGCCGATCGGCCGGTCCTGATAGAGCGACGCCGGCGTGATCTTGAGGTCGTTTGCGACGGCGAGCGGAGTGTCGGCCTGCGCCAGCACATCGCGTTCGAGATCGATGCCGGGCGCCAGCTCGGTCACCATCAGCCCGTCCTGGGTCAGCTTCATCACACAGCGTTCGGTGACATAGGTGATGTCCTGGCCTTGCGCGACCGCGCGCTTGCCGGAGAAGGAGATATGCTCGACCTCCTCGACGATCTTTTTCACCTTGCCTTCCTGGTCGATGCGGAGGGTGCCGTTCGCCAGCGAAAGCTTGGCGCCAGCATTGAAGAAGCCGGAGAAGACGATCTTCTTCGCCCGCGCGGTGATATCGACGAAGCCGCCGGCGCCAGCCGTCACATGCGGTCTCGCCGAAAGCTTCGACACGTTGACCGAGCCGTGGCGGTCGATCTGCAGGAAGGACAGGAGCGAGGCGTCAAAGCCGCCGGCCTGGAAATAGATGAACTGGTGCGGCGAGGGCATGATCGCCTCGGCATTCGAGGCGCAGCCGAACTTGAAGTCGAGCAGCGGCACGCCGCCGACCGCGCCCTGCTCGATCACCCACGTGACCTTGCCGTGCTGGCCTTCCTCGAGAAGAATGCGCGGCACGTTGGCGGAGATGCCGAAGCCGATATTGACGGCCATGCCGTCGCGCAACTCCATGGCGACGCGGCGCGCGATCACCTTCTGGATGTTCATCTCCGGGGTGCGGAAGGTGGAGAGCGGCCGGAAGATCTCGCCCGAGATCGCCGGGTCGTAAGCCGTCTGCGTGGTCTGCAACTGATCGGGGGCGACTACGATATGGTCGACCAAGACGCCGGGCACGCGCACATCGTGCGGCTTGAGGGTGCCGTTCTCGACGATGCGCTTCACCTGCGCAATGACGATGCCGCCATTGTTGCGGGCAGCCAATGCCTGTTCGAGACCGCCGAGATAGGCGCCCTCATGCTCGTAGGTGAGATTGCCGCGCTCGTCGGCGGAGGTGGCGCGGATGATCGAGACGTTGGGGATGACGGCGCGGAAATAGAGCCACTCCTCGCCGTCGAACTGCTGCACCGAGACGATCGGCTCGCTGGCGGCGGCGTTCATGGCGCAACCCTGGTGGCGCGGGTCGGCGAAGGTGTCGAGGCCGACCTTGGTCAGCACGCCGGGACGCTTGGCGGCCGCCTCGCGATGCATGTCGAAGAGGATGCCGGAGGGCACGTTGTAAGCCGCGACCGAGTCGTCGCCGATCATCTGCCAGATCCGCGGCGGCTCGGCGGAGGAGGGACCGGACGGATACGAGCCGCAGAGCGTGCGCTTGAGCAGGCCAGGCTTGGCGAGATGGTCGATGCCCTTGATGCCGTACATGTCGCCGGCGGCGATCGGGTGCAGCGTGGTGATCGCTCTCGGATGCCCTTCCGCATCGAAGCGCTCGCCGATGGCGGCGAGCACGGCGTCGGGGCAGCCGAGGCCGCTCGAGGACGACACCGAGACAACCATGCCGTCCTTGATCAGGCTGGCGGCATGCGCTGCCGTGACGAGCTTGCTCACGCGAGGCTCCCGCGTTGCGGATCGATGATCACGGCCTTGCCGGTCTTCGATGATTGCAGTGCTGCTTCGGCGGATGCCAGCGACCAAATGCCGTCCTCGCCGGTGGCCGAAGGCTGGCCTTCGCCGCGGATCGCGGCATGGAACTGGCGCAGCGAGCGGGTGTAGAGGTCCTCGCGATCGAAGCTCAGCTCTTCCTCGCCATTTGCAGTGCGCAGTAGCACCGAGCCGACTGGCTTCTGCGTCATCACATCGGTGGCGATCAGCGAGCCCTCCGACCCATGCACTTCGAAACCGATGCCGGCGAACTTGGTCGTGAAGCCTTCATGCGATTGCGCAATGACGCCGGACTTGAAGCGCCAGATGCACATCGCGCCGTCCTCCAGCCCGCCGCCGGCCATGCCGGCCGACTGTGTGAAGGCCGAGATCTCGACCGGATCGTCGCCGAGCACGAAGCGCAGCGTGTCTGCATCGTGCACCGTGATGTCGAGCACCACGCCGCCCCCGGCTTCGGGCCTGGTGATGCGCCAGCCCTGCAGGCTTTCAGGCAGATAGACGGAATGGAAGACACGCGCGGCGATCGGTTTGCCGATACGGCCGGTTGCGATTGCCTCGCGCATCGCCCGGTGCGCGCCGGCATTGCGCAGATGATGGTTGGTGCCGAACACGATGCCGGCTTTCCTGGCCGCCGCCACCATCTTGCGCGCATCGGCGCTGGTCAGCGCCAGCGGCTTTTCGCAGAGCACATGCTTGCCGGCCTTGATGGCGGCCAGCCCCTGTTCGAGATGCAGCTCATTGGTGGTCGAGATGTAGACGGCATCAATGTCCGAGCCAAGCAGCGCATCGAGCGTCGAGACGGCTTTAGGAATGCCGTTTTCCTTGGCGTAGCCTTGAGCCCGCTCTGCGCTGGAGCTCATCACGGCGGCAACCGCGCCGTCGGCCTGCGCGCGAATGGCGTTGACCATGAACTGCCTGGCGATCGTGCTCGCGCCGATCAGGCCCCATCTCACGCTCATGCCGCGTCTCCCATTCCAGTGCCGTGCGCGCTGCGGCTCGGGCCGCAGCTTTCCCTGACGACGAGGCTGACCGCGCCGATATGGTCCTCGGCGCGCGTCGTGCGCGACTGGATCATCTTCAGCATGACGTGCGCGGCGCGCTCGCCAAGGCCTGGGGTGTCGACGGCGACGCTGGTCAGCGCCGGCATGTAGTGCTCGGCTTCGGCCACGTCGTCGAAACCGACCACGGCGAAGTCGGCCCCGGCCTCCAGGCCGCGCTTGCGCAGCGCGAGCATGACGCCGAAAGCGACGGCGTCGTTGAAGCAAAGCGCGGCTGTCGGCGGCTCGGCTGCCGCAAGCGCGGTCTCCAGGCAGGCCATGCCGCCTCTGCGGCTGGTCTCGCCTTCGACAATCGTTCGGTTGGCGGTCGGGATCCCAAGCGCCTCGCAGGCCTCGATGAAGCCGCCGAGCCTGTCGTGATAGACAACGAGGTCGGACGAACCGCCGAAGAAAGCCAGCCGGCGGTGGCCCTTGCCGATCAGATGCTGAGTGGCGAGATAGGCGCCGCGATGGTTGTCGGGCGCGATTGCCGGGATGCGGCTCTCGGGCAGGCGGCGCATGGCGAAGACGACCGGCACGCCGGCAGCCTCGATGCGGCGGAAGGCGCCGGGCGTGGTGCCGCGCGCCGGCGAGACGATCAGACCGGCGACGCCTTGTTCCAGCAGCGACTTCAGCACTTCTTCCTGGCGGACCGGATTTTCCGCGGTGTTGGCGATGAAGGGCACGATGCCGGCGGCCTGAAAGACGCGCTCCATGCTGACAGCCAGCTCGGCGAAGAAGGGATTGGTGAGATCGTTGATCACCATGCCGATGACGTTGGAATGCGCCTTGCGCAGGTTGGCGGCGCCGCGGTTGTAGACATAACCGACATCCTCGATCGCCTTGCGGACCTTGAGCGCCGTCTCAGGCCGGATCAGCCCGCTGCCTTGCAGCACGAGCGATACCGTCGATTTGGACACGCCGGCCTCACGGGCGATATCCAGGATCGTCGCCTTGGCCCGGCTGGCCATATCCGTGCTTCCCCCGTGTCCGGTGTTAGAATTTATTGGAACGTTCTAAACATTGCGTCAAACCGGAGTCAACTGGGAATCATGTTGATTTCGAAAAATTGATCGGTCTCCAGAGAACGCATGGGCTTAGGACCGCGATGCTGCGTTGGATCGCTTCAGCCGCAGGGATCATAAAGGTTCTTGATTTATTGGAACGTTCCTCTATAGGCTGCCGCAAAGGGAGAGTTCGATGGACATCATCCTGCCTGCGAAGAATGGCGATCGTGTCGGCTACCGGCTGGTCGGCCAACCGGCGCAGCCCATCATCGGCGCGGATTTCCCGCGCGTCGCCTATGCCGCTGCCCATGTCGTCGCCAACCCCTTCGCCATGACCGATCCCTGGTCGCGGCCGGCGGTCGACTGGGACAAGACCATGGCGTTCCGTCATCACCTGTGGCGGCTCGGCTTCCGCATCGCCGAGGCGATGGACACCTCGCAGCGCGGCATGGGTTTCGACTGGGCGAGCGCGAAAGAACTGATCCGGCGCTCGATCGCCGAGGCGCGCACGGTGAAAGGCGCCGATCTCGCTTCCGGCGCCGGCACCGACCATCTGGCGCCGGCCGCGGCAAAGTCGCTGGACGATGTGATCCGAGCCTATGAGGAGCAGTTCGCCTTTATCGAAGGCGGGGGCGGCAAGGCGATCATGATGGCAAGCCGCGCGCTGGCGGCCGTGGCCAAAGGCCCGGACGACTATGCCCGCGTCTACGACCGCATCCTCGGCCAAGCCTCCGGCAAGGTGATCCTGCACTGGCTGGGCGACATGTTCGATCCGGCGCTCAAGGGCTATTGGGGCAGCAATGATTTCGATACCGCCCTGGACACCGTGGTCGCCATCATCGAGCGGCACGCCGACAAGGTCGAAGGCATAAAGATATCGCTGCTCGACGCCCATAAGGAGGTGCTGCTGCGCGACCGCCTGCCTGAAGGCGTGGTGATGTTCACGGGTGACGATTTCAACTATCCGGAGTTGATCGCGGGCGACGGCAAGAGGCACTCGCATGCGCTGCTCGGCATCTTCGATGCCATCGCGACGGTGGCCAACCCGCGTTGGCCAGGCTCGCCGAGGGCGACCGGGCCGGCTATGACGCGCTGATGGCGCCGACCGTGCCGCTGTCGCGCAAGATCTTCGAAGCCCCGACGGAATTTTACAAGGCAGGCATCGTCTTCATGGCCTGGCTGAATGGCCACCAGGATCATTTCACCATGGTCGGCGGCATGCAGTCGGCGCGCGGCATCTGCCACTACGCCGATGTCTTCCGTCTCGCCGATCAGGCGGGATTGCTGGCCGATCCAGATCTCGCCGTCGCCAGGATGAAAGCGCTTTGCGCCGTCTCGGGCGTCTGAGAGGGTCGCCTCTCGCTTCCCTGCCGCTGGCGAAAATTGTAACCCTGATATCGGGCTTGGACCGGCAGCAGTCGAACTTCAACTGGAGGAGGTTGGCACCGCGGTCGTGGACCATCATTAGGCCGGCCGATCGGCAGTAGCGGCATGTTCCCGCAGGCCGAGGTCTAGACCCCAGTGGCTTTGCGAGAAATCCGCTTCAACCGGTGCGGATCGATCTGCGGTTCTGTGTCGATGAGCTTCTGCCTCGAACGATTGATCACATCTCGCGTTTGGGCGAGGAGTTTCCTGTCGCTCTCGGCTTGAAGAGGGCGCGGACGCGGATTGTCGGGAAATCGGTCTCGCATGGCGCGTCTCCGGTCTTGGTTCAGACGGGAGCGCGGTCGCTGTCTCTCAGCCGCCGGCGTCCTTTGCTAGTTGCCGACGATGAAGGTGAACTCGCGAGCGTCAGATCAGTTGCACTGCGGGCGTCAGAGATCTTCTGGGCGTTGCCGGAATATCCAGGTTCGCTCTCGGGCCGATTGCAGTTCGCTGCGGATCCGTCGCGCTTGTTGCCGTTCGGCGTCCACTTCGGCTCGAAGCCGATACCGCTCGGCGCGCAATTTGATGGAATCTATATAGACCGTCGAGAAACGGTCGTCGTCTTCGGCCATTGCAGCCAGTCCCCATTTGGCGTGCAACGGAACGCGTCCGCTTTGGTTCCGGGGTCGCGGTTGGAAATCTTCGACCCGGAGTTTCTGTGCCAATCGGCACAATGGCTTAACTAAGTTATTGAAAGGATGGTGGGCGTGACAAGGATTGAACTTGTGACCCCTGCAATGTCAATGCAGTGCTCTCCCGCTGACGTCGCATTCGCTCCGATCGAAAGACTGAATAAATTCAGCTGCTTACAGCAGTCTACGATCTTTCCTAGCTACACGCAATACTCAACAAAAAGGGTGCTCTCGGGCTTCGGTTGTGACCAGAGTGTGACCGAAAAGACATCGCTCCATGAGGCTGGCCTTGGCTAAAGGAGCTTATCCTGTTTCAATGGTGGCTTATCATCGACAAATTTGGATTGACCACCTTCGGAGGCACTGTGGCCTAGGCCTCTATGAAGTTGTCCTCCGAACAGTAGCCCGCGTTTTACCGCTACAAAATCGGCAAATACTCCCAACACAGACTTCGCTTCAGTCGATAGTTCAAGAAGAGTCGATGGATCAATGCTGTGCGCTCGCTCGTCAAGTTCCCTTGCAACGGTGAATAGAGATGCAGAATTGTGCTCTCTTGAAAAAAATTCAGCTATTATATCAGACCTAACTTGCTCAAATAACCGCTCAAAAGCATCTCTTGCCTGGGTCGCAACTACCCGCCCATTTTCCATCGCCCCAGACAATACGTTCAAGACCGAATCAATACTCGATTGAACACGCCCATCGCCAGCGTCGCCGTACGTGACACCATTCGCGATTGACCTGAACCTAGCAGCGGTATCTTCGTAAACCGAACGTTCTAGTGCACTGTCTAATGCGATGCATGCCAACGCAGCCGCGATATAGGCGCCCCGTAGTGCCTGCTCTCGGTTCAGAGCTCTCGTTTCTACTCGCTCTCCAAAAAAGCGAAACGTGGAGATCGCCTTGTTAAATGCTGGATATCCAGAAAGGCTAATTAGTGCTGACTTAGCGTCAGCTATCCGGCGAAGCCAATCTCCGTCTTGCTTGTGATTGGGATTGCTCTGGATATTAGCAGCGAACTGCTCGGCTGATTGGCGGGTTTCGGTGCTCACATTTTTTTGAAGACGCTCAAGGAATTGCCTCGTCAAGAGGGCAACTTTTTGTTGTTGGGCAAACCTCACTATTTTTGGGTTAGTGTCGGTTGTGGCCACGACTGCTCGGTCGCACCCTAGTGCCAGTTGAACCCCTCTTGTCCACAAAATGCGCTCAAATGCCTTTGGTGAGCGCTTGTCTTTGACGTCTACGATGGTGCGGGTTCTCAAGCTGGCTGACTGCCGACCGTAAAGCCAAACGTCAATATCTGTAACTTCTTCATCATCGAAGCGAAACGAAACACCCCTTAACGCGAAGAAGCCTTGGCGGGCGAAATATGCCCTAACAAGTTCCTCTAGCGCTGCCCCCTTCGGTGCTCCCGCCATTCTTAGCCTCCGCTTCTCAGACGATCCAAAGCGTCGGTGACGAAACGCTTGTCGCCAACGGTGTTCTTTTGCCTAACGTCCGATCGCACGATGTGAGGTCCCTTAAAAGACGTCGCGGCTGAATCATCCATGAGAACAGCCTCCTGTGCAGCAGCTCCGCCGCGAACGATTGTTAAAGCGAGTTCACCAACATCTTTTTTGAGCAGGCTCATTGTATAACGTCCATAGCCGCGCTCATGCACCTGCACCACCTGTCTAGCCTCGAGTTCCTTATAATCTTCGCCAATAGCGCGAACGCCATTTTTCCCAATTTCGCGCCCCGCAATCAAAGCTCTAAGCAGGGCATCAGGCATTGTGATATTTCCCCTGACGTAGTTGCTTCTGGTTTGACCATACGTAAGCGAAGCAAGAAGAGCCTTTGCGTCATCGATCGGGTCATCCTCAAAAGGTCTCCCGAACTTCTGAAAATCGTTTGGTGACGCTATATAGCCAACTGCTTCCGTGCTGTTGCTAACTTCCATCCGGTCAAAGAAGCCGACACTTACTAGCCGCCTATACAAATCGTGGCCCAGTATCCGTTCGACTTCACCATCAAAGAGTGCGCCGTTTCGTCGAAGTTTTTCCTGAATCTCCATAAGGTTAGATCTTTCGGAAGCCGTAAGACATTCCAAAACCAACAACGTCTTTTTAGCGTACTGACCATCGCGAAATGTATTAGAATTGAATAGGATTGTACGACCGCGATCTGCCTCTTCGTCAATAATTGCAGTGGTTTTGCAGAGGTCGATCAGATTGGAGGTATCGTCGCCTGCTATATGGAAAACGTCACCAACGTACTCCATCGCATCTTTCCGGCTAAGCGGCTTTTCTGCTACTTTTTCTGAAAGCTCGATTACGGCTTCTTCATCGGTGGTGGGCGTAGCTTCGGCGAAAATGTCGGCGGTGACCTCTAAGACAGCAGTGCTTGTCGCGCCAAGGACACTTACGGATTCATTTCTGGCAACGTCAATTCGCCCAAGGTCTTGCAAAATTTTGAGTCCGACTTCACGCGCTGAACGGTCAATGCCATTCAACTGGCAAACCTTAGAAATCGTGTCTTTGTCTAGGGTAGGGTTTGGATTATCGGCGATATTGCGTCGGAGAAGATTGTAAAGCCTGCCGACCCGTCCTGCGTAGGAAATTGTCTCCAGCCGAGCCGCACCGGCTCCAGTGACGGAATCCAAATTTTTAGACTGGGCAAGAAGCCACGCACCTTTCGTTTTCTTTTCCATGCTGTTTTCGACGCGACTCGCCCCTTGAATTTGCCCAAGCCCTTTTAATCGACTTGGCGTGTTTAACTAGGGGGTATCAGGAAGCGTACTCGCCAATTTGTGGACTGTACCCACGGAAATGCCGTGTATTGACGCAATTTTTCGGATGGAAAGGCCGCGTTGGCGATCCTGGGCAATCGAATGGACATCCAGTCTCAGCGGCCTGCGGCCCAATGTTTTACCATTCGCCACAGCTCTGGTCAGGCCAGCCCTAACGCGTTCACGGATCATCGAGCGTTCGAATTTCATAAGGGCGCAAAGAAAAAGGCCTCGGAGATAACCCAAAGACCTTTGGCAAGAATTGATAGGCATGCTGCTGAGCAATGCCGCTTCTGGAGGTCGTCCTAACTGTCCTGTGTGTCCTCGTCCACAAGGGATGCATTCAGCTTTTTCGCAAGCTTTCCCTTGTCGGCGTGGGCATATCGCAGCAGCATTCGAATATCCCGATGACCGCTGATGGACGCCACTTCCGGCACCGTCAGACCTTTCTCGAAATACCGGGAAATCGCTTCGTGCCGCAGGTCGTGAAAATGCAGGTCGTCTATCTTCGCCCTTTTTGTCAGCTTGTCCCACGCGAGACGTATCGCAACAGGCGTGACAGGGAAGAGACGCGCATTCTGTGATTTGGCCTTGTCGCTCATCACGGCAACGGTTGTCTCAAGGATGGCCACGGCCAGCGATGAAAGCGGAATAGTCCTTGAATGGCCGTTCTTCGAGTCCCGAATGATTGCCGTGCAGCGCTCAATGTCCACGTCCCGGAACCGTAGGGCGATAATCTCTCCCCGTCTCATCGCAGTTTCCAGCGCCAGCCGAACGATTGGCATCAGGAAAGGGTTTCTGGTTTTCGGCCTGCCTGCAGGAGCTCTTCGAACTCGCCTTCCCTTAGCCGTCTGTCCCTCTTGTTATCCGTGACCTTCAAGGAAAGGTCGGTAAGTGGATTGCTGCGGAGAGGGAGATTCCAATCCAGCCTAGCGATCTCGAACATGTTGCTGAGCGGAGCGATTTGGCGCTTTAGGGATGTGGTGGTGATCGTTTTCAGCCGTTCGTCTCGATAGGTGGCAAAGTCGGCTGTTGTCAGTTCCGAGAGACGCTTTTTGCAAATCCTGTGCCGGACGAAGGCTTCAAGCACGATCCTCTCGATTTCGGCCCCTTTCTTGGCGGGCACGATTTCCTCAAGGTAGCGTTGGACAAGTTTGGCAAGGGTGATCCTCTCCAGTGCCTTTCTGTCGGGTCCAAGCTCTGCCCTGTCTGCCAGTCTCTCTTGATGCCTTGCCCATTTGGCGTCGGCAAGCAGTATGAATGTCTTGGTTAAGGGGGCAACGCCCTTCCTGCGAACCTGCACCTGGTACTTGTCGCGGTGCTTCCGAATTGTGGCCATGACGAACCCTTTGCTGTGACCAGTTTGTGACCAGCAGCCAAATCAAGGATCTTTCGATGGGATTGATTCTGAGAGCTAACCTACTGAAAAGCTATCAGAAATCGGATGGTGGGCGTGACAAGGATTGAACTTGTGACCCCTGCAATGTCAATGCAGTGCTCTCCCGCTGAGCTACACGCCCATCCGAAGCCGCGCATACACCATTTTTGGTCCGGCGCGTCAATAGCAGGAACAAGAAAAGAAAGCTCCGTTTCGCCGCAGCGGCGGAAGCGCCGATGCCTAAAGCGAGTCGCGTCGAAACGGGTTCGAGTGACGCGCTTAGATCTTTGTTTTTGTGGATGTCGTTTTCCCAGCCGCTGCGCCGTTTTGGACGACATGCGTCGGCCGGAAAAACCCTTTAGGCCGCCTGAAGCATCTTCTCGACCTCGTTGACGAGATCGCGCAGATGGAACGGCTTCGACAGCACCTTGGCGTCCTTGGGCGCCTTGGAATCCGGATTGAGCGCGACGGCAGCGAAGCCGGTGATGAACATGACCTTGAGATCCGGATCGATCTCAGTGGCGCGGCGGGCAAGCTCGATGCCGTCCATCTCCGGCATGACGATGTCGGTCAGAAGCAGCGAAAAAGGCTCTTCGCGCAGCCGCTCATAGGCGCTGGCGCCGTTGTCGAAATCGCTCACCTGGTAGCCGGCGCGTTCCAGCGCCTTGACGAGGAACCGGCGCATATCGTCGTCGTCTTCCGCCAGAAGAATGCGTGCCATCGTATCCCGTCCGAATCACCCGCCCCAAGCCTGCCGCCGGGCAAGCCCGTTAACCATCCTGTATATGAGGAGGAGACGGTAAACATCAAGTGAACGTTGGCCTTGTCGCGACCACTTCGACTGTGCATTTCGCGGGGCTGAAATGCTGGACATGCCGGACGCAAGATGGCAGTTTCGCATCATGATGCAGTGCTTCGTCCTGGTTCGTTCAAATTGAAGACGGCAGCCGAGGATTTTTCGGTCACACCACCCTTCGAAATCCGATCGGGCGCCGAGCAACGCGTAGCTTTCCTGTTCAATTCGCCGCATAGCGGCCGCCATTATCCCGAGCGCTTCCTGGCCATGGTGCGGCTCGACCGCAACGCCATACGCCGGTCGGAGGATTGCTATGTCGATGAGCTGTTCGGCGGCGCCGTCGCGCTCGGCGCGCCCATGCTGGCGGCAAATTTCCCGCGCGCCTATCTCGACGTCAATCGCGAACCGTGGGAACTCGATCCGCGCATGTTCGCGGAGCCGGTGCCGTCCTTCTGCAATATCCGTTCGGCCCGCGTCGCGGGCGGGCTGGGCACCGTGCCGAAGCTGGTGGGGGAAGGGCTCGACATCTATCCCGGGCGTCTGCCGCTCTCCGAGGCCGTGGGACGCATAGAGGCCGTCTACAAGCCCTATCACGAGACGCTGAAGCGGCTATTGACCAGGACCCACGCCAGGTTCGGCTATGCCGTGCTGATCGACTGCCATTCGATGCCGGCCAGCGTCCGGGTCGGCGACAATGGCGCGCGGCCGGACTTCATCATCGGCGACCGTTTCGGCATTTCCGCCAGCGCGGCTCTAACCGAGAGGGCGATCGGCCTGCTCACCGGAATGGGCTACGCTGTCGCGCATAACAAGCCTTATGCCGGCGGCTTCATAACCGAGCATTACGGGCGGCCGGCGCGTCGTCTCCACGCGCTGCAGATCGAGGTCAATCGCGGGCTCTACATGAACGAGCGGACATTCCAGAAATCGGCCGGCTTCGACGCTTTAGCCGACGACCTGACGCGGTTTTCGGCCGAACTGATTTCGATGCCCGGCCATCATTTCCTCGACCTGCCGCTCGCCGCCGAATGACGGCGGCGCTGGGAACCGCAGCTCAAAAAAAGACCGCATCGTTTTCACGACACGGTCGAAGTCTAGGGAGGAAACGCCCAAGGAGGGCATGGACAGGATAAGCTGTCCGAGAACAAAAGTATTGTGCGATGCACAAATGTCAATCGACTTCAGGCTTTTTTAATTCAATATGATGTGCAAATCCGGTTTCGGCGCCTGACGTGTGACTTTGAGGCAACAGGCGAGGGCGCCTGACCCGGTTTCACGCTCCGGTCCGACAAGAAGACAGCGGCTGCGAGATGGTTGCCGCAACGGGGAGAGTGGGTTGGATATCAGCATCGACTTCATGCGGCGCATCGCGCGTGCCGCCGCCGCCGAGACCTTGCCTCGCTTCCGCAGCCAGGCCGCAGTCGCCAATAAGCTGGCGGAGAGCTTCGATCCGGTGACGGAAGCCGATCGCGAGGCCGAGCGGGCGATCCGGGCGCTTATCTCGGCGGAGTATCCCGATCACGGCATCCTCGGCGAGGAGCATGGCAGCGAGAACATTTCGAGCCGGCATGTCTGGGTCATCGACCCGATCGACGGCACACGCGCCTTCATTTCCGGCCTGCCGGTCTGGGGAACGCTGGTCGGACTGACGATCGACGGCGATGCCGTAGCCGGCCTGATGTCGCAGCCCTTCACCGGCGAGTTGTTCTATGCCAATGCCTCCGGCTCGCATTACGAAGGCCCGGGTGGCCCGCGCAAGCTCGCGACGCGCAAGACGACGGAGCTTTCGCAGGCGACCCTGTTCACCACCACGCCGGCGCTGTTCAAGGGCGCGGCGCGCAACCGCTATGACGAGTTCGAGAAACAGGTGCAGCTCGCCCGCTATGGCACCGACTGCTACGCCTTCGCCATGGTGGCGGCGGGCAGCGTCGATATCGTCGCCGATCCGGGTTTGAAACCCTACGACATCGTGGCGCTGATCCCGATCATCGAGAAGGCGGGCGGCGTCGTCACCACCTTCGAAGGCGGGCCGGCAGAAAACGGCGGCGACATATTGGCGGCGGCGACGCCGGAGTTGCACGCCGCGGCAATGGCGGCGCTGCGCGGCTGATCCGCGGCGTCGTTCCGTGATCAGGCAGCGTCGCCGGTTCCCGGAACAAAAGCATCGAAGGCCGCCAGGAGCTGCTCGCGAAAGAGATCCCTCTCCTGCAGGATCTCATGATGCGCGCCGTCGATCATCAACAACGAGCCGACGCGCAGCCGTCTGGCATAGGATTCGACCGCCTTGGTCGAGACCACCTGGTCGGCGCCGGCGCCGACGATCAGCGTCGGTACCTGGATCCTTGCCATGAAATCGGGGTCGCTGACCGCCTCCGCGGCTGCGGCGGCGGCCTTCAGCCAGCGGATGGTCGGACCACCGAGTCCAAGGTGGGGCCAGGCCCTGTAAATGTCGGTATTGCGCCGGTAGCGCTCCGGGTCGGACGTCACCTTGTTCATTTCGAAGGGCGTCGGCAATTTCGGGCGCGGCCCCCAGGCGGCATAGAGGCGGCCGAGGCCCAGCGCGCAGAACACCGCGCAGACGCGCCTTATGGTGGCGATCGAAACCCGCAAGTCGGGCACGGCCAGGAAAGGCGCGATCAGCACCATGCGTCGCACCCGGTTGACCATCGACGGCGAGGCAAGCAGCGCGATCACCGCTCCCGTCGAATGGGCGAGGATGTAATAGGGGCCGCGGCAATCGGGCAGCACGATCTCCTCGAAGAACTGCTCGAGATCACGGGTGTAGTCGCGGAAGCTGCGGACATAGCCGCGCTGCCGGTCGCGCAGCAGGCGGCTGGAATCGCCCTGGCCGCGCCAGTCGAGGGTGGCGACGCCGAATCCGCGGTCGGCGAGATCGCGGATGGTCTCGAAATATTTCTCGATGCACTCGTTGCGGCCGGTCAGCAGCACCACCGTGCCCTGGAGCGGGCGGGCGACGGCGGCGAAAACGCCGTAGCGGATCTTCCTGCCGTCGCGGGTGGTGAAGAAGCCGCCGGCAGCGTTCTGCGGCGGCGGATTGCCCTCAGTCAGATAGAAAAGGTCCGTCATTCGGCGCTTCGTTGATTGCTTCTTGCCCGAGCGGGCCAGGCGTCGCCACGGTGATAGACGCCCATGCGCCAAAAGCAAAGGTCCGGGATACGCGCTTTCCTGAACGGGAAGGCCGGAAGCACCTGCGGCGCGCTTCCGGCCTCTGTCGATCCGGGAGGAAGGGACGTTACACCCGGTCGGCCTCGTCGCGGCGCACCGATCGAGGCGCCGCATATCCGTATCGTTGACTGCAGCCTAGCGAGCCCAGGCTGAACGGATGCCGAAGCCTCGGTTCATCTGGCGTTCATCGAGCGAAAAAATCGAAGGGAAAGTTGGTGCGCGAAGTTCTTGAAATGGGCTTTTCCGCTTCCCAAATGGAGGTTGCGGCCGCCGATGTCGGGGCCGCTGGCCTATCCGGAACGCCTTTCGAGGGTTTCGTACCGGGTCAAACGCAAACCATGTTGCTCAACAGGAGAACACATCATGCGTCACGTTGATTTTTCCCCGCTTTATCGTTCGACCGTCGGTTTCGACCGGCTGTTCACCATGCTCGACACGCTCGGCCAGCCCGAGAGCGCGCAGACCTATCCGCCCTATAACATCGAGCGCACCGGCGAGAACGCCTATCGCATCTCGATGGCGGTTGCCGGCTTCTCGGAAGACGAGATCTCGATCGAGGCGCACCGCAATGTGCTGACCGTCAAGGGTGAGCGCAAGGAAGAGAACGATGGCGAGGGTTCGGAGCTGCTCTATCGCGGCATCGCTTCGCGCGCCTTCGAGCGTCGCTTCCAGCTCGCCGACCACGTTGAGGTCGAGGGCGCCACGCTGAAGAACGGCCTGCTCTTCGTCGACCTCAAGCGCAACATTCCGGAAGAGCTGAAGCCGCGCAAGATCGCGATCACCTCGTCTTCGGACAAGGCCAAGCAGATCGAGGCCAAGGCCGCCGCGTAAGCCGCGGGCTCCATGTTAAGAAACGTCTCCCTCCCGAGACGAAAGCGGCGCCGAAGGGCGCCGCTTGTTTGTGACATTAATCCTGCGCCAGAAAATCAACGCGGCGACATTTCGCCGATGTTTTCTGGCTTTTTTGATCCTGCTTGGCCTCGAACTGTCGCTGGGGCCTTTGCTCGCCTGATCATTGCGAGAGGTGTTGGCCGAGACGGTCGATCTCTTGGGTGGTGGTGGCGAAGCTGGCGACGAAACGGTAGATTGCTTCCTTGTCGCCGAGATGGCCATCGAAACCCTGCGGCACGCCCCATTCATAGAATTTGGCGCCGGCGGTCTGCAGCTTTTCGGCAAGAGCGCGGTCGAAGATTGCGAACACTTCGTTGGCCTGCGGCAGCCAGGCGAGCCTGCCCGCCGGCGCGTCCTCGATCGTCTCGGCGAGATGTGCCGCCATCGCATTGGCATGCCGCGCCATCCTCAGCCAAAGGTCGTCGGTGAAATAGGCTTCGAATTGCGCCGAGATGAAGCGCGCCTTGGAAAAGGTCTGTCCGGCGCGCTGGCGAAGCAGGCGCAGATCCCCGCCGACTTCCGGGTTGAAGATCACCACCGCGTCGGCCATCCAGCAACCGTTCTTGGTGCCGCCGAAGGAGATCAAGTCGACGCCGCTCCTCCAGGTCATTTCCGCCGGCGTGACGTCGGTCGCGGCAATCGCATTGGCAAAGCGCGCGCCATCCATATGCAGCGGCAGCTTGTGCCTACGGCTGACCTCGGCAATCGCCTTGACGTCGTCGACGGTGTAGACGGTGCCCACCTCGGTCGCCTGGGTGATCGTCACGGCCATCGGCTGGCCGGCCGGCGCAAGATCCTGCGAATAGCGCTTGATGGCATTGTCGAGAGCCTGCGGGTTGATGCGCCCCAGGGGACCCGCAACCGGCGCCGTACGAGCGCCGCCGGTGTAGAAGCCCATCGCGCCGAACTCGTCGACATTCATATGCGCTTCGGAATGACAAAGGGCGATGCCGCCGACACGGTTCAACGCCGCCATCGAAAGCGCGTTGGCCGCGGTGCCGGTGGCGACGAAGAACACCTGAACTTCCCGCTCGAAGATCTCGCTGAAGCGATGGTAGACGGTGCGGTCCAGGTCGCCGTCGCCATACGCGGTCGCGATGCCGGCCGCGTGGCGGGAGAGGTTCGCCGAAATGTCGGGATGAACGCCCGCCCAGTTGTCGGATGCAAAGAACATCGAGAGGTCCGTATTGTGATTGGCGGAAAGCGGCGCGACTTGACTGCTTTGGCGCGCGAAGCGCAAGGGCCAATCTTTCGCAAAACGGTGAAGCCAGCCGGGCCGTAACGACTGACTAGAGGTTGCGTTTTTTGATCCCTTCGCGAAATTTTGTGTCGCGGCACGCCCGAGAATTTTGTGAATCGGTCTTGTGCAGGTGCGGGATTTCTGCCATAAAAAATTTAGGACAGTAGTGCTGTCTTATTTTGTCGCACAAAACAGGCTGGACTGGCATATCATCGCTGCCATTCCGGCCATTGTCGCGAGCGGCGGGTAGACGGCACCGCTCTGGCCTGTACGATACCGGATGCGAACCGGGCGTATGGCCGCATGGTTCGGCAAGAATTTCGCGAGACGTGCAGCAAGGACGAAGGGAGGCATCGTGCTTCCCAAGGCAAACCAGCGCCCCGAGGGAAATCACCGCGAAGGGTGCGGAACGGAGGACAGGACGATGACGGAACTGACGCCATCTGCGATCAACGGCCAGGCCGCGCAGACGAAAGCGGCAGCCGTCAAAACTGGTACCACCGCCAATGGTTTGATCGCGCAGGGCCTCTACGATCCGCGCAACGAGCATGACGCCTGCGGCGTCGGCTTCATCGCCAACATGAAGGGCGTAAAGTCGCACCAGATCGTCGAGGACGGTCTGGCGATGCTGGAAAACCTCACCCATCGCGGCGCTGTCGGCGCCGATCCGCTGGTCGGCGACGGCGCCGGCGTGCTGGTGCAGATTCCGGATCGGTTCTTCCGCGATGAGATGGCCGCAAACGGCGTCGAACTGCCGCCGGCCGGCCAATATGGCGTCGGCCACTGGTTCATGCCGCAGGACGCAGCACTTCGCGCCCATATCGAGGACATCATCGCCGAATCGGCCCAGTCCGAAGGGCTGCCGCTGATCGGCTTCCGCGACGTGCCGGTCGATAATTCGTCGCTGTCGAAGGCGCCGGAGATTGTCGCCTCCGAGCCGTTCCATCGCCAGGTGTTCATCGGCCGCACGGCCGAGATTCCGGACGACGAGGAATACGAGGCGAGGCTCTACCTGCTGCGCAAGGTGATCTCGGGCCGCATCTATGCCGAGAACGACAACAAGGATGTCGGCGCCTATTGCGTGTCGCTGTCGGCGCGCACCATCGTCTACAAGGGCATGTTCCTCGCCTACCAAGTCGGCGCCTATTACAAGGACCTCAAGGATCCGCGCTTCGACACGGCGCTGATCCTCGTCCACCAGCGCTTCTCGACCAACACCTTCCCGTCATGGAAGCTGGCGCATCCCTATCGCATGGTCGCGCATAACGGCGAGATCAACACGGTGCGCGGCAACAACAACTGGATGGCGGCGCGTCAGGCCTCGGTCGATTCCGAGCTGTTCGGCAACAACATCTCGAAGCTGTGGCCGATATCCTATGAAGGCCAGTCCGACACGGCGTGCTTCGACAATGCGCTCGAATTCCTGTTTCAGGGCGGCTATAGCTTAAGCCACGCCATGATGATGCTGATCCCGGAAGCCTGGGCCGGCAACAAGCTCATGGATTCCGACCGCAAGGCGTTTTACGAATACCACGCCGCGCTGATGGAGCCGTGGGACGGGCCGGCGGCGGTCGTCTTCACCGACGGGCGGCAGATCGGCGCGACGCTCGATCGCAACGGCCTGCGTCCGGCTCGCTACATCGTCACCGACGACGACCGCGTCATCATGGCTTCGGAAGCCGGCGTGCTGCCGGTGCCGGAGGAAAAGATCGTGCAGAAGTGGCGGCTGCAGCCCGGCCGCATGCTTTTGATCGATCTGGCCAAGGGCCGCATCATCTCCGACGAGGAGATCAAGTCGGAGATCGCGACCAGGCACCCTTACAAGACCTGGCTCGCCAACACGCAGTTGATTCTTGAAGAGCTGAAGCCGGTCGAGCCGCGGGCGCTGCGCAAGGATGTCAGCCTGCTCGATCGCCAGCAGGCCTTCGGCTACACACAGGAAGACACGAAGCTTCTGATGGCGCCGATGGCCACTACCGGCCAGGAAGCGGTCGGCTCGATGGGCACCGACACGCCGATCTCGGCGATGTCGGACAAGTCGAAGCTGCTCTACACCTATTTCAAGCAGAACTTCGCTCAGGTCACCAATCCGCCGATCGACCCGATCCGTGAGGAACTGGTGATGAGCCTGGTGTCCTTCATCGGGCCGCGGCCGAACATCTTCGACCTGATCGGCACATCGCGCCGCAAGCGGCTTGAAGTGCGCCAGCCGATTCTCACCAACGGCGATCTCGAGAAGATCCGCTCCATCGGACACACCGAGGACCGCTTCGACACCAAGACGATCGACATCACCTACGGTTCGAACGAGGGCGCTGCCGGCATGCAAGGCGCCATCGACCGGCTCTGCGAGCGCGCCGAGGCGGCGGTCGCGGGCGGCTACAACATCATCATCCTGTCCGACCGCCAGGTCGGGCCGGACCGCATCGCCATTCCGGTTTTGCTGGCGACGGCGGCGGTGCACCATCACCTGATCCGCAAGGGCCTGCGCACCGCGGTCGGACTGGTCGTCGAATCCGGCGAGCCCCGCGAGGTGCATCATTTCTGCTGCCTGGCCGGCTACGGCGCCGAGGCGATCAACCCCTATCTCGCCTTCGACACGCTGCTCGACATGCACAGGCGCGGCGAACTGCCGGAGGAGGTCGACGCATACGAGGTCGTCTCCCGCTACATCAAGTCGATCGGCAAGGGCATCCTCAAAGTGATGTCCAAGATGGGCATCTCGACTTACCAGTCCTATTGCGGTGCGCAGATCTTCGACGCCATCGGGCTCAAGTCGGACTTCGTCGAGAAGTATTTCACCGGCACCGCGACGCTGATCGAAGGCGTCGGGCTGGACGAGATCGCGACCGAGACTCTCAGCCGCCATACCGATGCCTTCGGCAACGACCCGGTGCTGCGCAACAATCTCGAGGTCGGCGGCGAATACATGTTCCGCATGCGCGGCGAGGCGCATATGTGGTCGCCGGATGCGGTCGCCAGCCTGCAGCATGCCGTGCGCCAGGGCTCCTGGGACACGTTCAAGGAGTATTCGGCGCAGATCGACAGCGCGACAGCTAGAGCGCAGACCATCCGCGGCCTGTTCGAGATCAAGCTGGCGGAAGAGACCGGCCGCAAGAAGGTCGCGATCGAAGACGTCATGCCGGCGGCCGAGATCGTCAAGCGCTTCTCGACCGGGGCGATGTCCTTCGGCTCGATCTCCCGGGAAGCGCACACGACGCTGGCGCGCGCGATGAACGCCATCGGCGGCAAGTCGAACACCGGCGAGGGCGGCGAAGAGGCCGACCGCTATCTGCCGCTGCCCGGCGGCGGCAAGAATCCGGAACGCTCGGCGATCAAGCAGGTCGCGTCGGGGCGGTTCGGCGTGACGGCGGAGTATCTGGTCAATTCCGACGTCATGCAGATCAAGGTGGCCCAAGGCGCCAAGCCCGGCGAGGGCGGTCAGTTGCCCGGACACAAGGTCGACGCCACCATCGCCAAGGTCAGACACTCGACGCCAGGCGTCGGCCTGATCTCGCCGCCGCCGCATCACGACATCTATTCGATCGAGGATCTGGCTCAGCTGATCTACGACTTGAAGAACGTCAATCCGGCGGCCGATGTCTCGGTCAAGCTGGTCTCGGAGGTCGGCGTCGGCACGGTTGCGGCGGGCGTCGCCAAGGCGCGCGCCGATCACATCACCATCTCCGGCTACGACGGCGGCACCGGCGCTTCGCCGCTGACCTCACTCAAGCATGCCGGCAGCCCGTGGGAAATGGGCCTCGCCGAGACGCATCAGACCCTGGTGCTCAACGGCCTGCGCTCCCGCGTGGCGCTGCAGGTCGACGGCGGGTTGCGCACCGGCCGTGACGTCATCATCGGCGCGCTGCTCGGCGCCGACGAGTTCGGCTTCTCGACCGCGCCGCTGATTGCGGCCGGCTGCATCATGATGCGCAAGTGCCACCTGAACACCTGCCCGGTCGGGGTGGCGACGCAGGACCCGGTGCTGCGCAAGCGCTTCAAGGGCACGCCGGAGCATGTCATCAACTTCTTCTTCTACGTGGCGGAGGAGGTGCGCGCGCTGCTCGCCGAAATGGGCTTCACCCATCTCGACCAGATCATCGGCGACACCGACCTTCTGGAGAAGCGCGACGTGATCCAGCACTGGAAGGCGCGCGGGCTCGACTTCTCGAAGATGTTCTTCAAGCCGGAGGCGCCGGCTGAGGCGCAGCACTGGACCGAGCGGCAGAAGCATCCGATCGACGACGTGCTCGACCGCAAGCTGATCGAGCTGGCAAAGCCGGCGCTGGAAGCCAAGCAACCGGTCAGCATCGAGCTGCCGATCCGCAATGTCGACCGCTCTGCCGGCGCGATGCTGTCGGGCGAAGTCGCCAAGCGCTTCAAGCACAAAGGCCTGCGCGAGGACACGATCCAGGTTAAGCTCACCGGCACGGCTGGCCAGTCTTTCGGTGCGTTTCTCGCGCGCGGCGTTTCCTTCGAGCTGGTCGGCGCCGGCAACGATTATGTCGGCAAAGGCCTGTCGGGCGGCCGCATCGTCATCCGGCCGCCGGAAGAGGCCAAGATCGTCGCGGCCGACTCGATCATCGTCGGCAACACGGTGCTCTACGGCGCGACCGAGGGCGAGGCCTATTTCGCCGGCGTCGCCGGCGAGCGCTTCGCGGTGCGCAATTCCGGCGTCGTTGCCGTTGTCGAAGGCGTCGGCGACCATGGCTGCGAATACATGACCGGCGGCATCGTCGTGGTCATCGGCAAAACGGGCCGCAACTTCGCCGCCGGCATGTCGGGCGGCGTCGCCTATGTGCTCGACGAGAAGGGCGATTTCGCCGAACGCTGCAACATGGCGATGGTCGAGCTGGAGCCCGTTCCGGAAGAGGACGACCTGATGGAGAAGCTGCTCCATCATGGCGGTGACCTCGACCATAAGGGACGCGTCGACGTCTCCGGAGACATGACAAGCCATGACGAGGAGCGGCTCTATCAGCTGATCTCGAACCACGTCCATTACACGGGCTCGGTGCGCGGCCGCGAGATCCTCGACAATTGGGCAAGCTTCCGGCCGAAATTCCGGAAAATCATGCCGGTCGAGTATCGCCGCGCGCTGATCGAGATGGAGCGCATGCGCATGAGCGTGGCGGCGGAATAGGCTTTGGGCACGGCCGGGGAGGTAATCGCCCGGCCGGCATCCTCACCAACAATCCTGACCTCGGACCAAGGTTGCCACGGCGTCCTTATGAGGTTAACGGGTGCGCCGACAAGCTAGACTTGCGAGCGCGCCTTCGGACAGCAGGGACTGGACTATGGGCAAGGTAACAGGGTTTCTCGAAATCGACCGGCAGGTGCAGAAGTACCAGCCTGCCTCGGATCGCATCCGGCATTTCCGCGAATTCACGCTGCCGATGTCGGACAAGGAGGTCGAGAAACAGGCCGCGCGCTGCATGGATTGCGGCATCCCGTTTTGCCATGGGCCGACCGGCTGCCCGATCCACAACCAGATCCCGGACTGGAACGACCTCGTCTACAATGGCGACTGGGACAGCGCGATCCGCAACCTGCATTCGACCAACAATTTCCCGGAGTTTACCGGCCGCATCTGCCCGGCGCCTTGCGAGGAAGCCTGCACGCTGAACCTCGAGGACATTCCGGTCGCCATCAAGACGGTCGAGCAGGCGATCGCCGACAAGGCCTATGAAACCGGCCACATCCGGCCCTACCCGCCGGAAAAGAAGACCGGCAAGCGGGTTGCCGTCATCGGCTCCGGGCCGGCCGGCATGGCCGCCGCCCAGCAGCTCGGCCGCGCCGGCCACGATGTGCATGTCTATGAGCGCGAGAGCCGGCCGGGTGGGCTGATGCGCTACGGCATTCCCGACTTCAAGATCGAGAAGCATTACATCGATCGCCGCATCGAGCAGATGCAGGGCGAGGGCGTGAGTTTCCATTGCGGCGTCAATGTCGGCGTCGACAAGCCGGTTGCCGAGCTCCTCGCCGAGCACGACGCCGTGCTCTATTGCGGCGGCTCGGAAACGCCGCGCCCGGCCAACATTCCGGGCGACGATCTCAGCGGTGTCTATGATGCCATGCCGTATCTCGTGCAGCAGAACCGCCGCGTCGGCGGCGAGCCGATCCAATCGGTGGCCTGGCCGTCACATCCGATCATCGCCGGCGGCCAGCATGTCGTCGTCGTCGGCGGCGGCGACACCGCGTCCGACTGCATCGGCACCGCCTTCCGGCAAGGCGCGGTGCGCGTGACGCAGCTCGACATCCGTCCGCAGCCGCCGGAGAAGGAAGACAAGCTCGCCGTTTGGCCTTACTGGGCGACGAAGATGCGCACGTCTTCCTCGCAGGCCGAGGGCGCGGAGCGCGAATTCCAGGTGGCGACCCTCGAATTCATCGGCGAGGACGGACAGCTGACCGGCGTCCGCTGCTGCGAGGTCGATGAGAAGCGCAAGCCGATCGCCGGCACCGAGTTCGTCATCCGCGCCGATCTCGCCTTCATCGCCATCGGCTTTGCCGGTCCGGCGAATGATGGGGTCATGAAGGAGCTGGACGGCGAGATAAAGGTGGTCACCGACAGCCGCCGCTCGCGGAACGTCGAGGCCGACGACCGCGACTACAGAACCAGCATAGACAGGCTCTATGCCGCGGGCGACGTCCGTCGCGGCCAGTCGCTGGTGGTGTGGGCGATCCGCGAAGGCCGCCAGGCAGCGCGCGCGATCGACGAGGCGCTGATGGGGTCTAGCGTACTCCCCCGCTGAGTCTACCTGCAGCCACGATGTGCTCTTCCGTTGCGGCCCTACCGACGCACCGCTGTCGAGGTCTCCGATGAAGCGGTCGGCGTCTTCGGCGGCCAGGAAAAATCGTCGGCTCGGCCGGGCGAGGCGACGGGCGCCTTGCCCTCGACGGTCAGCTTTTCGCCTGGAAGATTCGGATCGGCCTTGGCTGGCGGTGCGGCACCCAGCAGCTCGGTCCCGCCGTCGAGCGCGGGGTCGCTGAGCAGCATCGGCGCGGTGCGGTCGACGATGACAGGGGCCGCGGCAGGCTTCGACGCCTCGACCGGAGCGCCCGCCGGCGCGGAAACCGTGGTGACGCTTCCGGGTGCCGCCAGCCCGAGGATTTTGGCCAGCGGCTTTTCGGTGTAGAAGGCAAGCTTGCGCTTGCCGGCCTTGGTCACGTTGATGCCGTCGTCGGAGCGCAGGCGCACCGGCTGGCCGTTGATGTCCGGACCGGAGGTGACGAAGGCGCCGTTCTCGTCGACGAAGCCGTCCCAGACATCGACGAACTCGCCGCCATGGGTCTGTGCGGCTGAATGATAGATGTCGTTGAAGGCGAGCATGTCCGAGGTCATTTTTGCCGCCCCGAACGCCGGCATGCCGACCCACAGGAACGGCACCTTTGCATCCTGAATGGCCTTGCCCAGCGCATCGGTGCGGTGCTCGTATTCCTTGGTCCAGTTCTCGGAGCGCGGCTGCTCGCGGACGTCGCCGACGCGCATCTGCTGGCGGTCGTTGGAGCCAAGCATGACCACCACCACGGACGGCTTCTCCGTCTCGATCAGAGACTTGATCTCGACCGGCCAATTGTAGAAATCGTCACGCACGAAGCCCGACGAGCCGTTGCTGCGCGAAACGATCCTGACCGCCGGATTGTCGGCAAAGGCGACGTCCAGACCCTCGGCGAGCCCGCCCGCCAGGAAATCGCCGACCACCAGCACGACGCGCGCATCCGGCGCCTTTTCGACGACCGGCGCCTCCGGCTCGGCCGGCGGGCGCGGCTTGGGTTTTCTGGCCTTCGGCTTCGGCCTCACCGGCTGGACATTGGCAGGGGGTTCAATGCGCTCGCTGCGGCGCGGGAAAAGAAGATCGCGCAGCGACCAGCCGCGGTTTCCGTCTTCCTGCGCGAAAGCCGGGGAATGAAAGGCGCTCGAGCCGGCGACGGCAAGCACAGCGATGGCCAGGACGAGAATCGGCAGGCGGCGAACGATCAGCCAGACACGCGCGACCGTAACCAATGAAAGTCTCCATCCTTGGCGCATGACAACGTAAAAAGCCGGCAAGTCATGCGCAGGCCGCAGCGCTACAGCATCCTTTCCGCTTTTGAAAGGATGCTTGACGCCATGGGCGGCTCTATTGCTTCCGGAGCCATTTCAGCACTTCCAGGCTCGGATAGCCATCCTGGCTCAAGCCTACCTTCGCCTGGTAGGCCATGATGGCGGCTTTCGACCCCTCGCCGATCTTGCCGTCGAACTTGCCGTCATAATAACCGTGCTCGGAAAGCCGCTTCTGCAGTTCCTGCCGTTGCTCAAAGCTGAGCTTGGTGAAAGGCCGCTGCCAGTCCTGCACAAGCCCGGTGCCACCGGCGATTTCGTCGGCGAGCAGGCCGACGGCCAAAGCATATTTGTCGGCATTGTTGTAAGCCTTGATGACCGAGAAATTCCTGATCATCAGGAAGGCCGGTCCGCCCCTGCCGTCCGGCACCTTGAGCGTCGCCTTGTCGCTCAGGTTCCTGAACGGCTTGCCATTGGCCCTGGCGACCCCGAGAGCCTGCCACTGCGCCAGCGTCTTCGATCCGGCGGGCAGCTTGCCCGGCGGCAAGGTCACTTCATAGCCCCAGGTCTTGCCGGCCTGCCAGCCGTTCTTCCTGAGCAGGTTGGCGGCAGTCGCCAACGCGTCGGGTATCGAATTCCAGATGTCGCGCCGGCCATTGCCGTCCATGTCCACCGCGTAGTGCTGATAGCTGGTCGGGATGAACTGCGTCTGACCCATTGCGCCCGCCCAGGAACCCATGAGATGGCTTTCGTCGATGTCGCCGGTCTGCAGGATCTTCAGCGCCGCGATCAGCTGGGTTCGGGCATATTTCGACCGCTTCGGGTCGCCATAGGCTAGGGTCGCCAGCGAACGGATGACATTGCGCATGATGTCGTCGCGCTTGAGGATCTCGCCATAGTTCGATTCCATCGACCAGATGGCGAGAAGGATATGGCGATCGACGCCGAACCGCGCCTCGATCCGATCCAGCCATGGCTTCCATTTGCGCGCCATTGCCTGACCGTTGGTCACCGACTGGTCATGCACCCGGTTGTCGAAATAATCCCAGGCGGGGGCGGTGAATTCCGGCTGGGTGCGGGCCTTTTCCAGCACGACCGGGTCGGGCTCGATGCCCCTCATGGCCTTGTCGTAGACTGCGCCGGAAACGCCGCCCGAAACCGCGGTGGCACGGAAGTCCGCGACCCACTGGCGGAAACCCGCATCGGCGAAAGCGGGTCCGGCGGGCATCAGCAAGGCAAGCGTGAGGCCCGCGGCCGTCACAAATGCCGTCAGGCGCCTTGCGCTGTTGCGAACGGACATCCTTTTCCTCCTTCGTCAAAATTAGGAAGGATCATTCAACGCCGAAGCCGGTTAGTATTTAGTTTACCATAGGTGCCATTAGGAACGAAAAGAGAGGTCGGTGCTTCAACTTTCGATTTTCAGGCCAGCCGCTCGGGTAATTCAACATTCCGGCGCGAAAATGTTCGGGGGGATTGCAGAGCGGATGGCCGCGCGGATAATGGGCTTAAACGTATGGGTGGAGCATGAAGCGAGTTCGCAAGGCAGTTTTCCCGGTCGCCGGTCTCGGCACACGGTTTCTTCCGGCCACCAAGGCCATCCCGAAGGAGATGCTGACGGTCGTCGACCGGCCGGTCATTCAATATGTGGTCGACGAGGCGCGCGACGCCGGCATCGAGCATTTCATTTTCGTGACCGGGCGCAACAAGGCGGTCATCGAGGATCACTTCGACGTCCAGTTCGAGCTCTACGATACGCTCGCCCAGCGCGGCAAGGACGACCAGCTCGCCCGCCTGCAGCGGCTGCAGCCAGCGCCTGGCCAGACCAGCTTCACCCGCCAGCAGGTGCCGATGGGCCTTGGCCATGCCGTCTGGTGCGCGCGTGAACTGGTCGGTGACGAACCGTTCGCGCTGCTTTTGCCCGACATGATCATGCAGTCGGAAAAAAGCTGCATGAAGGATATGGTCGAACTCTATGCCGAGACCGGGAACAACATCATCGCCGTACAGGAATGCGATCCGGCCGAGGCCCATAAATACGGCATCGTCGGCCGTGGCGAGGACACCCATCACGGTTTCCGCATCACCGGCATGGTGGAGAAGCCTAAGGCTGGCACGGCGCCCTCCAATCTCTTCATCAACGGGCGCTACATCCTGCAACCGGAGATTTTCGGCATCCTCGAAAGCCAGGAGCGCGGCGCCGGCAACGAGATCCAGCTGACGGATGCGATGCTGAAGCTGGAGAAGCAGCAGCCCTTCTACGGCTATCACTATAAGGGGCGCACCTTCGACTGCGGCTCGCCGGAAGGCTTCGTCGAGGCCAATGTCGCCTTCGCGCTCTGGCGCAGCGACATGAATGCGAGCATGGCTGGGGTCATCCGCACGCTGCTGGATGAGGTGCGGCCGGCGGAGCGGGTCGGCGCCGCTTCCTAGGTGCTGGCTAAGCGGCGTTGATCCTTCGGATCTCCGCGTCCGCGTCGCTGGCGCGAGGATGACGAAGCGTCAGCGCTGCACCTTCAGGCCGAGATAGACGCTGTTGGCGACATAATCGCGACCGGGAAGGTTGCTGGTGAGCTTCTCCGTCCTGATTCTTGTGGTGAGGCCGGCATAGCGGTTCAGCCACCAGGTCAGGCCGGCCTCGGCGCTCAGGACCAGATCGTGGCCATCGGAGCCGGTGTAGTCGCGCCAGTCGAGCCCGAGCGCTGTATTCGCCGTCAGGTTGGCGCGGACCTGCCGCTCGCCGGTGAGCCGGCCCGAATAGAGGAGGTCGCCGCTCTCGTTAGCGATGGTCGTGGTCTCGACCGTGGTTCTTCCGGTCAGCCCGATGATGGTGCCGCGCTCGGGCGACCATCTGAGGTCGGCGTTGACGTAGGGCCCCGCAATCGCCGGCAGACGGTCGTCGTCGATGCCTTCGCGCAGCCAGCCGACGGAGAACTCGCCGGAGAGCTTCTCGCGCATGTCGAGCTCGAGGCCGGCACGCGCGCCGAGCCGCGTCGAGGAGCGCTCGAAACCGTTGCTGTCGAGGCGCAGATCGTAGATCCGCCGGCCGGCTTCCACCTCAAGGAATGGCGTCATGGCCGGTGAGACCTGGTAGCCGGTACGCAAGGTCGCAGAGTAGAGTGTCGAGTCGCGATCCTTCAGCGACAAGACGGTGCCGTCCGAGAGCTTGGCGTCGCCGTAGAAGTCATGCGAGACCGCGCCGGTCAGCGCGTAGCGCATCTTGCCGACATCCTTCTCGATGCCGAGGCTGCCGTCGACGGTCTGCCGCAGCGGCTGTGAGGTGACGCCGGCAATCGCATCCGGCGAGGACGCCGATTCCGGCACCGCTTCATAGCCGAGCTTGGCGATGGCGCGCAGTTCATTGTCGAGGTCGACATTGAGCTGGCCTTCGATCCGTCCCTGCGCATCGTTGATCTTCTGGCCCGAAAGCGTGTTGCGAAAAAGGCCGTAGCCGTCGACGACGGCCGAATTCTCGCGCCAGTCGGAGGTGGCGGAGAAACGCAGCGCGGTTTCGGACAGCACAGCCGACCTGCCGCGGGCGCTGGCATCGGCATTGGAAGTCGCGGTGAGGCCTTGCTCGAGTGTCGGACGGAAGACAAAGGTCCCGACCTTGATGCCGGGGGCGGCGAAGGCATCGTCCTCCAGCTTCACTTTCTGGCCCTCGATCGATCCTGTGCGCTCCGCGCCGGGATCGAGCTTCTGCCGGTCGACGCTGTCGATGGTGACGGCGCGGCGGTTCGCGCCGTCATCCTCGGTGGCCGCCGTTTCGGCCGGATCGCCGGTGGCGGCCTTGGCCGTGCTGTCGGCCGTCTGGCCAGGCTTCTTGTTGGCGTTTTTCTTGTCGGCCGCCTTGGCATCGCTTTTCGCGCTGGCACCCGCCGAGCCCTGCCTGGCAGTCGAAGGCCGACGTGGCGCGGCAATTGTCTGATTGTCGGCGAAGGGGTCGTCGGTGGCTTGCGGCTGGTTGAAGATGCTGCCCTCCGCGCCCCCGGTCTGGTCGTCGTCGGGCACCGCGCCTGGGCTTGCCGGCTCATAAGGGTTGGCGGGCGTCTGGTCCTCAGCCATTTGGGTCGCCGGAACCGCTTGATCCAGCGATCCCTGCGGGCGCAACTGTCTCGCCTTGCGTTGCTGGTCGGCCAGGATTGCCGATTCGGAGACCTCGCCGCGCAACTCGGTTTCCTGCGAAAATGCCGGCACTGTGCGCAGCAAGGCGACGATGCTTGCCGTCAGCAAAAGCGCTGCAACGGCAATGCACTTCCGGCCCTTTTTCGTATCTGGCTCGCCGCCGAACATCATCACCACTGCTTGCGCGGCGCAGGCGCGCCATACTTACCGGACCGTAAATGCGGATGGTTAACGGAGGGTTGAAACAGGCCAAGGGCCCTTGTCCGCGACGCACGCGAGACGGGAATTCCGTTGGACAGGCGGGCGACATGGCGCTAATGGCATCTGCCATGCACGCGGGGTCCTCAGAAAGAAAGCAGCCGGACAGGCAGGCAGCGATTGAATCGGCGCTGAGAACGGTGGCGACGGAGCAGGCCGGCATGGCCGCGCTTGCAGCCGCTCTCGGCAACGGCTTGTCCGAACCGTTCGCTGCCGCAGTGGATGCCATCGCGCGGATCGAGGGCCGAGTCATCGTCACCGGCGTCGGCAAGAGCGGGCATATCGGCTCAAAGATTGCAGCGACGCTCGCCTCGACCGGCACGCCTGCCTTCTTCGTCCATCCGGCCGAGGCCAATCACGGCGATCTCGGCATGATCGCCGGGGACGACGCCATCATCGCCATGTCTTGGTCGGGCGAGAGCAAGGAACTGATGGGCATCGTCGCCTATTCCAGACGCTTTTCGATCCCACTGGTCGCCATCACCTCGGGCGAGAATTCGGCGCTGGCGCGCGCCGCCGACGTCGTGCTGTTGCTGCCGGCCTCGCCGGAGGCCTGTCCGCACGGGCTGGCGCCGACGACATCGGCGCTGCTGCAGCTGGTCATGGGCGATGCGCTGGCGATCGCGCTGCTCGAGGCGCGCGGCTTCACGCCGGACCATTTCCGCACCTTCCATCCCGGCGGTCAGCTCGGCGCCAATCTGATGCAACTGCGCGAGATCATGCATGTCGGCGAGCGGCTGCCGCTGGTACCGTCGGGCACGGGAATGCGCGAAGCGATCGTTGAGTTGTCGCGCAAGGGTTTTGGCTGCGTGGCGATCACCGGCGCCGACGGTGCGCTGATCGGCATCATCACCGATGGCGACATCCGCCGCCACATTGCCGATGATCTTCTGTCGATGAACGTCGATGAGGTGATGACAAAGAAGCCGAAGACGGCTGCCCCCGACACGCTGGTGGCGACGGCGCTGCAGACGATCAATACGTCGGCCATCACCAGCCTGATGGTGGTCGAGGCCGATCGCCCCGTGGGGCTGGTGCATCTGCACGATCTGCTGCGCATCGGCGCCGCCTGAGACGGGCGAGACTCAGGACACGCAGGCCTGATTCCCAAACGGCTTCAGAATAGGAAACCCGCAAACTCAGACGGCCTCCACCGTCAGCTCCAAATCGGTGTCGGCGGCGCCGGTCACACGCACCTGGGTGCCGACGGGCAGGTCCGGGCCGGAGACACGCCACAGCGTGTCGCCGAGGCGGATGCGGCCGCGGCCATTCTTGATGGGCTCCGCCAATGTCGCCGTGCGGCCGACCATCTGAGCGCCGCGGCGGTTGAGCAGCGGCTGGTCCGCATTGACGGCACGATCGCCCACCAGCTTCTTGCCGACGAAGGCTGAGACCAGAGAGAGCACGAGGAAGGCGAGCACCTGGAGCTGCCAGGTCCAGAAGGCAGCGTCCCAAATCAGCAGCGATACCGCGCCGATGATCAGCGCGGCGATGCCGATCCACAGCATGAACACGCCGGGCGCCACGATTTCCATCACCAGCAGCACGAAGCCGAGGACCATCCAGTTCCACGGCCCGAGTTCCGAGACGATGCGATCGATCATTGACGTTCTCCCACCCAGATGGCGTGACTCAATTGTCCGACGGTCGCACGAGCGGCGTGCGCGCCCCCTGACGTTGCGGGCCGGAAGGGCCGTCGGCCTTGAACACTTCGCGGGCGATCTCGCCGATGCCGCCGAGCGAACCGATCAGCGATGAGGCTTCGAACGGCATGAGCACGATCTTGTTGTTGCTGGACGAGCCGATCCTGGCCAGCGCCTCGGTGTATTTCTGCGCGATGAAGTAGTTGATCGCCTGCACGTCGCCCTTGGCGATGGCTTCCGACACCACCTGGGTCGCCTTGGCCTCCGCCTCGGCGGAACGCTCGCGCGCCTCGGCATCGCGGAAAGCGGCTTCCCTGCGGCCTTCGGCCTCGAGGATCTGCGACTGCTTCATGCCTTCGGCGGCCAGGATCTGGGCGCGCTTGTCGCGCTCGGCGATCATCTGGCGGCTCATCGAATCCACCAGATTGGCCGGCGGGTTGATGTCCTTGATCTCGACGCGGGTGATCTTGATGCCCCACGGGTGCGCGGCCTCATCGACGACGCGCAGCAGCCGTTCGTTGATCGCATCGCGGTTGGACAGCAATTCGTCGAGATCCATCGAGCCCATGACGGTACGGATGTTGGTCATGGTGAGGTTGAGGATGGCGTTCTGCAGCCCGGAGACCTGATAGGCGGCCTGCGGGGCATTCAGCACCTGGTAGAAGGCGACGCCGTCGACGCCCACGATTGCATTGTCGCGGGTGATGATCTCCTGCGTCGGGACATCGAGCACCTGCTCCATCATGTTCATCTTGGCGCCTACGCGCTCGAAGATCGGGTTGATGATGTTCAGGCCGGGCGTCAGCGTCTTGGTGTAGCGGCCGAAACGCTCCACCGTGTAGTTGTAGCCCTGCGGCACCGTTCTGATGCCTTTGAAAAGAAGGATGATGACGAGGAATACAAGAACAATGATGGCAATATCGAAACCGCTAAACCCCATTTCGTTTCTCCCTCAAAAGGCGGCGACCTCGCGGAATCACTTAAGTGTGTTTCCGAAGCGTTACAATCAGGTGATCGCGAATATTGGTTAGCGAAGGCTGTTGCGAACCGGTTTCGACGCCTATTATTGGACGTCAGACCCAGCCTGACAGTTCCCGCCGCACCAGCGCCTCGATCACCGCCATGCCCTCGGCTCTGTCGTTGAGGCAGGGGATGTGGGCGAAGTTCTTGCCGCCGGCATGGTGGAATGTCTCGGCGGCCTCGCGGCCGATCTCGTCCAGCGTCTCGATACAGTCGACGGAAAAACCCGGATTGACGACCGCGATCGATTTGACGCCGTCCTTCGCCAGCTTCTCGACAGTGACGTCGGTGTAGGGCTGCAGCCATTCCTGGGCGCCGAAGCGCGACTGGAAGGTGGTGATGAGCTTCTTCTCGTCCCAGCCGAGCCTTGCCCTGAGCAGCCGCGTCGTCTCGAGGCAATGCGCCTGGTAAGGATCACCCTTGTCGGAATAGGGTTTTGGGATGCCGTGGTAGGAGGTGATCACCACCTCCGGCACGAAATCGAGCGTCGCCAGGTTTTGCTCGATCGAGCGGGCGAGGGCGTCGATATAGACCGGCTCGTCATAATAGGGCGGCACACTGCGGATGGCCGGCGCTTGCCTGATCTTCATCAGCGCCCGGAACAGCTGGTCGTTCGCCGTCGCCGTGGTCGTCGCCGAGTATTGCGGATAGAGCGGAAAAGTGAGGATGCGCTCGCAGCCCTGCTCGACCAGCCGGCGGACGACGCTGCCGGTCGAGGGATTGCCGTAGCGCATGGCCCAGTCGACCACGACGGTTGGCAGATCAGCAAGCGCAGTGGCGAGCTTCTCCGCCTGCGAGCGGGTGAAGGTGCGCAGCGGCGACTCGTTCTTCTCCCGGTTCCAGATCCTGGCGTAGTTGGCGCCGGACTTTGTCGGCCGCGTTGTGAGAACCAGCGCGTAGAGGATCGGATACCAGATCGCCTTGTTGAGCTCGATGACGCGCGGATCGGAGAGAAATTCTCTGAGATAGTGCCACATTGGCTTGAAATCGGTGCCGTCGGGCGTGCCGAGATTGATCAGCATGATGCCGATCTTGCCCGCCTTCGCCGGCGCGGCACCCGCCGGCGCCGGACCGGCGGTCTTGGCGGCTTTCGCATCGGCAGGATTGGCAAGCGTCATCGACGGTCTCCGGTTGTCGGTGCGAAAACTAGCGATGCCATGCCGGTTTTGGAATGCTGCGTCTGGACGCACCTTACCGCGTTTGCGTCTGAAAACGGAACACCCGTCCGGTCTCCCGGACGGGCGCCATGAACTTCCGGCGAAAGGTTACTTTGCGGCCGGCGGAATTGTCAGCGTTGCTCCGAGCGGCAGACGGCGCGGCCTGTAGTCCTTGTTGGCCTCGGAGATCAGCTTCCATTTGCTGCCGTCGCCATAGTTTTTCTTGGCCAGATCCCAATAGGTGTCGCCGGCGGCGATCACATGGCTGGTCTCTGGGCTGGCCTCCGGACCGGTCGCGGCCGGCTTGGCCTCGGCGGGCGCTGTTTCGGCCGGCTTGGCGGATTCGGTCGCAGGGGCGGCGGTCGCCGGCGCAGTCTCGGCAGGTTTTGCTGTCTCCGACGTTGCCGGTGCCGTCTCGGTCGGAACGGCCGGCGGCGTCCCGGCGATGTCGCCGGAATTGGACGGCAAAGCCGGCATGGCAGGCTCGGTGGCCGCCGGCGCCGTCTCGGCCGGCTTCGCGGGTTGGGCGGCAGGCGGCGTCGGGGCGGTCTCGGCAGGTTTTGCCGGCTCCGCGGCCGCTGTCGTGGCGCCGATCTCGGTGATGCGGCCGTCGAGCTTCGGTGTGTAGGGGCGGTGCGCGCCGAGATAGTCGGCCACCACCTGCTCCAGGCCCGGGCCGTAGTCATAGGCGTCCGTGGCCTTTTCGGCGAAGACCTTGTAGCCGTCGCCGCCCTGGCGGATGTAGTTGTTGGTGGCGACGAGATACTGCTTGTCCGGATTGATCGGCACCCAGGCGCCGTTCTCCATCACCTCGACCGATTTGACGCGGCCGGCATTGGGCGCGACCGACTTGTCGAAGGCATATTTCAAGCCGGCCACCTGCGGGAAGCGACCGGCGCCGTCCTCGACCTGGCTGACGCCGCTTTCGAGACCGGCGACCAGGTCCTTGCCGGAGATCTTGAAGGTCGCCAGCGTGTTCTGGAACGGCAGCACCGTCAGCACTTCGCCCATGGTCACGGTGCCCTGGTCGATCGAGGCGCGCAGTCCGCCGCCATTCGAGATGACGATCTCGACGCCCTGGCCCTTGACCCGATCGAGGACGGCGTCGGAGACGAGATTGCCCATTTCGCATTCGCGGGTGCGGCAGCTTTCACGACTGCCATCGATCGGCTTGGTGGTCTCCGCCACTTCCTTGTTCTTCAGCGCCTCGATCGGCGCGCCAAGCTCCTTGATGCGGGCGAGCACCGCCGGATCGGGCGTGATCGACTTGTCGAGAAAGATCGGGTCGCCGCTGGCCGACTTGACGACGCCGTTGTCGTCGAAAACGACCTTGAATTCGCCGAGATATTTCGAATAGGACGCCGCCTGCACCACCGGCACCTTGTAGCCGTCGGGGTTGTCGACCATCGTCGGATAGGGGCCTGCCGCCTTCGGATCGGTGTTCGACAAAAGCGTGTGGCTGTGGCCGCCGACCACCACGTCGACGCCGGGGATTTTCGCGATGACGTCGCGCTCGCGGTTGTAGCCAATATGGGTGACGGCGATGATCTTGTTGATGCCCTGCGCCTTCAGTTTCTCGACCTCGGCGGTGATCGACTTGACGTCGTCCGCGATGGCAATATTGGGGCCGGGCGAGGCGAGTTCCGGAGTGTCGTTGGTGACGGCGCCGACGATGCCGATCTTCTGGCCGCCGACCTCGACCACGATGGACGGCTTGATCTTGCCGTGGGCGCCGGACTTGTCGTTGGGCACGACGTTGGCGCTGACCACCGGGAACTTCGCCTTGTCGAGGTAAGGCACAAGCGCGCTTTCGCCGTCGTCGAACTCATGGTTGCCGAGCGTCACCGCGTCGGGCTTGAGCTGATTGAGGAATTCCTCCTCCGCTGCTCCCTTGTAGGTGATGTAGAACAGCGATCCCTGGAAGCTGTCGCCTGCATTGAGCAGCAGCACGTTCTGACCTTCGAGCTTCTTGCGCTCCTGTGCGATCGCCGTGACCAGCCGGCCGGCGCCGCCAATGCACTCGCCTTTGGTCTCCTCCTCCGTGGAACATGTCGACTCGTATTTGTTGTTGCCTTCGATGCGGCTATGCCAATCGTTGAAATGCAGGATGTTCAGCGTGTAGTCGGCAAAAGACGCTCCGGCCGAGAGGCCAAGTGCTGATGCGGAAAGGGCGGCAATGGCGGCAAATTTCTTCATTCTCGTCTCCCGGATGAGCTGACTTGAAGTGCTTAAAGCCCTCGCTTGGCTGGAAGGTAACAGTCAGCTTCGGGTCATGTTCACATCGCGTTTTGGCCGATGCAAGCGGAAATCGGGAGGGGATTTTGCCGGCACAAAAAAGGACGGCGGCTCGCGCCGCCATCCCCAACAAAGTCGATCTATGTCTGCGCTCAGGCCCGGCGCGTCAGCACGAAATTCTGACCACTGGAGCTGGTGCAGTTGAGCTGGCTGGTGGAGACCATCAGGCAGTTGAAGCTGACCGGCGTCTGGCGGATCAGCGAGGTGCCGTGGATCTCGACCGAGGTCGCGCCGGTCATGGTGTAGCTGCCCTCGGACAGCTTCTGGCCGGTATCGGTTGCGACGGTGGTGAAGCTGCCGGCCGCGAAAGTCGAGAGGCCGGTGCCCTTGGCGTCGATCCAGTTGCCCTCGACGCCCTTGGGCGCCGCTGCGATCGGCTCCGAAGGGCCGGTGGTGGTGCAGGCGGCAGCGGCCAGAAGGCTTGCCGCGGCGCCTGCCGAAAGCAATTTGCGCGCAATGGTCATTTAAGAATCCTCTCCTCTCGCATCGGCCGGAAAATCGATCTCCGATCTTCGGAAAAGCACGATGCGTGCATTCAAAGTGCTAGAGCGTACTTTGTGCGTCCGACAGGACGCGCGTCGCTCTGGGCCGACCGTCTTCAATCGCCCGATTTCCGGGCGATTGCAAGGTGGAGACGCGGGTAGGCTTGGCTGCTATCGCACCAGGATGTTGCGGAACTGCCACGGATCGTCCTTGTCCAGATCCTCGGGGAAAAGCCCCGGGCGATTATCGAGCGGCGTCCAGTCGGTGTAGTAGCCCCTGACCGGCCCGAGATAGGGAAGCTGCACTTCCAGGCAGCGCCGGTAATCCATCTCGTCGGCCTCCACGATGCCGGCCATCGGGTTTTCCAACGCCCAGACCATGCCGGCGAGCACCGCCGAGGTGACCTGCAGGCCGGTGGCGTTCTGGTAAGGCGCCAGCTTGCGCGCCTCGGCCAGCGACAGCTGCGAGCCGTACCAATAGGCGTTCTTGGCATGGCCGTAGAGCAGCACGCCGAGCTCGTCGACGCCGTCGACCAGCTCGTTCTCGTCGAGCACGTGATGCACCGGTTGCGCCTTGCCGGCGGCGCCGAACATCTCGTGCAGCGACAGCACGGCATCGTTGCAGGGGTGATAGGCATAATGGCAGGTTGGGCGATACTGAACCTTGCCCTTCTTGCCGCGCACAGTGAAGAAATCGGCGATCGAGATCGCCTCGTTGTGGGTCACCAGGAAGCCATATTGCGGGCCGGGCGTCGGGCACCAGGAGCGCACGCGCGTGTTGGCGCCCGGCTGCTCCAGGTAGATCGCCGCCTGCGAGCCGTGCTTGTGCTTCTTGCCGTTCTTCGGCATCCAGGTCTCATGCGTGCCCCAGCCGAGCTCGGCCGGCTGCAGGCCTTCCGAGATGAAGCCCTCGACCGACCAGGTGTTCCAGAATACATCCATCGGCTTCGGCTTCTTGGTGCGCTGGGTATCGCGCTCGGCGATGTGGATGCCCTTGACTCCGGCCTTCTTCATCAGCTTCGCCCAGCCCTCGCGGTCGTGCTCCGGCGGGACCACAAACTCGAGCCCGAGATCGTTGGCGAGGTTGACCAGTGCCTGCTTGACGAACCAGGAGACCATGCCAGGATTGGCGCCGCAGCAGGAGATCGCCGTAGTGCCGCCGGGAGCCTTCTCCTTCTCCTGGCGCACGCTCTCGCGCAGCGCGTAATTGGTGCGCGAGGCATTGTCGGCCTTGTCGTCGAAATAGAAGCCGAGCCACGGCTCGACCACCGTATCGATATAGAGCACGCCGAGCTTGCGGCAGAGCTTCATCAACTCGAGCGAGGAGGTGTCGACCGACAGGTTGACGCACATGCCCTGACCGCTGCCATTGGTGAGAAGCGGGGTCAGAAGCTTCTTGTAGTTCTTCCTGGTCACCGCGTCCTGAACGAAGGCGATGCCGCGCTCGTCGAGCAGCATGCGGTCGCTGTCGCGCGGGTCGATGACCACCATGCGCGACTTGTCGAACTTGAAATGGCGTTCGATCAGCGGCAGCGTTCCCCGTCCGATCGAGCCGAAGCCGATCATCACGACAGGGCCGGTGATTTCACCGTAAACGGGCCAGTTCTCGTTCGCCATTTTTTCGCACACTCCTTCAAACACGGGAAAGTCCGGCATTTTTCGCCGGTAGCCCTACATCACAGATCATTGTCACAAACCAGCAAAAACCGCCAACCGACGGCCAAACCGGCCTGGCGGTTTGGTTAAGCCACCATGGCCATGCCGGCGAGGTACGAAACCAGCCGGTCGCGGTCCGCGCTCAAACCCTTGTAGTCGAGCTGCGCCTGATCGAGAGCATTGAGCTGGTCGGCGAAGGAGGCCGCAAGCGCGACCTTGTCGGGGTGGCGGGCAAGCACCGCCAGCGGGTCGAGATGGATGCGAATGGTGAAAAGGATGTCGCGCGACACCGGCAGCTTGCGCAAGGTCTGACGCTCGACGCGAATGAAGGCATGGGCGTTGATGTCACCATCCGAAAAACGCGTCGGACGGTTCGTGGCACGGTCGATCCGCTCCCCGTTGGAAAGCGGATGATAGAGCGCGTCGCCCGCCTGGATCGACCAGTTGAACCGCTCGACCGCTTGGCCCTGCAGGCCGTCGAACATGCGGTTGATGAGGTCGGCAGGCCGCGTGCCGGGGCCGAAGCCGGGCACGGGCGCGTGGATCTGTTGCAGCGGCTTGCCGAATTTCTCCTGGAGCGACCAGGACGACGGAAAGCAGAGCGAGCCGGCGGCGAGCCGCCAGCCATCATCGCCGCGGCGCATCAGGATCAGGTCTTCCTGGATTAGCAGCGAGGCTGCGACCAGCGGGGCGTCGGGGCCGACATTGCTGCCTTCGGGGCCGGCTAACTCGATCCCGGCACCCTTGCGGCGGTAGGTTTCGGGATGTTTCGCCAGCAGGTGCGCTCCAAGCAGATCCAGCAACTCCTGCTGCGCCTCACGCGTGCCCTCCTCCTCGACAAAAACCCGGCTTGGGATTTCCGCGTAGAGACGGCGCTTCTCGGCGAGATGCGGCAAAAGAAACTCGTCGAGCTCGATCCATCGATCGAGATCGAGCGGTTTCAGCCCGATGGTGAAAAGCCTTGACGATCCGTCATAGGGCGTATGGGTCGGCTGGCGAACACTCATGCTTCCTTGAAGGCGTCCAGTTCGGTGGCGGTCAACCGCGCCGCGAATTCGGTGATTTCGTAGTCGGCCGCGCCTGCCTCGGAGAAAGGGTCGGCCGCCAGTCTGGCGTCAAGCACGTCGCGGGAACCGCGCGCGACGATGATGCCGCCGGTCCTTGGCCGTTTCGGTCCAGACGCAACAAAAATGCCTTCCGCGTAGCAGGCCTTCAGCCATTCGACATGCGCCGGCGCCAGCCGATCGATCTCGGTCAGCGGCACCTTGTAGTTCAGCGAAACGATGAACATTGCATTCTCCTGCTTGGCGTCATGCCAGCCTCGCCGGGATCAACCCACGTAGCGAATTGCCGACGAAGATCGCCTGCGCCGACTTCAGATCGTCGAAGGTGTAGATCGCTTCCGCTGCGCGGCCTTCGTCCAGAAGCTCGCCGCGCAATACTCCAGGCAGCAGGCCGCAATCAAGCCGGGGCGTCACCAGCATCCCGTCGCCGAAATCGGCGAACAGATTGGTGATCGTGCCTTCGCAGAGTTCTCCGCGCTCGTTGGCGAGCAGCACTTCGTCGGCGCGGGTGGCGAGGTATTCGGCGCGCGCCTGTTGGTAGGTTTCGCGGCGGTTGGTCTTGTGACGCAGCAACAAGTTACCGGAATCGAGGCGGACCCGCGCCAGCTGCAGACGCCATGCCCTACCTGCGGGAAGCTGCTCAAAGGGCTGCGCGGCTGCTGTCGCCTCGCCGTTGCGCTGCAGTGCAAGCCGGGTGCGCAAAGCGATCCGCTGCCCGCCGATCGCGTTCTTCAGCACCTCGCCGATCCGTTGCGGATCGCAGGCAAAGCCGAGCTCCGCGGCCGAGGCATAAAGCCGCGCAAGATGGCGCTCGAAGCGCAGGAAGCCCGAGCCAGGCTCCCAACGCATGGTCTCGATCAGCTCGAAGTCGGGACGGTTCCCGTCGCGAAGCGCGCTTTCAGAAGACACTCCCGGTACTCCTCCTCGGCGGTGGAATCGAAGACCACGCCGCCGCCGACATTGTAGACAGCCTCGCCGTCGGCAAAGAGCGAGATGGTGCGGATCGCCACCGAGAACCGCATCGTGCCGCCGGGCGCGACCCAGCCGATGGCGCCGCAATAGACGTCGCGCGGCACGCCCTCCAGATCGTGCAGGATCTCCATGGCGCGGATCTTCGGCGCGCCGGTGATCGAGCCGCAGGGAAAGAGCGCTGCGAAGACTTGGCGAATACCGATATCAGGCAGGAGCTTCGCCCGCACCCGGCTCACCATCTGGTGCACCGTCGGGTAGGTCTCGATGCGGAATAGCTCCGGCACTTCCAGCGTGCCGACCTCGCTGATCAGCGAGATGTCGTTGCGCAGGAGATCGACGATCATCCGGTTCTCGGCCTGGTTCTTCTCGTCGTTGCGCAGGAACGTCTTCAGCCGCGCGTCCTCGGCCTTGGTGGCGCCGCGCGGCGCCGTGCCCTTCATCGGGTGCGTCTCGATCATACCGTCCGCGTCGATCTCGAAGAAGAGTTCCGGCGAGCGCGACAGCACGATCGGATCGCCGAACGAGATCAGCGCGCCGTATTTCACCGGCTGGCGCCCGGTCAGCGCCTCGAACGCGGCAAGCGGATCGCCCGACCATTGCGCATGGACCGGAAAGGTCAGATTGCCCTGATAACAGTCGCCCTTGCGAATATGGTGGTGGAGGCGCGCGAAGCGGACGGCGTAGTCCTCGGCGGACCAGGATGCGCGGGCGTCGAAGATCGGTCCGTTGCTAGCGGGGCCTTCGTTCCGCGGCACAACCTGTTCGAGCGGCGCATCGAAGACACCGAGACAGATCAGCGGCGCGCGGCGGCCCTCTGGCAGCAACGGCACCAGTTTCGGCTCCAGCAGGTATCCTGCCTCATAGGAGAAATAGCCTGCCAGCCATTTGCCCGCGTCGGAGGCGGCCTGTGCCGCTTCCAGCGCCGGCGTGAATTCGTCCCCGGTTCGCGCCGTGATGACCTCATGCGGCCCGTCAAAGACGAGCTGGCGGCCGGTCTCGTCATTGCGGAATATTGCTGAGGGCAGGGACATAAGCCTCGGATGGGGTCGATTAAGTCGATCGCTCTACATGGGGGCGCGGCGAGGCGCAATCGAGAGAACGGCGTCGGACGCCGTAAAGGCATCTGGTCCAAAGCAAAAACGGCGCCCAATGGACGCCGCCTGCGCTGGGAAGGCACAGCGAGATCAGTTGTTGTTCGAGGTCGCCGCCGTGGGGAACCGGCTAGCGAATTCGGCCTCGTCACCCGCGGCCAGCAGTTTCGCCTGCTCGATCCATTTCTCGCGCGCGATGCGGCCGTCGAAATTGAGCACCTCCTCGACGCGCTTGACGTCGGCATCGGTCCAGGCGGCGATCTGGGCATAGGACGTGACGCCCTGCGCCTTGAGCAGCTTTTCATTGACCGGGCCGATGCCGATCAGGCGGCGCAGATTGTCCGCCTTGCCGGTGGTCGCCTTCGGGGCGGCGGCTTTCTTCGGAGCCGGCGCCTTCTTCGGGGCCGCGCCGGCCGTCTTTGCCGCTGCCGGCTTGGCCGCGGCGGATTTGGTCGAAGCCGATTTTGCCGCTGACGGTCTTGCAGATGAGGATCTGGCTGGGGTCGGGGTCGATATCAGCGCCGCCGGCGCAGGCGCGGAGGCTTTGTCGGTTCCCGCCTTGGCGGAAGAGGTCGGCGCTTCGCGCAGCTTGCGTTCGAGATCGGCGCGGCTGCGGCCGCATGCGTCGAGCTCGCCGCTCAGGCGGTAGGTATCGGCGCTAAACCGGTCGCGTTCGCTCTTGGCGCGACCGAGTTCGCCGCGCAGGCTGTCGAGCTCGCCACGCAGGCGGCCCCAGATGAACCAGCCAACCAGGACACCGACAACGAACGCCAGGAGCATATAGAAGAAAGTGCTCATTTCCCTCTCCAGTCCGATCGGGCCGCGGCGGCCTTGCCGCAGGGATCGTCAATCGTTCCGCGCTGGGCGGAACCGCCCCTCCAATCGCTGGCGGCTGGCCCTCCTCCGGCTGCGGCCCGACGGCCGCTATCGCTCTCGCTGAAGCAACGCTAGGGCCGCCTCCGGCCTTGCTGTCGCGTCCGGTTGAGCTTGGGGTCTGACGCTAGCACACGGCCTGCGCAAAGCTAATTGAAAAGTGCGGGCAGAGTTATTGAAGAACAGCACAAGTATGCGTTCCGGCCAAACTGTTCCGGTCTATGCCGCCAGGCGAGCACCCGTCATTTGTCGAGCGCCTCCAGCTCGTCGATCAGCGCGCCGATCACACCCAGGCCGATCTGCCAGAAGGCCGGATCCGTGGCGTCGAGGCCGAAGGGCGCCAGCAGTTCCGAATGATGCTTGGTGCCGCCGGCGCGCAGCATCTCGAAATACTTCTCCTGAAAGCCGCGCTCGGCGTTCTGGTAGACGGCGTAGAGCGAGTTGACCAGGCAGTCGCCGAAGGCATAGGCGTAGACGTAGAAGGGCGAGTGGATGAAGTGCGGGATATAAGTCCAGAAGACCTCGTAGCCATCGCGCAACTTGATCGCCGGCCCCAGGCTTTCAGCCTGAACCTCAAGCCAGAACTGGCCCAGCCTGTCCGAGGTCAGCTCGCCGTTGCGGCGCTCCGCATGCACCTTGCGCTCGAACTCGTAGAAGGCGATCTGGCGCACGACGGTATTGATCATGTCCTCGACCTTCTGGGCGAGCATGGCCTTGCGCTCGCGCTTGTCGGAGGTCTGGTCGAGCAGCGAGCGGAAGGTCAGCATCTCTCCGAAGACGGAAGCCGTCTCGGCCAGCGTCAGCGGGGTGGACGCCATCAGCGCGCCCTGGTCGGCGGCCAGCACCTGGTGAACGCCGTGGCCCAGCTCATGCGCCAGCGTCATCACATCGCGCGGCTTGCCCATGTAGTTGAGGAGCACGTAGGGATGCGCCGAAGGCACAGTCGGGTGGGCGAAGGCGCCGGGCGATTTGCCCGGCCTGACCGGCGCATCGATCCATTTGCGATCGAAGAATGTCCGCGCGATTTCCGCCATCTTCGGCGAGAAACGCTGATAGGCTGACAGCACCGTGTCCCTGGCGTCGTCCCAGCGGATCACCGACTGCGGGGTCTCGGGCAGCGGCGCGTTGCGGTCCCAGTGGTTCATGACGTCCATGCCGAGCCAGCGCGCCTTCATCTGATAGTAGCGGTGCGACAGGCGCGGATAGGCTTCGCGCACGGCCGCGGCCAAAGCATCGACCACGCCGCGTTCGACGCGGTTGGCGAGATGGCGCGAATCGGCGATGTCCTCGAAGCCGCGCCAGCGGTCGGAAATTTCCTTGTCCTTGGCGAGCGTGTTGGTGATGAGCGTGAAGGTGCGCAGGTTCTTGCGGAAGGTCGCGGCGAGCGCCTCGGAGGCGCGGCGGCGCACTTCGCCATCCGCGTCCTGCAGCCGGTTCAGCGCCGGCTCCAGCGTCAGCTCCTCGCCATCGACGTCGAAGCGCAGATCGGTCATCGTCTCGTCGAACAGGCGGTTCCAGGCGCCGCGTCCGGTGACCGACTTCTCATGGAACAACTGCTCGACCCGATCCTCGAGCTGGTACGGCTTGTCCTTCCTGAGATCGAGCACCCACGGGCGATAGTGGGCGAAGGCCGGGTCGGCCACGAGTGCTGCTTCGATCACCGAGTCGCCGATCAGGTTGAGCTCCAGCGCGAAGAACAAAAGATGTGCGCTGGCGTCCGTCATCTTCTCCTGGATGTCGCCATAGAGCTTGGCGCGCTGCGGATCGGCGGTGTTGCCGGCATAGACAAGTCCGGCATAGGAGACGATGCGGCCGATCAGTTCCTCCAGCGCCTCGTAGGCCCTCAGCGCCTCGCCGAGCCGGCCGGCGGCGCCACGCTCGGCTTCGGCGGCCAACGTGCCCTTCCAACGGACCTCGAAGGCAACGGCGTCGCTTGCCGCCCGGGCGATGTCACGCTTCAGCTCCGGCGCTTCCATGCCGGAATAGAGATCGGCGAGATTCCACTCCGGCAGATCGCCGAGCTCCGCCGCGGACTGGCCAGACGCCGTCGCCGCAAGCCGCTGACCAAACATCATGCGCATCGAGAATACCTTCTTCGAATCAACGGGAAAGGAGAAGCCGGTCAAATCCTAAGGAATTCGTTCACCGGGTTTTTTGAAACCTTATTTAGAACCCTGTGCCAAGATGATCCATGGGGATTTATCGGGCGGATAATTCAAAGAGTCATGACAGGTTCCGTACTCATAGTCGATGACGATCCCGTGCAGCGCAGGCTGCTCGAGGCGGCGGTGACGAAATTCGGCCACAGCGCCATCGTCACCGACGGCGGCGAGGCGGGCCTCGATGTGCTGGACGGACCGAACGCGCGCGATGTGTCGGTCGTCATCCTCGACCTGGTCATGCCCGGTCTCGACGGCATCGGCGTGCTGAAGGCGATGCGCGAGCGCGCCATCAATCTCCCGGTCATCGTGCAGACCGCGCAGGGCGGCATCGAAACCGTTGTCTCGGCCATGCGCCACGGCGCTTTCGATTTCGTCGTCAAGCCGGCCTCGCCCGACCGGCTGCAGACCTCGATTTCCAATGCTTTGAAGGTGGAAGCGGTCGAGGACGAGGTGAAGCGCTCGTCGCGGCGTCGCGGCGGCCATCTCACCTTCAAGGACTTGATCACCCGCAGCCCGGCGATGGACCGGGTGATCCGGCTCGGGCAAAAGGCGGCGGCCTCCAATATTCCGATCCTTATCGAAGGTGAATCGGGCGTGGGCAAGGAATTGGTGGCGCGCGCCATCCAGGGCAGCGGCGACCGCCGCTCGAAACCCTTCGTTACCGTCAATTGCGGCGCCATCCCCGACAATCTGGTGGAATCGATCCTGTTCGGCCATGAGAAGGGTTCCTTCACCGGCGCCACGGACAAGCACACCGGCAAATTCGTCGAGGCGCATTCGGGCACGCTGTTCCTGGACGAGATCGGCGACCTGCCGCTCGACGTCCAGGTCAAGCTGCTGCGCGCCGTGCAGGAGGGCGAGGTCGACCCGGTCGGCGGCCGTTCGACCGTCAAGGTCGACATCCGGCTGATCTCGGCGACGCATCGGAATCTTTTGCAGCAGGTCAAGGACGGCAAATTCCGCGAGGACCTATTTTATCGCCTGAACGTCTATCCGATCTTCGTGCCGCCGCTGCGCGACCGGCGCGAGGACATCCCCCATCTGGTCAGGCATTTCATGGAGAAGGTGGCGCCGGCCGATCCGCGTCATCGTCTCACCGGCATATCGGCCAAAGCGCTGGCGATGCTGCAGGCCTACGATTGGCCGGGCAACATCCGCCAGCTCGAAAATGCGGTGTTCAGGGCGTCGGTGCTCGCCGAAGGCGAGTTGCTGACCGAAGAGGAATTCCCGCAAATCCGCGCGCAGGTCGAAGGCACGGTGAAGCTCGATGCCGAGCCTGCGACTGCCGTGGCACCGGTCGCGGACGAGCCGCAGCCGGGCGATCAGGCTGTCTCCAATGGAGTGGCGTCAGGCTCGCACGAGGCCGAGGCGCGGGCGCGGCTGCAGCAGCGATTCGGCACGCTGAGGGCCTTGGACGAGCGCGGCAATGTGCGGGCGCTGGCCGATGTCGAGTTCGAGATGATCAAGCTTGCGATCGACCACTATAATGGCCAGATGAGCGAGGTGGCGCGCCGCCTCGGCATCGGGCGCTCTACACTCTACCGCAAGTTGAAGGAATATGGCATTGACCCCGAAGCGGGTCGGCTTGATCGACTTGCCTCTTGAGACGCAAGCCCAGCCCAGCCTACCGGTTTATATTCCGACTTAAATCGTCGCTTTTTCGTTTCTGAAGGCGCTTTTTCAGTCGATTGCGTGTTCGCGATCACGCATTTAACGCAATCGGTAACAGATTGTGTTTGGGCCAAAGCCGAATTCTCGATCTAAACCAGCGATTTACCACGAAACGTGGTGCATCATTTTTGACGGGATATCGCCACGGTGTTACCGCATTTCGGCTCCAATAAGCGATGATTAACCATTAGGATCGATATTCGGATGTGAGAACCACGCATCCGTTTGGGCAAATCCGGGGACAAACGGCAGCCTGCAAGGCCTTTTGATTTGAACCAAGTCGAACGACACACGAACGGGCGGCATTTTCACATGAGCGTCTGGCCACGGTGGCTGACGTTTGTGATTTTGGCCGTAGGGTTCCTTTCGGCAGCCGCCTCCGGCGCGAAAGCCGAAGTCCGTTCGCTGAAGCTCTATCACCTGCACACACACGAAAAGGCCGAGATCGTCTACAAGCGTAACGGTCGCTACGTTCCCGAAGGCCTGCGCAAGATTAACATCATCCTGCGCGACTGGCGCCGCAACGAGCCGACCAAGATGGATCCGCGGCTGCTCGATCTGGTGTGGGAGGCCTACCGGCAGAGCGGAGCGACCGACTACATCCAGGTCGTCTGCGGCTATCGCTCGCCATCTACCAATTCGATGCTGCGCAGCCGCAGCCGCGGTGTCGCCGAGAAAAGCCAGCACATGCTTGGCAAGGCGATGGACTTCTACATCCCCGGCGTGCCGCTGAAGAAGCTGCGCAACATCGGCCTCAAGATGCAGGGCGGCGGCGTCGGCTACTATCCGAATTCCGGTTCTCCGTTCGTCCACATGGATGTCGGCAATGTCCGCCACTGGCCGGGTATCAGCCGTCAGGAACTGGTCAGCCTGTTCCCGAACGGCAAGACGCTGCACGTGCCGAGCGACGGCCGGCCGCTGCCTGGCTATGAGCAGGCTCTGGCCGCCTACAAGGCGCGCAAGGGCGCCGGCACCCCCAATATCGAGCTGGCCAGCGCCGGCGGCTCGACTAAGCGGTCCGGCGGACTGTTTGCGGCCTGGTTCGGCGGCGGCGACGACGAGGCCGACGACACCGCCGATGTCGCGAGTGCCCAACCCGCGCCCCAGCCGAAGGCTGTGAAGCAGGTGGCGGCCGCCAAGAGCGGCAACAGCGGCAGCCTGCCGGGCATCGCGATCGTCTCGCCGCAGGATGCCAAGCGCGCCAACATCCCGCAGATCGCCGATGACAGCTCGGACGATTCGCAACCGCAGCAGGACACGCCCGAAACCATCATTGCCGCGCTGCCGCCGAAGGAGGTTCCTCTGCCCGCCTTCGCGCCGAGGCCCAAGGCCGATGTCGGCCAGCAGACGGCTGAAAACGTGCCGTTCGCCGTGGCGGACGCCTCGGCCACGGCTGAGCAGGCGGTGGCGACGGCGCATGCTCCGGCCAACGTACCGTTCGGCATGGCCGCCGGCGCGGCGCAGGCCGCAGCCGATCCCGCGCAGGGGGCGTTCAACAATATTCCGCTGCCGACGAGGCGGCCCGATCTGCCGAGGGAACTTGCGCCCAAGGACAAGGGCGTGCTTCTGGCGCTGGCGGAAACCGCCTCGCAGGACAAGAGCGCGACCGATGCCTTCTCGGTGCTGCCGACCGCGCGGCCCGACACGGGCAAGCCGGATGAGATCAAGGCGGTGCTCGAGCAGGCCAGCGCGACCACCGTGGCCGGCTCGAGCGGGGCCGAATACGAAGTCGCTTCGCTGACTGCGCCGGAGCCACGCTCGGCATTCAACGATCCGTCGGGTCTCGATGCAGCTTCGCCGCGTCAAGCCATTGCCGCACGCCCCGCCGGCACCGATCCGGCGCAGGCGATCGGCGCCGGCGTGAAGACGACGCGCAAGGAGGCCAGGGCGTCCGCCAACGACCTGAAGCCCGGCCCGAAGGCAATGGTGGTGGCAACGCCGCCGCAGGCAGCGCGCTGGGCGCTGGGCAGCGGCGACAACATCGCCACCGTTTCCGATCCGACCACGGCACCGCGCTATGCCTACAATATCGTGCACACGCCGCCGAGCGAGGTCTACACGGCCGGCTTCCAGACGGATGCGCAATTGCCGGACCCCAGCCGGTTCACCGGCAACGCGGTGAAGTTCCTTTCGGTCGCCCGCTTCCAGACGAAATAACGAGCCTGCCAATGCCGCAACAGCCGCGTTGAACAACAGCGCGGCTTTTGCTTTTTATCACGGCAGCATAGTTTGAACGGCGCGGGTTTCCCGCGTGGTCTTTTCCCGCTTCGTCTAACGGTAGGACGGCGCCCTTTGAAGGCGTGAATCGTGGTTCGAATCCATGAGCGGGAACCAGCCGGCGGCTGGTTTTCGGCCCGCACCGGCATGCGATCACGCACGCTTAAACTTCTCGTGAGACCGGAACGGGCGCGCTTTTTCAGGTTAGGATGCGTTCGTTCCAAACTGGGGATATTCATGAAGAAGATTCTATTGGCGTCAGTTCTCGCTTTGGCCGCGGCATCGGCTGCCGTGGCTCCAACGCAGGCCGAAACCGTTATCGTCAAGACCGGCAAGCATCACTGCAGAACCAAGGTGGTCACCCATTGGGTTCACCACCGCAAGGTCGTCGAGAAGGTCAAGGTCTGCCACTGACCGCATGTCCAGCCCTGGAGCGGTTCAGCGTTTGATAGACCGCTGAACCGCTCCAGGTGTTCTTTACACGATCCGCACGGAAGAACCGGTGCCCACTCTTCCTGGAATTGCGTTAGGCGAGCTTGCTCGCCTCGCGCGCCAGGGCTTCGATCTCATCCCATTTGCCGGCCTTGATGAATTCGTCGGGCGCCACCCACGAGCCGCCGACGCAGATGACGTTGGGGAGGCTCAGATAGTCGGCGGCGTTCTTGGCCGTTATGCCGCCGGTCGGGCAGAATTTCACGTCGGCGAGCGGCGAGGCGAAGGCCTTCAGCGATGCGATGCCGCCCGACTGTTCGGCCGGGAAGAATTTCAGGAAGCGCAGGCCGGCTTCGCGCGCAGCCATGATCTCCCCGGGGGTGATGGCGCCGGGCAGCAGCGGCACGGGGCTGTCCTTGGCCGCGTCGAGAAGCTGGCCCGTAATGCCGGGGCTGACGATGAATTTCGAGCCGGCGCGTCCCGCCTCGTCGAACTGCTTGGCATCGAGAATGGTGCCGGCACCGACAACCGCATCCTCGACTTCGGCCGCGACGCGGCGGATCGCTTCCAGCGCATCGGCGGTGCGCAGCGTGATCTCGATCGCCCTCAAGCCGCCGCGCGACAGAGCGCGGGCGAGCGGCACGGCGTCGGCGACATTGGCGATCTTGAGCACCGGGATGACCGGCTGGCCGTTGAGGAGCGACAGGAGCTTTTCGGTCTTGCTGGTCATTGGCTTGTCTCTCCGTTTCGGTCGATTTCAACCGATTAGCAGAAGGGGTATTCCCAGTCCACGAAGGCGGGCGTGTCGCAATGTCACGCGGCCCGTCCGCTCCGCCTTGAAACGGCTTTCAGCACGGTCTAGTGGCATGGGCATGACAACAACCAAGGAAACTCAGCCGGTCCGCGTTGCCGCGCTCTACAAGTTTGCGCGGCTCGACAATTACCAAGCGCTGCGCGCGCCGCTCGCCGCCTTCTGCTGCGGACGCGGCATCAAGGGCACTCTGCTTTTGGCGCATGAGGGCATCAACGGCACGGTCGCCGGCAGCGAGGCAGCGATCGCCGCGCTTATCGATCACCTAGAGGCGATCGAAGCGCTTGCCGACCTGGAAGTGAAATACAGCATTGCTGCTGACATGCCGTTCCATCGCATGAAGGTGCGGCTGAAGCGCGAGATCGTCACCATGGGCGTCGACGATCTCGATCCGGCGAGCAGCGCCGGCACCTATGTCGCGCCAGTCGATTGGAACGCGCTGATCTCGGACGCCGACACGTTGGTCATCGACACGCGCAACGCCTACGAGGTGTCGATCGGCACCTTCAAGGGCGCGGTCGATCCCAAGACCGCCAGCTTTCGCGAGTTCCCGGCCTGGGTCGAAGAGCACCGCGAGGAGCTCGAAGGCCGCAAGGTGGCGATGTTCTGCACCGGCGGCATTCGCTGCGAGAAGGCGACCGCTTACGTGAAGTCGCTGGGCTTCAGGCAGGTCTTCCATCTCAAGGGCGGCATCCTGAAATATCTCGCAGAGGTGCCGGCCGAAGAGAGCCTATGGCAGGGCGAATGCTTCGTCTTCGACGAGCGGGTATCGGTGTCGCATGGCCTGGCCGAGGGCGAAGCCGAACTCTGCCGCGCCTGCCGCCATCCGCTCACCGTCGAGGACCGGCTCTCGCCGAAATATACGGTCGGCGTCTCATGCCCGCATTGCTTCGAAGCGCGCTCGGACGAGGACCGCGCGCGCTACGCCGAGCGCCATCGCCAGGTGGAACTCGCGCATGCGCGGGGCGCCAAGCGCCACATCGGAAGCTGAGTAGCCCAGGTTTCGTCAAATCATCCGCCCGTTCATTGTAATGTCCATGCGCGGGGCCTACGTCTTGCCGATCCGAAACCCCGCCCGGGCGCATTCGGCCGGGCCAATTCTGGAGGCATTGATGCTCGACCCCAAGAAGCTGCTCGACGACCTTTTCGGCTCGCAAATTCCCGGCACGGGATCGACCGTTCGCGACAAGGCGGGGCAGGCGGTGCAGATGGCGAAGGACAATCCGCTCGCCGCCGGCGCGCTGGCGGCGGTGCTGCTCGGCACCGGCCCCGGTCGACAGGTGACGGGCGCTGCCATGAAGCTCGGCGGCCTGGCAGCCATTGGCGGCCTCGCCTACAAGGCCTACCAGAACTACAAGGCCGGCAATGTGCCGGCACAAGAACCCGTGGCCGGCGAGCCCGAGTTGCTGCCGCCGCCCAAGGACACCGCCTTCCATCCCTCGCAGGCGCCGCAGGGCGAGGCCGAATTCACGCTGACCCTGGTGCGGGCGATGATCTCCGCAGCCAAGGCGGACGGTCATGTCGATGACGAGGAGCGGCAGAAAATCGCCGACAAGCTCAAGCTCGCCGGCATCGGTGCCGAAGCGGAAAAATTTCTGCTGGATGAGCTTGAACGCCCGCTCGATCTCGACGTCCTGATCACCGGCGCCAAGACCGATGCGCAGAAGGTTGAGCTCTACACCGCCTCGCGCCTTACCATCGATCCCGACACCCGCACGGAGCGCGGCTATCTCGACCTGCTAGCCGGCCGCCTCGGCCTGCCGGACGCGCTGGTCGACCATGTCGAGGCGACGGTCTCGGCGGCGAAGGCGCCGGCTTGAACCGCGCCCGATCCGCGCCAGCAAATTGCCGGTTGGTAAACGGGCATGGGACGTGCTGCTGGCCGTTAATCTTTCGTTAACCCAGCAAGCGCATCATTCTAACCAGTCGGACCGGCTTATCCTCCTCCCAAGCGCGGTTCAGATGAGGGGCGGTCGCCAATGACCGCCCTTTTTGTCGGCTCCGCTTTCTTGCCGACAATAGCCGCTTGCCACGCCCTCTGTCATTTGCGATGCCACGTCTTCTTCCTGCAGTGACGGGGAGCGAGGACGATGACCGCCATGACAGAGAAAACAGCCATCGTAACCGGCGCCGGCACCGGCATCGGCAAGAGCGTCGCCACCACGCTGCTCAAGGCAGGCTGGAACACCGTGTTCTGCGGCCGCCGCAAGACGCTGCTCGAGGAGGCGATCGCCGAGGCCGGGAAGACAAGCGCCAGGGCGCTTGCCGTTGCATGCGACATCAGCAAGGCCGGCGAGGTCGACGACATGTTCGAGACGGTGGTGGAGGCGTTCGGGCGCGTCGACCTGCTCTTCAACAATGCCGGCATGGGCTACAAGTCGACGCTGATCGACGAGATCCCGGTCGAGGTCTGGAACGATGTCGTCGGCGTCAACCTGACCGGCTCGTTCCTATGCGCCCGGGCCGCCTTCGGCGTCATGCGCCGGCAAAAGCCGATGGGTGGGCGCATCATCAACAATGGCTCGGTGTCGGCCTATGCGCCGCGGCCGGGCTCAGCGCCCTACACGGCGACCAAGCATGCCATCACCGGCCTGACCAAGACCCTGGCGCTCGACGGCCGACCCTATGACATTGCCTGCGGCCAGATCGACATCGGCAACGCATTGACCGAGATGGCGCAGGCGATGACCGTCGGCGTGCCGCAGGCCAACGGCTCCATCGCCGCCGAAGCGGTGATGGATGTCCAGCGCGTCGCCGACGCGGTGCTTCACATGGCGAGCTTGCCGCTCGACGCCAATGTGCTGTTCATGACGGTGATGGCGACGAAGATGCCGTTCGTCGGCCGCGGATGAGGGGCTGAGGCTTCTATTTCGTCAAGAACACTTCGATCCGCTCCAGCGCTCGTAATATGTTCTCCTCGGAATTGGCGTAGGAAAGCCGGACATAGCCTTCGCCGAGCACGCCGAAATCGGGGCCGCCGATCAGCGCGACGCCGGCATCCTCCAACAGCGCCGAGGCAAGCTTCTTGGCCTTCCAGCCGGTCTTCGAAACATTGGGGAAGGCGTAGAAGGCGCCCTTCGGCGCGATGCAGGAAATGCCGGGGAGCGCGTTCAGCCCTTCGACCACTATCTTCCTGCGGTTGTCGAAGGCGAGCATCATCTTTTCGACATCGTCCTGCGGGCCGTCTATCGCGGCGATGCCGGCATACTGGCTCGGCGCGTTGACGCAGGACCAGCAGTTGACCGCAAGCTTGCGCACCTTGTCGTAGAGATAGGCCCCTTTTTCGCCGTTTGGCCAGATCGACCAGCCCATGCGCCAGCCGGTCATCGCCCAGGTCTTGGACCAGCCGTTGAGCACGATCAGCCTGTCGCGGAGTTCCGGAAAGTTGAGCAGCGAGCGGTGGGTCTCGCCGTCATAGGTCATGACATCGTAGATTTCGTCGGAGAGGATCGCGACCTCAGGGTGCTTCTCCAAGCCCTTCACGAGTTTGGCGATCTCGTCCCGCGCGGTCACGCCGCCGGTCGGATTGGCGGGCGAGTTTAGGATCAGCAGCCTCGTCTTCGGCGTGATCAGCGCCAGCGTCTCTTCCGCCGAGAAGGCAAAGCCGTTCTCCTCGCGGATCGGCACCGGGATTGGAGCAGCACCCGTGAACTCGATCATCGAGCGATAAATCGGAAAGCCGGGATCGGGATAAAGAATCTCCGCCCCCGGCTCGCCGAACATCAGGACCGCGGCGAACATGGTCGGCTTGCCGCCGGGCAGGATCATCACGTTCTCGGGCGATACTTCGACCCCGGTGGTGGTCAGGGTTCGGCGCACGACCGCCTCTCGAGTGGCTAAAAGGCCGTTGGCAGGCGTGTAGCCGTGGTGGCCGTCGCGCAGCGCCTTGATCGCCGCCTCGACGATATGCTGCGGCGTCTTGAAGTCGGGCTGGCCGATGCCGAGGTTGATGATGTCGCGGCCCTGATGGGCAAGCGCCGTTGCCCGCGCGAGCACCGCAAAGGCATTTTCCTCGCCGAGACGATCGAAGGCCGCGATGGTGTGGAGCATTTTTCCCGTCCCTGTGGTTCTTTCTGTGGGCGAGCGTTTTTGTGAGCGTGCGCCAGGAAAAGTCAAACGGATTGGAGCGGTCGGTGTCGGAAAATCTGAAGAATTGGCAGGCACGCCCGCGCCCCGAACGCAAGGCGCTGGAAGGTCGCTATGTCCGGCTCGAACCGCTGAGCGCGTCAAAGCACGGCGACGGGCTCTATGAAGCGTCGTCGGTGTCGGATGCCGGAGGCCGCTTCGCCTGGCTGCCGGACTATCCGCCCGAGAGCCGCGCCGCCTTCCAGCCATGGCTGGACAAAGTCGAGGCGAGCGAGGATCCGCTGTTCTTCGCCGTCATCGACAAGGCGAGCGGCAAGGTCGCCGGACGTCAGACGCTGATGCGCATTGATGCCGCCAACGGCGTCATCGAGATCGGCAACATCTATTGGGGGCCGCTGATCTCGCGCAGGCCGCAGGCGACGGAAGCACAGTTCCTGTTTACCAAATATGCCTTCGACGAGCTCGGCTATCGCCGCTACGAATGGAAATGCAACAACCGCAACGAGCCGTCGAAACGTGCGGCGGAACGTTTCGGCTTCAAGTTCGAAGGCATTTTCCGCCAGCATCTTGTGGTGAAGGGCGAAAACCGCGATACGGCGTGGTATTCGATCATCGACAAGGAGTGGCCGGCGCTGCGCAAGGCCTATGAGGCCTGGCTCGATCCGGCGAATTTCGATGGCGAGGGCCGCCAAAAGCGACGGCTCGAGGATTTCCGCGCCGAGTCCGGCGCGTAGCAGGAGTTGCGCGATGGCGCATGATCACGGCTCACACGCCCACAGCCACGGCGCCGATCACGTGCACGGGTCGACCGACAAGAAGCGCGTTCTCGTCGCGGGCTGCCTGACAGCGGGCTTCATGATCGCGGAGGCGCTCGGCGGCTTGCTCACCGGCTCGCTGGCGCTGCTTGCGGATGCCGGCCATATGCTGGCGGACGCGATCGCGCTCGGTCTCGCCTGGTATGCCTTCCATCTCACCGGACGTCCCGCCACCGGGCGTCTCACCTACGGCTTCGCTCGCGTGAAGACGCTGGTGGCCTACACCAACGGCATCGCCATCTTCGTGATCGCGCTGTGGATCGTCTACGAGGCCTGGGGGCGGCTGATGCACCCGGCGCCGGTGCTGGGCGGGCCGATGCTGGTGGTGGCGGTCGCCGGCCTGCTCGTCAACGTCGCCTCCTTCTTCGCGCTGCATGGCGGCGACCGCGAGAGCCTCAACATGCGCGGCGCCATACTGCATGTGCTGGGCGACCTGCTTGGCTCGGCCGCGGCAATCGCTGCGGCCCTCATCATCCTCGCCACCGGCTGGACGCCGATCGATCCGATCCTCTCCGTGCTGGTGGCGCTGCTGATCCTGTCGACGGCGTGGTCGCTGATGCGCGAGGCTGCCCATGTGCTGCTCGAAGGCGTGCCGGCAAGCCTCGACCGCGACCTCATCGCCAAGGATCTGGAAGCCACAGTCAAGGGCGTGCGGGAGGTGCATCACATGCATGTCTGGTCGCTCGACGGCGCCAGCAACATGGCGACGCTGCATGCCTGCCTGAATGACGGCGTCGATGCGCATGCGGCGGTGAGCGCCATCAAGAAGCGGCTTGCCGCGAAGCACGGGATCGATCATGCAACGGTGGAGCCCGAGTTCGGCCTGTGCGCCGACAGCAATGACGAGCACGATCATCACCATGATCACGACCATGCGCATGATGCGCCTCGCGATCGCCGCCACTATCACTGAGCCGGTGATGAGCTTCGGATCGACGGACGGCGCCTGATGGATCGCGAGACGCGCAACGCGGCGATCGCCGCGGCCTGGATACTGCTCCTGTTCGGCCTCGCCGCCTATTTCCTGCCGACCATCATGCTGGCCGCTGGCAAGGTCTCGACGGTCCTTGCGGTCGTCATCGCCGCGCTCTTCATGGTGGGGCTGTTCGTCGTCCTGTGGCTGCGCGGACGCAGCCAACGCAAGAAGGGTCTATGAGATGAGAGTTCTGATTACCGGCGCCGCTGGCATGGTTGGCCGCAAGCTGATCGCAAGGCTGGCCAAGGACGGTGTGCTGCGCGGGCGCAAAATAACCGCGCTCGATCTGCATGATATCGTGCCGCCGCAGGCGCCGACGCTCGCCGGAGTCGATGTCTCGATCCACACCGGCGATCTTTCCACGCCCGGTGCGACGGCCAAGCTCGTTGCTTCCCGCCCGGACGTGATTTTCCATCTCGCCGGCATCGTTTCCGGCGAGGCGGAGGCCAATTTCGACCTCGGCTACCGTGTCAATCTCGACGGCACACGCGCTTTGTTCGACGCGGTGCGGGTGGCGGGCTTCGCGCCGCGTCTTGTCTTCACCTCGTCGATCGCGGTGTTCGGCGCGCCGTTCCCGGATGTCATCCCGGACGAGTTCCATCCGACGCCGCTCACCTCCTACGGCACGCAGAAGCTGATTAGTGAGGCGCTGCTTGCCGACTACTCGCGGCGCGGATTCTTCGACGGCATCGGCATCCGGTTGCCCACCATCTGCGTGCGGCCGGGCAGGCCGAACAAGGCGGCGTCGAGCTTCTTCTCAGGGATTATCCGCGAGCCGCTCAGCCGCCAGGAGGCGATCCTGCCGGTGCCGCGCTCGGTGCTGCACACGCATGCCAGCCCGCGATCGGCGGTGAATTTCCTGATCCATGCGGCCGAAATCGATGGCGATAAGGTCGGGCCGCGGCGCAATCTCACCATGCCCGGCGTGGCGGTCACGGTTGGCGAGCAGATCGAAGCGCTCGGGCGCATAGCCGGCGCCGAGGTGGTCAAACGGATCCGCGAGCAGCCCGACGAAACGATCTGGGCGATCGTCAGAGGCTGGCCGACGCGCTTCGAGGCGCGCCGCTCGCGGGAACTGGGTTTTGTCGCCGAGAAGAATTTTGACGAGATCATCCGCGCCCATATCGAGGACGAACTCGACGGAAGGATCGGATGACAGTTTCGGTCGGCTTCAGACGCCGCCCGTCAGGCTGGCCGACAAGAGCAGCAGGCCAACGAGGAAGATGAAGGCGGCGCCGCCGATCTCGACGATCGAATGGATGCGGTTGCCGATGCGTCCGTCGCCGGCGAAATAGACAGCCCAGTTCTTGGCCGTCACCGCGATCGTCGCCAGCGCGGAGACGGTGATCGCGGTGCCGATCGACATGGCGAGCACCGAGAGCAGGCCGCCGAGCCAGAGGCCGTTGAGGAGCGCGAAGCTCAGCACGATGAGCGCGCCGGAGCAAGGGCGGATGCCGACGGCGGCCACCGCCGACCAGGCGGTCTTCCAGTCGAAGCGATCGCCCGAAAGCAGCGCCGGATCCGGCGCGTGCGAATGGCCGCAGGTGTCGCAGACTTCTCCCGGGCCGTGGTGATGATGCCCAGCGTGAGCATGGTCGTGCGCCGCGTGGTCGTGATCATGCGCCTTGTGATCAGTCACCTCATCGCTGTGCGCATGCGAATGCGCGGCATGATCATGGTCGTGATGCGCGTGCGAGTGCGTCGAGTGGGCATGCGCGGAATGCGAATGGGAGTGGGAATGACCGGCATGGGAATGCGCGTGAGCATGCGAGTGCCCGCCACGCGAGTGGCCGGCATGGGCCGCCGACAGGCTGTAGGCCGGACCGGCGCCGAACCGCCGAAGAATGGCCGGGCCCGTCTTGCGCCACAGTAGCCAGGCGCCGAACAGCGTCACCAGCACATAACTGGAGATCTCAAGAAACCATGCCGCGTCGGTCATCGACACCGCCGTGCCGCGCAGCACGAAATAGGCAAGCATCATGACGACGACCGCGGTCAGCCCCTGCAGCAGCGCCGAGACGAAGGACAGCATGATCCCGCGCTTCAGCGCCACTTCGTTGGCGACCATGTAGGACGAAATCACCGCCTTGCCGTGGCCGGGCCCGGCGGCGTGGAAAATGCCGTAGGCGAAGGACAGGCCGACCAGCAGCCAGAGCTTGCTGCCGTCCTGGCGCATGGCTTTCATCGCGGCCGCCAGCGAATGGTAGAATTCCTGCTGCCTGAGATTGATCCACATCAGGATATGGGCGAACGGACCCGTCGTGCTCGGCGCCATGCCGTCATTGGTGCCGATGCCGAGCGAGCTCTGGGCATGAGCGACGCCGGGTAGATGCGTCATGACCAAAGTGGCGGCCGCGAGGCCGAGCGCCAGGCGCAGCGACGGTTTCATCACCGATTATCCTTCCGGCGGACAGTTCAGTTCGAGCTTGGTGGCGAAGATCTTGCTCATGTCGGTGCCCGTCGGATCGTTGAAGAACGCTTCCGTTAGGGTCTTCTGGTTTTCCTTGATCGCTTCGTCCGGATCGGGACGGATCACCTTCTTGGTGCAATTCGCGGGCAATCCCTCAACGGTGAGGTTGGCGTCGTCGGTGAAGTCGATCGCCGTGTAGAAGGTCGGATCGTAGACGCCGATGTCGATCTTGCCGGCGAGCTTGATCGGCGTCTTCGGCTGCGACTCGAACAGAATGATCAGCTGGTCGTTGTCAAAGCTCGCCATCAGATGCGGCGGAGGGACCATGGGCACGTCCTTGCCGTCCTGCGTGACCAGCTGGAAATAGTTGAACTCGGCCAGCGAGGAATGGACGGTGTCGGCCACTTCCTTGAGCTCTTTGTCGTCAAGCTTCAGATCGGAGTTCTTGTCGAACTCCATCATCACTGTACTCGAAAACAGATCGTCGAAGCGCCAAAGGTGGCGCAGCGCCGTCACACTTTGGTGATCCGCGCTGAGGATGACGTCGAGGCGAGCCTCGGCGAAGACGTGCGGGTGCACCTGGGCGGGCTCTACCGCGGCAAAGGTGGCCACAATTGCCGAAGCCAGTACGATTGCTTGCCGTTTCAGGTGCATTCCGGGCCGCGATTCCATCGACTTTGGGAGTGGGCTCCGAGAGTTAACAGAAAGGGGGCGAAATTGGGACGCGCTCTCGGAGAGCGTTGCGCTCTTTCCAGATCGCTCGATGCGCTTTTAGGCTCTGTTTCTGCGCATGTCCTTGTGCCGAAAACGGTTCCCACCTTCGGGGGACGTGCTTCACGCAGCGTCGCGCGTCCTGAACCAGTGCACCAGGAAATCGACGAAGACACGGACCTTGGCGGGCAAATAGCGGCGATGCGGATAGACCGCGAAGATGCCACTGCCCGAGAGGATGCGGTCGTCGAGCACCGTCACCAGCTTGCCCGACGCGACTTCGGGCGCAGCGATGAAATCCGGCAGGATGGTGAAGCCCAGGCCCGACACGGCGGCTGCTCTCGCCGCCATCGGACTGTTGACCTCGATCGGCCCCGACACGGTGACGCTCACCGAATCCTCGCCGTCTCCCTTGAAGCGCCAGTTGGCCAAAGAGCGGCCGTTGGTGTCGACGATGCAGGGCATGTTGGAAAGATCCTGCGGGCGGGTCGGGGTGCCGTGCTTTGCGAGCAGGTCCGGCGACGCGCAGAGCTTGATCGAAAACGGCCCGAGGCGCCGCGCGATCAGCGACGAGTTCTCCAGCCGCGAAATGCGCACGGCGACATCGAAGCCTTCCTCGACCAGATCGACGAAGCGGTCGTCGAGATGGATGTCGAGAACGATGTCCGGATGTTGCTTGGCAAAATCGATCAGCGACTGGCCAATCGGCGCGTCGGCGAAGGTGCGCGCAGCCGAGAGCTTGATGCGGCCGCGCACGTCGCCGGAAGATTCGCGCACGGCATCGGCCAGGCTGTCGACCTCGCGCACGATTTCGGAGGCGCGCTGATAATAGGTGTGACCGGCTTCGGTCAGCGAGAACTGCCGCGTGGTACGGTTCAACAACAGCGCGCCGAGTTCGTCCTCCAGCTCGCGCACATATTTCGACAGCAGCGCCTTGGAACGGCCGATCTTGCGCGCGGCGGCCGAGAAGCCTTCGGCCTCGACCACGTCGATGAAGGCGCGCATGCGGGTCAATGTATCCATGATCAGACCTTTCGGGCCGCATCCAGAATCGTGCGGCCGAGCCCTATCAGGGCGACGTCGCTGCCGAAAGGGCCGAGCAGCGACAGGCCGAAGGGCGCGCCGTCGACGGAACCGAGCGGCAAGGTGATCTGCGGGAAGCCCGACAACCCGGCCAGGCACAAAAGATGCAGCGCCCTTTCGCGATAGGCCTGGAACTGCTCCGGCGTGCTGGTCTTCAGTGGCGCTGCGCCCGGCACGGTCGGCAGAACAAGAAAGCCGTCGTTGCCGAGCAGCTTGCCGAACTCGGAACGGAAGGCTGCCCGACGCGCCGTTTCGGCTTCGACCGTCTTTGGGTCGATCGTGCGGCCGAAGCCGAAACGCTCGTCGACACCCGGACCCAGCCCGTGACCGCCTGCCGAAATCCAGCCGCCATGCACCTGCCAGGCCTCGAAGGCCTGCAGCCGGCGAAAGCACCAGTAGAGATCATCTGGGGACGAGGCGAAGGCGTGTTCGGTTTCGGTCGGCTCGCCGACGACGGCTGCTGTCTGTGCCTTCACCCGCGCATATTCGGCGGCTTCCGTCGGCCCGGAAACAAAGGCATCGAGCCAGCCGATCGACAGCGGGCGGTTGAGCGGATGCTGGTGTGGATCGCGTCCGAGCAGAAGCTTGCCGGCCATTTCGTAAGCTTCTATGTCGCCGGCGAACCAGCCGAAGGTGTCGAAGCTCGGCGCGAGCTTCATGGCGCCCTCGAGCGATACCCGGCCGTGACTGGTGCGCAGCCCGATCAACCCGCAGAAGCTCGCCGGCGCGCGGATCGAGCCGCCGGTGTCGGAGCCGACGGCGATGTCGGCAAGGCCGCCGGCGACCGCTGCCGCCGAACCTGACGAGGAGCCGCCGGTCACGCGATCCGGAGCGGCTGCGTTCACCCGAAAGGCGAAATGCGAATTCTGGCCGAACAGCGAGAAGGCGAGCTCGTCGGTTTGTGTCTTGCCGACGAATCGCGCACCGGCATCGAGAATCAACTGCACAGCCTCGGCCGTCCGCGAGGCGGCGTGAGCCTGTTCGAACTTGCGCGGGTTGCCGCAGCCGGTGCGATAGCCGGCGACGTCATAGATGTCCTTCACGGCTAGGCGCAGGCCGGCCAGCGGGCCAAATTCCGCATTGGCCACGGGCATTTGGCGCAGATCGAGGAAGGCGTTGAGAGGGCCGTGGGTGCCTGGCATTGTTCGATTTCCGAATACGGTCCACAAACATTGTTCGATACCGCAATTTTTACAACCGGCGCTGACGATTTTTATTGATTGTGAAACCCTTCGCTCTTATATCGCGCTTGCCCAAAGTCGCACGTGCCTGTGGGTGTCCGCCGATCCTCGAATGGTGAGGGCAATCGGTAAGGTAACTGGAGCCAACCCCTCCAGTCGGTCAGTGGCCAACCACAAGACCGAGGACACCTTGAAGCAACGACGGTGCGGGCCTTTCTGGTGTCTGCCGGTCGTCCAAAGACCGGGGTTACTGAAGAGGCACACCTTCATTGCCGGCAGTGCGGACGGGTCCTCCCATCCAAGCCAAGGCAGACAAAGCGAACCGAGGCCGGGCAAGGCCAGGTTCACCGCCGCGAGACGGCGATCCGTGGTTCCGGGGTCTCCACCGGCTGGTTCCATGGATTTTCCGTCCCGCCTTTGTCCACCGCGAGTTCGCGAGGCCGAGCGCCCGCGTCCCGCAGCCTTTGTGCGCGCCGAAAGGCGCAGATGGAGAGACCTCGATGGCCACCCAGCGCATCCTTGACTTTCTCGCCACCCGACGTCCGAACGGCCCCTGCCTCGTCGTCGACCTCGATGTCGTGCGCGACAATTTCCGCGCCTTCGAGAAGGCGTTGCCCGATTCCAAGATCTACTATGCGGTGAAAGCAAACCCGGCGCCGGAGATCCTGCGCCTGCTTGCTGCGATGGGCTCGTCCTTCGACACCGCATCGGTTGCCGAGGTCGAGATGGCGATGGATGCCGGCGCGCCGGCGGATCGCATTTCCTTCGGCAACACCATCAAGAAGGAGCGCGACATTGCGCGCGCCTACCAGCTCGGCATCCGCCTCTACGCGGTGGATTGCGTCGAGGAGGTCGAGAAGATTGCCCGCGCCGCTCCGGGCTCGCGCGTGTTCTGCCGCGTGCTGACCGACGGCGAGGGTGCCGAATGGCCGCTGTCGCGCAAGTTCGGCTGCGTGCCGGCGATGGCCGTCGACGTGCTGCGTCACGCCAAGAGCCTCGGCCTCGACGCCTATGGCGTGTCGTTCCATGTCGGCTCGCAGCAGACCGATCTCTCGGCCTGGGACCGCGCGCTGGGCGATGCCAAGAAGGTGTTCGCCACGCTCGCCGAGGAAGGCATCGTCTTGAAAATGGTCAACATGGGCGGCGGTTTCCCGACCCGTTACCTGAAGGACGTACCGGCGGCGCAGGCCTATGGCCAGGCGATCTTCTCGGCGCTGCGCAGGCATTTCGGCAACGCGCTGCCCGAGACGATCATCGAGCCGGGCCGCGGCATGGTCGGCAATGCCGGCGTCATCAAGTCGGAAGTCGTGCTGATCTCGAAGAAGGCCGACAATGACAATGTGCGCTGGGTGTTCCTCGACATCGGCAAGTTCGGCGGCCTAGCGGAAACCATGGACGAGGCGATCCGCTATCCGATCGTGACGCCGCGCGACGGATCGGAGACCGCACCCTGCGTGCTCGCCGGCCCGACCTGCGATTCGGCCGATGTGCTCTACGAGAAGACGCCTTATCCCCTGCCTCTGTCGCTCACCATCGGCGACGAGGTGCTGATCGAAGGTACTGGCGCCTACACGACCACCTATTCGTCGGTCGCCTTCAACGGCTTCGAGCCTCTCCGATCTTACGTGATCTGAAGGCGCGAGCCTTCAGATCAACCGGCGTGGGTGACATCGCCCGCCGGGGCTCGCTTGTGGAACAGATCTCCGCTCGTGAAGGATCGCGGAAATGGACTTTGCAGATTTCATCATCGAGGGCGCTGCGCGCCGGGTCTCCCCCCTCGAGGGGGAGATGGCCGCGCAGCGGTCAGAGGGGGGCGTCGCGCGTGGAGCGCCAGCGCCGCTTCTCGTCACGCTGGGCGCCGGTGTTACATGCGCAACGACCCCCTCTGTCGCCTTTGGCGACATCTCCCGCTCGAGGGGGGAGATTGCGCCGGCCTTCGTCATCGTTGCCGAAGGCATCGGTGATATGCAGGCGCGCGAAGCGCTGCTCGACCGCGCCATGGGGCCGAAGCGCAGGAAGAAGTCGTCCGAGAAACTGCGGCGTGGCCGCCGGCCGTCGGAAGGCCTGGCCTTTGTCGCGCGCGACCCGTCGGGCGCGGTCGTCGGCACGGTTCGGCTGTGGGACGTGACGCTGGGCGAGGGCGGTCCGGCAGCGCTCCTGCTTGGGCCGCTGGCAGTCGAGCCGGGCCTGAAGAGCGGCGGCATCGGCTCAGCGCTGATGCGGCACGCGACCGCCGAGGCTGCGCGGCTCGGTCACGGCGCGATCCTGCTCGTCGGCGATGCGCCATATTACGGGCGGTTCGGTTTTTCGGCCGACCGCACCGGCTCGCTCGCCATGCCTGGGCCCTATGAGCGGCACCGCCTGCTGGCGCTCGAGCTGAAGGAGGGCTCGCTCGACGCGGCCGCGGGCACGATCAGGGCCGCCGGCCGCAAGGTCAAGGCGCTGGATTTCGTCGCCTGACACTTCGGAGGCATACCGATGCGGCGCCGCGCGTTCAAAAACGCGGCGCCGCATCGCTCTTCCAAAAAGTAGTTGGCTGCCGGTCAGCCGAGCAACTGGCTGAGCGCCATGGCGACCGTCATGTCGCCCTCAACCTTTAGCTTGCCGGCCATGAAGGCCATGGTCGGGTTGAGATCGCCGGCGATCAGTGAATCGAGATCGTCGAGCGAGAGCTTGATCGTGCAGTCGGTCGGGGCATCGGCGGTCGAAACGGTCGCGCCGTCGATAACGATGACGCCGTCGCTGCCGGTGTCGAACTTGACCGAGTGCTCGAAGCCGGCGCTTGCCACGCGCGACCTGATCTTGTCGGCAATCTCCTGAACGCCCATGGCGGTTCTCCTCGTTTGGTTGCGTTTGACGCGCACCGGCCTTGGCCGCTGGGCGAGGCGCCGCGTCGCGCGGGAGCGCGGCGACAGCCACCGGCGCATATAGCTTCGGGTTGACGTTTACGTCAAAGTGGCCGCCATGCGGCATGTCGCATCACCGGACAAGCATGTGAACCCCTGGCGGTGCCAAGTCGATCCAGAGCCGATCAATGCTCCGGCTGGAACGGCTTGGTCATCGCTTGCGCGGTCTCGCCGGCTGTCTTGCGGCGGCGGATGGCGTTGTCGCGGATTTCGTCCTTGGACAGGAAGTTGACCTGGTCGATCAGCACGTCATGCACCAGCTCGACGCCGACGCGGGCGTTGACGGTCTCGCGGATCGCTTTGCGGAAAGCATCGAGATCGATCGTGTCCTTCTTGGTGAAATCGATCTGCGGATTGGAATAGAGGTAGGAATAGACCTGATCGGTGATGATCGCCGGCGCCGGGATCGACAGTTTCTTTATCTGATCCGGCTCCACCGTGTAGACGAGTTTGGTGAGAAAATAGCCGTCGATCTTGGCATCGCGGACGAGCGGTACCGAAATGATGTCGGTCTTGACGTAGTCGAGACCGCCCAGCATCGGCTTCGGCGGCTCACCGACGCCGCGCTCGCCCGCCGCCTGGAACGAATAAAACACCGCGCCGAGGGTTACGGCGCAGATCCAAAGCGCTGCGGCGAGGAATTTGATCACCGGATCCTACCTTGCTCCGCGGTCATCTCGTTCAAGCCCGGGCATATCCGAATTCGCCTGCCGAATAGGTGCCGTCGGCATCGGCGCGCTGAATGGCGTTCTTCAACAGCGTGGCAACCTCGTTGACGGCATTGAGATGGGCAAGAATAGCCGCCTCGTTCTTTGCCAGCTTCTGGCGCAACCGCGCCAGCCCTTCGCGATGCTGCTCGAGGAACTCGATCTCATTGGCGCCCTTCAGCGCGCGGGTCAGTTCGTAGAGATAGCGGCTTTTGCGGGCATTCGAGGCCTTGAGGTCGTAGCTGGTGCCGCTGCGGATACCCGCCGTCTCCTCGTCCACCGCCTCCTCGATCCGGCCAATGATGGCGGCGAGGTTGCCAGGCCGTGCAGCTGCGATCGGTGCTTCCGCGGCGGTGGTTCGTGCAGGCAGGTTGGAAAGGTCCGTTTGGTCGGCCATGTAGGTCCCTAGATCTTGATGTCCGTTTTTATGGTTGTGTCGTCACCGGTCATAGACCGGGCGGCCTTACGCTCGAGCTCGTCGACCAGGGAGGTCGAAAGCCTGGTCTGCTGGTCGATCTCGGCTTTCTCCGGTCCGCCCCCAACGGGCCCGACCGGCACCTTGTGTTTGCCGTCCAGATAATGGTCGGCAAGCATCGATCTCGCGATGCCGATCCCGCCATGCGCGGCCATGACATCGGCTACCTTTTCGGCAAGCTGCGATTTCCACATGTCGCCGGCCAGACCCTTGCCGTAAACGCCCTCGGTGTCCTTAGGCATCATGTTCTGGATGAAAGTGGTCAGCACCATCGCCTCGAAGCGCTGGAACTTTTTGGCTGGATTTGCCGCCTCGCCCCTGTCGGCAGCGGCGCGCGAGAGCACCGAGCCCGCCTCGACCGAGGCAGTCTGGTCGATCGAGAAGGTCTCCCCGGCACCGCCAGCCCGCCTCGCGAGTGCTGCCCGCGCGGCCTCGACGTCGGCCGGCTCCGCCGCACGGGCGACGTCCATCACGATGTCGCTGGGAGGTGAAATCGCCAAGAAAGCACTGCCTTTTGCCGGTTTTTGTCCGTTGCACAATGACGCAACAAGCTTGTGGCAGGCTTGCGGGGATGGCGAGGTGCAGTGCAGCGCTCAAATCTTATTTTAGCAGGTATTAATATTTTAACGGTGTTGCCCCGCCGCCGGCGCAATTCGGGGTTTTGAAAACGACTAATTAACCCCGCCCCCTCATCCTCGAGACCACGCCTTGGAGACGTTGATCGTGAAAAGCGATGTCGTGCTGATCGCATTTCTGCTGTCGGTTGCCAGCCCATTTGCCGCCCAGGCCGGAACGGCAATGCAAACCAAAGGCAAGGCGTTCGCACCGCCGGCCTTCTATTCGTTCTGCAGCCGCCAACCCAGCCTCTGCAGCACGGCCGGCGGAACAAAGGTCGTCGCCCTGCGGCCTCAGCTCAGCGCGCAATTGAACGAGATCAACCTTTCGGTCAATTCACGCATTACCGAGGTCAGTGATCGAGCCGTTGTCGGCAAGAACGACGACTGGCGCGTGCCGACCGTGTCCGGCGATTGCGAGGATATCGCGATACTGAAGAAGCTCGAACTGATGAAGCGCGGCTGGCCGGCCTCGGCGCTGCTGTTGACCGTGGCAAGCTATCACGGCGAGGGACACACGGTGCTGACGGTGCGCACCAACGAGGGCGACCTGGTGCTCGACAACCTCACCAGCGCGGTCCGTGATTGGTCCAGCACGCCCTACAACTATTTCGCCCGGCAGGCGCAGGGCAATGGCAGGCGCTGGGAGCGGATCGGGGCGGCCAAGTCGGTCGGCACGACGGCGACCGGCACCTGACAGCCTCGCTCGCCGCCCGCCGGATCCACCGCTCTATCTCCTTGGTTTGACGCAAGTCCGGACGGGAGGCCACGGCGAAGTCGCCGAGCCCAACCGTTTCATGCTTTTCCTGATTGCCCTAGTCATGTCCCCGCTTCTGGGCAATGAGGTCCAGCCGCTCGCGGTCTGAGCGTTCGCGGTCGTCGCGGCGGCGAGCGTCCCTATAGGCGCGCTCGACCATGTTGGTCCGCGCGGTCGCGGCGGCGATCAACGTCGCCTCCTCCCGGGCGCTTTCAAGATTCTGTTTTTGTTGGCCGAGCGCGTTCGCAATCCGGCGATGGTAAAGTTCCGGGAACAGGCCGGCCAGCGAGCTATCAGCGTCGAAATGCCCGATGAGTTCCTTTGCTTCCGATTCGGCCGCCGCGGCCGCGGAGAGGAAGCCGGCATGACGGGTTTCGTGCAGCGCCTTCAACTGCTCCTGCACCTTGACCAACTTCTTCAGTCTGTCCTTGCGCGAGGCCATCGCGGCTACCTCGCTAGCGTCAGGTCGACAAAGCCGTCGACGAACAACGACAGCAAGGTGCCGATGGCAAAGTAGAAGATGATCAGCCCGCCGGCGATGACGAAGGGCAGCGAGATGAAATACACCGGGATCTGCGGCGTCAGCTTGTTGACGAAGCCGATCGTCAAATTGACCAGAATGGCGTAGGCGACGAAGGGACTGCCGAGCCGGATGACCAGGAAGAAGGCGTCCGACACCGTGTCGGTGACGTCGACCAGCGCCGCCTGCGGGTTGAAGAATACATTGACCGGAGCAACCGTGTAGGAGGCGACCAGCGCGCGCACGATCTCGTGGTCGAAGTCGAAGACGAAAAGCAGGAGCAGCGCCGAGAACGAGATGATGGCGGCGAGGGCAGCCTGCGGCTCCGGCTCCTCGATCGCCGGGCCGCCTGAGCCGCCATAGCCGATCATCATGGCGATGGCCGAGCCCATGAAGCGCAGCGCTTCCATATAGAGCCTGGTCATGGCGCCGATCAGCCCGCCGACCAGAAGCTCGGAAACGATCATCGGCACCAGCACCTGTGGGCGCGGATCCACATAGGGATAGATGCGGTCCCAGAGGAAGGCGAGCAGGCCGCCGGTGGCGGCGATCGACACGAACAGCCGGACCTGGAGAGGCACGCGGGCGCTCGACAGGCCGGGCATCAGCATGAAACAGGCGCCGATGCGGCAGAAGGCAAGGAAGGCGGCGATGACGACGCCTTGCGAGAGCGCGTTCACGAGATCGTTCCGAGCACCTTGATCTCGACGCCCTTGGCGATCTCGACGTGGCTGAGCACGGGCAGCGTGGTGAACAGCCGCTCGATGATCATGCGCACATAAGGCCGCGCGTCCGGCGCGGTGACCAGCACGAAGCGCTCGCCGGCTTCGAGATGCTTGCGGATCGCCTTGGTGGCGTCCTGGCCGAATTCCTCGAGCTGGCGCGGATCGATGTCGAACTCGCGCACCTCGCCCTTGGCATCGCGCTTGAGGCTCTGGTGAAAGGCGAGGTCCCATCGGTTGCCGAGGCGCAGCACCTTGAGCATGCCGCCCTCGGAGAGATCGCCGCAGATCTGCTGCGCCATGCGGATGCGGACATGCTCGACGATCTGCTCGGTGCGGCGCACATGCGGCGCGATCTCGGCGATGGCCTCGATGATCAGGTGCAGGTTGCGGATCGAGACGCGCTCGGCAAGCAGAAGCTTCAGCACCGCCTGCAGGCCGGGATAGGAGATGTGCGAGGTGCAGATCTCGTCGGCGAGCTTTCGGTATTCGGGGTCCAGCCGTTCGAGCAGCGCCTTCATGTCCTTGTAGGACAGGAGCTGCGGCAGGTTGTTGCGGATCACCTCGGAAAGGTGGGTGAGCAGGACCGACATGTTGTCGGCAAAGGTGTAGTTCTCGCGCTTCAGATCTTCGGCGAAGGTTTCCAGCACCGAATAGGCGCGCATGCCGAAAGCCGGCTCGCGGATTTCCTCACCGGGGATGTCCGGCACGCCGCGGGTGCCAAGCAGCACCATGATTTCGCCCACGCGCATCTGGTATTCGGCAACGACGGTGCCGTGGACCTTGATCTGATAGCTCTTCGGCGGGATGGCGAAGTCGTCGGCAACGCGCACCTCCGGCACCACGAACCCATATTGCTGGGCGAATTTCTTGCGCATCTTCGACATGCGGAACACCAGCTCCTGATGTGCGACCAGCAGCCTGGTCGAGAGCTGCTTGCCGATCAGCAGCTCGATCTCGGCAGTCGCAAGCGAGGCCTTGACCGAATTCTTCTCCTCCTCGACCTTGTCGGCCCTCTCCTTGTTCTTCTGCGCTTCGGCTGCCGCCAGCGCGCGGTTGTGGCGCAGCGGGATGACGTAGCCGAGGCCGGCCATGGCGCCGGCAAGGGCAAAGAACGGGAATAGCGGCAGACCGGGCATAAGGCCGAGGATGACGAGCAGCGAGGCCGCGACATAGAGCGCGCGCGGATGCGCGCCGAGCTGGCCGAACACCGCCTGATTGGCGGAGCCCCGCGTGCCGCCCTTGGAGACGAGCATGCCGGCGGCGAGCGAGACGATGAGGGCCGGGATCTGGGTGACGAGGCCGTCGCCGACCGACAGCTTGATGAAGACGTCGGCCGCCTGGCCGAGGCCCATGCCGTGGCGCAGATAGCCGATGGCGATGCCGCCGACGATGTTGATGGCGGTGATGATGAGGCCGGCGATGGCGTCGCCGCGCACGAATTTCGACGCGCCGTCCATCGAGCCGAAGAAGGAGGATTCTTCTTCCAATTCGCGGCGGCGAAGCTGCGCCGTCTTCTCGTCGATCATTCCGGCGGAAAGGTCGGCGTCGATCGACATCTGCTTGCCGGGGATGGCGTCGAGGGTGAAGCGCGCACCGACTTCGGCGATGCGGGTGGCGCCCTTGGTGATGACGATGAAGTTCACCACGATCAGGATCATGAAGACGATGAGGCCGATGACGAAGTCGCTCGACATCACCAGCTTCGAGAAACCCGAGATGACGTAACCGGCGGCATGCGTACCCTCATTGCCATGCGACAGGATCATGCGCGTGGTGGCGATGTTGAGCGAGAGCCTGAGCATCGTGGCGATGAGCAGCACGGTCGGGAAGGAGGAGAAATCCAGCGGCCGCTGGATCCAGAGCGCCACCATCAGGATCAGCACCGAGAGCGCGATCGAGAAGGCAAGGCCGATGTCGATAAGAAAGGCCGGGATCGGCAGGAACAGCACCGCCAGGATGACGACGATGCCGAGCGCGAAGAAAACGTCGCGGCCGTTCTTGGCCGCCAGGCCGGACGGGATTGTTTCGCTGATCGCCATATCGTCCTCGAATCCAGACTTGCCCAGCGCAAAGGCAGGCTCCCGACCTTAACCGGTCAAGCTTGCGCGAAGGTGGGAGAGGGGCTACGGGATTTGAGCCGGCTGGCGAAAGGAAAGGCGCATGCTCCTCATCATCGGCACGATTCGGCTGCCACCCGACAGGCTCGAGCAGGCAAGGCCGGCGATGGGACGAATGATTTCAGCGAGTCGCGCCGAAGCCGGCTGCCTCGCATATTCCTATGCGCAGGATGTTCTCGATCCCGGCCTGATCCATGTCTCGGAAGCCTGGCGGGATCGTGCGGCGCTCGAGGCGCATTTCAAGTCAGCGCATATAGCCGAATGGCGCGCGAGCTGGGCGGAACTCGGCATTGGGGATCGGAAGCTGGCGCTCTATGAAGCGGGCGAGGGTACTGCGATCTAACCGGCCGTGTCCGCGATCGAGACGGCGACCAGCCAGCGCCGGACGGCGCGCTCTTCGTTGGCCGAAAGTGCGGCGGTCAGCTCGCGTTCAAGCCGCTGCACCCGCTCGCGACATTTCTTCAGCAAGGCACGGCCGCTGTCGCTAAGATCAAGGTGCTGGATGCGCCCGTGCACCGCATGCGGCTTGCGGACCACGGAACCGGCCTTTTCCAGATTGCCGACGATCACGCTCACCGTCTGCGGCGTCAGCACCGCGAGCCGGGCGAGGTCGGCATTGGAGATGCCTGGATAGGCCGACAGCATGGTCAGCGTCGCGAATTGCGGCTGCGTGACGCCGAACTCATCCAGCGCCCGCTCGACCCGCAGCCTGTAGGCGCCGGCGGCCTGGCGCAGCAGGTAGCCGAGATAACCTTCCTCGCCGCGCTTGCCTTTGCCAGGGGCCGGAATTTCCGGTTTCTGCTTGCGCACGATGTAAGAGCTCTTATATGTTGTTCGAACTCTGATATTATCGCAAGATGGAATGGAAGACGATGGGCTATCGCATCTTTCTTGCTGGTGGTTCCGGCGCGATCGGCCGCCGCCTGATCCCGCAACTGGTCGCTGCCGGCCATCAGGTAGCTGCGACAACGCGCCGGGCCGAGAAGGCCGAGGCGCTCCGCGCGATCGGGGCCAGCCCGGTGGTGATCGATGTGTTCGATGCCGGCGACCTGCTTGCGGCGGTCGCCGAGGTGAAGCCGGAGGTCGTGATCCATCAGCTTACCGATCTGCCGGCCGGACTCGATCCCAACAAGATGGGCGAGGCCATCATCGGAAACGCGCGCGTCCGCGACGAGGGGACCCGCAATCTGGTCGAGGCCGCGGCGTCGGCCGGCGCCCGTCGCCTGATCGCGCAGAGCATCGCCTGGGCCTATGCGCCCGGACCCGAGCCGCATGCCGAAACCGATCCGCTCGACAGCGGCGCGGAAGGCGGCCGCGGCATCAGCGTCGGCGGCGTGATCGCGCTCGAACGCCAGGTTCTCGAGGAGCCCATGACGGGCATCGTGCTGCGCTATGGGCATCTCTACGGGCCTGGTACCGGAGCCGACGCTGCCGCCGACCCGGCGCTGCATGTCGATGCCGCCGCTTATGCGGTGCTGCTTGCCGTCGAGCGCGGTGCGCCGGGCGCCTTCAACATCGCCGAGCCGAACGGCCATGTCGCGACCGACAAGGCGGTCAGCGAACTCGGCTGGCGGCCCGACTTCCGTCTGGCTGTGTGAGGCAGACGGAGGAATTGCCGCCAAAGGACAGACCTGGTTCGAGCCGCCGGGCACGGTGCATCGTTCGCGGAGAAGGCGAGCGCAATGGAGCCGGCGGAGCTGCTGGCGACCTTCGTCGCGAGGGACGATTGCGGGCCGCTGACCATCTTCGATCAGTGACATTTTCCCGTTCTCGCAGCGAGGGTAGCCGGCCCAACCGTCGCTAATCGACGCAACGCCAAAATGGCGCCACAAGGGGTCGGCATTGCGGTTGCCACTCCATGCCGTCGGGCGTATCAGGCGCGGCAGCATCCATCCTCCGCATACCGGCGAGCCGCTCCGTTGCCTGCCATAAACGAACCGCAAGTCTACGCCCGCCGGCTTCGGGCGGTGCTGATCAATTCCATTCCCGTGCTCGAGGCGCGCGGCATCGTCATTGTGCTGATGGCGGGGATGGTCGGCATGATCGCGGGCGCCCTGGTCACCGGCATGAGCGCGCTGGTGCAAGCCATGCACTTCCTGCTCTTTGACGTGCAGCCGGGCGGGCGTCTTTCAGCGATGTTTTCGCTGGCCAGTCCGGTGCAGGCGATGTTTCCGGCGATCGGGGGACTGCTGCTCGGCCTTTCGGTGATCTGGCTGAGAAGGCGGAAGTTCAGAACGCCTGTCGACCCGATCGAAGCCAACGCGCTCTACGGTGGGCGCATGTCGCTCACCGATACGTTCATCATTGTCGGCCAGACCATGATCTCCAGCGGCTTCGGCGCCTCGGTCGGTCTGGAAGCCGGTTATACGCAGGTTGGTTCCGGCATCGCCTCGCGGCTGGCGCGCGCCTTCCGGCTGCGCCGCAACGACGTGCGCATCCTGGTCGGCTGCGGCGCCGCCGGCGCGATCGCTGCCGCCTTCGACGCGCCGTTGACGGGTGCCTTCTACGGCTTCGAACTGGTCATCGGCATCTACTCGGTGGCCAATGTGGCGCCGGTCATGACGGCGGCGATCGCCGCCTCGCTGACGGCTGAGATGTTCGGCGGCGTGCCGTTTCCGCTCGAACTTTCCGGCCTGCCGACGCTGACCGCCAGCCAGTATGTGCCGTTCCTGCTGCTGGGACTGCTCGGCGGGGCGGCGTCCATCGCGATCATGCATCTGGTGAGCCTTATCGAGCGCGTCTTTGTGCGGCTGGCGATCGACGCTTCCGTCAGACCTTTCATCGGCGGCATCGTTGTCGGGCTGCTCGGGCTGGTCACGCCGCAGGTGCTGTCCAGCGGACACGGCGCACTCCACCGCGAGTTCGCCATGAACTACGCGCTTCCCGTGGTGGCCAGCGTCTTCGTGCTGAAGCTTGCTGCCTCGGCGATCTCGCTCGGCTCCGGTTTCCGCGGCGGTCTGTTCTTCGCCTCGCTGTTCCTGGGGGCGCTGCTCGGCAAGGTCTTTGCCGGCGTCATGGCGATGGCTGCGCCCTCAACCGCGCTCGATCCGGCGGTCGCCGCTGTCGTCGGCATGACGTCGCTTGCCGTCGGTGTCGTCGGCGGCCCGCTGACCATGACTTTTCTCGCGCTGGAATCGACGCGCGACCTGACGCTCACCGGCGTGGTGCTGGCAGCGTCGATCATGTCGGCCATCCTGGTCCGCGAGACCTTCGGCTACTCCTTCTCGACCTGGCGCTTCCATCTGCGCGGCGAGACGATCCGCAGCGCCCACGACGTCGGCTGGATGCGCAGCCTCAATGTCGGGTCGATGATGCGCAAGGACGTCCGTACTATCGATGCTTCGATTACCTTGGCCGAGTTCCGCAAGGAGATCCCGCTCGGCTCGGCGCAGCGCGTCATCGCCGTCGAAGGGGGCCGGCACTATGTCGGCGTGCTGCTCGTGGCCGAACTGCACAGCGACCTCTCAGACGGCGAGACTCCGGTGCAGGCGCTCGCGCAGTTCAAGGATGCGGTGCTGGTGCCGTCGATGAACGTCCAGTCCGCCGCCGAGACCTTTCAGCGCGCCGGCGCTGAAGAGCTAGCGGTCGTTGAGGATTTCGACGACCGCATCGTGCTTGGCCTGCTCACTGAAAGCCATCTGATGCGGCGCTACGCCGAGGAGCTGGACAAGGCGCGGAGCGATCTTTCCGGCGAGGGCTGAGCCCTGATTTAATCGGCGGTCTTGCGGCCCTGCTTGGCGACTTTCCGCAGCATGGATGGGCCCAAGCGAAGAGACTCGGCTCGAGCTTTTCCATCTGTTTTGGCGCCACCCTGCCTTGCGACGAGATAGTTGGTCATCAACCTTGCCTCAATAGGCTCCGACATAAAGAACCCTTGTGCGCCGTGACAGTGTTCGTGGATCAGGAAGTCGAGTTGGGCTTCGTTCTCCACCCCTTCCGCAACAACGGTCAGGCCTAGCGAATTGGCCAGCGCGATGATGCCTCGGACCACGTTCTGTTTCTTCGTGGAGGAAGCCAGATCGCTGAGGAACGAGCGATCGATCTTTAATTGGTTCAAGTCGAAATCGGCAAGGTATCCGAAGCTCGCATAACCTGACCCAAAATCGTCGAGTGCCAGGCTCACTCCGAGGTTTCTAATCTTGCCGATACTCTCCAGGGCATTGCGGCTGTTCTGGATGAATATCCCTTCAGTGATCTCCAACTGCAGACGCGATGGAAGCAACCCCGTTTGCCGCAGCGTCTCGGTGAGATGCGTCAGATAGGCATCGGTCTGGAGGCTTCTTCCGGAGACGTTGACCGAGCAGATGAACTCTTCGGTGGAAATAGGGATCCATCGGGCGGCTTGCTCGCAAGCCTTGCCCAGAACCATCCTGTCGAGTTCCAGTATCAGCTCACTTCGTTCCGCGATCGGAATGAACGATGCCGGCGCACGAACCGCTCCCGAGACCGGGTCGTGCCAGCGGACCAGCGCCTCGGCCCCGATCATGCGGCCGGTCGCCAGCTCGAACTGGGATTGCCAGACCAGGAAGAACTCGTCGCAATTGAGGGCCCGCTTGATGGCCGCTTCTTCACCGAGCTGCATGTCGATCTGACTGAGGATCGCGGGCGAAAACGTCACGAAACCGGACCGCCCTTCGGCCTTTGCCGTGTAGAGAGCGCTATCGGCACTGTGCAGCAACGTGGAAATGTCGGAACCGTGCTGAGGGAAACATGCCATGCCGATGCTGGCGCCAATGCGCACCTGATGGCCCTCCAACTCTGCGAACCTGTTCAGCCGTTCGCGCAGACGTTGCCCCAAATCGTCATGATCATTCCGATCGGCAATAGCCATGATGGCGAATTCGTCTCCGCCCAATCGCACGGCGGCTACGTCGCCGGGCCGCTCGACCGACTGAAGGACCTCGGCAACCGCCTTCAGCAGCAGATCGCCGACGTGATGGCCGAAGGTGTCGTTCACGCTCTTGAAATGGTCGAGATCGATCAGGAGCAGCTGAAGCTGCCTACCGGTCTCCCTCGCCCGGTCCAGCATGGCGTCCCTGTTGGCTGCCATCCAGGCACGATTCTTCAGTCCGGTGGTCGCGTCGCGCCAGGCGAGAAATTCCAGCTTCTTTATCGTTTCCCGGCGCCCGATGAACAGAACCGCCGTTCCGATTGCCAGCAGCGACAGGATCGTCAGAGCAAAGGCTATCTGATAGTTGAACCGATTCAGGCTGACTTCCGACGCATAGAGATCGGCGTTAACGCCCTCGCCGTATTTGTAGTACTCGTCGTTCATCCGGCCGACGATCTGCTCCAGTTCCAGACCCAGTTCCTTCAAGCGCTGCTGATCGAACGGGAGCCCCGCCGCGATCACGGCGTCGAGCCGCGTTACCGCGTCGTTCACGCGCGGCACGATGCCTGCATATGCGGGAATTGCGCTGATCGTTTCGCCGCCGTCGACCCGCTTGAAGCGGATGTAAACCAGGTCGTTTGCAGCGGCCAGATGATCTAGGCTCGCCTGAGAGTTGGGCGCGACCTCAGCAAGCGAGATCATATCCCTCAGGTGGGTCACGTCGCGTATGGCAATATGGAATTCGCGTATGGCGAAGAACCCGAACCGGGGCAGCGAAGACTCGATCTTGCTGATACTGACAAACAGCATGACGATGAGGATCGCGGAACCGACCGCCGCCAGCCCTATGGCACTGCCATAGGTAAGCGGAATGCGCCAGCCTCTCAGTCGAGATCCCACCATGGAGGCCTACCAGCCGGTCAGTTGTCGGACTCGATCGTCTTGATCAGCCAAATCCATCGCGGTTTGCGGATCGGCGTGTCGAAGGCGGGGAAATCCTTGAGAGGATAGACCAAGCGGGTCGGACCTTGTGTTCGTCGGGTGAGCAACTCCCCGTCCTGGCGCGTCGCAAGAAGCAGAGGACCTTCCGTCCAATCCTCGTGCGGAATCACCTGCACGTAATCGTCCGCGGCCCTTAGAGTGACGGAATCCCTATCTGCCAATCCCAGGGACTTAAGCACGTCTCGGAACAGGACGCCTTCAAACGTCAATTGCCCTTGCTCGAAAGGACTTGTGGTGATGACTTTGTAGAGGCCGAGCTTTTCCAACTGCCTCAGTGTGACCGGGATCTGCTTGCCGTCCTTCTGAACGGTGAAAGCTACGGAGTCCGGCGGCTCCGGATAGCTGGCCGGTTCCAACGCCCGTGCAGTCAGAGTGCCGATCGCCAAGACAGCCAGCATCAGCAGGCTGCGCACGAGCATCAACGGTCCTTTTCTTAGCCAGGATGACATATCGCAATCCCTTCCCGCTCAGCAGATCGACAATGGTCCTTGCTGTACGACATCTTGCCGGCCGACATTCGATACTGCCGTTGAATGCTTAATTTTTTGATCGGCTTCCGTTCCCCGCCATGGGACCGTGGAAATGGCATCCGCCCCCTATTGCCAGCTGTACAGTGGTACTGTACAAGGTGTTAAGTGGAGGAAAACGGGATGCGCGAGGCTTCGGAGGACGGCCAGGCTCCGGCGGCGATCGGTGCCGGCACGGCTGCAGCTCATGCGCAGCAGGTGCTGGGCGTGCGGCTCAAGGCCCTGCGCCTCGCTCGCCGTCTATCATTGCGTGACCTCGCGGAAGCGACCGGAACGAGCGCCAGCTTCATCAGCCAGCTTGAACGCGGGCTGACCGGCGCCAGTACTGCCTCGCTCAACCAGATGGCTTCGGCGTTGGGCGTGAGCGTCGCGATGCTGTTCGAGGAAAGCGCGACACAGAACCATGGCGTGCTCCGGCGCAGCGAGCGGCCAAGTCTTCCGCCCAGCAACGGCTGCCGTAAGATGCTGCTTTCCCGCCCGCCGCTGAGCGACATGGAGGTCTATGTCGGCGAGTTCGATATCGGCGGCTCGACCGGCTCCGCGCTTTACACGCATGGCGACGCGCAGGAGATGCTGATCGTCCTTCGCGGTGTCGTCGAGGTCTCTCTTGGCGACGCCCGCCACGTCCTCGAAGAAGGCGACAGCATCGAATACGCGACATCGACACCACATCGCAGCGAGAACATCGGCAGTGGTCGGGCCGAGGTGATGTGGATCATCGCACCGCCGACCTCGGCACGCGCCGAGCTCGATCAATACAAGCCCTGGAAACCGCTCGCGGCCAGGTAGTCCGATTAAACGCGGGCATAATGGGAGAGTCAGAGTTATGTTGAAGTCGAAACTTGCAGGTCTTGGCGCCGTGCTGGCGCTCGGAATGCTGACAACCACCGCCTTCGCACAGGAAAAGCCTGTCGCGGGCGAGGTGAAGGAAGGCTCGCTCAAGGGCAAGACCCTGACCTTCGTCTCCTATGGCGGCATCTATCAGGATGGCCAGGTGGCGGCGCTGAAGGAGTTCGTCGAGAAGTCCGGCGTCAAGCTGCTCAATGACGGGCCGACCGAGATCGCCAAGCTGCAGGCCCAGGTCGAATCCGGCAACGTCACCTGGGACGTGGTCGATACCGGCGATCTGCCGCCTTACGTCCATTGCGGAAAGCTGTTCCAGAAGCTCGATCTCTCGAAGCTCGACGTCTCGAAGATACCCGAAGGACAGGTCGGCGAGTGCTCGGTTCCGGCGATGAACTACGGCGTCGTGCTGATGTACAATAAGGAGAAGTACAAAGATAACCCGCCCAAGAACTGGGCCGACTTCTTCGACACCGAAAAGTTCCCCGGCGTGCGCGCCCTGGACGGATCCGGCGATCCGACCGGTGGCCTGCTCGAACAGGCCTTCAAGGTGGCGGGCGGCGATCCGAAGGCGATGACCGCTGCCGATATCGACAAGGCCCTCGACGTGATTCGCCAGCTCGGCCCGGACACGATCTACTGGAAGACGGGCGCTGAATCGCAGCAGCTCGCGGAGTCCGGTGAAGCCGACATGCTGATGATGTGGACCGGCCGCGCCATGACGGCGGTCAAGAATGGTGCCAAATACGCGCCCGCCTGGCAGGACTGGCTGGTGGTGATGGACCAGATGACGATCCCCGTCGGTGTCAAGGATACGGATGCCGCCTATGCGCTGCTGAATGCCTATCTCGGCAAGCAGGCGCAGGAGATTCTCACGCAGCAGACCTCCTACACGCCGATCAACAACGATGCGAAGCCGAAGGTTGACGAGTCGGTCGCAGCTTTCCTGACCAACACGCCCGAGCGCCAGAAGCAAGGCTACAAGCAGAACATCAAGTTCTGGGTCGAGAACTTCCCAGTGGCGCAGGAGAAGTGGTCCGCGCTGATGGCCGGCAACTGAGCTGACGGAGGCAAGGCCCGTGAGCGCGCTCGAACCGACGATCCAGACTGCCGAAAAGCGGGCAGGATGGGCCTGGCGGCCGTTCGCGCTCACGCTGCCGGCACTGGTTCTGCTCGCCGCAGTGATCGGCTATCCGCTGCTCACCATCCTCCTGCGCAGCCTGTCGGAGCCGGAATGGGGCGTCCAGAACTATGCTTGGTTCTTTGGTGCGCCCGTCAATCTCGCGGTGCTCCAGCGCACCTTCACCATCTCGGCGTGGGTGACGCTGGTCTGCGTGGTTTGCGCTTATCCTTATGCTTACCTCATGACCGCGGTCGGGCCGCGCGTGCGGCTCGTCCTGGTTCTCTGCGTGCTGATCCCATTCTGGGTGAGTGGCGTGGTGCGCACACTCTCCTGGGTGATCCTGCTGCAGGATTCCGGCGTCATCAACTCGCTGCTCAGATCAGCCGGCTTCGCGGGCGTCCGGCTGATCCGCACCCAGACGGGCGTGGTGATCGGCATGGCGCAGGTGCTTTTGCCCTTCATGATCCTGCCGCTTTATTCGGTGATGAAAGGCATCGACCTCAGGCTGGTGCAGGCGGCGCGAAGCCTTGGCGCCCGGCCGTCCCGCGCTTTCTTCACAGTCTACCTGCCGCTGTCGCTGCCGGGCGTCTATGCCGGCGCAATCATCGTCTTCATCCTGGCGCTGGGCTTCTACATCACGCCGGCACTGCTCGGCGGGCCGCGCTCGACGATGCTGTCGACACTGGTGCAGACCCAGGTGCTCAGCCTGCTGCAATGGGGACGCGGCGGCGCGATGGGCGTGGTGCTGCTGGTCACGACCTTCCTGTTGCTGGCGCTTGCAGCGCCGGTGATGCGGTCGCGGCACCGGGAAGCGGGGCGGCGCTGATGGAAATGAAGCCGCTCACCCGTGTCGTTCTCGGCCTTGTCTGCCTGTTGGTGGCGATCTGGCTGGTGGCACCGACGCTGGTCGTCGTGCCGATGTCGTTCAACGGCAACAAGTCGCTCTCCTTCCCACCGCAAGGCTTCTCCTGGCAGTGGTACGAGAATTTCGTCACGAATCCAGAATGGTCGACCAGCTTCCTCAATTCCCTGAAGGTCGCCTCGATCGTGGCGGTGCTGGCAACGGTGCTCGGCACGCTGGCCGCCTTCGGGCTCGACCGTATGAAGGCACGGCCTGCCAATTTGCTGCGGATGCTGATGCTAACGCCGATGGTTGTGCCGGGCGTGGTTCTGGCCATCGGCATCTATGCCGTCTATCTCGATGCGCAACTCGTCGGCACGCTGCCCGGCTTCGTGCTCGCCCACACCATCCTGGCGCTGCCCTTCGTGCTGATCGCCGTGTCGGCCAATCTCGAAGTGTTCGACAGGCGCCTGGAGACGGCTGCTGCGAGCCTCGGCGCCGGCGCGCTCACCACGTTCCGGACGGTGACGCTGCCGCTGATCCTGCCCGGCATCCTGTCGGGCCTGCTATTCGCCTTCGCGACGTCCTTCGACGAGATCATCGTCTCGCTGTTCATCACCAACCCCTATCTCAAGACCCTGCCGGTGCAGATCTTCTCTTCGATCACGCGCGACGCCGACCCGACCGTCGCGGCCGTCGGCACGATCCTTTTGTGCGCCACGACGATCCTGATCGGCGGCGGCATGCTTCTTCTTGGCCGCGAGCGGAAGGGACGCCTATGAACCCAAGACCAGACAATCGCGGCGCGGCGATCGACCTCGAATCCGTCACCAAGGCCTATGGCGCGTTCAAGGCGCTGGACGGCGTGTCGCTCAGGATCGAGCCCGGCGAGTTCATGACGCTGCTTGGGCCGAGCGGCTCCGGCAAGACGACGACGCTCAATGTGATCGCCGGCTTCACGGATGTGTCGAGCGGCAAGCTGCTGGTCGGAGGACAAAGCGTCGTCGGCGTGCCGGCGCACAAGCGCAACATCGGCGTCGTCTTCCAGCACTACGCACTGTTCCCGCATATGACGGTTGGCCGCAACGTCGCCTATCCGCTGACGCTGCGCGGCGTTGGGCAGGACGATCGGAAGCGGCGCGTGGCCAAGGCGCTCGACATGGTCAAGATGGGCGACTTCGCGCATCGCTATCCGAGCGAATTGTCAGGCGGTCAGCAGCAGCGCGTGGCGCTGGCGCGGGCCATCGTCTTCGACCCGCCGCTGCTCCTCATGGACGAGCCGCTCGGCGCGCTCGACAAGAAGCTGCGCGAATGGCTGCAACTCGAGATCAAGCGCATCCATCGCGAGCTCGGCACCACCTTCGTCTACGTCACGCACGACCAGGAGGAGGCATTGGTGCTGTCGGACCGCATCGCCGTGTTTAACCGCGGCCGCATCGAGCAGGTCGGCACCGGACGGCAGCTCTATGACGAGCCGGCAACGCTGTTCGTCGGCCGCTTCATCGGCGACTCCACGGTGCTGCGCGGCGAAGCCAGAAGTGACGGCACCGGCACTGCGCTGACCATCGCCGGCGAGACGGTCGCCGCGCCGCGCCGGCTTGCCGGAGAAACCAGCCCGGTGATGCTGCTGCGGCCCGAGAAACTTGCCATTCGCCGGCCGGGGCAAGCCGACGGCAAGAATCGCCTGGCGGGAACGATCGCCGAGGCGATCTATCTTGGCTCGGGATCGAAATACGAAGTGAAGCTCGGCGACGGTTCGACCGCGATCGTGCGGTCGCCGCTGACGGGCGAGAATTTCGCCCTCGGCGAGAAGGTGGAACTCTGCTTCGACGGCGCCGACGCCAAGCTTCTGCCCGACGACAGCACGGCAGACACGACGCTCACCTGATCCCTCTCTCCGGTCTCTTGGAAGCCATCCCATGCAAGTCAAGCGCAACGGCGACATCTCGTTCTGGTATGCGGATCTGGGCGCGGTCCCAAGCCCGCGTCCGCCCTTGCCCGGCGACATCGAAGCCGATGTTGCGATCGTCGGCGCCGGCTACACCGGGCTCTGGACCGCCTATTATCTGAAGAAGGCGAAGCCCTCGCTTCGCATAGTCCTGCTCGAACGCGAATTCGCCGGCTTCGGTGCCTCGGGGCGCAATGGCGGCTGGCTTTCGGGCGGCTTTGGCTGGTCGCGCGAAAAATATCTGAAGACCTCGACTCGGCAAGGCGTGACCGCCATGCAAAAGGCGATGGCCGGCTGCGTCGACGAGGTGATCCGGGTGGCGGCGGCCGAAGACATCGACGCCGACATCCGCCGCGTCGACAATCTGACGGTCGCCACCAATGCCGCACAGCTCGAACGTGTGCGCGAGTCGTGCGAGACGATCCGCTCCTGGGACGCCGACCCCGAGCGCATCGAATTGCTCGACGCTGCAGCCACACGCGCGCGCATCAATATCGCGAATGTCATGGGCAGCTTCGTCATCCACGGCCAGGCGCGGGTGCAGCCGGCCAAGCTGGTGCGCGGGCTGGCGGAAGCGGTCGAGCGGCTCGGCGTGCCGATCTACGAAAAGACGACCGTGACCTCGATCGCCAAGGGCAGGGTGGCCACCGACCGTGGCACGGTACGGGCCGAAACGATCATCCGCGCGACGGAGGGGTTCACCGCCGGCATTCCCAAGGAAGAGCGGACATGGCTGGCGCTCAACAGCGCGCAGATCGTCACCGAGCCGCTGCCACAAGAACTCTGGCGCGAGATCGGCTGGGAGGGGCATGAGCTCCTCGGCAATGCGGCGCACGCCTATTGCTACGCCCAGCGCACGCGCGAGGGTCGTATCACCATGGGCGGACGCGGCGTGCCCTACCGCTATGGCTCGCGCACCGACGTCAACGGCCGGACGCAGCAGGCGACGATCGACCAGCTGCACACGATCCTGACGACGCTGTTGCCGCAGACGGCCGGGTGCCGCATCGACCACGCCTGGTGCGGCGTGCTCGGCGTGCCGCGCGACTGGTGCACGACGGTCGGCCTCGACCCCAGGACCCGCATCGGCTGGGCCGGCGGTTATGTCGGGCTGGGCGTGTCGAGCTCAAACCTCTCGGGGCGCACGCTTGCCGATCTGATCCTCGGCAATGACACGGATCTTACGCGACTGCCCTGGGTCAACCGCAAGGTCAGACCCTGGGAGCCGGAACCGTTCCGCTGGCTCGGCGTCCACTCGATGTACCAGCTCTACCGCATCGCCGACCAACGCGAGGCCGCCGGGCTCAATTACACTTCGAAATTGGCCGCCCTGGCCGACAGCATCACAGGCCACTGAGACGGTTCGGCGTTCGCCGAACCGCTCTAACTCTTTGTTTTCGCGCAATTCCGGACGGAAAACCATTGCACTTTCCTGGAATTGCTTTTGACACTGGAGCCTATCTTGATCGACCTTTCGACCTTCCGCGACCTCGCCACGGCCGATATCGGCGTCTTTTCACCGAAGCCGACCTCGATCGAAGGCGATCAGGTCGAAGCGGTGCGCTCGTTCTTCCAATCGCCGGACGGGACCGTCGATATCGGCATCTGGGAATGCACGCCCGGCCGCTTCACCGCCGACCGCTCGGGTTCATCCGAGATCTGCCACATCATTTCCGGTCGCGTGGAAGTGAGCCGCGCCGACGGCGAGATGCGTGAGCTGGGGCCTGGCGATCTGCTCGTCCTGCCGAAGGGCTGGAAGGGCGAGTGGCTGATTCATGAGACGACGCGCAAGCTCTATATGATCCACAGCGCTGGCTGATCGGAACTAGATATTCCGGGCCAAAAGACTCGGGTTAGTGATCGATCGGCCCCTTGGGCGAGACAAGGGCCGTGCCGGCGGTGGTCGGGCGTTCGATCATGCGGCGCACACGCGGCGGGTTCTCGCCGCTGTGCAGCGCGCGGATGCGCTCGCCGACAACGGCGTCGGCATGGGTGGCACGCCGGTTGTGGCGGATATACTCGACCCAGGTCGGCGTGTGGTAGTGCTCGATCCAGATGCCCGGATTTTCGAGATCGCGGGCGAGCGTCCAGTTGCGGGCGCCGTCGCGGCGGCGGATGCGGCCACGCTCGGCCATGGTTGCGAGGAATTCCGGCACGTCCTCCTCGCGAATGATGTATTCGATCATGATGGCGATCGGGCCGCTGCGCGGCTTCAAATCGAGCGCCAGCATCGGCTCCTTGAACCGGTTGAGCGGATCGAGGTTGAGAGCGGTGTGCTGCGGCAGCGGCAGGATCAGGCCGATGGCGCCGCCGACGAGCATGGTGACCGCGGCAACCATCAATGCAGTTTCCGCGCCATGGGCGTCAGCGACGACGCCCCAGATCCAGCTGCCCAGCGCAATGCCGCCGAAGGTTGCTGTCTGGTAGATCGACAACACGCGCCCGACCACCCAGCGCGGCGTCGACATCTGCACCGTGACGTTGAAATGCGAGAGCGCGATCACCCAGCAGGCACCGCCGATGAGCAGGCCCGCCGACGTCTGCCAGGCATTGTCGCTGGCGGCGGCGTTGAAGGCGCAAAGCGCGAAACCGGCGAAGGCGGCGCGTACCATCGTTTCGCTGGAGAGCAATTGTCTGAGCCTGACGCTGATCAGCGCACCGCCGACCGCGCCTATGCCGAATGCGCCGAGCATGATGCCGTAGGTCAGCGCGTCGCCCTTGACGACATCGCGCGCCACCAGCGGCAGCAGCGCCAGCACCGCGCCGGCGCTGAAGCCGAAGGCGAAGCCTCTCGCCAGCACCTTGCCGATGTTCGGCGACATGGCGACGTAGCGCAGGCCGGCTCCCATCGCGGCGCCGAGCGATTCCCGCGGCAGGGTCGGCGCGGGTACTTCCGGCTTCCAGCGGAAAAGCACGACGATCAGGCCGATATAGCTGATGGCGTTGGCGGCGAAGGCCGCCGCCGCCCCCGCGGCGGCGACGATGATGCCGCCGATCGCCGGGCCGACGCTGCGCGTGATGTTGAAGCCCATTGAGTTGAGCGCGATCGCCGCCGGCACCTTGGCGCGCGGCACCATGTCGCCAACCGACGCCTGCCATGACGGGCTGTTCAGCGCCGTGCCGCTGTCGATCAGGAAGGTGAAGGCAAGCAGCGTCCACGGCGTCATCCAGCCGAACCAGGTGAATACGGTGAGCAGTGCCGAGACCACCAGCATGAAACTCTGCGCCACCAGCATGACCTTGCGGCGGTTGAAGCTGTCGGCAATGGCGCCGGCAACAAGCGCGAACAGCATGATCGGCAAGGTGGTCGAGGCCTGGACCAGCGCCACCTGGTAGGATGAGGTGGCGATCGTCGTCATCATCCAGGCGGCGCCCACGCCCTGGATCAAGCCGCCGAAATTCGACACAAGGCTCGCCGACCAGACGGCACGGAAGATGCCGTGCCGGAACGGCGCCAGCGCCGAGACGCGTTCGCTTTCCGGCTCGTCGTCGATCATGGTCGCTGTCCCGCCTTCATCTTGCTGTCTTGCGCTCGCCCGGCGCCATCATCGCGCGGGCGACTCGCCAAAGCATCCAGGTCCAACAACAAGAAGGCAAAGGCGAAAATGCGTCGGCGAAGCTTTAAGCCAAGCATCTTGCCGGTGTGGACCAAACTTTTGCCGGTCCGCTCGGGCGGGATGCCCGCGGCCGCAGGTCAGAAGCCGTGCTCGATGCGTTCGAAGATGACGTTGGTGAAGGCCGAGATCTGGCTGCCGATGAACGGGCCGGTCAGCGCCACGACCAGCATGATGGCGACGATCTTGGGCACGAAAGTGAGGGTGATTTCCTGAATCTGCGTCAGCGCCTGGATAAGCGCGATGCCGATACCGACGGCCATAGCCACGAGCACCACCGGCGCGGAGGCGGTAAGCACCGTCCACACCGCATATTGCACGATATCGAGGGCGTCGGCCTCGTTCATGGGCAGACCCTATGCGAAACTCTAGGCGGCCGGCTTGATCGATACGCCCGCGCCGACAGGGACCTCGGTGCCGTCCTGCAGCACTGCGATCAGGCCGCTGCTGGCGAGCTTCACCGAAGCCACGGTCCCTGTTGTCTTGCCGTCGGCGGCGGTGATCGAACGGCCGATCAGCGCGTCCGCCTGCGACAGCGCCGAGGATTGCATGATCTGGTCGAGCTTGCTGTTGGTCTGCACCGATTGCTCGACCTGCGAGAAGGTCGCGAGCTGGGCGACATATTCCGTCGAATCCATCGGCTTGGTCGGATCCTGGTTCTTCATCTCGGCGATCAGAAGCTTCAGGAACGACTGGTAGTCGACCGCCGTCTTCGAGGTCTGCTGGCTGCTGGCCTGGGTGGCGCCAACCGGGATCGTCGTTGTCATGTCCACGGCCATCTTTATGCTCCCACAGCCAGCGCGCGCGGCGCTTCCGGAATGTCGTCATTGCCGCCAAGCGCCTGGCGCTCGAGCGGATAGAGCGCGCGGATCGCCTTCAGCGCCTCGTAGATATGATCCTCGCCGACCATGCGGTCGATCTGCTTCAGCGCGCTGCAGATTTCCTGGTTGTCAAAGCTTGCGATCAGCATCGGCAGCGAGCGGCGGAACATGTCGCGGGCCTCGGAGGCGCCCGGCGGGTTGATCAGCATGATCTGCACGATGAAATAGAGCTGCCTGAGCGGCGTCGAGGCCTGCTCGGCCTGCATGACGTGGCTTTCGAGCAGGAACTGAACGTCGTTCATCAGCTCGATCGTGACCTTGCGGTCAACCCGGACGACGGCGCCGTTGATGTAGATCTTCTCGTTCGGCTTCAGCGAGATCTTCAGCGTGTTGCTCATTGGATGCCGTCTCGGATGATCTGGGAGACCTCGATCAATCCTTCGAAATTGTTGGTGCGGCCCTGCCGGATGTCTTCCGTTTCGCGCAGCAGCCACAGGCCGATCGAGATCAGATTGGCGCGCAGTTCCTTGGGCAGCGCATTGTCGCTGGAGCCGAGATCCTCGACGAAGGTGGTCCAGATGCGGTTGGTGAAGTGCAGCGCCTCGACCGCCTCAATCGACTCCGGCCCAACGGAAGCAGCCGTGGACAACATGTCGATCGATCGGGTGAGCAACTGCCGCTCCCGGTCCTTGGCGTCGGCGACGGAGTCGGTCTGGATGTCGGCGTAGGAGAATTGATACATCGTCGGAGCTCTGGCGTTCCGGTGAGAGTGTTCAGGTGAGATAGTTCAACAGGCTCAGTTGCTGCAGTCGCGCGGTCAATGCGAAGGACGTTTCTATATGCTGCGTCAGGTCGGCCACGCGGGTGGCGGCCTCCGAGGGATCGACGCCTTCGAGGTCGATGATGTGCTTCTCGAACAGATCGACCTGGGTCTTCATGCGATCGCTGGCGTCGGACACGCGCTTCTGGGTGAGGCCGGCTTCGGACTGCACCTGGACGATGCCGCCGATGGCTTCGCCGACCAGCTTTTGCGCGCGGCTGACGATCGTGTTCTGCCCAGCCTCGCTGATGTTGCCGGCAAAGAGCGTGCCGACCATGGCGGCCGCCATGGCGAGCTTGCGGATGCCTTGCTCGTTGGCGCTGACCGACGTCTGCGTGGTCTCGTTCAATGAAATGCGGCTGGTGATCTGGTCGTCGGTGGCATTCGACCAGTTGGCCTGCCAGCCGGAGCCCAGGAACTGCGGCTCGACCGCGGTGGTGATGAAGTCGTCCATCTGGGCGGCGGTGATGTTGGCGGCCGCGGGGTCGTTCTGGGTGAAGCCGAAATAGCTGGTGAAGGCGGCGTCGAACGCCGCCTTGGCGGGCGAGCCGGCGGCGCTGAAATCGTCGATCGGCTTGACGTCGGTGTTGGTCCCGGCAAACAGGTATTCGCCGTTGACGCTGGTGTTCAGGATGCCCGTCATCTGCTGCAGCGCCGTGGCGCCGGCGGTCTGGGTGATGCTGGTCGAAGAGTCGCCCGACACGGCGCTGGTCAGCGCCGTCAGCAGATCCTGCGCGACATCGGAGAGCTGACCCAGCGAATCCTGTGTCGAAGTCAGGCGTGCGGCGACCAGCGAGTTCGAATCGACGATGCCGTTCAACCGGTCGAGATCGCGCTGGAAGGTGACGGCCTGTGTCGTGCGCCCGCCGAGCGCCAGGCCGACATCCGCTACCTTGCCGGTCTGGGATTCCGTGGTCGCCTTGACGAGATCGGCCTGCATGCGCATCTGCTGATAGCGCAGGGCGTTGGAGATGGCGGCTGAGGAGACGGCTGTCGCTTTCATCGATTATCCCACCGCGCCCAACAAGGCATCCAGCATGTCGTCGACGGTCTTCATCATGCGCGCCGACGCCTGATAGGTATGCTCGAGGTCGAGAAGCAGAGACATTTCCTGGTCGACATTGACGCCGGTATCGTTCGATAGCGCTTCGGCGGTGCGCGTGGACAGCGCTTCCTTCGCGTCGGCGTTGGTCGATGCCTGCTGGCGCACGCCTTCGAACCAGCCGATGGTGTTGGCCGCGTAATCCGAGACGCCGGAGCTGACCGTGATGCCGGCGGAGGTGTCGAATGCCATCGGCTGGTCGAGCCTGTTGCCGTAGGCGATCAGCAGGTCAGAATAGGAGGCGCCGCCGCCGGTGTTGGAAACATAGGCCGCGCCGTTGGCGCCGCCGTCACGCAGCAGCGCCGCGCTGCCGCCGGCGCTCGGGTCAAACGCGGCGTTGACGCTGATCGAGCCGGCGAGGCCGTCGACCAGGGTGCCGGCAGCGGGAACAGCCGGCGCGCCGGACCAGGTGAACAGGCCTGCGGCGTTGGGCTGAGACGGCGCGGTCTCGGCAAATGCCGTGATCAGGCCGCGCGCGATCTCGTCGAGCTGGCTCTGCATGGTCGCGGCAACGCCGTCGCGCAGCTTCAGCATGCCGGCAAGCTTGCCGTCGGCGCTGGTATTGTCGCCGGTGTCTGCAGAAAGCGGCACATTGTCGATATAGATCGTGTTGCCGGGCGTACCGGCGGTGTAGCCGGCCGAGGGCGTGAAGGTCACCGACCGCGGCACCGTCTCGAACAGCGTGGTGCCGTCCTTGGTGGTGATGACCATGTCGTTGTCGCCGCGCGTGAAGGTCGAGACCGGGACATATTCGGCGATCTTCTTGAGAAGCGCGTCGCGCTGGTCGAGCGCGTCCGACACATCCGTGCCGGAGCGTGTGCCGGCGATGACGGCCTTGTTGGCGTCCTGGAACTGGCTGAGCAGCGAGTTGAGGTCGTCGACCGCGGTGGCGATCTGGCCGTCGGTTTGGGTGCGGAAATCCTGGATCGCCGTTGTGCCGTCGTTCAGTGAGCTCACCACCTGCTTGGCTGCGTCGATGACGCTGGCGCCGAGATTCTGGTTCGACGGCGTGGTGGCGTAGAGCTGCAGCGCCTGCTGCAGATTGCCGATCGCAGTCGACGCAGACGACGCATTGTCGACTCCATTAACCGATAAGTCGAGCTGATCCATGCCGCTATAAAGCGCGCTCTGGCCGCTCCATGCCGACAGCGCGGAAAGGTTCTGCCGGAACAGAAGATCATTGGCGGCGCGCTGTATCTCCACCGATCGCGCGCCGGGCGCCGTGCTGGTGACGACGGCGACGCGACGGGCATAATCCGGGTTGGACGCGTCGGCCACATTGCGCGACACGACGCTGGTTTGCTTGGATGTGGCCAGGAGCGCCGACTGGGCGATGCTTAATGCGGTGGAAAGCGACATGCGGGTCTTTCACGGGCTGGCGCCCGATGGGGTTATCTCTTCAGGTTGACCAGGACGTCCATCAGGTCGGAACCGGTCTGGAAGACCTTCGAGTTGGCGGTGTAGCTGCGCTGCGCCGCAATCATGTTGGTCAGTTCCTCGGCGATATCGACATTGGAATTTTCGAGCGCGCCCGAGACGACCGAGCCAAGCTTTCCTTCATTGGCAAAGCCGATGCGAACAGCGCCTGAGTCCGCGCTTTGCACATAGACGTTGCCCGGCATCGCGGTGAGGTTGTCGGGGCTCTGAACGTCGGCCAGCGGGATCTTGTAGAGCGGCTTGGTGGAGCCATCCTCGAATTGGGCGTAGATGACGCCGTCCTGGCTGATCTGGATCTTTTCGATCGTGCTCGGCGCATTGCCGTTGACGTTGGCATCGGAGACCGTGAAGCCGGTTCCGAGCTGCGTCAGCTTGGAGAGGTCGAGGTTGAGAGTCGAACCGTTCGGCACCGTGAAGGACACGCCGGTGGTCGCGCCGGTGAGCTTGCCGGTGGTGGTGTCGAAGGTGAGATTGGCCGAACCCAGCGCGCCGCCCGCATAGGGGAACGACGTGCCGGCCGTGGCCTTCGACTGATCGAATACCGAAACCTGCCAGGTGCCGGTGCCGGTGTTGGTGAAATAGACGTCGAGCAACACCTTGTTGCCGAGATTGTCGTAGGCGACCAGCGACGATTTCGACGTGTATTGTGACGAGGTGCTGTTGTCGGTGGGTAGGTTGCCGGCGGTGACAGCGGTGGCGCCAGCCGGCAGGTTGCCGGTGAATGTCCCTTCCGTGCTCGGCGTCGCCGTCATCTCCTGATCGGAAATCTGCACCGGCACGAGGCCTTCGAAGCCGTTGGCGGTGGCGGCCGGATCGCCATTGGCGTAGCTGTAGGCCATCAGCTGGTAGCCGGCGGCGTTGACGAGGCGTCCTTGAGCGTCCGGAACGAAGGCGCCGGCGCGGGTGAGATAGGGCGTTCCGCTCGGGTCCTGCACGACGAAGAAGCCGTCGCCGTTGACGGCGAGGTCGGAGACCGAAGTGGTGTACTGCAGAACACCCTGCGAGCTGACGGCCGAACGGATCGTCGTTGTCACGCCCCCTGAATTATAGGCGCCGCCGGTGCTCGGCATGATCAGCGTCGAGAATTCGGCGGAGGAGCGCTTGTAGCCGGTTGTGTCGGAATTCGCGATATTGTCGGCCACCGTGGACAAGCGGTTGGCCTGGGCGTTCATACCGGAGACGCCGGTGCGCATCATTCCGTAGAGGCTCATCGATACATCTCCTCGGTGCCTTTCTGAGAGGCTACAAAACTAAGCCTCGTGTCTTGCGCGAGGCTGGCGCGGGATGTGCCGGCGACGACCATCAAAACACCAGCCGGTAGCCGAGGAACCTCTTGGAATCGATCGGGTCATGGCCGAGCTTCTCGCGCAATTTCTTGCGCAGCTTCGAGATGTGGCTCTCCACCACGTTCTCCTCGACCTCCTCGTCGAAGATGCCGTAGATGGCGTTGAACACCTGCGTCTTGGTCACGCGCCGGCCGCGATTGCTGGCCAAATATTCCAGGATGCGCCGCTCGCGACGCGGCAGCGGCAGCGGCTCGCCGTCGATCTCCGGGTCGCGCCCGTCCATGAAGATGCGCATCGAGCCGACCTCGGTGTAGGCGGCCTCTTCGCGGGCGCGGCGGCGGATGGCGGTGATGCGGGCGAGGATTTCGCGGATGTGCACCGGCTTGCGGACGACGTCGTCGACGCCGCTCTCGAAAAGCCTAAGCGTGTGTTCCAGCGAGTGCTGTTCGCTGAGCGCGATCACCGGCGCGCCGGTGCGGTCGCGGATCTGGCGCGGCGAGATGGCGCCCTCGCGGCAGTCGCCGATAAGGAAAGCCCTGACCGATCTCAAGTCCGTGTCGGCGGCAGAGTTCACCCACTCGCCGAACTCGCCTGGCGCGAAGCCCGCGGTGGCAACGCCCTCGCGATCGAAAAGTGAGCTGTAGCCCTCAGTTACGAGCTCGCGCTCATCAACGATCACGATCATCGGCCCGCCCTCCGAATCATCTCATTTGCCCCGTGCGGAAAGCGGTATCCGGTGCGGTGAATCCTGAAAAACCGTCATTTCTTGTAGCTATTTTCTTGGGAGTTTTTTTGGGAGCCGTAATAAAGCCGGCCGTGAAGGGACTATTCGCGGCACTGGATAGAGGGCTGCCGGCGGCCGCTGTGAACCCCATCGCGGCGGACCAAAGGCATATGGTTTTGCAACTAATGGTTGCAGAACGCGCTGGCGTTCGGCGTCCATTTGCCGAAGCCGGTGGCGACCATGTTGGCGATGACGCGGCAGACATAGACCTTCTGCGCCGGGTCGTTGTCGGGGCCGGCATGATAGCGGGCGACGGCCATCGACCAGGTCATGTGGCGGGCGTGGAGGCTCGCCAGGAAGCGCGCCGCGTAGTCGACGTTCTGGTGCGGGTCTAGCATGTCCTCGACGCTGCGGAACTGCGCGCCATGATAACGATGATTGATCTGCATGCAGCCGAGATCGATCAGCGTCTTGCCCTCGCGGCGGGCATTCTCGAACGTCGCCAGCGCCTCCCCTCGGCTGCGCGGAAAAACAGCCTTTCCTTCTACATTCAAAGCGTTGGGCTGAAGGCTGCCCTTCTTTCCCGTTTCTGTTAGGCCGACCGCGTAAAGGATACCGGCCGGCACGCCATAGCGATCGGCGGCGCGCAGGATTTCCGGCTCGCAAGGATTGGGCGCGGCTTTGGCGGCGACGGTCGCGGCCAGACTAGATATAGATATCGTCGCCAGCGCGCTCGCGAAGAGGCGAAGCAGCGCGGCCGAATTCCTGTGCGCCATTGCCGTCGTTCCTTCCCGGTTGCCGATCGCCGCCGGCGCTGTTGCCGCCCGAGTTCCCGGGCTGGAACGAAGGCTGTTCGCGGCCCGTGGACATCGGCGGTGCGCCGCTCGCTTCGACGCGACCGGGCGAATGGACCGCTATCGAGGGTTGCATGATGGTGACGTGATCGACGTCGAAACCAAGACTGCGGAGCGACTTGACGATGGCGTCGCTGTCGGCGGTCAGACGGCGGTACGCCTCGTGCGTTTCCGGCTTCATCTCGATCGAAAGCTGCTCTCCGGAAAGACGCAGGCTGGCGGTGACCGTGCCGAGGTCAGCCGGGTGGAGCTCGATCTTCAGGACATGTGTCGAAACGGCAACAGAGTTGGTCGCGTGCGAGCCGATCGGAGCGCTCGAGTAGGCCTGCTGAACCCCGCTGTCAGAGGCGATCGCCTCAGCCAGCGCCGATACCGTCTGGCCGAAGGCGTTTTGGGCCGGCGCGGGGAAGCTCTGCTGGCTGACCACATCCATGCGCGCGGCGGCAGAGGATGGCTTGGCTTGATTGTTCGATGCGAGGGCTTGCGCCGTTTGCGCGGTCTTCTGGGCGGCCGCCGGACGCCAGCCTTGCGGCGTCGTTGCGTCGGTTGCGGCTCCTTGCGTTCCAGACCGGATGTCGTCCTTGCGGATCGACATGTCCGGGCCCTGACCAGCGCCGGCCGGTTTCTGTCCGAAATCGAGCCCGGGCTTCTCGGTCGCCATCGTCGCGCGACCGGATCGCGGCAACGGCTCGCTGCCTTCGGAAGCGTCGGCCAACATGCGTTTGCCTTGACGGATCGCCAGCTGCGAAGACGCGGCCTGGCCGATCGAGGGCTCTCCCTCGACAGAAGATCCACCGCGCTCGGCATTTGTCGACGTTGCGAAGTGGCGGATGTCGCCCAGCGCCATCAGCAGGGGAAAACCGTCCTGAAGCAGAGCGCTATCTGACGATTGCGCCGCCGCATCGGCATCGTCCGTGGCCTTTACATGGTCAGCCTCGGCGCCATTCTTCGCGGCCTTTCCGGCCGCTGGCTTCGGCGCGGCAGTCTTGTTCTGGCCATCCTGATCGGGTGGTGGCTTGGGCGGACCGGCGAGGGCGCGCCGCGCCGGCTGCGCATCGGAAGACACAGGCTCGGCCGGCTGCTTTGCCTGCCGCGCCGATTGTTCGGCGCCATGCACCATCTCGCCAAAATTCGAGCCGTTTTCCTTGCTGTCGGCAGGATGCTGCCGCGATTGGACCTGGGCGGATGCAAGTCCCGGCGTGGCCTGGCTCACGCTGTTCATTTGGGCGCTGGTCATTTGGGAGCGGCTCCAAGTAGCTGGTCGATCTGGTCGAGCTGGCGGCGCGCTTTGAGCATCGCGGCATCGGTGGGATCGTGCGGATCGAGGCTTGCTGCGGCCGCCGGCGTGGATGCAGGCAGCACGGATGGCGTTTCGGGCTGCGCAGGAGCGGGGGCTTGAGCCTCGGCCGCGGCCTGAGCCGTCGTCGGCGGAGCCGGCGGCGCGGACGTTGCGGCCGGCGCGTCCGCCGGCTTGACCGGGGCCGGCTGCTCGGCCATCGCGCCTTCCACCGGGGGCAACCCTTCGGCGTCGGCCTGGCTCGCAGCCTCGGTTTCAGCGGGTTTCGCGGCATCGCTTTTGGCCGGACCGGCCTCCGTCTCATTCATGGCGGCCGCACGCACGGGAGCGACGACCTCGCCGGCAACGGCCTGTGCCGCATCGAGCAAAGCGCGGTCGCTCTCCGAAAGCTTGCCGCGATCGACCTTGCCGAGCCTCGCGCGTACATCATCGATCGTGGCCGATGTCACCGTGGAGAGGCCCGAATAGAGCACGGCGCGCGGGTCGTCCTGATTGCCTTTGCCGTTGCGGCCCTGCTCGGCCCGGGCCGAGGCGAAGGCGGAGAGGTCGCTCAGCCCGTCGATCGCGGCGCGGCGCGCGATGCGCAGAAAGATCACCTTCTCGCGCTCGGGGTCCATCATCGAGGTGATGTCGGCGAGCTTGTCTTGGCTGATCGACATGTGCAGCGCAATCACACCGGAGACGAAGGAATCGGCGAACTGACTGGCATAGGGGGAATAGAGATAGCCGGCGACATATTGCGTCGAGGCAAGCGCGAAGCGCGCGGCGTCGCCTTGTGTCGCTGCGAGGCCGACCGAGCGGCGAAGCGCTGCCTCCTCGACCAGTGTGCCGGGGCTGAGCAGGCGGGCCTCGTCCAGCAGCGTCAGCGCCGTTGCGGGTTCATCGGTCGCAAGCAGCGAGCCCTTGACCAACGCCAGGAAGGCGCCGAGGTCGGCGGGCACGCTCATCGGGTCGATCGGCTTCAGGATTTCGATTGCCGCGGCCGGCCTGCCGTTGAGATAGGCGACGACCCCTTTGGCGATGGCGAGGCTTTGCGGGTCGGTCGCCGCGCGCGAAGCCGCCGCCTCGACTGTGACGGGATTGCCGCCGCTCATGCCATAGACGAGCAGAGCGCGGAAATTCTTCGGGTCCTTGAAATCGCCGGCATCGGCGGCGCGAAGCCTCGCATCGGTCATTTCCAGCAGCTTGGCCTGCATCGGCAGCGCCGCATGATCGCCTCCGGCGATGCGGTCCTGGACCAACTGCAGCGAGCGCACCAGCTGGTAAGGCTGCAGGCCGTCATCCTGTGCAAAAGCGGCAGCGGGCGGTCCTGCGGCGAGCAGCAGCAGCCCGACCGCGCGGCCGATGGCGGTCCTGACCCTCATCCGCCGGTCGCCATCAGGATCTCGATGCGGCGGTTGGCGGCGGCCAGCGGATCGGACGCGATCTTGGGCTGGCGGTCGGCGAAGCCCGCGACCTCGGTGATGCGGCTTTCGTCGACGCCGCCGCGCACCAGCATGTAATAGGCGGAGTGGGCGCGGGCGGTGGACAGCCGCCAGTTGTCGTAGGCGTTGCTGCGGAACGGCCGCGCATCGGTATGGCCGCCGATGGTGACGGTGCCCTTCTTCTCGTTGATGATGCGGCCGATCTTCTCCATCGCCAGCACCATCTCGCGGCGCGGCACGGCCGAGCCGATCTCGAACATGCCGAAGTCGAACTGATCGGTGATCGAGATGACGACGCCCTTGTCGGTTGCCTCGACGGAGACGCCCTCGGCCAGCTTGTCACCGGGCGCGAAAGCCTTGGCCAGTTCCTGCTTGATTTCGGCGGCCGCCTTGAGGGCGGCGCTGCTCGGGACCTTCTTTCCGTTGTCGGAGGCTTGCTCCGGCTCCGCCTTTGCCGGCTCGGCCGTCGCCGCTTCGGCCCCTGCGGCTGCCGGCATCGCAGCATCGGTCGCAGCAGCCTCCGCCTTTTCGGCTTCTGCCTTTTCAGCTGGGGCTTTCTCGCCCTTGATCGCCTTGCCTTCGGCCTTCCCGACTTTCGTGTCGCCGTCCGATCCGGCGACCACCTTGGCACCGGGTTTTTCCGGTGTCGCCAACGGCTCGAGCGGCGCATCCAACTGCGGCGGTGCCGGCGGAGCGGCCTTGACTTTCGGAACATCGGTCTCGGCGACCTTCTCGCCGGGCCTGGCCGGATCGCCTTCGATCCTCCTGCGTTCGGCGCTGGCCTCGGCGCCGGGTGTCGCAACCTGCTGCGACCAGAAGTCCGGCGCGAAAGGATCGCGATAGGATTCGCCGCCGGAAGCGCCGGTCGCCGGACCGGCGTTCTGAGCGCCGCCTTCACCCTTGGCGCTGACATTCTGCATCACGCCGGTATCGGTAGCGATCTCCGACAGCACGGCATAGGGATCGGCAAACAGATGCTCGTCGGAGAGATCGGATTTCTGCGAGGCCTCCTTCGTCTGCCTGCGGTCGGAGGAGCCGGCGCCGCCCTTGCCGTCTTCGCCGGCCTTGCTCGCGCCATCCTGCGGATTGTCGGCCGTGAGGCCAACCTTGCTCGGGCCGTCGCCAAGGTCTTCCAGGCCCTTGCGGCTGGAATTGCGATCGATCAGCTCGACCGGGTTGAAATAGCTGGCGACCGCCGCCTTGGTCTGCTCGTTGGCGGCGTTGATCAGCCACATGACGAGAAAGAAGCACATCATGGCGGTCATGAAGTCGGCAAAGGCGATCTTCCAGACGCCGCCATGATGGCCGTCGTCATGACCGTCGTGGTTCCGCTTGACGATGATGATCTCGTGCCTGGCCTCGCCGTGGTCGATGGCGCTCATGACAGGACCTCCGACAGGGAAGCCGACCATTCGGCGATGCGCGTCTCGAAGACGGTTTCATCGATGGCCACGGTCAGGTCGAAGCCGGCGGCCTCGGTGAAATCGAGATTGGCCGCGCGATCTCCAAGCGCTGCCTTCAGCGGCTCGAACAGCAACAGCGGCCCGCGCACGCCGATACGCACCGCCTCACTGTCGGCAATCGCGGCGCTTACGGTACGGGCAAGAGCTTCGATCGAGCGCTCCTGCAGATCATCGCTGACCACGCCGCCGATGATGCGGGCGACGGTGGCGGCGGTGAGCTCGGCCACGCGCGCTTCCATGGCATCGATCCGTGTCGCGACCGCCGCCCCCAGATCGCCGCCGAAGCTTTTGAGGAACGCCTTTGCCGCATCGTCATTGGCCTGGCGTTCGGCCTCGAGGGCCGCCTCGTGGGCGGCCGCGAGCCGCGCCCCGAGTGCTGCTTCCGCATCGGCCACCGCCTCGGCGATCAGCGCGCCGATGTCGGCCTGCGGTGGCGATACGTCTGGCTTGCGCTCGATGTCAGGCGCTGACGGTGCCTGGCCGGCGCGCGGGGCGCGCGAACCGAAATCGGGCAGGAGATCGAAAAGGGCCGCCGAAGCCATGGCTTAACCCGCGGCTTCCGGGGCGGCCGCCCATTTGCGCAGGATCTGGGCGGTGCGTTCCTCGTTGAGGTCGACCATGCGTGCTAGCCGTTCCTGCGGCGCAGGCCTGATCTTCTGGCGCAGGTCGTCGAGCGGAGTGGCGCCCGGCCGGGCGCCCGGCAGCGCGCCGACGGCCGTGTCGGCTGCGATTGCGGCCACCGGCGCGTCGGGGGTCGGCAGCGAGCGCTGGACATCGTCGAAGCTCGGGCCGGAGAGGGCCGCGGGCTTGGCCGACGCCGTCAGCGCGGCCGCCATCGGCCGCAGGCCGAAGAAGGCGACCAGGAACACGACGACGATGAAGGCGCCGGCATTGATCAGCGTGCCGGTGTATGTACCGATCGAGGCGAGGATGCCCGGCTGGTCGATCGGCTCACCGTCCAGCCCGTCGATGAACTCGACCGCCGAGACATCGATGACGTCGCCGCGCTTCCCCTCAAAGCCAGTGGCGGAGGCCACCATCTTCTGGATATCGGCGACGCGCTTGGCAATCTGCTCGGGGGTGGCGTCCTTGCCGAGGATGGTCTTCAGCCGATCCTGGTTGACGACGACGGCGATCGACATCTTGGTCACCGAGTAGCCGTTGGAAACGGTGGCGATCTTCTTGGAGTTGATCTCGTAGTTGGTGATCTCCTCCTTGCGATCGTTCTGCGAGGAGGACTGCGGCCCTTCAGTCGTGGTCGTCTGCGTCTCGGGCAGGTTCTGCTCGACGCTGGTCGGGTTCGAGGCCTGCTTCTGGTTGCTGGCCTCGTTGGTGCGCACCGACTGCACCGAACGCTCGACGCGGGATTCGGGATCGAAGATCGTTTCTTCGGTCTGTCGGGTGTCGGTATTGACGTCGGCCTTGACGCTGGCGCGGAAATTGTCGGGGCCGAGATAAGGCGTCAGCGCGCGGCGGATGTTGTCGCCGATCTGCGCCTCGACCGTCTGCTCGACGCCGAGCGTGCGGGCAGCACTTGTGTTGGAAGTGTCGTCGCCGGCGGCGAGCAGATTGCCGTTGGAATCGAGCACGGTCACCTTGTCGGCCGACAGGCCGGGAACCGCTGCGGCGACGAGGTGGCGGATCGACTGGGCGCTCTTCTCGGCATCGACGCCGGCATAGCGGATGACCACCGAGGCCGAGGGCTGCTGCTCGTCGCGGCGGAAATTGGCACGCTCGGACATGACGATGTGTACGCGCGCCGCCTTGACGCCAGCGATCGACTGGATGGTGCGCGCGATCTCGCCTTCCAGCGCACGCACGCGGGTGATCTGCTGCATGAACGAGGTGAGGCCGAGCGAGCCGACATTGTCGAACAGCTCGTAGCCGGCGTTGGCGCTGGTCGGCAGGCCCTTTTCGGCCAGCAGCATGCGCGCCTGCGCGGTGGTGCCCGCCGGCACCAGCACCGATGTTCCGTCGGCGCCGACATCGAAGCCGATGCCGGCCTCGCCCAGCACCAGGCCGATCTGGTTCACGTCGCTGCGGTCGAGCCCGACATAGAGCGTCTCGTAGGCCGGGCGATTGAGATAGACCGAGCCGACGGCGATGACGGCCATGACGAGCGCGGCGATGCCGCCCATGAGAGCGAGACGCCTAACGCCGAAGCCGCGGAGGTTCGCGATGAGGCTCTGGATCTGTTCCGGCACGATTCAACCGCTCCCAGCATGACTTTCCGCCGGAAGACTAGACCGCGAAGCTTGTGCGAGGATGATAGTGCGCGCGGCCAGGGGCTATGCTAGGCCCGAACGGCCCGGAGGCAGCAGCCCAACGCGCAAGAAAAAGGCCGCGCCCGAGACGCGGCCTTGCGATGGAGGGGTTGCCTCAGCGGAAATATCAGCTCTTGAACAGAGCCAGGATCGACTGCGAGTTGCCGTTGGCGATCGACAGCGCCTGGATGCCGAGCTGCTGTTGCACCTGGAGCGCCTGCAGGCGGGTCGATTCCTTGTTCATGTCGGCATCGACGAGGGCACCGACGCCCTTGTCGATCGAATCGGACAGGTTCGACAGGAAGCTCTGCTGGGTGTCGATGCGCGACTTGGCGGCGCCAAGGTAGGCAGCGCCGGTGGAGAGCTTGGCAAGCGCCGTTTCAACGCTGTCGAGCGCGGTGTCGACGGCGGTGTCGGATACGGCCGCGGCACTTGGATCGAAGAAGGTCGTCGCAAGCAGCCCGCCGACGATGCCGCCCGTGCCGGCGGTGTCGAGAACCTGCGTGTCGGTCGCTGCCACGTCGATGGTGTCGATGGAGACGGTCGTGCCGGTGCGGTTGTACGAAGCCACGACATGCAGGTCCGAGGCGGCCGTGCCGTCGTTCTGCAGCAGGTTCGAACCGGCATAGCTGGCATTGGTGACCGACGACCTGATCTGGTCCTGGATGGCCTTGATTTCGGTCGCGATCTTCTGCTGGTTGTCCTGACTGGCGCCACGCGCGGTGACCAGCTTGGCCTTGATCGCGTCGACCTGGTCCTTGATGTCGGTGATGGCGGTGTAAGCTGTGTCGACCTTGCCGGCGCCGAGGCCGAGCGCGTCCTGGACGGCCGAGAGCGCCTTGTTGTCGGACCGCATCGAGGTGGCGATCGACCAGTAGGCGGCGTTATCGGAAGCGGTGGCGACACGGTAGCCGGTCGAGATGCGGCCCTGCGTCGTCTCAAGCGCCTTGTTGGTGGCGTTGAGGCTCTGCAGCGCGGTGAGCGCGGCGGCGTTGGTCATGATGCTTGCCAAGATACACCCCTTCTCAAAGCAGGCATGCCTCGCGCATGCCGGTCAACTCTCTGGCGGGGGCGGTCATGCCTGTCGACCGTCGGTCGGCCCGTCATAGCGATTGGTTAACCATAGCTAGCGCGTCACAGTTAACGGCGCGTTAAAAGCCAGCCTTGAAACCGCGGTGCGGTAATATTTCTCGAGGCAAGAGGCGCGCCTCGGAGGGGCAGCAGCATCAAAAATGAAAATCGGGCCGCGCTGGTGGCGCGACCCGACAAGGATGCCTGAAGTTCGCCGGGCGATCAGCCGCGGAAGAGCGACAGGATCTGCTGCGAGTTGCCGTTGGCGATCGACAGCGCCTGGATGCCGAGCTGCTGCTGCACCTGGAGGGCCTGCAGGCGGGTCGATTCCTTGTTCATGTCGGCGTCGACCAGAGCGCCGACGCCCTTGTCGATCGAGTCCGACAGGTTCGACAGGAAGCTCTGCTGGGTATCGATGCGCGACTTTGCGGCACCGAGCGAGGCGGCGCCGGTGGACAGCTTGCCGAGCGCCGTTTCAACGGTGCCGAGCGCGGTGTCGATAGCGGTGTCGGCGACGGCGGCGGAGCTCGGATCGAAGAAGGTCGTCGCAAGCAGACCGCCGACGATGCCGCCGGTGCCCGCCGTGTCGAGGACCTGCGTGTCGGCAGAGGCCACCTTGATGGTGTCGATGGTGACGGTCGAGCCGGTGCGGTTGTACGAAGCAACGATGTTCAGATCGGAAGCAGCCGTGCCGTCGTTCTGCAGCAGGTTCGAGCCGGCGAAGTTGGCGTTGGTGACCGACGACTTGATCTGATCCTGGATGGCCTTGATTTCGGTCGCGATCTTCTGCTGGTCTTCCTGGCTGGCGCCGCGGGCGGTAACCAGCTTGGTCTTGATCAGGTCCACCTGATCCTTGACGTCGTTGATGGCGGTGTAGGCTGTGTCGACCTTGCCGGCGCCGAGGCCGAGCGAGTCCTGAACGGCCGAGAGCGCCTTGTTGTCCGACTTCATCGAGGTGGCGATCGACCAGTAAGCGGCGTTGTCGCTGGCGGTGGCGACACGGTAACCGGTCGAAATGCGGGACTGGGTGGTCTCGAGCTGCTTGTTGGTGTTGTTCAAGCTCTGCAGCGCGGTCAGCGCAGCGGAATTGGTCATGATACTGGACATGATACTCGTACCTTGGTTTTTACACGGATTTTTTTGACATACCGGCTTGTCCGGTATGACGGTGCGGCATCATGCCAATGATCGCTGAGACCCGATCACCCGCCATCTGGAGCGGACTATGCGGGCAAGTTCCTACCAAACGGCTAAACTGGACGGTTAATCCAAAATAATTCGCAGGGGCTTTAGCAGCCGAAGCCTTGGCGCTTTGAATGCAGTCCTGGAGCCCGGTGGGCGGTCAGGTAAAGGATCGCACCAGGCTGCCGACCAGAAGGTTCCAGCCGTCAATCAGCACGAAAAACAGGATCTTGAACGGCAAGGAAACCACCGTCGGCGGCAGCATCATCATGCCCATCGCCATGGTCACGGTGGCGACGATGAGATCGATCACCAGGAATGGCAGCACGATCAGAAAACCGATCTCGAAGCCGCGCCTGATTTCCGAGATCATGAAGGCGGGCACCAGAATGCGCAGGTCCACGGTGTCACGCGAGACAGTCTGGCCGCGCTCGCGGGCGAGATCGGCAAAAAGATCGAAATCCTTGTCGCGCACATTGTGCAGCATGAAGCTGCGAAACGGATCCGAGATCTTCTCGAAGGCCTCGGCCTGGGTGATCTGGTTGTCCATCAGCGGCTTGACGCCGGTGTTCCAGGCCTGGTCGAAGGTCGGCGCCATGACATAGAAGGTCATGAACAGCGACAGCGAGATCAGGATCAGGTTGGCCGGCGTCGACTGCAGGCCGATGCCGGCGCGCAGGATCGAGAAGGCGATGACGAAGCGGGTGAAGCTCGTCACCATGATCAGCAGGCCCGGCGCCACCGAAAGCACGGTGAGCAGCCCGAACATCTGGATGAGATAGCCGACCGTGGTGCCGTCGGCCTTGCCTATGCCGCCGAGATCGAGCTGCTGGGCCGCGGCGACGGAGGTGGTGATGACGATGAGCGCAGTGGCGATGAGGAACTTTCTCATTCGAGCAGCATCGTCCTGATGAGAACCTGTTTGACGTGGCCGCCGCTGCGGAGCGCCGCACGCTCGTCGAGATCGGCCTTGAGATGCTGGTAGCCGCTGGCGCCTTCGATCTGATGCATCTTCAGCGTGCGCACGAACGCCAGCAGGTCCTGATGGATCTGCTCGGTCATGTCCTGCGGCTGCGGCGCGTCGTAGAGCACCGATGCCTCCAGCCTTATCCAGACTTCGCTGGGGGCGGCGAGATTGGTGGTGATCGGCGCCAGTTGGACCACCGTCGGTCCGGCGATCTGTTTGCCCACTTCGGCAGACTTCTCCGGGTTGCCGGCGTTCTCGGGTGCGGCAGGAACCGGCGCCGGGGCTTCTCCCTGCTTGAGATAGCCGCCCGAGAACCAGCCCATGCCGACGGCCGCCCCCGTCATGGCCAAGAGCATGGCGAGCTGGACCACAAGGGAAGGTCCCTTCTTGGGCTGAGCCTGCTCGACATTTGACACGACAGCGCGCTCCCGGCCTAGAAAGGAAGAACCTGGTCGAGGATCTGCTGGCCGTAGGCCGGCTGCTGGACCTCGCTCACGCGGCCGCGTCCGCCATAGGAGATGCGTGCCTCGGCGATGCGCTCGTAGGGGATGGTGTTTTCGGCGCCGATATCGGAGGGACGCACCATGCCGGCGATGGTGAGGACCCGAAGCTCGTAATTAACGCGCACTTCCTGCGACCCCCTGATCATCAGATTGCCGTTGGGCAGCACTTCGGTGACGACGGCGGCGACATTGAGCTCGAGATTCTCCGAGCGATTGATCTCGCCGTCGGCGTTGGTCTCGGTGCTGGAGCTCAAGCCGGCATCGCCCTTGCCGCTGGTGCTCTTGCCGTCCCAACCGAGCGTCACGTCGTAGCCGAGCTTGCGCGCGGCGGTGCGGCTGCGGTCGTTCTTGTTCTTGAAATTAGCCTTGTCGTTGAGCTTGATGTTGACGGTCAGGATATCGCCCTCGCGCAGCGCCCGCGGATCGGTGAAAAGCCTGCTCTGGCGATCATCCCAAAGCGAGAATTTCTTGACGGGTCTCGCCGGCGGCTCCGGATAGGAGTAGGGGGCAGCGCCGCCATTGCCGATGCCGGAGCCGACCGGTGAGAGCGCAGGCTCCCGGCCGACTTCCTTGAGATCGGTGCCGCAGCCGGACAGTGCCGCCGCCGCGACAAGGACGAGCAATTGCAACTTCATGACGGATCAACCCTTCGCGCCGCGCTGGCCATGATGCCGGTGAGCGTCGCCGCCGCCTTCTGGTCCATTTCGTTGAGGATGACGCCGGCTTTGCGCGCATCGAGCTTCATCAGGATGGCCGCAGCGAGCTCGGCGTTGACCATTGCCAGGCGCTCGGCTGCGGCGTCTGGCTTCATGCCGGCATAGATCTTGACGACGCTCTCTTCGGCGCGCGCCAGGAATACCTCGCGTCGCTTCAGCCACTGCTCGTACTCGGAACGTTTTGTCTCCAGCGCTTTCATGCGCTCGTCGATGCCTGCCTGGAGCTGCTTCAGCTCCTCGGCCTGCAAGGCGTAGCGGCGGTCGCGAGCCGCATCGGCGATGTTGGAGCAGAAGCGCTGGATCTCGCTCTCGTCCGGCGTCTTGCCGCGCGCGAGATCAGCCGGCTGGGCCGGGGCCTGTCCGCCTGGCAGCACCTGGCGGACTTCTTCCGCGCGACCAGGATTGCCGCCCATCAGCGCAGCGATCGCGACAGCGGCTATCAGCTTCATGGTCGTATGAAGTCTGCGGCGACGATGCGGGTTTGAGGAGAAGAGCTCGATCATCGGCATGCCTATTGGAGAACCAGGTCGGCCTGCAGGGCGCCGGCCGACTTGATGCCTTGCAGGATGGCGATGATGCCGTCGGGCTTCACGCCGAGACGGTTGAGACCGGAGACGAGCGTTTCAAGGTCGGGGCCGTCGAGCACGGCGACGCGGGCGTCGGGTCGCGAGGCCTCGATGGCGGTGAAGGGTTCGACCGCCGTCTCGCCCTTGGAGAAGGGCTCCGGCTGAACCACTTTCGGCGCCTCGGTGATGCGCACGGTGAGCGTGCCGTGGCTGATGGCGACGCGCGAGATCTTGACGTTGTTGCCGATGACGATGGTGCCGGTGCGCTCGTCGATGACGACGCGGGCAGGCGCATCCGACTCGACGACCAGGTTTTCGATCTCGGCATAGAAGCGCGCGGCCGATACGTTCTTCGGCCGTCTGATCTGCACGGTGCGGGCATCGCGCTCGGCCGCAACCCGCATGCCGAAGCGCTGCGAGGTGTAGTCGTTGATGGCGTCCGCGATGCGGATGGCGGTCGAGAAATCGGGATTGCGCAATTGCAGCGTCAGCACGCCCTGGTCATCGAACTCGGCGGGCACCGAGCGCTCGACGATGGCGCCGTTCGGCACGCGGCCGGCGGTGGGCACGCCTTGCGTCAGTTGCTCTGCCTGGCCCTGGGCGGTGAAACCGCCCACGATCACCGAGCCTTGGCCGACGGCGTAGATCTCGCCGTCCGCGGCCTTGAGCGGCGTCATCACCAGGGTGCCGCCGGCAAGCGAGGTGGCATCTCCCATCGAGGAGACGTCGATGTCGATGCGCGCGCCCGACTGGACGAAGGGCGGCATGTTGGCGGTGACGATGACGGCGGCGACGTTCTTGGCGCGCGCGCTGCCACCTTCGGTGGCGATGCCGAGGTTCTCCAGCATGGCGCGGATCGACTGTTCGGTGAACGGCGAGTTGCGCAGGCTGTCGCCGGTTCCCGCCAGGCCGATGACCAGGCCGTAGCCGACGAGCTGGTTGTCGCGCGCGCTCTGTAACTGGGCAATGTCCTTGATGCGCGCGGCGACCTGGCCGGGCGGCAGCGTGCTCGGTCCCGTCGAGACGCGGAACATGCGGGTGGTGGTCGCCGGATCGTATTCCGGATCGTCGTAGACGCCGCCATTTTTCTGCGCAAGTTCGCGCTTGGCCTTGGACGTGAGCCCATCGGCGAATGCGGGCTGAAGACCGATCGCGGCGCTCAGCAGAAGGGCAAAGACGCGCCTCACGATGCGCCGACCCGAATCGTGCCGTCGGCCATTACCGTGCCGGAAATGATCTTGCCGCTGTCGACATTGCGAATTTTGATGAGGTCGCCGGCGGCGCCCGGCTGCAGCGTGACGCCGGCGGCCGAGATGGTCAGCGCTCCGGCGGTGAAATAGACCTGCACCGAGGCACCCTGCTCGACCAGCCAGGCATCGCGGATCGCGGCCGCCGGAATGTAGCGGCCGGGCACGAGGGTGCGCTTGGCGACCTTGCCCTGAAGTTCCTCGGAGCGCGTCGCCATTCCGTCCGGCTTGTGCTTGCCCGGGACAAGCGTCACCTGCTTCAGCGCCGCAAGTTCGATCGTCTCGCCGGGATAGATGACCCGGTTGGGGATCAGCACGGCTTCGCCGACCGCTTGATTGGCGGCGAGCTGGTTGGCCGACTCCCCGGATCGCAAGGGAGATGGGCCCGTCTCTTGCGCAAGTGCCGGCACGCCGACGACCACCAGCGCAAGGGCCAGCACGACGCGACGAAAAGCAGGGCAGGAAGCCGGCATGGCCATCGTCGGTTACCTGATGTTCTTTGAGACCACCGAGGCCATGTCGTCAGCGGCCTGGATGACCTTCGAGTTCATTTCATAGGCGCGCTGCGCCGAGATCAGCTCGGTGATTTCCTTGACCGGATCGACGTTGGAGGACTCCAGATAGCCCTGCTCGATGGTGGCGAAGCCCGGATCGCCTGGAACGCCGACATTGGCCGGGCCGGAGGCCGCCGTCTCCTGGAACAGATTGTCGCCGAGCGGCGCCAGGCCCGCCTCATTGGCGAAGTTGGCGATCTGAAGCTGGCCGAGAAGCTGAAGGTCGGTCTGGCCGTCGATACGGGCAAAGACCTGGCCGGTCTTGTTGACGATGACCTCGACCGCGTCGGTCGGCACGGTGATCGCCGGAATGACGGTGGCGCCGTCGGCGGTGACCAGCTGCCCGGTGGCATTGGTGTTGAAGGCGCCGGCGCGGGAGTAGAGCGTGCTGCCGTCGGCGCCCTCGATCTGGAACCAGCCGCGGCCGGTCAGCGCCAGGTCGAAGCTGTTGCCCGTGCTGGTCAGCTCGCCCTGTGTGTGGACGTTGCGCACGGCCGTCGTCTTGACGCCGAGGCCGATCGAAACGCCCTCGGGCACGAGCGAGGTGTTGGAGCGGTTGGGCACCCCTTGGGTGCGATCGACCTGATAGAGCAGGTCGGAGAATTCGGCGCGCGCCCGCTTGTAGCCGGTGGTGTTGATGTTGGCGATGTTGTTGGCGATGACTTCCAGATTGGTCTGCTGGGCGTTCATGCCGGTCGCGGCGATGGCAAGGGCTTTCATGACGCGGTCCTAGATACTCATGCGGCTGATTTCGAGATAGGCCGAGACGACCTTGTCGCGGATGGCGATCGTCGTCTGCAGGGCCTGCTGGGCGCTCAGCACCGCATCGGCCACCTGGCGGGTGTCGGCGTCGCCCTTCAGCGCCTGGATCGACATCTGTTCGGCGTTCTGCAGCGTGTTGACGGTCTTGGTCGCAGCCTGGCCGAGAGCCTCCGCAAAGCTGCTGCCGACGCCTTCGCCTGCTTTGGTGCCGACGCCGCCCTGAAGCAGGCCCGGCGAGGCGGCCTCCGTGCCGTCGATTGCCGGTTTGAACTGTAGTGCCCCGATACCGCCGATCATTACTGGTTCCTCATCAGGTCGATGGTCATGGAAATCAGATCGCGAGCCTGCTTGATGACCTGCAGGTTGGCCTCATAGGAGCGGTTGGCCTCGCTCATGTCGGCCATTTCGACCAGCACGTTGACGTTGGGCATCTTCACGTACCCTTTTGCGTCGGCGGCTTCGTTGCCGGGCTGGAACTCGATCGGGAAGTCCGACGGGTCGCGCGCGATCGAGCTCACCTCGACCAGCGAACCACCGCTCGTCCGGTCGAGCTCGGACTGGAAACTGATCGTCTTGCGGCGATAGGGATCGGCGCCAGGCGTGTTGCCCGTCGATTGCGCATTGGCGAGGTTCTCCGACACCACGCGCAGACGCTCCGACTGGGCGCCAAGGCCGGATGCCGCGACTTTGAGGGCTGCGGTCAGGGCGTCCATGGTCAGCTCTTCACCACCATCGTCATCATCGAATGGAAGGCTTTGACGATCGCCGTGTTGAGCTCGAAGGAGCGGCGCACTTCGCCGGCCTTCATCAGCTCGTCCTCGAGCACCACCGTGTTCTTCGACGGCATTATCGAGCCCGTGACATCCTCAGGCTTGAGATTGAAGCCGGCATTGGTCCCCTCGGCGCCCAGATGGCCGGTCTGGGTGGCCGCCAGCGTCACCGCAGTCCGGTCGAGGACCTTTTCGAACGGTTCGACGTCGTTTGCCGTGTAGCCCGGCGTGTTGGCATTGGCGATGTTGGATGCGATCGCCGACTGGCGCACGGCCAGCCATTGCGACTGCCGGGTGGCGAGGTCAAAGAGGTTGACGGATTCCATGGGACTCTCCGGGCGAGTACGCACAAGACTAGGCCGCCAGTCTTGCGCGGACCTTGCGCGGAGCGAGCCCGCGGCCCGTTACGAGGCCATCACCTGGAAAGCTGGATCACCTTGTTGGCATCGGTGACGATCACCCACTTGCCACCGCGCTGCTCGATCGCGGCGACGCGGCTGGAGTCCGGCAGGACGGAGCCGCGCTGGACGATCCACAGGCCGGTGTCGTCCTCGATCATCGCGCGGCCATTGGCGACATGCACCATCCTGAATTCCGCCGCGGCCGCAGGGAAGGGCTGGTCGCCAGGCGCCGGCGGGGGGTCGTCCTGCACCGTTCCGGTGGCCAGCAGGTCGATATCGGCGTTGGGAACGTCCTTGGCCGTCAGCGGTTCGCTGCGTTCGGCCGCAACGCCGCCGCCGTCGCGTCCCGAATTGCTGCCGCTGCCGCCGAACTTGATGGTCTGGACGCCGAACTGCTCCTGGTTGAAAAAGATATACCAGGGAAACAGCGCGCAGATCAGGCCGAGCGTGATGCCGAGCGCTGCGACGACGAAATCGCTGCGCCGGTCCGCTTTCCTGTTGGCCAGGCGGGGGAACTGGGCCGGCGGCGGCTGGGGCCACTCCACCTTTTTCGGGAACAGGCCGTTGATGAGCGAGTCGCGGCTGGCGTCGGCCTCCTCGGCGGCCCTCGCCTCGGCAATCATCTCACGCAGCATGCGCTCGGTCTGTTGCAGGTCAGTCTCCTTGATCGCCATTCTGCTTCCCCTTGAGATGGCGGGCGAGATCGGTGAACGGATCGGCCGATGCGCGGTCCCTCGGCGACTGCGTGAGCGCGTCGTAGATCAGCGGCACCTGGCGCACGGCGATGTCGAGCTCGGCGTCGGCGCCGCCCTGATAGGCGCCGAGCAGACGGATGTCGCGCGTGTCCTCGAAGCGCGCGATCATCGCTTTCAGCCTTGTCACCAGCATGCGCTGCTCCGCGCTCCAAGCCTTGTCGGCGAGACGTGAGATCGACGACAGCGGATTGACCGGCGGGTAGCGTCCCTGCTCGGCGATCGCGCGGTCGAGCACGACGTGGCCATCGAGGATGCCGCGCACCGAATCGGCCACCGGATCGTTGTGGTCGTCGCCGTCCACCAGCACCGAGATGATGGCGGTGATCGAGCCTTTGCCCTCGGCGCCTGGTCCGGCGCGCTCGAGCAGCTTCGGCAGATCGGTGAAGACCGATGCCGGGTAGCCGCGCGCGACCGGCGGCTCGCCGGTGCCCGTCGCCACCTCGCGCAGCGAATGGGCAAAGCGGGTAATCGAATCCAGCACCAGGAGCACGCGATGGCCCTGGTCGCGGAAATGCTCGGCCACACGCATGGCTGTGTCGGGCGCGCGCCGACGCATCATGGCGCTCTCGTCGCTGGTGGCGACGACCGCGACGGTCTTGGCCATGCTGTCGGGGCCGATCGTGTCCTCGAGGAATTCGCGCACCTCGCGGCCGCGCTCGCCGATCAGCGCCACGACCACCGTGTCGAAAGCCTCGGCGCCGGCGAGCATGGCAAGCAGCGTCGACTTGCCGACGCCGGAGCCGGCGAAAATGCCGAGCCGCTGGCCGAAGCAGAGCGGCGTGAAGATGTCGATCACCCGCACTCCGGTCAGGAAGCCGGTGTCGACCCGCTGCCGCGACATGGCGCCGGGCGTCAATGTGTCGGCGCTGCCGGCGGCATTCGGCCTGACCAGCGGCGGGCCGCCGTCGATGACGCGAGTCAAAGCGTCGATGGCGCGCCCGCGCCAGGAAACATCCGGCGCGACCGCGAGTGGGCCGCGCCGGAAAACGGTGTCGCCGATGCCGGCATCGGCGTGGTGCTCGAACGGCGCGACCACCACCTCGTCGCGGCCTATCCTGACGATCTCGCCGCGGCGCGTGCCGGTCTTGCCGCGCTGCTCGACGATGTCGCCGAGCCTGGCAATGTCCGAAAGGCCGCGCACCTTGTAGTGGGTGGGCGAGATCTCGACGACGCGGCCGCCGCGGCTGAGCAGCGTTTCCGGGTTGTCGAACCGCCGCCAGATGCGTTCCAGCGCGGCAAGCCGGTCCGTGGGACCGGCGCCTGCAAGCTTCTCGGGCGCGCGGAGCAGGGACGAGCCGTTCGCCATCCCGTTACTTGTCGCCGAGGGTCTTGATCGCATCGTCGGTGGACGAAGCACTCTGCCGGATCAGCGCAGCCGTATTCTCGAAGGCGCGCTGCACCTGGATCAGCCGGGTCATCTCCAGCACCGGATTGACGTTGGATTCCTCGAGAAACCCTTGAGCTACGCCGACATCGGAGCGGTCGGTGACCGGTTCCGGGGTCCGCGCGGGAACGATGCCCGAATTGCCGTAGCGGACGAAATTGGCGCCGGGGTCGAAATCGTAGAGGCCGATGGCGCCGACGAGCTGGTCGTTTTGGCGTAGCGAGCCATCGGCGCCGGCCTTGGGCGGACCGTTGCGCGGATCGAGCTGGATCGGTGCGCCGCCGCTGTCCAGCACCGGATAGCCTTCGATCGACATCAGCTCGCCGTTCTCGTTCATGGAGAAACGGCCGTCGCGGGTCATCACCGTGCCGGCCGGCGTCTCGATGGCGAACCAGGCGTCGCCTTGTATGGCGAAATCGAAAGGATTGCCGGTTTCGGTCAGCGACCCGTGCGCGCTGGAAAGATAGGTCTTGCCGGAGGATGCGAAGGATACCGACTTCGGCCCGGTGCCGGAGACCACGTCCTCGAATTTCACGCCGGTGGCGCGAAAGCCGATGGTCGAAGCGTTGGCGACGTTGTCGGCGATGGTGTCGAGACGGCGTTCGAGCGCAATCTGCGAGGAGAGGGCGACGTAGAGACTGTCCTGCATGGTGTTCTCAGAACTTCAGCTTCTGCATGGCCATCATCAGATCGGTCGAGATGCCGACCGTGGTCGGTTGCGCGAACAGCACGCTGACCGAGGTCACGGCAGTGGTCGTCGGATTGTTGATCTCCCACAGGCTGGTGAAGCGGGTAAGGAACGTGTTCAGCTTATCGGGATCCTTGAAGTCGGCGATATCGAGCTTCTGCTCGAACATCTGCGCCTGCTTGTCGATGTCGGCGGACGCGATGGAGTCGGGCAGGCCGAGAGCGGTGCGCACCACGCTCGAAAGGGCCGTGTCGGCGAGCACGTCATACCAGCTGTTGATGTCAGGCGCCTTACGCTGGAAATAGAGCGCCAGCCGCACGCCCTGATTGGTCTCGCCGGCATTCTCCTCCAGCGTCTGGCGCATGTATTTGTCGACCGCGCCTTGCTGGGCGGAAGAATAGAGCGTGGCGGTCGAGCCGTAAGCCGCAAAGTTGAACGCTTTGACGAAGTCGGCGTAACGCTTGTCGCTCAGCTTGTTGGCGAAGCTGTCGGAGTCGGACACGCCTTCCTTGAGCGCCTTGACCATGAAGGCCTTGGCATAGGCCATGTCTTCCAGCCCGTACGCCTTCATCGCGTAGTTGAACAGCCGAGTGTTATTGACGAAATCGTCGATGCTTTTGACGTTGCCGATATTGGCCAAATAGTAGTCGGTCTCACGCTTGACGACGGGCTGCGACTCGACCTGGTCGATTGCCTTTGGGATGTCCTTGGCGATGAGCTGATAGCTCGTATAGGTGTTCAACATCTGCGCCTCCGGCCGAAGCTTTCCGGTGACGATAGCGATGCTTCCTTGTGCGAGGCTGAATCGGTTTCCGCATCGCGATTCAAGCCTCACACAAGGCACGAGGACTATCCCTGATCCCCGACGTGACATGCGGAAGGACCTGTCGTGGGTATTCTGATCGGACTTGTGGTGACGCTTGGCTGCGTGCTCGGTGGCTTCATGGCCATGGGTGGGCATCTGCATGTGCTGATCCAGCCTTGGGAAGCGGTGGTCATCTGCGGCGCAGCGCTCGGCACTTTCCTCGTCGCCAACCCGATGAAGACGGTCAAGGACACCGGCAAGGGCATTCTCGAGGCCTTCAAGCAGGCCGTGCCGAAGGAGCGCGACTATCTCGAAACGCTGGGCGTCCTGCACAGCCTGATGCGCGAGTTGCGATCGAAGTCGCGCAGCGAGGTCGAGGCGCATATCGACAATCCGGAAGAGTCGGCGATCTTCCAGGCGTTCCCGACCGTGCTCAAGAACCACGACCTGACGCATTTCATCTGCGACTATTGCCGCATCATCATCATCGGCAATGCGCGCTCGCACGAGATCGAGGCGCTCATGGATGAGGAGATCCAGACGATCCGCACCGACAAGCTGAAGGCCTATCACGCGATGGTCGCGGTCGGCGACGGCCTGCCGGCGCTCGGCATCGTCGCGGCCGTGCTCGGCGTTGTGAAGGCGATGGGCGCGCTCGACCAATCGCCGGAAATTCTCGGCGGGCTGATCGGTGCTGCGCTCGTCGGAACCTTCCTTGGCATCTTCCTGTCCTATGCCGTGGTCGGTCCGGTCGCCACCAAGATCAAGACGGTGCGCGAGAAGAAGAACCGCCTCTACATCATCGTCAAGCAGACGCTGCTCGCTTACATGAACGGCGCCTTGCCGCAGGTCGCGATCGAGTTCGGCCGCAAGACCATCTCGTCCTATGAGCGTCCTACTATCGATGCCGTCGAGCAGAGCACGATGAGCACCGGCACCGCCGAGAAGAAGGCGGCCTGAGCATGCAAAACTTCAGCCGGGGCCGTTTGGCGTCATGACCAGTCCGGCAAGTCCGTCGCAAACCCGGGCTCTCATCATCGAGCGTCTCGTCGGTGACAGCGGCGAGGCTGCGCAGGTGATCGGCGTCGGCCGCGGCATGGCCGAGCGCTCGCTGCCGCTGCTGCAGAAAGCCCTTGGAGAGCTTGGCGCGCCGGTCACCGTCGACCTGCAAGCCGTCGAGGTGGGGCGTGTCCCCGATGCGCGTATGCGCGCCGGCGAAACCTTCGCCATGACTGTCGTTCCTTCGCCGACCTCGGCCGACGCCATGACGCTCGTCTTGGACGCGCCGGCGATCGCCGTCATGGTCCAGGCGCTGTTCGGCGGCGATCCGGACCAGCCGGTGGCGCCGATCGAGCGCGACCTGTCACAGATCGAGACCGACGTCGCCACCAACGTCTTCCAAGAGGTCGCGATGGCGCTGAACGGATCGGGCCGGCGTTCTCTCGAACTGCGCCAGCCTGTCCCGAGGGCGATGTCCGGCAACGAGGCGAAACGGCGCGTGCTGCGCGACGGGGCGGCGGTTCGCATCATCTATGGCATCTCGACGCCGACCGACACCGGCACGGTGACGGTGATGATCCCGCAGCGAATCCTTTTGGCGACCCGCGGCGCCACCGCCGATCACGGCGGCGACCAGACGACGGAATTCGACTGGCGAGCCCGCTTCTCGGAGGAAGTGATGCGCTCGGCCGTGCGGCTCGAGGCCACCATGCCGCTCGCCCGGCTGTCGCTTGGCGATCTCGCCGCCTTCCAGCCCGGACAGGTGATCGAGTTCGAGGAAGATGCGCAGCTGCAGGCAAAGCTCAGCGCGCGCGACAAGACGCTGTTTGTCTGCGAGTTCGGCAAGCTCGGACAGAACTACACGGTCCGCATCCGGCATCCCCACGATGGCGGGCAGGATTTCATCGACGGATTGGTGCCGGGCTGAGGCCTGGCTTGGGATTATAGGAGACGAGGCATGGCAAAGACCAACTTGGAAGCCGAACCCGAAGCCGACCAGCCGGACGAGCAGCTCGACCGCGCCATCGAGGAATTGCGCGGCGTGCTGCGGGAGGAGGAGAACCGCCCCGAAGCCGCCCTGCAGGCCGGCGCCAATTCCTCGATCATCATGACGATCCCGGTCGATGTGCAGATCATTCTGGGCAGCACCGAAATGCCGGTCTCGGAGCTGATGGCGCTGCAGAAGGGCTCGACGGTAGCGCTCAACCGCCGCATAGGCGAGCCGGTCGACGTGGTGGTCAACGGCCGCAGAATCGCGCGCGGCGAGATCACGGTTCTGGAACACGATCCGACGCGCTTCGGCATCAGGCTTACCGAAATCAACGCTGCTACCAAGAGCGCCTGAGCATGGACGGCGAGAGCATTCACCGGCAGCGGAGCCAGGCCCAATGACGTCGTTGACGCTGACGCGCCCGCAAAAGGCCGCCGCCATCCTGGTGGCGATGGGCAAGCCCTCGGCCAGCCGGCTGCTCAAATTCTTCAAGCAGGAGGAGCTGAAGGCGTTGATCGAGGGCGCGCGGCTGCTGCGAACCATTCCGCAAACCGATCTGGAGCGCATCGTTGCGGAATTCGAGGCCGAGTTCACCGAGGGCGCAGGCCTGCTGGATTCGGCGGACCGGATGGACACGATCCTCAACGAATCGCTGTCGCCGGAGGAAATGAGCGCCATCATGGGCGAGAAGAAGTTCGAGCCCGCTCCTGAGGGACCGCCGCCGATCTGGCCGGATCTGGAAAAGCTCGAGCCGACGCGCCTGGGCACCTTCCTCGCCGGCGAACACCCGCAAACGTCCGCCATGGTGCTGTCGAAGCTTGCGCCGCAGACCGCGGCCAATGTGCTGCTGACGATGGAAAAGCCGATACGCAGCCAGATCATCAAGCGCATGGTGACGATGGCCAACATTCCGGAAGCGGCAGCCAGGATCGTCGAGAACCAGTTGCGCGCCAGCGTGCTTTCGCAAAAAGCGACTAGGGACACGTCGGTCGGCCAGGAGCGCGTCGCCAGCGTGCTCAACGAGATGGCCAAGCCCGAGCTCGACGAACTCATGCAGGACCTGGAGGAAGCCGGCACGCCGGATCTGGCCGGGATCAGGTCGCGGCTGTTTGCCTTCGACGACTTGCCGCTGCTCGCCCAGAAGGCGCGCGTGCTTCTGTTCGACGGACTGTCGACGGAGCTCGTCACACTGGCTTTGCGCGGCGCGCCGGCGGAGCTTATCGAATCCGTGCTGTCGGCGATCGGCGCACGCTCGCGCCGCATGATCGAATCCGAGCTCGGACAGGGATCGGAAGGTATCGCGCTGGCCGACATCATGGCGGCGCGAAAGACGATCGCCGTGGCGACCATTCGTCTCTCGCGGCAGGGAGCATTCGAGCTTCCCTCGATGCAGACCACGGCCGAAGCCGCCTGACGACAGCAATGCGGTCAGGGCATCATGGCTGAGGCGGTCGACAAGGATTCCAAAACCGAGGAAGCCACAGAAAAGAAGATCCGCGACACGATCGAGCAGGGCAAGCTGCCTCACTCGCGCGAGACGGCGATCTTTGCTTCCTTCCTCGCCATACTGGTGTTCAGCGTCTTTTACGCCAAGGACGCCATCGTCAATCTCGGCATGTTCCTCGCCATGTTCCTGGAAAAGCCGGAAGCTTGGCCGATGGACACCGAGACCGACGTCATCGAGCTCTACAAGACCGTGCTGTTCGAAATCGGTCGAGCCGTCGTCAGCCTGCTGGTGCTGCTGGTGGTCGCCGGCGTCGGCGCTTCGGTGTTCCAGAACATCCCGCAATTCGTCGGCGAACGGATCCGGCCGCAGCTGTCGCGCATTTCGATCGCCAAGGGCTGGAGCCGCCTGTTCGGCGTGCAGGGCTTTGTCGAATTCGCCAAGTCGCTGGCCAAGCTTGCCTTCGCCATCGCCGTGCTGGCCTTCACGCTGTCGGAAGATCACCGCAGGCTGCTCGCCGGCATGATCACCAACCCGGTGTCGTTCGGCATGGTCATCCGCGGCATCTTCGTCGACATATTGGTGGCGATCGTGTTCGTCATGGGGGTGATCGCGGTCGCCGACATCGTCTGGTCGCGCTTCCACTGGCGGCGTGACCTGCGCATGACCAAGCAGGAAGTGAAAGACGAGCTGAAGCAGTCGGAAGGCGATCCGATCGTGAAGTCGCGCCTGCGCTCGCTGGCGCGTGACCGGGCGCGGCGGCGCATGATGACGGCGGTGCCGCGCGCGACGCTCGTCATCGCCAATCCGACGCACTATTCCATCGCGCTGAAATATGTGCGCGAAGAGGACTCCGCTCCGCTGGTGCTCGCCAAGGGCCAGGATCTGGTGGCGCTGAAAATCCGCGAGATCGCGAGAGAGAACAACATCCCGATCTTCGAGGACGTGGCGCTTGCCCGCTCCATGTACAAGCAAGTTTCAGTTGATAGCGTGATCCCGTCGCAATTCTACCAGGCGGTCGCCGAATTGGTGCGGATCGTCTACTCGAAGAAGGCCGAGCGAAAAGTAACCCAATGATCGGACGCTGTTTCTATCCATGAACCGGCAACCACACGCCAATTCACGCGAGCAGATCGTCGCCAATGCCATCCAGGACGTGGTGGGCGAGCTGCGCCTGATCGAGGTCGCTGACTATATCGCCTTCATCCGGCTGGAGCATTTCGCCTGCCTGTCGGACCTGGTGGACTCGGCTGCGGAGCTCTATTTCCAGCCGGGCACGCTCAGGCTCGGTCATGGCGGCGAAGCGCATGTCGACTGGAGCGGCAGCCCGCGCATCGTGCTCGATCTCGAGCTTCGGCCGCGCGGCGTAACCGTCTATTTCCAGCTGATGCTGACCGGGCAGGGCACGTCCGTGATCGTCAATTACGTCTCTTTCGAGAAGCCGGGCGAGACGCCGGAGCACAACACCGCCCTGCTCGAGGACGCGATCGACGAGGCGCGCATCCGGAGGACCGAGCCGCTCGCTTTTCCCTGACGATGTTTCAGGTCTCGGCGCCTGGCCTGGGCGAGCTACTCGATCAGACCAAGCCGCAGCGCCTTCGCGACCGCCTGGTTGCGGTTGACAGCGTTGAGCTTCTGCGTCGACTGGGTGAGATACTGGTTGGCGGTGTGCACCGACAGTTTCAGGAGCTTCGCGATCTCCTCGCTGGTGTTGCCGTTGGCGGTCAGCTTCAGGCATTCGAGTTCGCGCTTGGAAATGGCGCGAGTCCTGCCGGTTTCGCTTGGACGGATGCGGGCGACCGACGCAAACAGGGCAAAGCAGCGCGCGTGGATTTCACATAGCGTGTCGTCCGAAAGGGTCATGTCCGGCCCCAGGAAGACGAGTAGCCCGCACTGGCCGCGCTCCGCATGCACCGGAAAGGCGATGCCGTCGGTGCCGGGCGCCAGCGGCGCGGTCGGTTCGGACCATGCCAGGCTCTGCAACCTCTGCTGCGAAACGGCCATGCCGCTGTCGGCCCACCAGCGCGGCGTCGTCGAGATGCGGCTGTGGCGCACCATTTCCTCGCCGCTGGCGCCCGAGATGAATTTGGTGGTGAGGCCGGTCGACGGATAATCGGAATCGAAGCAGGCGACCAAGCGCGCTCGCTCCAGCGAGGGGCTGACGAAGAACAATCCGAAACCGGAGGCGTTGATGTCGACGGCGATCCAGCGGCAGCGGCGCACGGCGTCCGGAATGGTCACCGCGTGATGCGTCTCCGATCCGAGCGAGAAGGTGCCGAACGGATTGCGCTGCTCGTTGAAAAGGGCGGCAGCGGCCTCTTTGATCTGTGCGTGCTTCAAATGATGCCGCTCCTGATCGCGGTCGCAATCGCCATCGCCCGGTTCGAGGCCGCGAATTTCTGGATGGCATGCGTGATGTAGCTGTTGACGGTGTTCGACGAGACGCCAAGGATGAGGGCCACCTCGTCGGTGGTCTTGCCCTCCGATACCCAGAACAGGCATTCGCGCTCGCGGTCCGACAGCGGATCCTGCATGGATGCCGCGGCGATCAATTGCGGGATGCTGGATAGCGCGTAGCAGCATTTCAGCTGCGCCTTCATCAGGGCCGTAAGGTCGATCTTGCCGGGCTCGGCGGCGGAAAACAGCACGAACAGACGCTGGCGGCCGACATTGAGCCTGAGCGAATAGATCTCGGCGTGGCCGAGCACATCGAGCAGACGCGCTTCCTCGCCGCTCAGTAGCGCGCCCGCGTCGGGCGCATGCGCCGCGACCAATGGCTTGGGGCGCACGCCCGGCGCTGCCGTCAGCGGGCCGAGCGCGAGATTGGCAATCAGCCGCTTGCCGATCAACTCGATGGCGTCGAAAATCCAGTTCGACGACACGATACGCGCGTCGTTTCGATCCTGATCGTGCACCATGGCGACCAACATATAGCTGTCGGCGCCGATATCGGCTGAAAGCTGCATAAAGAAACTGGTGAGATCGCCGCGCGACGCCAGGCGCGAGCCTGAAGCGTCGGATTGAAAAAGCGCGGCGGGACTGCTCATTTTGATATTCTGACCGGAATCGATCCTTGCGCCCGGTGCTGGCATTGGCCAGCGCTCGGACCCGAAACGCGTCACGTTTACGAAGACACACTCACGGGCGCGCACAGCGCCCAACCGAGCCGAATCCTTACAGGGAACGCGAAGCCGTCCGCGTCTGGTGCCGGCAGGACGCCGGAACTTGAGACTTTGGGTGGTCGCCGCGCCCCCCGTGGACCGGCTGATTCGGGTCTAATCTACCCGCAGATGAATCCGACATCAAACGCGATTTGACAAAATCGAATCCGCTGGACTCGTGTTGCGACTCAGCTGCTGCTCATCGCGTTGCTTGGGGGTGGCTTCAGAGCTGCATCGAGCCGATGATTTCCCGGTGAAATCGAAAAGATAGCGCTCCGTTGCAGGTGGAGCGCGTCCTTTTGATCAGATATGGCTCAGCGGTCCTCGAAGCCGGTCAGCACGCCGACGGCGTTGATGCCGATTTCCTCAACCGCGTAGCCGCCTTCCATGACGAACAGCGTCGGCAGGCCGAGCTTGGCGATGCGCCGGCCGATCTTGGGATAGTCTTCGCTCTTCAGCTTGAACTGGCTGATCGGATCCTTCTCGAAGGTGTCGACGCCGAGCGAGACCACGACCACGTCCGGCGCATAGGCGGCAAGCTTGGTGCAGGCGTCTTCCAGCGCCGCGTTCCAGCCGCCCCAGTCGGTGCCGAAGGGCATCGGGTAGTTGACGTTGAAGCCTTCGCCTTCATCCTCGCCGCGCTCGTCGGCATGGCCGAGGAAGAAGGGGTACTCGACCATCGGATCGCCATGCAGGTTGAGCACCTGGACGTCGCCGCGGCGATAGAAAATCTCCTGCGTGCCATTGCCGTGGTGGTAATCGACATCGAGGATCGAGACACGGCTTGCGCCCTGGTCGCGGAACCATTGCGCGACGACGGCGGCGTTGTTGATGAAGCAGTAGCCGCCCATGAAGGCAGCGCCGGCATGGTGGCCGGGCGGGCGGCAGAGCGCGAAGGCGGTCCGCTCGCCGCCCTTGACCAGGGCGGCCGCCGTCAGCGCGACGTCATAGGATGACTTGATCGCCTTCCATGTGCCTTCGACGAAGGTGGCGCCGGCATCGAAGGAATAATAGCCGAGCAGGGCGTCGATGCGCTTCGGCGGGACATCGCCGCGCAGGCCGCGCGTCGGCCAGGTGAAGCCCATCGCCGAGCCCTTGAAGCCGGCGGCAACCCATTCCGGCCAAACCGTCGGCAGGAAATCGATGTAGTGCGCTTCATGCACGCGCTTGGCGGCGGCAAGGGCGTGCTCGGCCGGCTCGATGATCGGCCCCAGCTTCTCGCTTTCCACCCTTGCCTTGATGAATTCGGCCCGCGAGGGCTTCTCGAAACCCGGCACGATCGCCGAGGTGACCAGTTCCATCTGGCCGGCGTGACCGGCGTGAAGCGGCGAAAAAACTGTCTTCATTTTGGGAGTTGGCTCGCTGTTCGAGTTCTGGTTACCGGGCCTCAAACAGCTTTGTGGCAGAGAGTTCCGGCGCCGCCAAGGGGCATTTCAATTTGTCGTTCGGGCCAGCATGGGACGGCTTGCCAGGCGCCAATACTCTGCTAGCCTAGGCACAAATGGGAGAAAATGATGCCGCAAACGGCCGATCTTATCGTCGAGAACGCCAGCATATTGACGATGGATCCGGATACCCCCGCCGCCCAGGCCATTGCCATCAAAGGTGATAAGATTATTGCGATCGCAGATCGCGATAGCGTCCGCGACTGCAAAGGCCCTGCCACTCGTGTCGTCGATGCTCAGGGCGGCTCCGTCCTGCCGGGCTTCATCGAAGCGCACATGCATTTGTTCGGCGGCGCGGCCGAGCTCGACAATCTGCATCTGACAGGCGTGCAGGGCTTCGACGCGCTTCGCGACGCGATCCAGGGCTTTGCGGCGAAGCGTCCGAAAGCTGGGCTGCTGATCGGCGCCGGTGTAGACTATGCGATCCTGCCCGAGCCGGTGACCCGCCATCACCTCGACCGCATCATTCCCGACCGGCCCTTCGCCATGTCGGCCTCCGACCATCACACGATGTGGGCGAACACCAAGGCGCTGGAAGAGGCCGGCCTGCTGCATGGCAAGCAGGTGGGACCAGGCAACGAAATCGTCATGGGCGCGGACGGGCTTGCCGCCGGCGAGTTGCGCGAAGGCGAGGCGTTCGGTCCCGTGCTCGATCATTTCGGCGCGAACCGGACACGGCTCGGCCTCGAAGGTGCGGAGCCGGATCCCTATCCGTCGGCAGCGGAGCTTGCCGCCGACCGCGACCTCATGCACCGCGGGCTTGAGTGGTGCGCAAAGCACGGCATCACCTCGATCCAGAACATGGACGGCAACCTCTACCAGCTCGAACTGCTCGCCGGGCTGCAAGAGGAAGGACGGCTCATCTGCCGCACCAAGATCCCGTTCCACTTCAAGAATTTCATGAAGCTGGACATGCTGGAAAAAGCCTCGCGCATGGCGGCGGCGTACAATTCCGAGTGGCTGTCGTCCGGCATGGTCAAGGTCTTCTATGACGGGGTGCTGGATTCCTGGACCGCGGTGATGGTCGACGATTATGCCGACCGTCCGGGCTGGCGCGGCGAGCCGCTTTTTTCCCCCGAGCATTTCGCCGAGGTTGCGGTCGAAGCCGACAGGCGCGGCCTGCAGATCGCCGTTCATTCGATCGGAGACGGAGCGGTGCGCGCCGTGCTCGACGGTTACCAGGCGGCAGCGAAGAAAAACGGCAGGCGCGACAGCCGGCACCGCATCGAGCACATCGAAGTGATCACCCCGTCCGATGTGCCGCGTTTCGCCGAGCTCGGCGTGCTCGCCTCGATGCAGCCGCCGCATCCGCCGGGCGCGATGAATTTCCCGCTGGAGCCGACGATCTCGCGCATCGGCCGCGATAAGTGGCCGCTGAGCTATGCCTGGCGCACCTTGAAGAATGCCGGCGCGCGGGTCGTCTTCGCATCCGACTGGCCGGTCTCGCCGGTTGACCCGATCCTGGGCATCCAGGCGGCGGTCTTGCGCAAACCTTGGGCAGAAGGCCTGCCGGACCAGAGCTTCTCGCTGCATGAAGCGATTGCCGGCTACACGGTCGAAGGCGCCTATGCCGAGTTCATGGAACACCGCAAGGGGCGCCTGAAGCCCGGATACCTCGCCGATATCGTGCTTTTGTCGGCCGATATCGAGAAGACGGCGCCGGAGGCGCTGCACACCGTGCGGCCGGTTACCACCATCTGTGGCGGCAAGATCACTTTCCAAGCTTAGGATTGTCCAGGCCTGAGGCTGGCATGGGTATTGCGTTAAAAAAACGAGTAGCAGCTCCGCAGTTGCCAAGCCGGCCGGCTTATGGTGACAATCAAACAGGAACGCACCTGCCGCCAAGAGCAGGCTCTCTCAATGGGGTAATCGTGCCGGAACAACCGGGTAAGAACGCGATCGAAGTTCGCGGCGTACGCAAAGTTTTTGGAACCGGTGAAAACCAGGTAGCGGCTCTCGACACGGTGTCCGTCTCGATCCGCGAGAACGAGTTTTTCACGCTGCTCGGCCCGTCCGGATGCGGAAAGACGACGCTTTTGAGACTGATTGCCGGCTTCGATTTCCCAAGCGCCGGCGAAATCCTGCTGCACGGCCATGACATCGCGCCGCTGCCGCCATTCAAGCGACCCGTCAACACCGTCTTCCAGAGCTACGCGCTCTTCCCGCACATGACGGTGGCGCAGAACATCGGCTTCGGGCTGGAGATGATCGGCAAGCCCAAGGGCGAAATCGAGGCACGGGTCGCTCAGATGCTGAAACTGGTCAAGATGGAGGCGCTCAAGGCGCGCCGCACCAGCCAGATATCGGGCGGCCAGCAGCAGCGCGTGGCGCTCGCCCGGGCGCTCGCGCCACAGCCGAAGGTGCTCTTGCTCGACGAGCCGCTCTCGGCGCTCGACTACAAGCTGCGCAAGGAGATGCAGATCGAACTGAAGCGTCTGCAGCACGAGACCGGCATCACCTTCATCTTCGTCACCCACGACCAGGAAGAAGCGCTGACCATGTCCGACCGGATCGCCGTGATGTCGGCCGGCAAGATCCTCCAGGTCGGCACGCCGCGCGACATCTACGACAAGCCGGCGGAACGCTTCGTCGCCGATTTCATCGGCGAGAGCAATTTCCTCAAGGGCGAAGTGAAAAGCGTGGCCGATGGGCGCGCCACCGTCAGGCTCTCGTCCGGCGCGGAAATCCCGGCATCGCTGCCGGAAGGTTTCACGCCGTCGGTTGGCGTTACGCTGGTGGTGCGGCCGGAGCACGCTCAGATCGGTCCGGCGGACGCCAACGCTTCGCTCAGGGGCACGGTCGAGAACGTCGTCTATCTCGGCACTGACACGCATTTCCATCTCAAGCTCGACGACGGCAGTGCCTTTATCGTGCGGCGGCAGAACAGCCGCGGAGGCGGCGAAGCGCTGGCGCCGGGCAGCCGCGCGGGCGTCGCGATTGGCGCGAATGCCGCTCAAGCGCTGAAGGACTAGAGGACTTCTATTCATGGCCAACGCCGAGGAAATTGCTCGCGCCGCCGACGCTAGGGACATACGCGACCGCTGGCTGCTCTCGGCGCCGGCGCTCGTCATCATCCTCCTGGCCGCCATCGGGCCGCTTTTCGTCATGTTGGCCTATTCCTTCATGCTGAAGGGCGACTATGGCGACGTGCAGGTCGGCACGTTCTCGCTGGACGGATGGACATCGGTCCTGTTCCAGCGTGACATCTTCGACGACACGCTGGGTCTGGCGGACGCGCATCTGACCATCTTCTGGCGTTCGATAAGCCTGTCGTTCTACACCACCGTGCTGACGTTGCTCTTCGGCTTTCCTACGGCCTATTTCATCGCCACGCGACCGCCGAAGACGCGCGAGGTTTGGGTTTTCCTCGTCACCATTCCGTTCTGGACGAACCTCCTGATCCGCACCTTCGCCATGCAGCAGGTGATCCGCAACGAAGGGCTGGTCAACACGGCCTTGATGGCGCTCGGCATCATCAAGCAACCGCTGCAGATCATGAATACCGACGCCGCCATCCTGCTCGGCATGATCTATATCTACCTCCCTCTGATGGTGCTGCCGATCTACGCCTCGATGGAGAAGCTCGACTTCAGGCTGGTCGAGGCCGGATATGACCTCTACGCGGGTCGCTGGCAGGTCCTGCGCCGCATCATCTTCCCGCTGATCAAGCCCGGCGTCATCGCCGGCTCGATACTGGTCTTCATTCCCTCGCTCGGGGCCTATGTCATTCCGCGGGTGCTGGGCGGCGGCAAGAACATGATGCTCGGCAACCTGATCGAACTGCAGTTCGGCGCGGGTCGTAACTGGCCTCTGGGCGCGGCCATTTCGATTACGCTCATGGTGCTGGTGATGATCGCGCTCCTGTTCTACGTGCGCAACGCATCCCGTTCGGAGGGTGTCCATGGCTAAGCGTCCGTTCGACATCCAGGCGCAGCCCGGCTTCGGCTTCATGGCGCTTCTGACCTTCTTCGCGCTCTATCTGCCGATCGCGGCGCTCGTCGCCTATTCGTTCAACGCGGCGGATTCGCTTTCGCGCTGGGATGGCGTCTCACTACGCTGGTTTATTTCGGCCTGGCACAATTCGGCCGTGCAGGATGCCTCCGTCCGCTCGCTCGTGCTGGCGGTCTCGGCCGCCGCGCTGTCGACGATCGCCGCCACCATGGCTGCGCTGGCCACGACCCGCACGCGGCCCTATCCCGGCCTCACCTTCAAGTACGCCTTCATCAACCAGCCGCTGATGGTGCCGGAGATAGTCACCGGCGTCGCGCTCCTGATCGTGTTCTCGCGCATCAAGGTCTGGACCGGTTACTCAGGGCTCGGCTACCTGATCGCCGCGCACACCGCCTTCTGCATCCCGTTCGCCTACCTGCCGATCCGGGCGCGGCTGGAGAGCATGGACCTGACGCTAGAGCGCGCAGCCGCTGACCTATACGCCACGCCTTGGAAAGCCTTCCGCTTTGTGACGCTGCCGCTCTTGAGGCCGGCCATCATCGCGGGCTTCATGCTCGCCTTCGTCATTTCGCTGGACGACGTGGTCATCACCGAATTCGTAAAGTCCGGCGGGCAGGATACGCTGCCCACCTACATGCTCGGCCAGTTGCGGCGCGAAACGAGCCCGGAAATCAATGCGATCGCCACGCTATTCCTGGCGCTGTCGGTGGTGCTCGTAACTGCGTTCTACTTCGTCAATCGGCGCAAGCCATGACTAACGATTGCCAAACGGGAGAATAGCAATGAAATGGAAGATAACGGCCGCTACGGCGGTATTCGCATTGTTCGCTTTTGCGGGCAGTGCGTATGCGGAAGGCGAACTCAACATCTTCAATTGGGGCGACTACACCAGCCCCGAGATGATCAAGAAGTTCGAGGATGCCTACAAGGTCAAGGTGACGATCACCGACTACGACTCCAACGACACCGCGCTAGCAAAGGTACGCGCCGGTGGTCACGGCTTCGACATTGTGGTGCCGTCGGCCAACTACGTGCCGATCTGGGTGAAGGAAGGGCTTCTGCTCGAGGCCCGGCCCGACCAGATGGAGAACTTCAAGAATGTCGACGAGCGCTGGGTGAACGTTCCCTGGGACCCGGGCCGTCACTATACGGTTCCGTGGCAGTGGGGCCTGACCGGTATCGGCGTCAACACAAAGGTCTATAGCGGCGACATCAACACCTCGACCATCTTCCTCGACCCGCCGAAGGAACTGGTCGGCAAGATCAACGTCGCGCCGGAAATGAACGACGTTCTGTTCGCCACCATCAAGTATCTGGGCGGCGACTGGTGCACGGACGACAAGGAACTGCTCAAGAAAGTGCGCGACAAGCTAGTGGAGGCCAAGCCGAAATGGCTGGCCATGGATTACAGCGTGACCGAGAAGCTACCGGCCGGCGACTACTCGGCCGTGTACTACTGGAACGGCGCCATCATGCGCTCGCGCATCAAGAACCCCGACATCAAGTTCGGCTACCCGAAGGAGGGCTTCCCCTTTTTCATGGATAGTGTTGCCATCCTGAAGGATGCAAAAAATGTCGAGAACGCCAAGTTGTTCATGAACTTCATCATGGATCCCGAGAACGCCGCCATGATCTCCGCCTTCGCCAAATATGCCAATGGTATCAAGGGTTCGAAGGCGTTCATGCCAGCCGACATGAAGGATGCGCCCGAACTGGTGGTACCGCCGGAACTGGAGAAAGCGGGCGAGTTCCTCACCCCCTGCTCGCCCGAGGTGCAGCAACTCTACACGCGCATCTGGACGGACGTTCAGAAATAGCGGCACTCCGCCTTCTTCCCGCGCGAACGGGAGGAAGGCGGAGCCACTCGAAAGGCCCATTCGGGGGCTTATCGCCCGCCGTGCAGACCGCTCCTCATCCAAGTGAGTGGAAGACGGCAGGCGGCGATAGGGAAATTCTCATGACATCTTACCGCAACTCCGATCCGCGGCCACCGATCATGCAGGGCTCGCCACCGGCCATGGCTCTGCCGAAGCTCGACTGGGATCGGCGACCGTGGAACCGCTGGGCCTTCCAGCACGTGCGTGAGTTTTTGCCGACCGTCGAGGTCTGGCGCGGCCAAGGTCATCGCCGTCGGCTCGAGCGCGCCGAGGTCGATCTCGACGACCTGGCCGTGGCGGATAGCGAGGGCCGTCCGACAACGCTCGCCGGCCTGCTCGATGAGACCTACACGGACGGTTTGCTGGTGTTGAAGGACGGCACGGTCGCCTATGAGCGCTACTTCAACGGCATGGACGAACGCACGCTGCATCTGTCGCAGTCGATGGCAAAGTCGGTCACCGGATCGGTGTTCGGCATCCTGGTCGGGCGCGGCCTGATCGACCCGGCCAGGCTGGTGACGGATTATCTTCCGGAGCTCGGCGAGACCGCCTGGACCGGGGCCACCGTGCAGCAAGTGCTCGACATGACGACCGGCGTTCGCTTCTCGGAAGAGTACACCGATCGCTATTCCGAGATCGGCCAGGTCGATGTCGCCACCGGCTGGAAGCCGATCCCGCCGGGCAGCGATCCTGATTTCCGGTGGCCCGCGCATCTGTTCGAGCTGATCCTGCGGCTGAAGGACAAGGTGCGCGAACATGGCGAGGCCTTCGAGTACCGCTCGATCGAGACCGATGTGCTTGCCTTCATCATGGAGCGGGTGAGCGGCAAGCGCCTGGCGCAGCTGGTCTCGGAAGAACTCTGGCAAAAGCTCGGCGCCGACGAGAGCGCCTGTTTCACAGTCGACAGCGCCGGCTATGCGCTGGCCGATGGCGGCTTCAACGCGACGCTGCGCGATTATGGCCGCTTCGGCCAGTTGATCCTCGACAATGGCGGCGGGGTCATCCCTGCCGAGTGGATCGAGGCGACGCGCAGCGGCAAGCACGGACCGGACTTCAGCCCGAGCCTTCCGGACGGCAGCTACCGCAACCAGTTCTGGATCGAGGATCCACGCTCTCGCGCACTGATGTGCAAGGGCGTGTTCGGCCAGATGATCCATATCAGCTGGGAGCACAGGATGGTCGTCGTGAAGCTTTCGACCTATCCGGATTTCCTCAACGCCGCCTATTCGGTGGCGACGCTTAAGGCCGTGCACGCCATAGCCGCCGCGCTAGGCTGAAAGTCAGAGATAGACGACCGGGAGACAATCGTGACCGGCAACACCGCGTTCGAGACCAGATACGGCTTTTCCCGCAAGGATGTGCGGCTCGACAATTGGCGGCTGAGGCCGTTCAGCCAATGGTCGTTCCAGAATGTCGGCGAACTGGTGCCGAGCGTCCACGTTGCCGCCGCGCCCGGCGGCGAGGAAGAGGTGAAATCGCTCGGCGCGCTGCTCGAGGAGAAAGTCACCTTGGCCGGCGGCGCCGAAACAGTCGAAGCATTCCTGAAGCGCTCCGACACTGACGGGCTGACGATCCTGAAGGGCGGCAGGCTGGTCGGCGATTGGTCGGCCCCGCATATGGCGTTCGGTCAGCGCCACATCATCTTTTCGATCAGCAAGTCGATGACGGCGATCCTCGCCGGCATCCTGCAAGGCGAGGGGGTGTTCGACCCGGAAGCGCCGGTGACAGAATACATCCCCGAAGCCAAGGGCTCGGCCTATGGCGATGCGAGCGTGCGCAATGTGCTCGACATGACGGTCAGCCTCGACTTCGAGGAGGCCTATCTCGATCCGGAAAGCGCCTTCGCCCGCTATCGCCGCGCGACACTGTGGAATCCAGGCGGCGGGTCGGAAAGCCTCGCTGCGTTTCTGTTGACGTTGCCGCGCCTCGCCGAGCCGCATGGGCAGACCTACCGTTATCGCTCACCCAATTCGGATATGCTGGGCATCCTGGTGGAGCGGGCATCCGGCAAACGTGTCAGCGACTTGCTCAGCGAGAAACTGTGGCTGCCGCTGGGCGCCGCGAGCGAGATGTCGGTGACGGTCGACATGGAAGGCACGGCGCGTACCGCCGGCGGCATGTCGATGACGCCGCGCGACCTTGCCCGTATCGGCGAAATGATGCGGCAGGGCGGCACGGCCAATGGCCGCCGCATCGTGCCGGAGGCCTGGGTGCGCGACACGGTTGCCAGCGGCGGCAGCCATGAAGCCTGGTGGCGCGGTACGATGGTGTTCCTCTTCCCCAAGGGCCGCTACCGCAACAAATGGTACCAGATGGGCACGCCAAGCGGCGCCTTCTGCGGCATCGGCATTCACGGCCAGTGGATCTACGTCAACCTGAGCGACGAGGTGGTCATCGCCAAGATGTCGTCGCAGCCAGAACCGGTCGACGATCAGCTTGATCTCGATGTCGTCGCCTTCTTCGAGGCCCTGAGCCGGATGGTTTGAGCCGTTCGGCTGGTCTTTCCTCGCAGCTCTTTCCTGTGGAGCTTTCCTGTCGGGTGGAGACAGCGCGGTTGGCGCAGCCGTCGTCCCGGCCTATTGTCGCCGCTCTATTCGGCAGGAACCAGCATGGCATCGGACATCAAGCGCATCGCAGCAATCATCGCGGCCGAGATCGGCTCGCGGCCGGAGCAGGCGGCAGCCGCAATCGGGCTGCTGGACGAGGGCGCAACGGTGCCTTTCGTGGCGCGCTACCGCAAGGAGGTCACCGGCGGCCTCGACGACACGCAGTTGCGCGACCTTTCCGAGCGGCTTGCCTATCTGCGCGAGCTGGATGCGCGCCGCGGCACCATCCTCGGTTCGATCCGTGAGCAGGGCAAGCTGACCGAGGACCTCGAGGCAAAAATCGCGGCGGCGACCACCAAGGCCGAGCTCGAAGACATCTACCTGCCATACAAGCCGAAGCGCCGCACCAAGGCCGAGATCGCCAGGGAACGTGGACTGGGGCCGCTGGCCGAGGCGATCCTCGCCGACCGTTCGGCGGTGCCTGCCGAACTCGCGCTAGCCTATCTCACAGAGGAGGTTCCCGACGCCAAGGCGGCGCTCGAAGGCGCGCGCGACATCCTGTCCGAACAGTTCGCCGAGAATGCCGAGCTGGTCGGCAGGCTGCGCGCCTATATGAAGGAGCGCGCCTTCCTGCGCGCCAGGGTCGTCGACGGCAAGCAGGAGGCGGGCGCGAAATTCTCCGACTATTTCGATCATGTCGAGCGCTGGGCGAACGTGCCCAGCCATCGCGCCTTGGCCATGCTGCGTGGCCGCAACGAAGAGGTGCTGTCGCTCGACCTCGAAATCGATGCCGACGATCAATCGCCGGTCAAACCGGTCGAGCGGATGATCGCCAACGCCTATGCGATTGGTAGCACCCTGCCGGGCGACCGTTGGCTGATGGAGGTCGCCGGCTGGACCTGGCGGATAAAACTATCACTCCATCTGACGCTTGATTTGATGCGCGACCTGCGCGAGCGGGCCGAGGACGAGGCCATCCATGTCTTTGCCCGCAATCTGAAGGATCTCTTGCTTGCCGCGCCGGCCGGCTCGCGGCCCACGATGGGTCTCGATCCCGGCATCCGTACCGGCGTCAAGGTGGCGGTGATCGACGGTACCGGCAAGCTGGTGGCGACGACCACCGTCTATCCGTTTCCGCCGAAGAACGATGTGCGTGGCACGCAGGCGGAACTTGCCAGGCTCATTCGCTTCCACAAGGTGGAGCTGATCTCGATCGGCAACGGCACCGGCAGCCGCGAGACCGAGAAGCTGGTGGCCGACATGCTCGCCAGCCTGCCGTCCGACGGCGGGCCGAAGCCGATCAAGGTGATCGTCAGCGAAGCCGGCGCGTCGGTCTATTCAGCTTCGGCGACGGCGGCCGCCGAGTTTCCCGACCTCGACGTATCGCTGCGCGGCGCGGTGTCGATCGCCAGACGCCTGCAGGACCCGCTCGCCGAGCTGGTCAAGATCGAGCCGAAGTCGATCGGCGTCGGCCAGTATCAGCACGATGTCGACCAGTACCGGCTCGGCCGCTCGCTGGAGGCGGTGGTGGAGGATGCGGTCAATGCCGTCGGCGTCGACCTCAACACGGCATCGGCGCCGCTCTTGGCGCGCGTGTCGGGACTGGGGCCATCGCTTGCCGAAGCGATCGTCGCGCATCGCGACGTCGGCGGTCCGTTCGCTACGCGCCGCGATCTGCTGAACGTGGCGCGGCTTGGACCGCGCGCGTTCGAGCAGTGCGCAGGCTTCCTGCGCATCCCGAACGGCTCCGAGCCGCTCGACGCTTCATCCGTGCATCCGGAAGCCTATGGCGTGGCAAAGAAGATCGTCGCCGCCTGCGGCCGCGACGTGCGCGCGCTGATGGGCGACAGTGCCGCGCTCAAGGCACTCGACCCTCGTGTCTTCGTCGACGAGCGCTTCGGCCTGCCGACGGTACGCGACATCCTCGCGGAACTGGAAAAGCCCGGACGCGACCCGCGGCCGGGCTTCAAGACTGCGACCTTTGCCGAAGGCGTTGACGACATCAAGGACCTGAAGCCCGGCATGCTGCTCGAAGGCACCGTCACCAATGTCGCCGCCTTCGGCGCCTTCGTGGACATCGGCGTGCACCAGGACGGGCTGGTGCATGTCTCGCAACTGGCCGACCGCTTCATCAAGGACGCGCATGAGGTGGTGAAGGCCGGCGATGTCGTGAAAGTTCGGGTGGTCGATGTCGACATCAAGCGCAATCGCATCGGCCTCTCGATGCGCAAGGATGGCGGCCAGGGTGGGGCGCCTCGGGTCGGCCAGCGCGACAGCGGCGGCGGCAAGCCCGAACCGCGCTCGCCGGCGCCGCAGCGCCAGCCCGAACGGCCGGCGCAGGGTGCGTTCGGCGCGGCGCTCGCCGAGGCGATGAAGCGGAAATAGCTACCACGCCAGAACAGCCGGCTCCTTCTCAACCTGGCCCCGCAGCCAGTCGCGAAAGCTGGCAACCGGCGGATGGCCGCGCTTGGCGTGCGGCACGACGAGATAATAGGCACTGCGGCTCTGCATCGGCTTGCCCGGCGCCGGCACCAACTGGCCGCGCTGCAATTCTCCGGCGATCAGGATCTGCGGCAGCAGCGCCACGCCGAGCCCCGCCAGGCAGGCCTGCGCGACCGTGCCGAACTGCTCGAACTGCATGCCGGGGCCGGTCGGCGCGTCGAGCTCCTGATGCTCGAACCATTCGCTCCAGGCGTCGGGACGCGTTGCCATGTGCAGCAACGGCAGGCGGCCGATATCGGCCGGCGTCGCGACCTTCCGCTGCGCCAGGAATTCGGGCGCGGCGACCGGCATCACGGTCTCGCGCATCAAAAGCGTGCAATCAGCGTCCGGCCAATCAGGCATGCCGTGGTGGATTGCGGCGTCGAGCCGCTCACGCGCGAAGTCGAAGCGGCCAATGCGCGTGGCGAAATTGATCGTGATGTCCGGATGACGGGCGACGAAATCTGGAATGAGCGGCATCAGCCAGCGCGTGCCGAAGGTCGGCAGGATGGCAAGGTTGAGAACACCGCTATGCCGATTGCTCATCAATCCAAGCGCCGCATCGCGCAATTGCGCAAGTGCTGAGCGCACCGCGCCGGCATAGATTTCGCCCGCCGTGGACAGCCTGACATTGCGGCTGTCGCGTTCGAAAAGCCGGCGCCCGAACTGCTCTTCCAGCAGATTGATCTGCCGGCTGACGGCACCTTGCGTGAGATCGAGCTCGCGGGCCGCGGCGGTGAAGGAGCCGAGACGCGCCACCGCCTCGAAGGCGGCAAGCGCGCTGATGTTTGGCAAGAGGCGACGCTGGACGTTCATGATCTATTACTATCGCTCATTGATGCTTGATGCAATTTCGTTTGATTTTTTCCAGATGGAGGCGGATAAGCCGGGCCATCCAAGATTTTACCGGGAGACCCACCTCATGGCCGCCGAGAAGAACGCCTTCGTCTGGAACGATCCCTTCCTGATCGAGGACCAGCTTTCCGAAGACGAGCGGATGGTGCGCGACGGCGCAGCGGCGTTCGCCGCCGACAAGCTGGCGCCCCGCATCGAGGAAGCCTATGCCGATGAGAAAACCGATCCCTCGATCTTCCGCGAGATGGGCGAGGCGGGCCTGCTCGGCATCACCATTCCGGAGGAATATGGCGGGCTCGGCGCCAACTACGTCACCTACGGGCTGGTGGCGCGCGAAGTCGAACGCATCGATTCCGGCTATCGCTCGATGATGAGCGTGCAGTCGTCGCTGGTCATGTATCCGATCCATGCCTACGGCTCGGAAGAGCAGCGCAAGAAGTACCTGCCGAAGCTCGCCTCCGGCGAATGGATCGGCTGCTTCGGCCTCACCGAGCCGGATGCCGGCTCCGATCCGGGCGGCATGAAGACACGGGCCGAGAAGACGGCGAACGGCTACAGGCTTTCCGGCTCCAAGATGTGGATTTCCAACGCGCCGATCGCCGACGTCTTCGTCGTCTGGGCAAAGTCGGCCGCGCATGACAACCAGATCCGCGGCTTCGTGCTGGAAAAGGGCCTGAAGGGGCTGTCGGCGCCGAAGATCGGCGGCAAGCTTTCGCTGCGAGCCTCAATCACCGGCGAGGTTGTGATGGAAGGCGTCGAGGTCGGCGAGGAGGCGCTGCTGCCCAATGTCTCGGGCCTGAAGGGACCCTTCGGCTGTCTCAACCGCGCGCGCTACGGCATCTCGTGGGGCGCCATGGGCGCGGCCGAGGATTGCTGGCACCGCGCGCGGCAGTACGGCCTCGACCGCAAGCAGTTCGGCAAGCCGCTCGCCGGCACGCAGCTCTTCCAGAAGAAGCTCGCCGACATGCAGACCGAGATCGCGCTCGGCCTGCAGGGTTCGCTGCGCGTCGGCCGGCTGATGGACGAAGGCAAGATGGCGCCGGAGATGATTTCGATCGTCAAGCGCAACAATTGCGGCAAGGCGCTCGACATCGCCCGCCAGGCTCGCGACATGCATGGCGGCAACGGCATCCAGATCGGCTATCACGTGATGCGTCATGCCCAGAACCTGGAGACGGTCAACACCTATGAGGGCACGCATGACGTGCATGCGCTGATACTGGGTAGGGCGCAGACGGGGCTTCAGGCGTTTTTCTAAGCCGGCAACGCTGCTTAAATTAGGTGCAGCGCAACATCTCTGCTTGGAGAATGCCCAGCACTTATGTCAGGGTTCGGCGATTGAAACGTCGTTCCCCGGGGCACCATGGCAATTCTGGCAGCCGTCCACCACCTGACCCATTACAAATACGACCGGCCGGTCGTTCTCGGCCCTCAGGTGATCAGGCTGCAGCCGGCGCCGCATTCGCGCACCAAGGTGCTCAGCCATTCGCTGAAGGTCGAGCCGAAGAACCATTTCGTCAACCTGCAGCAGGACCCGTACGGCAACTTCCTCGCCCGCTTCGTCTTCCCGGAGCCGGTGACGGAACTGAAGATCCAAGTCGATCTCGTCGCCGATATGACGGTCTATAATCCGTTCGATTTCTTCGTCGAGGAATCAGCCGAGAATTTCCCGTTCGAGTACCCGGAAGAGATCAGGCAAGACGTCGCCATATACCGCACGCCCGAGCCGGCCGGCCCGTTGCTGTCGGCCTTCCTGAAAACCATCGACCGCAGTCCGACAAACACGGTCAACTTCCTGGTCGGCCTCAACGCGCGGCTGCAGCGCGAAATCGCTTATATCGTGCGCATGGAGACCGGCGTCTATTCGCCGGAGGAGACGCTGGCCGCCGGCAAAGGCTCGTGCCGGGATTCAAGCTGGCTGCTGGTGCAGATCCTGCGCAACCTCGGCATCGCAGCGCGTTTTGTCTCCGGTTACCTGATCCAGTTGAAGCCGGACCTCGTCTCGTTGGACGGACCGCCTGGAACCTCGGTCGATTTCACCGACCTGCACGCCTGGTGCGAAGTCTATATTCCGGGCGCCGGCTGGATCGGTTTCGACCCGACTTCCGGTTTGCTCACCGGCGAAAGCCATGTGCCTCTGGCGGCGACGCCGCACTTCCGCAATGCCGCGCCGATCTCCGGCATGGCGAGCTTCGCCAATGTCGATTTCGGCTTCGACATGCGCGTCCAGCGCATCGCCGAGCATCCGCGCATCACCAAGCCGTTCTCGGATGAAAGCTGGGAGGCGCTCGACGCCTTGGGCAACAAGGTCGACGCGGTTTTGCGGGAACAGGATGTGCGGCTCACCATGGGCGGCGAGCCGACCTTCGTGTCGATCGATGATTTCGAGGCTGCCGAATGGAACACGGCGGCCGTCGGGCCGACCAAGCGCGACAAGGCGGATCAGCTGGTCCGGCGGCTGCGCGAGCGCTTCGCGCCGGGCGGTTTCCTCCACTACGGGCAAGGCAAGTGGTATCCGGGCGAGAGCCTGCCGCGCTGGACCTTCTCGCTCTTTTGGCGCACCGATGGCGAGCCGGTCTGGCGCGACCCGTCGCTGATCGCGCGCGAAACGAGCACCGTCTCTGTCGGGCCTGAGCAGGCCGCAAGCTTGCTCACGGCGATCGCCGCCGAGCTCGGCATCGACAAGGCGATGGTCGGCGAGGCCTATGAGGATCCGGCCGAATGGCTGCTCAAGGAAGGCAAGCTGCCGGATAATGTCGACCCGTCCAACTCGAAGCTGGAGGATCCGGAAGAGCGCAGCCGCATGGCACGTGTGTTCGAGCGCGGCCTGACCAAGCCGTCAGGCTATGTGCTGCCGGTGCAGCGCTGGAACAGCCAGGCCGCCGGGCAGCGCTGGCGTTCGGAAAAGTGGAAGACGCGGCGCGGCCGGCTGTTCCTGGTGCCGGGCGATTCCCCGGTCGGTTATCGGCTGCCGCTCGGCGCGCTGCCTTACGTGCCGCCGGGGCAATACCCCTATATCGTGCCGGTCGATCCGTCGCTGCCGCGCGCTACGCTGCCGGCGCGCGACGCTCTCTTGCCGGAACCTGCCCCAGCAGAACTTGAGGGCCCCGACGAAATGGCGCGCCGCCAGCTGGCAGCGTCCTTCACCGCGACAACGGGCCAGCAGGACCGCGTCGAGCAGGAGATCACCGAGATCGGCGGTGCGGTGCGCACGGCGCTCACCGTCGAGCCTCGTGACGGGCGGCTCTGCGTGTTCATGCCGCCGGTCGAGGCGCTTGAGGACTATCTTGAGCTGGTGGCGGCGGCCGAGAACGCGGCCAAGGCGATCGGCCTGCCGGTGCATATCGAGGGTTATGGGCCGCCGCACGACCCGCGCCTCAACGTCATCCGCGTGGCGCCCGATCCCGGCGTCATCGAGGTAAACATCCACCCGGCCGCCGACTGGCGGGAATGCGTCGCGACGACCGCGGCGATCTATGAGGAAGCCAGGCAGTCGCGGCTCGGCACCGACAAGTTCATGATCGACGGCCGTCACACCGGCACGGGCGGCGGCAATCATGTCGTTGTCGGCGGCGCGACGCCCAACGATAGTCCGTTCCTGCGCCGGCCGGACCTGTTGAAGAGCCTGGTGCTGCAATGGCAGCGGCACCCATCGCTTTCCTATCTGTTTTCCGGCCTGTTCATCGGCCCCACCAGCCAGGCGCCGCGCATCGACGAGGCACGGCATGATTCCCTCTATGAACTCGAGATCGCGCTCGCCCAGGTGCCGCATCCCGACAAGGGCGAGGCGCCGTTGCCGTGGCTGGTCGACCGGCTGTTCCGCAATCTCTTGACCGACGTGACCGGCAACACGCACCGTTCGGAAATCTGCATCGACAAATTGTTCTCGCCGGACGGTCCGACGGGACGGCTCGGTTTGGTCGAGTTCCGCGGCTTCGAAATGCCACCCAATGCCCGGATGTCGCTCGCCCAGCAATTGCTGGTCCGCGCTATCATCGCGCGGGCTTGGAAGAACCCGCTCGACGGCCGCTTCGCGCGCTGGGGCACGTCGCTGCATGACCGTTTCATGCTGCCGCATTATGTCTGGGCGGATTTCCTCGACGTGCTGGAAGATCTGAAGCTCAACGGCTTCGACTTCCGCCCGGAATGGTTCGCAGCCCAACTCGAATTTCGCTTCCCGTTCTGCGGCGAGGTGCAGCATGGCGGCGTCAAGCTGGAGCTCAGGCAGGCGCTCGAGCCCTGGCATGTGATGGGCGAGCAGGGCGCGATCGGCGGCACGGTCCGCTTCGTCGATTCGTCCATCGAGCGGCTGCAGGTGAGGACGCAAGGCCTCAATCCGGAGCGTCACGCGGTCGTCTGCAACGGCCGCATCGTACCGATGAAGGCGACCGACAGCAGAGAGGTCGCGGTGGCAGGCGTGCGCTTCAAGGCCTGGCAGCCGGCCTCCGGCCTGCATCCGGCCCTTCCGGTCAACACGCCGTTGGTGTTCGACATCTACGACCGCTGGTCGGGCCGCTCGTTGGGAGGCTGCGTCTATCATGTCGCGCATCCGGGCGGCCGCAACTACGACACCTTCCCGGTCAATGGCAACGAGGCGGAGGCGCGGCGGCTGGCCCGCTTCGAGCCGCGCGGCCATACGCCGGGTGCCTATGTGCTGCGTGAAGAACAAGGTTCTGAAGAGTTTCCCATGACCCTTGACCTCAGGCGACCGGCGAGATTCTGATCGAGCATGGCCAAGGGGAATCAGAAACGGGCGGGCGGCAGGCCGCGGGCGCAGAGCCTGTTGGAGCATTACCGGCCGATCGAAGGCGTCGTCGACGAGATGGTCGACGCGTCGGGCAATCCGCGCCCGGCCTGGCAGTCCTTCATCGGAGCGCTGGACGATCTGGGGGCTGAGGCGCTCGGACAGCGCTTTGCCCGCGCCGACCAATATCTGCGCGATGCCGGCGTCTACTACCGCGTCTACGACAAAGCCGGCGCCAACGAGCGCGAATGGCCGCTGGCGCATGTCCCGCTGCTGATCGACGAAAAGGAATGGGCCGAGATCAGCGCCGGCCTCGTCCAGCGCGCCGACCTGTTCGAGACGATACTGGCCGACATTTACGGGTCGAACCGGCTGATCGAGAAGGGAATCCTGCCGGCGGGGCTGATCGCGGCGAGCCCGGAATATCTGCGCCCGGTGGTCGGCGTCCGTCCGGCCAGCGGCCATTTCCTGCACATGGTCGCCTTCGAGCTCGGCCGCGGCCCCGACGGCCGCTGGTGGGTTCTGGGCGACCGCACGCAAGCGCCGTCGGGCGCCGGCTTTGCGCTGGAGAACCGCGTTGCCACCACGCGCGCCTTGTCTGACATCTATGGCGAGCTGCATGTGCATCGCCTGGCCGGCTTCTTCCGCCGCTTCCGTGATGCGCTGAACGGCATGGCGAAGGATTCCGGCGGCCGCGTCGCCATCCTGACGCCCGGACCGCTCAACGAGACCTATTACGAGCACGCCTATATCGCGCGTTATCTTGGCATTATGCTGCTCGAAGGCGAGGACCTGACGGTGTCCAGCGGCCGGCTGATGGTGCGCACGGTTTCGGGCCTGATGCCGATCGGCGTTTTGTGGCGGCGGCTCGATGCCGCTTTCGCCGATCCGCTGGAGCTCAAACCGGACTCGCAGATCGGCACGCCGGGGCTGGTCGAGGCGATCCGGCGCGGCACCGTCTCGGCCGTCAACGGGCTCGGTTCCGGCTTGGCGGAAACGCGGGCGCTGCTTTCTTTCCTGCCGCGGATCGCGCGGGAATTGCATGGCGAGGAACTCAAGCTGCCGAACATTGCGACCTGGTGGTGCGGACAGCAGGCCGAACGCGACCATGTGCTGGCCAATATCGACCGCATGGTGGTTGGCCCGGCGCTGTCGACACGGCTTGCCTTCGAGGACGATGGCGCGACCAGGCTCGGTTCGGCGCTTTCGGCCGGCGAGCGGGCGGAGCTTATCGCGCGGATCGAAGCCGACGGGGTTGGCTTCGTCGGCCAGGAGGCGGTCACGCTCTCGACTACGCCGGTCTTTGCCGGCGGCCGCTTGGAGCCGCGGCCCGCCAGCCTGCGCGTCTACCTGGCGCGAACACACGAAGGCTGGACGGTGATGCCCGGCGGCTTTGCACGCGTCGGCTTCTCGCTCGACCCGACCGCGATGGCCATGCAGCGCGGCGGTCAGGCTGCGGATGTCTGGGTAGTCAGCGACAGGCCTGTCGAGCGGGAGACGCTGCTGCCGCAGGAGAGCGACGGCTTCACCCGCACCATGCCCGGCAGCCTGCCGAGCCGCGCCGCGGAAAACCTGACCTGGCTCGGCCGCTATATCGAGCGCTCGGAAGACACGGTGCGGGTGCTGCGCGCTTATCACGTCAGGCTGGCGGAGACATCCGATCCCGAGATGCCGCTGCTCGCCGACATCAGAGACTATCTCGAACCGTTCGGCATCGAGGTCGAAACCGCGATCCCGCTTGGATTGATCGGCACATTGGACAGCGCGGTCTACAGTGCCGGCCAGATCCGCGACCGCTTCTCGCCGGATGGCTGGCTGGCGCTGAAGGATCTGTCGAAGACCATCCACAAATTCGCTGAGACGGTCGCGCCGGGCGACGACGCGACGCGGGCGATGACCGTGATGCTGCGAAAGCTTGCGGGCTTCTCGGGGCTGCTGCACGAGAACATGTACCGCTTCACCGGTTGGCGCTTCCTGGAGATCGGCCGCCGACTGGAACGTGGCATCCAGATCGCGCGCACGCTAGCCAGGCTGACAAAGGCAGACGCGCCCGACGGCGCACTCGACATGATGCTGGAGATCGGCGACAGCGTCATGACCCACCGCCGGCAATATCCGGTTCAGTCAGGCCGGCGCACGGTTATAGACCTCTTGGCGCTCGATCCGCTCAACCCGCGCTCGATCCTGTTCCAGCTCGAGCGGCTCAAGGCCGAGATCGGCATGCTGCCTTCCGTCGGCGGCGAGGGACATATGTCGCCCGCGGCGAAAGAAATCCTGCAGCTCAACACGGCGCTCGCCGTGATGGAGCCTCAGGACATGACCGCGAAGGTGCTGGACGATCTCGCCATTCAGATCGGCGATCTCTACAACAGTCTCGCCAAGGCCTATTTCGGATAAATGCTCTACGACATCAGGCTTCATCTTCATTACGGCTATGCGGCCGCAGCCGGCGGCGGCAGGCACCAGGTGCGCGTGCTGCCGCAGACGATCGCCGGCGTGCAGCGGGTTATCGCCGCCTCGCTGTCGTTCCAGCCGAATCCGGCCGAGCGCGCGGATTTTTCCGATTTCTTCGGCAACAACGTCACTGCGATCGCCGTTCGCGACGCGCATGAGGAGCTCCACGTCAGGATGAGCGCCCGTGTGTCGGTGTCGCGGCCGGAAGCCGGCCTCGACGTCTCTCCCGACATTCACGGCTTGAGGGCGGAACTCGACGCGGTGCGTTCGCTGTCCCCCGACGCGCCGCATCACTTCCTCGCCGCCAGCGACCACGCCAGCATCGATCCGGTAATCACGGATTATGCGCGGGAAAGCCTCGCCGGTTCGGCGATCGCCACGGCGGTCGATCTCTGCAATCGGATCCACCGCGATTTCACCTATGACGGCAAGGCAACTACCGTGCAGACGCGCGCCAGCGATGCCTTTGCGCTTCAGCGTGGGGTTTGCCAGGATTTCTCGCACATCATGATCGCCGGGCTGCGCGGGCTTGGCATCCCCGCCGGTTATGTCAGCGGCTTCCTGCGCACGATCCCGCCCAAGGGTAAGCCGAGGCTCGAAGGCGCCGACGCCATGCATGCCTGGGTCAAGGCCTGGTGCGGGCGCGATGCCGGCTGGCAGGAATTCGATCCGACCAACGGCATGCGGGCGAGCAACGACCATATCACGGTGGGATACGGCCGCGACTATTCCGACGTGGCGCCGATTGTCGGCGTCCTGAAAACCACCGGCGAGCAGATCGGCGAGCAGGCGGTCGACGTCATCCCGGTCGCTGCCTGAAGGCGCACGATCGGTGATGCGGCTGCTTCTCAAATCGCGATCCCGCCGCTATCTTGCCGCCGGACCGTGGACCGGCCTGCCGGGCACTTGCGCGGAGTTCAATTGTTGACATCGGTCAGCATCATCATTCCAGCACACAATGCGTCGGCAACCGTTGCAGACACGTTGGCAACCTTGCGCTCGGAAGCCGAGGTCATCGGCGAAGTGATACTGGCCGACGATTCCTCGACGGACAACACGGCGGCCGTGGCCGCGGACGCAGCCTCGCGGCTGGCGCTGCCGTTCCGGGTCATCCGGTCCAATTGTCGGGACGCGGGCGGCTCCCGCAATCTTGCGCTGGCCGAGGCGCGCTTCCCCTGGATTTACATGATCGACGCCGACGATCTGCATATCGAGGGTGGGTTGCGGACGCTGCTGTCCAAGAGCAGGACCAAGCCAGGCGCCGACATGGTGGTCGGCGCTTACCGCCGGCGGACCGATGGCCGGAACCGACAGTTCAAAACGCCGGCCGGCTACATGGCTGCCGGGCTCGCCAATGCCTCCGCCTATGTGGAAGGCAGGATACGGTCGATTGCCGTCGGCAGCGCGCTGGTGTCGCGGCATACGGTCGGCGACACGCGCTTCCCGACCGGGCTTGCCTACGATGAGGACACGTTGTTCTGGGCGCGGGTTATGAGCAAGGCATCGCTCGCGGTCGCGACACAACCGATCATGATCTACTTCGTATCGTCGGACCGTTCGGATGACCGCTTCGCGATAAAGCCTGCGCGACGCTTCCTCGAATGGCGCCTGGCGCTGCGCGAACTCGCCGACTGCGGCATTGCGAAATCGTCGTTGAAAGCGAGGGAAGGGCTTGTGGCGCTCAAGATCGCTCGCGTTCACTACGCCCGCGGCGATCTCGAAACGGCGGCAAGATTCCTGGCGGTTGCCGAAGCCGCGCCCAAGGTTTCGACCGATATCTGGCGTTGCATGCGTTATCGGCTCAAAATCGCGGCGCGGCGCCGGTTCCCGGCTCATCGCGTCCAGTTGCAAAGTGCCTGATGGCCGACGGGCCGGAACTTGCAGTCGTGGTAATAGGTTTTCGGGCTCCGACCGATCTGGTCGCGGCGGTCAGGTCGGTGCTCGGCCAGAACATCCCGCTCGAGGTGGTGGTCGTGAATTCCGGCGGCGGGAATGCCCAGGCGCTTCTGGCCAATGCCGGACTCGACGTGCCAGTCATCGAGTGCGAAGAAAGGCTCTTTGCCGGGGCCGCGAGAAATCGCGGCATAGCGGCGACGAAAGCTCCTTTCATCGCCTTTCTCGCGGATGATTGCCTGGCATGCCCGCGATGGGCAGAGGTCCGGCTGCGCCATCACCGGGAAGGCGTCGCGGCCGTGGCAAGCGCCATCGCCAACAGTCATCCGCGCAATCTGGTCGCGTGCGCGGCCCATCTCGTTACCTATATGCGGCGCCTGCCAGGTCTTCCCGCTCATAAGGCACTTCGCTACGGTGTTTCTTTCGACCGAAAATTGTTCGATCGGTATGGGCTATTCGACGAACAAATGGCGACGGGAGAAGACACGGAATTCCTGGAAAGACTGCCGAAGGCGATAGCGCCGCTATGGGAGCCGGCGGTGCTTACCGTCCATCGCAACGAGACACGGCTGATCCGAGTGATTGTCGACCAGTATCTGCGCGGATACCGATATGGGACCTACCTCAAATCCGTTGGGCACCGAAAGCCATTGCGGATTTTCAAAGGGGTGTTTCGGGACCGGCGCAATGTCGGCAAGTTCGCAAAAGAAGGCCTGGCCGAAGAGGATAGACGTTTCGCGATGTTATCGCTGCCGATCGTATGGGCGGCATTGTTCGCAAAATCGCTGGGGGCAGCCGTCGGCGTAACGCATGGCGATAGGACAGGCACGCGGCCATGATCACCATGGAGATGAAGCAGCCGCGCCGGCGGCGCGGTCGATGGCTTTGGTCGCGGCAAAGGATCGTCGCCATTTTCAGCTATCGCTACGATGCGCATCTGGTGCCAGACCTCCTCGCCAATCTCGATGCAATCGTCGATGGGTGGATCGCCTATGACGATCGGGCGGCGGATGCGGTCTTCAGCAATGAACCGCAGAGGCGGCGCGCGCTTGTTGCCGCGGCCTATGAGGCGGGTGCCGATTGGCTTTTGGCGATCGATCCGGACGAAAGGCTGGAAGATGCCGTGGCCAGCCGGATCGGCCAACTGACCAGCGGGTCGAGGCGCAATGCCTGGGGATTTCGCCTAAGGGAGATGTATACGCCGGCAAGCTATCGCATCGACGGCGTCTGGGGCCAAAAGATGCAGCACAGGCTTTTCCCCGCCTATCACCCGGATCTGAGCCGGTCGCAAGGGCTGCATGACGCCTGGTTCCCCGAACATCTGCGCTTCAAACTTCGGGACAGCGGCCTTAACCTTTATCATTTGAAGATGATCGAGCCGAAACGGCGCGCGGCACGTCGCGACCTCTACAATCATCTCGATCCGGAGCAACGTTTGCAGCAGATCGGCTACGACTATCTGACGGACGAGTCGGGAGCGGTTCTGGAAGCGATACCGGCCGGGCGAGACTACTTTCCCACCCATGTCGACGACGGCAGGCTTTGGATGGCTGAGGTGTCCGCCGACCGGCGGAGCTGAAGGACGCTCTCTGGGGACGGGCGGAACCAGCCGCTGTCGCGCGGCTTATCTACGGACCAGTTCCGTGGAGTTACCATGCTGCAACGAGCACAATCGTCCTTCGGCCGCCTGGCGGGTGGTCTGGAAATACAAGGGAACGGCGCGCAGAGTTCCGCCGAGCGCGCCGCGCTCAGCTATGTCAGCGATGCCGATCCGGGCATCCGGCGCCTGAGAAAAGGCAAGGGATTTTCCTATGTCGGCCCGAACGGGAGTGCGGTCACCGCGGCGACGCTCGACCGTATCAAGGCGATCGTCATTCCGCCGGCGTGGACGGATGTATGGATCTCGCCCGACCCGAACGGCCATATCCAGGCGACCGGCCGGGATCAGCGCGGACGCAAGCAGTACCGCTATCATCCGCAGTGGACCGAGGAACGGGACGGCGTCAAATACTCCAGCCTCGTTGCTTTCGCGGAAAGCCTGCCCTCCTTGAGGCGCCAGGTCGATGCCGATCTGCGCCGTCATGGACTGCCACTGGAGCGCGTTGTCGCCTCTGTCGTCTGGCTGCTCGACAACACCATGATCCGTGTCGGCAATGCCGCCTATGCCCGCGACAACAAGAGTTTCGGCCTGACCACGCTGCGCGACCGCCATGTCGAAATCACTGGTTCCAGCCTGCGCTTCTCCTTCATGGGCAAGTCCGGCAAGGAATGGAAGCTGAAGCTCGTCGACCGACGCATCGCCAAGATCGTGCGCGGCGCGCAGGACCTGCCTGGCCAGAAGCTGTTTCAGTATCTTGATGACGAGGGAACACGCCGGCCGCTGCGGTCGGAGGACGTCAACCGCTATATTCGCGAGGCATCTGGCCCGGAGTTCAGCTCCAAGCATTTTCGCACCTGGGGCGGCACCATCCATGCGGCATCCCTGTTCGCGCAGGCGGAGTTGCCCGAGAGCATCACCCAGAAAAACCGCGTGATGAACAGTATCGTCGACAAGGTCGCCGAACGACTCGGCAATACGCGAGCCGTCTGCCGCCGGTGCTATATCCATCCGCTCGTATTCGAGGAGTGGGCCGAAGGGAAGCTGCTCGGCGAAATGGCCGAAGCCAACAAACGAAAGCGCCTTATACCGGGCCTCGACGAGGAGGAGACGCTGGTGCTGAGATGGCTGCAGGCGCGCGAAGCCTGACCACACCCGGGTGACAGTGTAAACCCGTGATCGCCCTACAACTTTTTTGTCGACCATGTGTCGGGAAGGGTCTTACTGTTGCGTCCTTTGATACGGAAAGGACGCGCCATGCTTTATGCCATTCTCTGCTATGCCTCCGAAGACGTCGTCTGCTCCTGGAGCAAGGAACAGGACGAGGACGTCATGGCAAAGCTCCTCAACGTACAGGACAAATACGCCAGGGCAGGCCGGCTGGGGCCGGTGGCGCGCCTGCTGCCGACCACAGCCGCGACGACGCTTCGCAAGGTCAAGGGCGAATCGGTGGTGCTCGACGGCCCGTTCGCCGAGACCAAGGAGCAGTTCCTCGGCTTCTACACGCTCGAATGCAATCACCTGGACGAAGCCGTCGAGTTCGCCCGCGAACTCTCCGAGGTCAATCCGAGCGGTGGTTCCTACGAGATCAGGCCGATCTCGGTCTTCAATCCGACAAAGGTTCCCGCATGACCGAACTTGCCTGGATCAGCAACGCGATCAGCACCGCCCGTCCGCAGGCGATGGGCGCGCTGCTGCGCTATTTCCGCGACCTCGACGCCGCGGAAGAAGCTTTCCAGGATGCGTGCCTGAGGGCGCTGAAGAACTGGCCGAAAAACGGGCCGCCGCGCGATCCGGCGGCCTGGCTGATCTTCGTCGGCCGCAACAGCGGCATCGACGCGGTGCGCAAGCGCGCCAAGCAGGCGCCGATGCCGGAAGAGGATCAGATCTCCGATCTCGAGGATGCCGAAGGCGATATGGCCGAGCGGCTCGACGGCGCGCATTATCGCGACGACATCCTGCGGCTCCTGTTCATCTGCTGCCATCCCGATCTGCCGGCGACGCAGCAGATCGCGGTCGCGCTGCGCATCGTCTCCGGCCTGACGGTCAAGCAGATCGCGCGCGCCTTTCTCGTCGGCGAGAGCGCCATGGAGCAGCGCATCACCCGCGCCAAGGCGCGCATCGCCGATGCCGGCGTGCCGTTCGAGACCCCAGGCGCGATCGAGCGTTCCGAGCGCTTGGCGGCGGTCGCGGCCATGATCTATCTGATCTTCAACGAGGGCTATTCGACCAATGGCGGCGAGGCGCCGGCCCGCGCGCCGCTCTGCGAGGAGGCGATCCGGCTCGCCCGGCTGCTGCTCAGGCTGTTTCAGCAGGAACCGGAGATCATGGGGCTGACGGCGCTGCTGCTTCTCCAGCATGCGCGCGCGCCGGCGCGCTTCGACGCGCATGGCGAGATCGTGCTGCTCGAGGATCAGGACCGGTCGCTCTGGAGCCGCAAGATGATCGACGAGGGCCTTGCCCTGGTCGACAAGGCGCTGCGTCATCGCAAGCCTGGCCCATACCAGGTGCAAGCGGCGATCGCGGCATTGCATGCGCGGGCGGCAACACCCGAGGATACGGACTGGACCGAGATCGACCTGCTCTACGGCTTGCTCGAGCAGATGCAGCCGTCGCCGGTAGTGACGCTGAACCGCGCGGTTGCGGTAAGCAAGGTGCGCGGCCCCGAAGCGGCGCTGGCAATGATCGAACCGCTCGAAGATCGGCTGGCAGGCTATTTCCACTTCTTCGGCCTGAAGGGCGGCCTGCTGATGCAGCTCGGCCGCAGCGAGGAGGCGCGCGTGGCCTTCGACCGCGCGATCGCTTTAGCCAATACCGCCGCCGAAGCCGCTCATATCCGCATGCATATCGACCGGCTGATCAAGGAAAGCACCGAGACGTCGCAGGCCAAGAAGGCGCGCTGATCCCACTTTCACTGCTGGCCCAATTTTGCGCGCCGGGGTTGGACCATCCCGGGGTGGCGGTTTTTCCCTGAAACGAGTAATGCCACGCCATGAAAGCGCCGTCGTGCCTCAGGGCGGCGACAAGACGTGGCGCAAGGCTTCGACGCTCGCCATATCCAAGGCGAGATCTGAAAAGGAACAAACATGACGATTGCGAAGGAAACGGCCTCACTTCTCGAGAAGCTTGGCGTCGCCAAGGATACGCTTTCCGGCGGCGACCTCATCGTGCGCAGCCCGGTGACGGGCGAGCAGATCGCGGCACTGAAGTCGATCTCGGCGGTCGATGCCGGCAAGGCTATCGATGCCGCGCACAATGCCTTCCAGGCCTGGCGGCTGGTGCCGGGGCCGAAGCGGGGCGAACTGGTGCGCCTGCTCGGCGAGGAGTTGCGTGCTCACAAGGCGGAGCTCGGCCGGCTGGTGTCGATCGAGGTCGGCAAGATCCCGTCCGAGGGTCTCGGCGAAGTACAGGAGATGATCGACATCTGCGATTTCGCGGTCGGTCTTTCCCGCCAGCTCTACGGCCTGACCATCGCCACCGAGCGCCCTGGACACCGCATGATGGAAACCTGGCATCCGCTCGGCGTCGTCGGCGTGATCTCGGCCTTCAACTTCCCCGTCGCGGTGTGGTCGTGGAACGCGGCACTTGCACTCGTGTGCGGTGACGCGGTGGTGTGGAAGCCGTCGGAAAAGACGCCGCTGACGGCGCTTGCCTGCGAGGCGATCTTCGAGCGCGCCGCCAGGCGTTTCGCCGATGCGCCGGAAGGCCTGCTCCAGGTGCTGATCGGCGACCGCGCCGTCGGCGAGGTGCTGGTCGACCATCCGAAGGTGCCGCTGGTCTCGGCCACGGGCTCGACCCGCATGGGCCGCGAGGTCGGTCCGCGGCTGGCCAAGCGTTTTGCACGCGCGGTGCTCGAGCTCGGCGGCAACAATGCCGGCATCGTCTGCCCGAGCGCCGATCTCGACATGGCGCTGCGCGCCATTGCGTTCGGCGCCATGGGCACCGCCGGCCAGCGCTGCACGACGCTCAGGCGTTTGTTCGTGCATGAGAGTGTCTATGACGCGCTGCTGCCGCGCCTGAAGAAGGCCTATCAGAGCGTTTCGGTCGGCAATCCGCTGGAGACCTCGGCGCTGGTCGGTCCGCTGATCGACAAGGCCGCCTTCGACAATATGCAGAAGGCATTGAAAGAAGCGGAAGCACATGGCGGCAAGGTGACCGGGGGCAAGCGGTTCGAGAACGGCCATCCCGATGCTTACTATGTGCATCCGGCGCTCGTCGAAATGCCGAAGCAGGTTTCGCCCGTGACGGAAGAAACCTTCGCGCCGATCCTCTATGTGATGAAATATGCCGATTTCGACGAGGCGCTCGACCTGCACAACGCGGTCGGCGCCGGCCTGTCGTCCTCGATCTTCACCCGCGACCTGCAGGAATCGGAGCGCTTTCTCGGCGTCGACGGTTCGGACTGCGGCATCGCCAATGTCAATATCGGCACGTCGGGCGCCGAGATCGGCGGCGCATTCGGCGGCGAGAAGGAAACCGGCGGCGGCCGCGAGAGCGGCTCGGACGCCTGGAAGGCCTATATGAGGCGCGCCACCAACACGGTGAACTTCTCGAAGGCCCTGCCCTTGGCGCAAGGCGTATCCTTCGACATCGACTGAGGACATAGAGCGGTTCACCGTTTCACGGAAACGGCAAACCGCCCTATCTCTTTGATTTGACAATTCCGGACGGAAAACCGTTTCGCAATATCCTGGAATTGCTCTGAGCGCCGCGTCATCGTCGAAGCGGCTCAACGGCGCGTCTCTTTGCGCGCCGTCACGGCAAGCTCGGAGCAGGCGCCGCGGCGCTCAGCCTTCGCTCGCGCCGGAAAAACACGCCTCGAAGGCTGCGTCGACGATCGCGAGCTTGGCTGCCTGAACGGCCATATACTCGTCGAAGAACTGCCGCGACACCCACATGACGGAATGTCCGCGCTGCCCGACCCAGCCGATGCTGCCGAGCGCCTCGGCGTCGCGGAGCTTGCGCGCCAGATGCGTGCGCGACAGTTTCAGCCAATGCGCGAATTCGCTGATCGAAATGACGCCGGTCGGAATCTTCTCGAGGCTGGCGTCCTCCGGATCGATACCCGACATCAGCCAGTCCATGACGATGCCGCCGTTGTTGAGCCAGATGAACAACGAGAAGGTTTGCTGGGGTTCCCGCACCGGAATGGATGCGAGCAATCCGTCGCAGATCAATGGCTGCAGCTTGGCCAGCATATCGGGGTGTTCGAGGAAAGTCGTCAGCCGGGCTCCGCCATCGATGCGGTCGAGCGTTCGCAAATGGGCATGGATCCAGCCGGTAAAGGTCTCGATGGTGGCCGCGGTCACCCGCAAGGGATGAGCTCGGCCATCGCCACGCGACGAAATGTATTCGGCGACGTTGTAATGGAGCATTTCCTTGACGAACGCTTCGGCGGTGTTGCGGCTGGCAACTGAATTGCGGCGCACGACCTCGATGAAACGCGCTACGGTCATTTCGGTGCGGCGGTCATCGGGGTCGCGCCTGAAATGCAGCGCAAGTCCGACATGGCCGAGTAGCCAGCGCTGCTGGGTGGCAAAAACGGCGGCAAGGCGCGGGCTGGTTTCGTAGATATGGATGAGCGCGCGCGACTGCTCCTTGACACCGCGCAGAGCTGCCGGATGACTGGCGATTTCTTCGGCGCTCAGGGGCATTTCCTCGGGCACTCCATTCAATTCGAAGCAACGACCAAAGAAGATTCCCCGCCTTCGACGGTCGTGTCCAGTTGCCCATTGGAACAACGGCTGATGTTTCGGGCGCGTTCTTGCTAACCCTTTGCATCGATTCGAAAAACCCGGATAGCAATCCGCTCGACGGTCTAGCGTTCAATGGGCGGCCTCTTCGCCGAATCGGCGAAGGAGCATCGACGGTTGGGCTTCGTGGCGTGGACAGGTCGGCAACGTCCAAAACCGGTCTTTGCAACCTGCTGGCGGCGACCTATCCTGGCGACTTAAAATCCGTTGCCGCGCCGAGTGAAGCCATGCCGAGAACGATCCGGACGCTGACCGCCAGCGAGGTGGAAACGCTCGTCGAGTGGGCGGCGGGGGAGGGATGGAATCCGGGCATCGGCGATGCCGCCGCGCTCAGGGCCGCCGATCCGGAAGGATTTGTCGGTGCCATCGTCGGCGGCGAGATGGTGGCCGGCATCTCGGCCGTCGCCTATGGCGCGGAGTTCGGTTTCATCGGCCTCTATATCTGCCGGCCCGATCGGCGCGGTGAAGGCCATGGCAAGGCGGTCTGGGATGCCGGCATGGCTCGGCTCGGCGACCGCATTGTCGGCCTCGACGGCGTAGCCGAGCAGCGGGCCAACTACCAACACAAAGGGTTCGTGCCGGCTTATGAGACCGTCCGCTTCAGCGGTCGTCCGGCGGGACTGACCGGGGGGCGGGAAATCCGGTCCGTGGAGGCCGCCGAGACAGCCGAGATCCTGGCCTATGACCGCCAGTGCTTTCCGGCGCCTCGGGAGGCCTTCCTGCGGGAATGGCTGCGGCCGCCCCGGATCGCGATGATGTCCACTGGCTCGACCGGCCTTGCCGGCTACGGCGTGGCGCGCCGATGCCGCGAAGGTTTCAAGGTCGGTCCGCTGTTCGCGGATGACATGGAAACAGCTCTGGCTTTGATGGTGGAACTGACGGGAAGGACGGCGGGCGAAGCCTTGCATATCGACGTGCCGGCCACTCAGATCGGCTTTACCGCCGTGCTTCAGGCTGTCGGCATGGTCCCCGGTTTCACGACGACCCGCATGTACCGCGGCGGGAAACCAGGCAATGCGCCGTCGAAGGTTTTCGGCATCACGACGCTGGAGCTGGGGTGATCGCGAAGCGAATGGCTTCGGTCCTGTGATCATTGATTGTCGGGCTTGGCGCATGCGAGATGTCTCTCCGACGTGGTTCGGATGCCGGACTGTGTCTCGCCGCAACGCTCATCGCACAGCGGAGGTTATCGAATGGCTGGAAGAACCGTCCTGATCGCGGGCGGCGCCGGGGGAATGGGTCTTGCGACGGGGCTGCGCCTGGCGGCTGACGACGAGCGGATCGTGCTCGCCGACCTTCCCGGCGCGAAACTCGACGAGGCCGTGTCAAAGATTGCTGCGACCGGTGCGAACGCGATCGGTCTGCCGCTCGACGTCCGTTCCGTCGCCGCCTGCCGGGAGGTTGTGGACAAGGCGCGCGAGTGGGGAGGCGGCCTGGACATTCTCGTCAACGCCGCCGGCGTCTGGCTCGAGGGAGCGGCAAGCGAGGTCCGCGAAGAGCAATGGGACCTGGTGCTGGATGTCAATCTCAAAGGCGCCTTCTTCCTGATCTCGGCCGCCATTCCGCACCTGTCGGCGGCGCAGGGCGTTATCATCAATATCGCCTCCGACGCGGGCATCGTCGGCAACAGCGGCGCGGCGGTCTATTGCGCCTCCAAAGGCGGGCTGGTGCTGCTGACCAAGGCTCTCGCCCTGGAGCTTGCGCCGCACGGCATTAGGGTCAACGCCGTCTGTCCTGGCGACACGGCGACGCCGATGATCGAGTATCAGGCAAGGACCTATGGCGGAGATGACCCGGACGGCTACAAGCGCCGGCTCCTTGGGCACTACCCGCAAGGGGAAAGAGCACGGTTCATCGGCGTGGAAGAGATCGCCTCCTTCATCCATTATCTTTGCCAGCCCGGCGCGGCGCCGATCACCGGGGCCGCGCTTTCGATCGATTTCGGCATCAGCGCCGGATACTGACTCGCGGCATTGGCGTCATCGCCTTGGAGGGCTCATGACCACGTTTCGCAAATCCCGCACAGCGCTGGTGACCGGCGCGGGCGCCGCCGACGGCATCGGCGCCGCGGTGGCGCGTGCGCTCGGAGACGCCGGGCTTGCGGTCGCGATCACCGCCTCGTCGCATCGCGTCGAGCAGCGCGCCGAAGAGCTGCGGGCGGAGGGGCTCGACGTTCGTGCGGTGGTGGCCGATCTGACGCGTGCAGCGGATGTCGAGCGGCTCTGCTCGGAGGTCGGCGAAATCGATATCCTCGTCAACAATGCCGGGATGGGAACAGTCGCCCAGCCGGCGCTGCAGCGGCGATTTCTCGATCTCAGCGAGAGCGACTGGGACCGCGGCATCGATGTCAGCCTGAAGACCACATTCCTTGCCACACGCGCATTTCTGGCCGGCATGGTCCGACGCGGTCATGGACGCGTGGTGAACATGGCCTCGGTCACCGGCCCTTACGTCTCCAACGAAGGCGAGGCCGCTTATTCCGCCGCCAAAGCAGGCATGGTCGGGCTGACGCATGCGCTTGCGCTGGAGGTCGGCCGCAGCGGCGTCACCGTGAACGCCGTGGCGCCGGGCTGGATCGCGACGGGCGCCTCGACACCGGAAGAGCTCGTCGCCGCGCAAAACACGCCGCTTGGACGCGCCGGCGCTCCGGAAGAGGTCGCCGCGGCTGTGCTGTTCCTGGCGTCCGACGGCGCCAGCTATGTCAACGGAGCCGTCCTCGTCGTGGATGGCGGCAACATCCTTCAGGAGCGCAAGGGCTAACCGCGAAGGTCAACCGGTCGGCCGCCGCCATCGGTCGCTACTTGTTCGTGTCGGCAATCGCGTCCGGCACCACCACCAGCTTGCCGACGAAGTCCTTGGCCATGAAGTCGGTCTGGGCGCGGTGGAAGTCCGACAGCTTGTAGACGCCGCCGACCAGCGGGCGGATCTTCTTCTCCTCGATGTAGCGCACGATGCGGCGGAAATCGGCCCTGGTGCCCTGGCTCGAGCCGTGCAGCTGAAGCTGCTTCAGATACATGGTGCGCAGGTCCAACTGCACCACCGGCCCCGCGATGGCGCCTGCGGTGGTGTAGCGTCCCTCGGGCCGCAGGATGCGCAGCAGATCATTGAAAATGGCGCCGCCGACAAGGTCGGCGACCACGTCGATGGGTTGGCCAGCGGTCGCTTCGTTGACGGCGGCAGGCAGGTCGGCCACGCCGCGCGTGACCACTTTCTCGGCGCCGATGTCGAGCACCGCTTGCTCCTTGCCCTTGCCGACCACGGCATAGGGAATGGCGCCCCGCGCCCGCGCCAGCTGCACGATGCCGGAGCCGACACCGCCGGAGGCGCCGGTGACCAGCACCCGTTCGCCGGCCTTCAAGCCTGCACGTTCCAGCATCTGCTCGCCGGTGAGATAGGCGCAGCAGAAGGTGGCGAGCTCGACATCGCTCAAATCGGTATTGACGACATGCGCGTTCTCGGCCGGCAGCGCCTGGTATTCGGCATAGCCGCCGTCACGGCCGTGGCCCATATAGTCGATGTCGGCAAGCGAATCGTCGTCACGGTTGTAGATGGAGAAGTCGACCATGACGCGTTCGCCGATGCGCTCGGAGGGTACACCGTCACCGACGGCGACGATGGTGCCCACCGTATCGGTGCCCTGGATGCGCGGAAAGGTCAGCGTGTTGCCTTGCCGGCGCCAGGTCGACACGGCGGCCGCGTCTTCCTCGGTGCCGTAGGCGCCCTGGCGCACCCAGACATCGGTGTTGTTCATGCCGCAGGCGCTGACCTTGACCAGCACCTCGCCGGCAGCCGGCGGCGGCACCTTCACATCGGTGCGATAGACGAGTTTTTCCAGGCCGCCGTGGCCGGTGAGTTGCACGGCGGCCATCGTGGCCGGGACGGTTCTGGTTATGGCATTCATGTCGGTCTGTTCCTTTGCTTTCACGCAACTCCGGACGGAAAACCGTTCACACCTTTCCTGGATTGCTTCAGAGGCTGGCAAACACGCTGTTCACGGCGTCGGCGGTCTTGGCGACGATGGTGTCGGCCTCCTCGCGCGTCAGGCAAAGCGGCGGCGCGAAGCCGAGGATGTCGCCCTGCGGCATGGCGCGGCCGATGACGCCGCTTGCCGCGAGCGCCGTGGCGATCTGCGGGCCCACTTTGAGCGCCGGATCGAAGAAGACGCGATCGTCGCGATCCCTGACGAACTCGACCGCAGCCAGCATGCCGTCGCCGCGGACCTCGCCGACGTTTCTGTGGCCGCCGACGGCCTTGGTCAGTTCGGCGCGGAAATAAGCGCCGGTCTCGCCGGCATTCCTCACCAGATCCATCTCGTCGATCAGTTCGAGATTGGCGACGCCCGCGGCGACGCAGATGGGATGCGCCGAATAGGTCCAGCCGTGGCCCAGCGAGCCGAGCTTGTCGGAACCCCTGACCAGCACCTGCCAGGCCTTGTCGGACACGATGACGCCGGAAAGCGGCGCATAGGCCGAGGTCAGCCCCTTGGCGATGGTGATCAGGTCCGGCTTGATGCCGTAATGGTCGGAGCCGAACATGGTGCCGAGACGGCCGAAGCCGGTCACCACCTCGTCGGCGACAAGCAGCACGTCGTATTTGTTCAGCACCGCCTGGATCTTTTCCCAATAGCCGGCGGGCGGCGGCACGATGCCGCCGGTGCCGAGGATTGGCTCGCCGATAAAGGCCGCGACTGTCTCCGGGCCCTCGGCGAGGATCATCTCCTCCAGCTTGTCGGCGCAATATTGCGAAAACTGCTCCTCGCTCATCGAGCGGTCGGCGCGGCGGAAATAATAGGGTGCCTCGGTGTGCATGATCGGCGCGCGCGGCAGGTCGAAGGCGTTGTGAAACAGCTCGAGCCCGGTCAGCGATCCGGTCATGACGCCAGAGCCGTGGTAGCCGCGCCAGCGCGAGATGATCTTCTTCTTCTCCGGCCGTCCCAGAACGTTGTTGTAATACCAGATCAGCTTGATGTTGGTCTCGTTGGCGTCGGAACCCGAGAGGCCGAAATAGACCCTTGACATGCCCTTCGGCGCGCGGTCGATGATCATCTTGGCGAGCGTAATCGAGGCCTCGGTGCCGTGCCCGACATAGGCGTGGTAATAAGCTAGGTTCTTGGCCTGATCGGCAATGGCATCGGCGATCTTGTGGCGGCCATAGCCGACATTGACGCAATAGAGCCCGGCAAAGGCATCGATGCTCTTCTTGCCGGTGTTGTCCCAGACGGTGACGCCTTCGCCGCCGGCCATGATGCGCGCCGGGGACTCGCCCCGCGCATGCGTGCCCATATGCGTCGAGGGATGGAAGAAGTGGTCGCGATCCCAGGCCGAAAGTTCGTTGGACTGTTCGAGCATCTTTTTTCTCCTTGCAGGGAATTCTTCCGGCGTGCGCTAGGCGACGTCCAGACAAAGGTATTTCAGATCGGTGAAGGCTTCGAGGCCATGGCGCGAGCCTTCGCGGCCGATGCCGGACTGCTTGACTCCGCCGAACGGGATCGGCGCGCCGGTGATCTTCACCCGGTTGATCGCGACCATACCGTATTCCAGCGCGCGACCCATGCGCGCCTGGCGCGCGCCGTTCTCGGTCACGACATAGGCGACGAGGCCATATACGGTAGCATTGGCGCGGGCGACGACTTCCGCTTCCTCGTCGAACGGGGTGACGGCGGCGACCGGGCCGAAGGTTTCCTCATGCATGATCAACGCCTCGTCCGGCACATCGACGAGCAGCGTTGGCTGATAGAACAGCGGCCCGGCCGCATGGCGCTTGCCGCCGATGAGGCAGCGCGCGCCGCGAGCCAGCGCGTCTGCGACCTGCTCCTCCACCTTCTTGACGGCGCGCTCATGCATCAGCGGGCCGATATCGGCGTCGGGCGAAAGCCCGTTGCCGGCGCGCAGACGCTCGATGCGACGGGCGAGGGCGGCGCAGAAGCGGTCATAGATCTGGCGCTGCACATAGATGCGGTTGGCGGCAAGACAATCCTGGCCGGAGGTGGCGAATTTGGCGTCGAGGGCGATCGTCACCGCCTTTTCGATATCGGCATCACCGAAGACGATCAGCGGCGCATGGCCGCCGAGCTCCATGACCAGCCGCTTCATCGTCGGCGCGCTCTGCGCGGCAATCAGCCGGCCGACGTCGGTCGAACCGGTGAAGCTCATGGCGCGCACCCGGGCGTCAGCGCACATCGCGCCGACGATGGTGCGCGCATCCCCGGTGACAACGTTGAAGACGCCGGCGGCCAGGCCGGCACGCTCGCCGAGCTCGGCTAGCGCCAGCGCCGAAAGCGGCGTTTCCGAGGACGGATGCGCCACCACGGTGCAGCCGGCGGCAAGCGCCGCAGCGGCCTTGCGGGTGAGCATGGCCGACGGAAAGTTCCATGGGGTGACGACGCCGACGACGCCGAGCGGCTCGCGGCTAACGGTCATCTGAGCATTCGGCAGATGGCTGGTGACGCTTTCGGCATTGAGGCGCTTTGCTTCCTCGGCATACCACTCGACGAAGGAGGCGGCGTAGTCGATCTCGCCCAGCGATTCCTTTAGCGGCTTGCCCTGTTCAAGCGTCATCAGCAGCGCCAGGTCGTCCTTGCCGGCGACGATCAGCTCGAACCATTTTCGCAAGATTCTGGAACGCTCTTGCGGCAGCGCGGAGCGCCAGGCCGGCAGGGCACGCGCTGCAGCGTCGACAGCCTCCGCCGTTTGGCTTGCGCCGAGCGCGGCAACGAAGGCGACTGTGGCGCCGGTGGCCGGATCAGTGACTGCGAAGCTCGCGGCCGAGTCGCCGGCCGTCCAATGTCCCCCGATATAGCCGAGATGGCGCAGCAGCCGGTGATCGGCGAGACGATCCAGTGCTTCGTGGCGGTGTGGGCGTGCAAAATGCGCGGACATCGTTTGTCTCCCGGTGCCAAGGCGATGCGGAGAGATTAGCCGCGCGACCGAGACAGAGAGGCTTTTTCGTCAGCCGCCAGGAGAGAGATTGTCTCTCATCGCCCGCCGGGCCAGACGATCTCTCCGGCTTCAGCCTGGCAACAGGTCGGCGACAGGCACCACGGACTCCTCCTTCACCGTCTTGGTGACAATGTAGGTGAAGTAGCGGTCGATGCCGATCTCGCGTTCCAGAAGGGCGTCGACCAGCCGCTGATAGGCGTCGATGTCCCGCGCCATCACTTTCAGCACATAGTCGACGCCGCCGCCGACCGACCAGCAGGCGACGATCTCGGGCACGTCGCGGATGACCCGCTCGAAACGGTCGAAATCGGCTTGCCGGTGGCTGGCCAATGTCACCTCCATCAGCACGGTCGCCACCGGCGCGATCGCGCGCATGGCGATTGCGGCGTGGTAGCCGGAGACGATGCCAGCCTTTTCCAGCTTGCGCAGCCGCATCCAGCAAGGCGTCGGCGACAGGCCGACCTTCTCGGCCAGCGCCAGCTTGGTGATGCGCCCGTCGCGCTGGATGGCGTCGAGGATCTTGAGGTCGATCGGATCGAGTTTCGCTGCCGCCATGCCGGCCCCGCTTTTTGTTCCGGCCACCATGACGATGCATTATTTCGATTGTCAATTGCACTGATTTCGATCTCTAATAAAGTCATGACATTATGGCAGCCAGATCCTGCGCTCATCCGCCGCCCGGCCTACCTCTCGCTGGCCGATCAGTTCGCGCGCGCCATCCATGACGGAAAGCTCGCCAATGGCGCGCGACTGCCGACGCACCGGCGGCTTGCCGACGACCTGAAACTTTCGGTCCAGACGGTCAGCCGCGCCTATGAGGAACTGATCCGCCGCGGTCTGATTGCCGGCGAGGTCGGCCGCGGCAGCTTCGTGCAGACGCAGCGCCGGGAGCCGGAGCCGCCCTACCTTCCGGAACGGTTGGGCGAGGTCATCGACCTCTCGATCCTGAAGCCGGTCTGCGAGCCGATGCATCTGGAGAAGCTGAAGCAGGCGTTGGGGTGGCTGGCCGAGAACCTGCCGTCGAGTTCGGCGCTGTCGTTCCGGCCGAACATGGTGTTCCCGCGTCATCGCACGGTGGCGGTCGGATGGCTGAAGCTCTGCGGCCTCGACGCCTCACCGCAGAACATCAGCCTCACCAACGGCGCCACCGCCGGCATGACGGTAGCGCTGATGAGCGTCGCACCGCCCGGCTCGACGGTCGCCACCGAGGCGATCGGCCACCACACGCTGGTGCCGCTCGCCCGCTATCTCGGCTTCAATCTCGAAGGCCTGCCGATCGACGACAACGGCCTGATCCCGGAAGCGTTGGACGAGGCCTGCCGTCTCTCCGACATTCGCGCCGTTTTCGTCCAGCCTTCGGTCATCAACCCGACGGCGAGCTTGATGGACGCCAGCCGGCGCGAGCAGATCGCCGCGGTCGCGCGCAAACATGACATCGCCATCATCGAGAACGACGTGCTCGGGCCGCTCGTCGAAGGCCGGCCTCCGGCGGTTGCCGCCTTCGCGCCCGAGCGGACGCTCTACGTCACCTCCTTCACCAAGATCACCGTGCCCGGCCTGCGCATCGGCTATCTCGCGGTGCCCGACCGCTATGTCGCGGCCGTCGCCAACCGCCATCTCGTCTCGAACTGGATGGCGACGCCAATGGTGGCGGAAATCGCGACGCGGTGGGTGAACGACGGCACGGCTTTTGAGTTGGTCAACTGGCAGCGCGGGGCGCTGAGACGCCGGCAGGAAATCGCAGCCGAAATGCTGGCCGGTGTCGACTATCGCTCCCATCGCGACGGGCTGCATCTGTGGCTCGAATTGCCGGGCGACCGCGCCGAGGAAAGCTTCGTTGCGCAGGCGCGCCTGCGCGGCGTGGCGATTGCCCCGGGCACGTCGTTCCGCATCGCCGACACGCCGTGGCACCCGGCCGTGCGCATCTCGCTCGGCTCGACCACCGAAGGGGAACTGCGCGCGGGCTTGAGCGTTGTCGCCAAGCTCCTGCTGGGCGATCCGGAGCATCTTCTGCTCGCCATCTGATGCAAATGCGGAGCGCCAATTGCCCCGAAATTGTGCAGCGCTCGAAAAATTGTCATGATATTATTTTCCTAATTGACATGATTTAGCGCGTTTCGCATCGTTAGGACCATAGGCCGCTTTAGAACGGGGAAATGGATTGCCCGCGCCCATCATCAAGGTCGACGCCATTTCGAAAAGCTTCGGCGCCTTCAAGGTGCTCGACGGCCTGTCGATGCAGGTCATGCCAGGCGAGAAGCTGGCGCTGATCGGCCCATCCGGATCGGGCAAGACGACGATCCTGCGCATCCTGATGACGCTGGAAAAGATCGACGGCGGCAATATCCAGATCGACGGCGAGCAGCTCTATCACATGGAGCGCAACGGCCAGCTGGTGCCGGCTGACGAGCGGCACCTGGCCAAGATGCGCCAGAAGATCGGCATGGTCTTCCAGCTTTTCAATCTGTTCCCGCACAAATGCGTCATGGACAACGTCACGCTGGCACCCATGCTGACCAAGGGCGTGGCGCGAGCCGCCGCCGAAAAACGGGCGATGGAGCTGCTCGACATGGTGGGCCTCGCCGATAAGGCGAAGAGCATGCCGGCACAGCTTTCCGGCGGCCAGAAGCAGCGCGTCGCGATCGCCCGCGCGCTGGCGCTGTCGCCCAAGATCATGCTGTTCGACGAGGTCACCTCGGCGCTCGACCCCGAGTTGGTCGAGGAGGTGCTCAACGTCATGCGTAAGCTGGCCGCCGAAACCGACATGACGATGCTGCTCGTCACTCATGAGATGGGCTTTGCCCACGACTTCGCCGATCGCGTGCTGTTCTTCGATCGCGGCAGGATCGTCGAGGAGGGCAAGCCCGATGAGATTTTCCGCCATCCCAAGCAGGAACGCACGCAGGGCTTCCTGAAGAAGATCATCGCGGCCGGACATCGCGTCTGACCGCCATGCCAGGGCGGCGAAGCCGTCCCGAAAGCCAGAAACGGGTGGCAAGTACGCCATCCGAACCGAGCGAACCAAGAAGAGAAACAAGGAGTTGGGAACGATGAAGAAACTTGGCATCCTGGCTGGCGTCGCCGGTCTCGCCGTAAGCACCATGCTGCTCGCCTCCGGCGCGCGTTCAGCAGACGACGCAAAGTTCGAGCAGCTCAAGCAGCAGGGCTTCGCCCGCGTCGCCATTGCCAACGAGCCGCCCTACACCGCGGTCGCCGCGGACGGCAAGGTCTCGGGCGCCGCACCCGACGTAGCGCGCGAGATCTTCAAGCGCCTCGGCGTCAACGATATCGTCGCCTCCATCTCCGAATATGGCGCCATGATCCCCGGCCTGCAGGCCGGCCGCTTCGATGTCGTCACCGCCGGCCTGTTCATGAAGCCCGAGCGCTGCGCGGCTGTCGCCTATTCCGAGCCGGTGCTGTGCGATGCGGAAGCGATGCTGGTGAAGAAGGGCAACCCGAAGGGTTTCAAGAGCTATGAGGACGTCGCCAAGGACACGTCGGCCACTATCGGCGCGCCGGGCGGCGGCACCGAGGAGAAGCTGGCGCTCAATGCCGGCGTGCCGCGCGACCGCGTCATCGTCGTGCCGGACGGCCAGAGCGGCCTGAAGATGGTGCAGGACGGCCGCATCGACGCCTATTCGCTGCCCGTTCTGTCGATCAACGACCTCATCAAGAAGGCCAATGATCCGAATCTCGAAGTGATCGCGCCGGTGCAGGGCGCGCCGGTCTATTGCGACGGCGCCGCCTTCAAGAAGGGCGACGAGGCGCTGCGCGATGCCTATGACGTCGAGCTCGCCAAGATGAAGAAGTCCGGCGAGTTCGCCAAGATCATCGAGCCCTACGGCTTCTCGGCCAAGGCGGCGATGTCGACGACGCGCGAGAAGCTCTGCGCGGCGAAGTAATCTCCCTTCTTACCACCTGCGGGGAGAAGATGGCTCGAAGAGCCGGATGAGGGGCGGCGCGCCAGCATTTCAAGGTCAGCGCTGCCCCTCATCTGCCTGCCGTCATCTCCTCCCCGTGGGCGGGGACAAGGCTGTCGCAGCCTCTCGCAACGACTGCAAACGTTAGGAAAATTTGAAACTCAATGACCCAGTGGTCCGGCTATCTCGGCCTGATATTGCAGGGAGCGCTTGTCACCATCGAGCTGACGCTGATGGGGTCGGTGCTTGCGCTCGTCATGGCCTTTCTCGCCGGCATGGGACGTGTGTCGCGCTTCTTCATCGTGCGCGCGATCGCCACGACCTATATCGAGTTCTTCCGCGGCACCTCGATCTTCGTGCAGCTGTTCTGGGCCTATTTCGTGCTGCCTTTCGCCGGTCTGTCGCTGACGCCTTTGCAGGCCGGCGTGCTGGCGCTGGGGCTCAATGTCGGAGCCTATGCGGCGGAAGTCGTGCGCGGCGCCATCCTGTCGATCGGCCGTGAGCAATATGAGGCCTGCACGGCGCTTAATTTCGGCCGCTGGCAAGGCATGCGCCACGTCATCCTGCCGCAGGCGCTGCTCATCATGCTGCCAACCTTCGGCAACAACGCGATCGAGCTGCTCAAGGCGACTTCGGTCGTATCGCTGATCTCGCTTGCCGATCTCACCTTCCAGGCGCAAGTGGTGCGCTCGCAGACCGGCAGCACGCTGATGCCCTTCCTCTCCGTTCTCGTCATCTATTTCGCGCTCGCGCTGATCATCTCCTGGGGCGTGCGCTCGCTGGAGCGCCGCATGGCGCGCGGTCTCGACGGAGTGCGTGTCTGATGGAATGGGCCCGCTGATGGAATGGGATTGGAACTTTGTCTGGGAGATCATGCCGACCCTGATCCAGGGGGTGAAGATCACGATCCTGGCGACCGTGCTCGGCTCGATCCTGGCCGGGATCGTCGGTCTGGCGATCGCGCTGGCGCGGCGCTCGCCTAACCGCACGGTGTCGCGCAGCGTCGGCTGGTTCGCCGAATTCATCCGCGGCACGCCGCTTCTGGTGCAGCTCTATTTCATCTTCTACGTGCTGCCCGATATCGGCATCCTGCTGCCGCCCTTGGTGGCGGGCGTCATCGGGCTTGGACTGCACTACGGCACCTATACGGCCGAGGTCTATCGCGCCGGCATCGACAATGTGCCGCGCGGCCAGTGGGAGGCCGCCAAGGCCTGCAATCTTAACGGCCGCCACACCTGGACGCATGTCATCCTGCCGCAGGCGATCCCGCCGATGATCCCGGCTTTGGCCAACTACTTCATCGCCATGTTCAAGGAGACGCCGCTGCTTTCGGCGATCACCGTGCTGGAGCTGATGAACCAAGCCAAGAGCGTCGCCAATACCTATTACCGCTACATCGAGCCGATGACGCTGGTTGGCGCCTTCTTCCTCGTCATCAGCCTCTGCTCCGTCGTGCTGTTGCGCTGGCTGGAGCGTCGTTACGGCAGGATCGAGAGATGAAAGTCATGAAACTGTTGCCCGAAATCGAGCTGGCATCGACCCGGCCCGCACTCGATGCGCGTCCGCTCGAAAAGCGCGTCGGGCTGATTGCTTTGGCCACCGATCATACCAGCGAGGTCGACTTCCGCCGCATGGTGGCGAGCGAGCGGATCGGCGTCTACGTCGCGCGCATCCCCTACGCCAATCCGACGACGCCGGACAATCTGCGCAAGATGCAGCCCTCGCTTTCGGCGGGCGCGGCACTGATCCTGCCGGACGAGACGCTCGATGCCGTCTGCTATTCCTGCACGTCTGCTTCCGTGGTGATCGGCGACGCCGAGATCGAGCAGGCGATCCAGGCGGCCAAGCCGAATGTTCCCGTGGTCACGCCGCCCATGGCCGGCGTGCGCGGCCTCAACGCTTTTGGCGTGAAGCGGATCAGCATTTTCACCCCTTACACTGTCGAGACCAGCCGGCCGATGGCCGCCTATTTCGCCGCGCACGGCTTCGACATCGAGAGCGTCACCTGCCTCGGCTTCGAGGACGATCGGGAGATGGCACGCATCGAGCCTACCTCGCTCGTCGATCTGGCGCGCAAGGCGACGCATGCGCAGGCGGATGCGCTGTTCGTTTCATGCACCGCGCTACGCGCGGCGCTCGCCGTTCCAGGCATGGAGGAGGCAATCGGCCGCCCGGTCGTCACCAGCAACCAGGCGAGCGCCTGGAACTGCCTGCGGCTTTGCGGGGACGACACGGCGCGGCCGCAGTTCGGCCGGCTGATGACGAAGCCATTGGCCCGGTGAGCGGGCATGCCAATGACCAAAACGGAAGTCACGCTTCAGCATATCCGCGCTGCGCGCGAACGCATTGCCGGAAAGGTCGAGCGGACGCCGACTGTGTTGTCGCAAAGCCTCTCGGATCGGGCGGGACATCCCGTTCACCTCAAGCTGGAACATCACCAGACGACCGGCGCGTTCAAGCTGCGCGGCGCGTCCAACGCGATCGCCGCGTTGAGTCCGGAGGAAAGGTCGCGCGGCGTCGTCGCGGCATCGACCGGCAATCACGGCCGCGCGCTGGCCCATGCGGCGAAGCTCGAGGGCATGCGCGCGGTGATCTGCATGTCGAGGCTGGTGCCCGAGAACAAGCTCGACGCAATCCGCCGCCTCGGCGCGGATATTCGCATCGTCGGCAACAGCCAGGACGATGCCCAGCAGGAGGTCGACAGGCTGGTCGCGGAGGAGCGGCTGGTCATGCTGCCGCCCTTCGACCATCCCGACATCGTCGCCGGGCAGGGCACGTTGGGGCTGGAGATCATGGAGCAGGTTCGGGACGCAGCAAGTGTGCTGGTGCCGCTCTCCGGCGGCGGCCTGGCAGCCGGCGTTGCCGCGGCGGTCAAGGGGGTGAGCCCGGCCACCAAAGTCGTCGGCGTGTCGATGTCGCGCGGTGCCGCGATGAAGGCGAGCCTCGATGCCGGCCGCCCCGTGCAGATCGAGGAATTGCCGACGCTTGCGGACTCGCTAGGCGGCGGCATCGGCCTCGATAACCGGCTGACCTTTGCCATGTGCCGTGAGCTGCTCGACGACGTCATCCTGCTTTCCGAGGACGAGATCGCCGCCGGCATTCGGCATGCCTATGAGGAAGAGCGCGAGATCGTCGAAGGCGCGGGCGCGGTCGGCATCGGCGCGCTGCTTGCTGGGAAGGTCACTGCGAAAGGACTGGTGGTGGCCATCCTGTCTGGCCGCAACATCGACATGAGCCTGCATCGCCGCATCGTCTGCGGCAACGCTGCACTGACGGAGCGCCCCACATGAGCCGCATGACCATCCTCACCGAAGCCGAGCTGCGCAAGATCGTGACGCTCGATCTGGATGCGGTCGCCTGCGTCGAGAACGCGTTTCGGGCTTTGGTGACAATGCCGGTGGCGATGCCGCCAATCTTGAGGATTGACATTCACGAGCATCGCGGCGAGGTCGACGTGAAGTCCGCCTACGTGCCCGGCATAGATGGCTTCGCCGTCAAGATAAGCTCCGGCTTCTTCGACAATCCGAAGCTCGGCCTGCCGAGCGGCGGCGGCATGATGGTGCTGCTTTCGGCCAAGACCGGTGTGGTCGAGGCGCTGCTGCTCGACAATGGCTATCTGACCGATGTGCGCACCGCCGCAGCCGGCGCGGTCGCGGCCAAGCATCTGTCGCGCGAAGACTCCAGCATAGCGGCGATCTTCGGCGCCGGCTTGCAGGCCGGCCTGCAATTGGAAGCGCTGCGCCTCGTCAGGCCGATCGCGGAGGCGCGCGTCTGGGCGCGCGATGCGGCCAAGGCCGAGGCGACCGCGGCCCGCTTGCGCGAGAGACTGGGCATCATGGTGCGTGCCGAGCCGGATGCGGCGAGGGCGGCAGCGGGCGCCGACATCATCGTCACCACCACGCCTTCGACCGAGCCGCTGATCAAGGCCGGGTTCGTCTCGGCCGGCCAGCACATCACCGCGATGGGCTCGGATGCCGAGCACAAGAACGAGATCGCGCCGGCGATCCTTCGCCTGGCAGATCTCTATGTCGCAGACAGCGCGAAGCAGACGCGGCGCTTGGGCGAGCTTCACCACGCCATCGAGGCAGGGGCGATGGCGGCCGACGCGGAAGTCATTGAGCTCGGCCAGGTCATCGCCGGGAAAAAGCACGGACGACGATCGGCCGGCGACATCACCATCGCGGATCTCACCGGCACCGGCGTGCAGGACACCGCGATCGCCACCTTAGCCCGCGACCGCGCTGGGGCGGCGAAGACGGGAACGATTTTCGAAAGCTGAATATGGCCGCGAGGCCCAACAAACGAGGACCAACAAAATGCAGCCGAACCTGAAATTCTCGCGAGGCGAATTTGCCGATCGCCTGGCCAAGACGCGGAAAGCCATGGAGGCCAAGGGGGTCGATCTGCTGATCGTCAGCGATCCGTCCAACATGGCGTGGCTGACCGGCTATGACGGCTGGTCCTTCTATGTGCATCAGGCGGTCATCGTGCCGCCTTCGGGCGAGCCGGTCTGGTATGGCCGCGGCCAGGACGCCAACGGCGCCAAGCGCACCGCCTATCTCGCGCATGACAACATCATTGGCTACGCCGATCACTACGTGCAGTCGACCGAGCGGCACCCGATGGACCATCTCGCCAGCGTGCTTGCCGATCGCCGCTGGGACAAGCTGACCATCGGCGTCGAGATGGACAACTATTGGTTCTCGGCGGCGGCCTTCGCCTCGCTGCAGAAGCACCTGCCCAACGCCCGCTTCGTCGACGCCACCGCGCTGGTCAACTGGCGGCGCGCCGTGAAGAGCCCGACCGAGATCGACTATATGCGCAAGGCCGCCCGCATCGTCGAGGCCATGCATCAGCGCATCGTCGACAAGATCGAGGTCGGCATGCGCAAATGCGATCTGGTCGCCGAGATCTATGATGCCGGCACGCGCGGCGTTGAGGGCATCGGCGGCGACTATCCGGCGATCGTGCCGCTCTTGCCATCGGGCGCCGACGCCTCGGCGCCGCATCTCACCTGGGACGACCAGCCGATGAAGGCGGGCGAGGGCACCTTCTTCGAGATCGCCGGCTGCTACAACCGCTACCACTGCCCGCTGTCGCGCACCGTCTTCCTCGGCAAGCCGACGCAGGCCTTCCTCGACGCCGAGAAGGCGACGCTCGAGGGCATGGAGGCGGGCCTTGCCGCCGCCAAGCCGGGCAATGCCTGCGAGGACATCGCCAATGCCTTCTTCGCCGTGCTGAAGAAGTACGGCATCGTCAAGGACAACCGCACCGGCTACTCGATCGGTCTTTCCTATCCGCCGGATTGGGGCGAGCGCACGATGAGCCTGCGCCCCGGCGATCGCACCGAGCTCAAGCCCGGCATGACCTTCCATTTCATGACGGGTCTGTGGCTCGAGACAATGGGACTTGAAATCACCGAATCGATCCTGATCACCGAGACCGGCGTCGAGTGCCTAGCCAATGTGCCGCGCAAGCTGTTCGTGAAGGATTGAGGCCTATGTCAGCTCTGCCTCCATCGCCGATCACGCCGACGGTCGATTTCGAGCGCGACGGTGTCCAGCACGGCTTCCTGCGCCTGCCCTACAGCCGCGACGATTCCGCCTGGGGGTCGGTGATGATTCCGATCTGCGTGATCTGCAACGGCAAGGGGCCGACGGCGCTGCTTACCGGCGGCAATCACGGCGACGAGTATGAGGGGCCACTGGCGCTCTACGAGCTCGCTCGCACGCTCGACCCGAAGGATGTCACCGGTACCGTCATCATCGTGCCGGCGATGAACTATCCGGCGTTCCGCGCCGGCAGCCGCACCTCGCCGATCGACAAGGGCAACATGAACCGCAGCTTTCCTGGCCGGCCGGACGGTAGCGTGACGGAAAAGATCGCCGACTATTTCCAGCGCGAATTGTTGCCGCGGGCGGACATCGTGTTCGACTTCCACTCCGGCGGAAAGACGCTGGACTTTGTGCCGTTCTGCGCCGCGCATACGCTGCCGGACAAGGAGCAGGAGGAAAAGGCCTTCGCCGCGGTCGAGGCCTTTTCGGCTCCGTTCTCGATGCGCATGACCGAAATCGATACCGTTGGCATGTATGACACCGCGGCCGAGCAGATGGGCAAGGTCTTCGTCACCACCGAGCTCGGCGGCGGCGGGACGGCCCGAGCCGTGACGGTGCGCATCGCCCGCCGCGGCATCCTCAATGTGCTTCGCCATGCCGGCATCGTTGATGGCGCCGTCGAGAAGAGCCAAACCCAATGGCTCGACATGCCTTCGGGCGACTGCTTTGCATTTGCCGAAGACGAGGGCATGATCGAGACCATGATCGATCTCGGCGAGAAGGTGGAAGAAGGCCAGGTCGTGGCGCGCATCCATTCGACCGGTCGCACCGGCACCGCGCCCCAGGAGATCAAGGCGAGAATGTCGGGGCTCTTGGCCGCGCGTCATTTCCCCGGCCTGGTCAAGGCCGGAGATTGTGCCGCGGTGCTTGCCGTCGAGATTGACTGAAGCGCGCCAGGTAGAAGCGACGCCGTAACGCCGCCAAGGCCACCTGCGTTACGGCTCGAATTCAACTGTGGAATAGGTAGGCGGCGATCGAGTCCGGCTTCATCTCGATCGAGAAGCCCGGCGCCGTCGGCGGCATGTAGGCCGCATTCTCAATGACACAGGGCTCGAGGAAATGCTCGTGCAGGTGATCGACATATTCGATCACCCTTCCATCCTTGGTGCCCGACACCGCGATATAGTCGATCATCGACAGATGCTGGACATATTCGCACAGGCCGACGCCGCCGGCATGCGGCCAGACCGGCAAGCCGAACTTGGCGGCGATCAAAAGCACGGCCAGCACCTCGTTCAGGCCGCCCATGCGGCAGGAATCTATCTGCACGATATCGATCGCGCCGCCGGCGATGAACTGCTTGAACATGATGCGGTTCTGGCACATCTCGCCGGTCGCAACCTTGATCGGCGCCACCGCCTTGCGGATCTTGGCATGGCCGGCGACATCGTCCGGGCTGGTCGGCTCCTCGATGAAGAAGGGCTTGGCGAAGGCAAGGTCGCGCAGCCAGTCGATCGCCTGGTCGACCTCCCAGACCTGGTTGGCGTCGATCATCAGGTAACGGTCCGGACCGATCACCTCGCGGGCGATCCTGAGACGGCGGATGTCGTCGTCGCGGTCGCGGCCGACCTTCAGCTTGATGTGATTGAACCCCTCGTCGACTGCTTCCTGGCAGAGGCGCCTCAGCTTGTCGTCGGGATAGCCGAGCCAGCCGGCCGATGTGGTATAGCAGGCATAGCCTTCGCGCTCGAGGCTGGCGATGCGCTCGGCCTTGCCGGCCTCGGCCTTCCTCAGGATCTCCAGCGCTTCGGCCGGCGTGATCGCATCGGTGAGATAGCGGAAGTCGACGATGCGCACGATCTCTTCCGGGCTCATGTCGGCGACAAGGCGCCAGACCGGCTTGCCGGCTTCCTTGGCCCACAGATCCCAGACCGCATTGACAACCGCGCCGACGGCGAGGTGCATGGCGCCCTTGTCCGGGCCGATCCAGCGCAACTGGCTGTCGCCGGTCACGTGATGCCAGAAGCGGCTGGGATCTTGCTTGACCCAGTCGAGGTCGATCCCGACAACAAGATGGCGCAGCGCCTCGATCGCCCCGCAGCAGATCTCGTTGCCCCGGCCGATGGTGAAGGTGAGCCCGTGGCCGCTGAGCCCCTCGCTATCGGTGTCGAGGATGACATAGGCGGCCGAATAATCGGGGTCCGGATTCATCGCGTCCGACCCGTCGAGGCTCTGCGACGTCGGGAAGCGCAGATCGAAGACGCGAAGATCGGTAATGCGGGTCATGCTCGGTGCCTCATCAGATCGACCAGCCGCCGTCGATATTATAGGCCTGCCCGGTGGTATAGGTGGCGCCGGCGAGATAGACGGCAAGGTCGGCGATCTCCTCCGCCGTGCCCAGCCTTCCCATCGGCTGGCGGGAGATGAAGGCGGCACGGGCGGCCTCATAGTCGCCCTGCGCCCGCATGCGGCTTTCGAGCGAGGGGCTCTCCACCGTGCCGGGGCAGATCGCGTTGCAGCGAATGCCGCCGCCGACATAGTCGGCGGCGATCGATTTGGTCAGCCCGATCACGGCCGCCTTGGTCACGCCATAGGCGAAGCGGTTCGGCACGCCTTTCGGGGCGCCGGCGACCGATGCCATGTTTATGATCGAACCATCGCCGCGCTCCAGCATGCCGGGCAGCACGGCGCGGATAGTGCGGATCATGGCGCGCACATTGAGGTTGAAGGCAAAGTCGAGGTCCTCGTCCTTCATGTCGAGGATCGAGCCGGAATGGACGAAGCCGGCGCAGTTGAACAGCACATCGACGCGGCCGATTTCGGCGAAGGCGGCCTTCACGGCCTCGTCGTTCAGCACGTCGAGCTTGCGAGTCTTGATGACCGAGGTGTTGCCGAGCTCGGCCAGCGCCGCTTCATTTATGTCGGTGGCGTGGACGATCGCGCCAGCCTTGGCGAAAGCCAACGCGCTAGCCCGGCCGATGCCTTGCGCAGCGGCCGCTACGACCACCACCTTGCCTGTCAGATCAGCCATGTTGTTTTGTCTCCGTCTTCAGCCGAGCCGGGGGCGCCGCTCGACGATATAGATGTGATCGGCGGCCAGCACGACTTCGTCGCGCTGGTTGATGACCTCGACGCGTTCGATGACGCGCCCGGAGTCCGGCCGCTTCGGATCGTCTTCCTTCGCGGCGATCGTCGTGCGCGTGCGGATCGTGTCGCCGATGAAGACCGGCTTGATGAAGCGCAGCCTGTCATAACCGTACGAGAAGGCGACCGGGTTGATGACGCTCGCGGTCAGGCCGACGCCGACCGAGAACACCAGCGTGCCATGCGCGATGCGCTGGCCGAAGGGCGTCGTCTTCATGAACTCGGCGTCCATGTGGTGCGGAAAGAAATCGCCGGTGTGGCCGGCATGGACGACAAAGTCGGTCTCGGTGATGGTGCGGCCGCTGGTCAGCCGCGACGAGCCGATCTCGTAGTCCTCGAAATAGGTGACCTGTTCCATGCCGTTCCTTACGGTTTTGCGGTGAGCGGCATCGCTGGCGCGGCGCTCGAACGATAGGCGGCTTCCACCAGTGCCATGGTGTTCCAGGCATCTTCGACGGAGCTGACCAGCTCTTTGTCTTCCCCGGAGGCGAAGCGCTGCACATTGGCCATGCGCCCGACAAAGGCGTCGGGGAACCATTCGCCGGTGAGCGGCACGCCGACCCAATCGGAGCCGCCTTTAGGGTAGATTTCGAGCACGTCGGGCTCACCGCGCGGATAGTCGAGATTGAGGCCAAGCTTGACGTAGGCGGCGCCCTCGGTGCCGCAGATGCGGAACTCGCAGGCCTGATGCCGCCGTCCGAACTTATGATCGTGGTTGATCGAGAGCGCGCAGCGCACCGTGTCGCCATAGTCGAGGATGGCGCTGGTACGGGTCTGCGCGACCTTGTGATGGGGATGGCCGAGCGTCTTGGCATGCACGCCCCTCGGGTCGCCGAGAAGCTGCCGGATCAGGTCGAGATAGTGGATCGAATGCATGGCGATCTCGACGCGCGGCGCCGCGAGCAGGAATTCCCAGAGCTGCCACGGCGTTGCGAGCGCCAGCCAGGCGTCGAAGTCGACGACATCGCCAAGCCAGCCCTTGGCGATCGCGTCCTTCAGCGCCAGCATCATCGGCGCGAAGCGAAGCTGGAAATTCACTGCAACCTTGAGCTTCTTGGCGCGACAGATTTCAAGGATCTCGGTTGCCTCGCCAAGGTAGTTGCCCATCGGCTTCTGGATCAATGCGACCGCGTCGTCGGGCAGGGCCTTCAGCACCTCGGCGTGCCGGCCGGGCGGCGTTGCGAGATCGAAGATCGCATCCTTGACGGCGGCCGCCTCGTCCACCGAGCCGAATGCCGTCACGCCCCATTGTTCGGCCAGTTTCCGAGCCTTGGCCTGGTCCGGATCGTAGAGACCCACCATTGGAAAACCAGCCTTGCGATAGGCCGGGAAATGCGCATCGCCGACGATCGAGCCGGCGCCGAAGGTGACGATCGGACGCGGCTTTGCAGGCCTTGGCCAGGATTGCGCCAGCGAGGCGGGATCGAAGGCATCAGTCATGGTGGAAGACTTCATCCATCGTCGTCCACCACTCGGCCTCCTGCCGTGTCGGCAAGGGTTCCTGGCATGGCATGCAGACCGACCACCATTCCTGGGTCTTCGGATCGGCGGCCATCTTGGCCATGTCGGCGGCATAGTCGGTGCCGTGATACTCGAAATAGGAGAACAGCAGGTTCTCCGGCCGCTTGAGGTAGATCGAGTAGTTCTTGATGTTGCAGGCGGAGATCATCTCGAGCACGTCCGGCCAGACGGCGGCGTGCAGGCGCACGTATTCCTCGACCTTTTCCGGCTTCAGGCCAAGCACCATGCCCATTCGCTGCATTCTCAGTTCCTCCGTTCCGTGACGGTGACGCTGAATTCGGCGATGCTCACGGCCCTAATCGCATCGAAATCCCAGTCGATGCCGAGGCCCGGCTCGTCCGGCGCCAGCGCGTGCCCGTTTTCGATCACCATCTTCTTGCCCGTCAACTCATCCAGCTGCGGAATATATTCCACATATTTGCCGTTCGGCACCGCGCAGGCCAGGCTGACATGCAGTTCCATCAGGAAATGCGGGCAGATCGGCATGTCGAAGGCTTCCGCCGTATGTGCCACCTTCAGCCAGGGCGTGATGCCGCCGATGCGGCCGACATCGACCTGGACGATGTTGCAGCCGCCCTTCTGCATATATTCGCGGAAATGGCGGATCGAATAGAGCGACTCGCCGACGGCGATCGGCGTCGCCGTCGAATTCGATAGCCGCACATGGCCGTCTATGTCGTCGGCCGGCAGCGGCTCCTCGATCCAGGCGAGATCGAGATCGCGCAGCCGCTCGGCGCGCCGGATGGCTTCGTCGACGGTAAAACCCTGGTTGCAGTCGGTCATGATCTCATAGCCGTCGCCGACCGCCTTGCGCACGGCCGACAACCGGGCAAAATCCTCGGCGCCGTGCGGCTTGCCGATCTTGACCTTCGAGCCGGTGAAGCCTTTCGCCTTGGCGGCCAGCGCATCTTCGACAAGCGCTTCAGTCTCGATGTGCAGCCAGCCGCCTTCGGTGGTGTAAAGCGGACAGCGGTGCTTGGCGCCGCCGGCAAGCTTCCAGAGCGGCAGCTTCTGCTTCTTCGCCCGAAGGTCCCAGAGCGCAGTGTCGATGGCGGCGAGCGCGATGGCCGTGATGGCGCCGATGGTGGTGGCGTGCGTGGCGAATTCGAGATCGTGCCAGATGGCCTCGATCCGGTCGGCATCCTCACCGATCAGGCGCGGCGCGAGGTGGTCGGCCAGAAGCCGCATCACCGAAGAGCCGCCGGTGCCGATCGTGTAGCTGTAGCCGATGCCGACCGCCCCGTCGACGTCGGTGATGGTGACGATCGGCGTCTCCTGGCTGACGAAACTCTGGATGGCGTCGGTGCGCTTCACCTTCGGCACCAGATCGACCATTGCAAGCTCGACTTTCTCGATCTTCGCCATCGTCAGGCCCTCAAGGATTTGCCGGTTTCCGCGGAAAAGAGATGCGCCTGCGACAGGTCGAAGCTCATCGCCACGCGATCGCCCGCCCTCAATGGCCTCGGGTTCAGCATCCGCGAAACCCAGTCGCGGCGGTCGAACTCGGCGAACACCAGCGTCTCGTTGCCGAGCGGCTCGGTCACCGTCACCGGCAGCTCGATCTCGTGGACGTCAGCGGCATCGCCCGAATGCAGGCCGTGGCCCACGGGGTAGAGGTCGTCGGGACGCAGGCCGAACACTACCTTGTCGCCGGCGTTCACCTTGGCCTTGAAGCGGCCTGGCAGCGGCAGGCTCTGTCCGCCGGAAAAGACGATTTTGCCGTCGTCCACGGTCGCCTCCTGCAGGTTCATCGGCGGCGAGCCGATGAAGCCCGCCACGAAGCGTGTCGCCGGCCGCTGGAAGACCTCGTCCGGCGTGCCGACCTGCTCGATGTTGCCGTCCCGCATGATGACGATGCGGTCGGCGAGCGTCATCGCCTCGACCTGGTCGTGGGTGACGTAGATGACCGTGGACTTCACCTTGGCGTGCAGCTTCTTGATCTCGGTGCGCATCTGCGTGCGCAGCTTGGCGTCGAGATTGCTGAGCGGCTCGTCGAACAGGAAGACGTCCGGATCGCGCACGATGGCGCGGCCCATGGCGACGCGCTGGCGCTGGCCGCCGGAAAGCTGGGAGGGGCGGCGCTCGAGCAGCGCATCGAGGCCGAGAATGGCCGAGGCCTCGGCGACGCGACGGTCCATCTCTTCCTTCGGCGCGCCGGCGATCTTCAGGGAGAAACCAAGATTTTCGCGCACCGTCATGTGCGGATAAAGTGCGTAGGATTGGAACACCATCGAGATGTTGCGCGAACGCGGCGGCAGATCGTTGACGATGCGGTCGCCGATCTCGATCGTGCCGCCGGAGATGTCTTCCAGCCCGGCGATCATGCGCAGCGTGGTCGACTTGCCGCAGCCGGACGGCCCGACCAGCGCGATGAATTCGCGGTCGGCGACATCGAGGTCGATGCCGTGCACGATCTCCATGTTGCCGTAACGCTTGGTCAGTTTCTTGAGCGAGACAATCGCCATCGGATCAACCTTTCACCGCGCCGGAAGTCAGGCCGCCGACGAGGTGTTTCTGGACGATGAAGGTAAGGAGCAGCGCCGGGATGATCATCACCACCGCCAGCGCGCACATGCCGCGCCAGTCGATGGTGAATTCGGCGGTGTAGTCGAGCAGCCCGACGGGGAGCGTCTTGGAATTGATCGAGCGCGTCAGCTGCGAGGCGAGCGCGAATTCGTTCCAGGAGGTAAGGAAGGCGAAGATGCCGGCCGACGCGATGCCTGGCCCGGCGAGTGGAAACTCGACCTGCCAGAAGGCCTGCCAGCGCGTGCAGCCGTCGATTTGCGCGGCCTCGGCGAGATCCTTCGGCACCTGGCGGAAGAAGCCGTCGATCAGCCAGATGGTGAACGGCACATTGAGCGCGACATAGGCGAGGATCAGGCCGAAATGCGTGTCGATGATGTCGAGCCGCGCATAGACGAAAAACAGCGGCAGCGACAGCGCGATGCCGGGCACGGTGCGGGTCAGCATCAGGCCGAGGAACATCGCCGACTTGCCGCGGAAACGGTAGCGCGCGAAAGCGTAGCCACCGGCCATGCCGATGGCGATGGCAATGACGGTCGAGGTCACCGAGATGATCAGGGAATTGCGGAAATAGTCGAGGACGGGAATGCCGCCCTTGCCGACACCGCTGAACATGGCGACGTAGGCATCGAGCGAGACCTGCTGCGGGATCCAGACCGGCGGCTTGGCAAGGATCTCGACCGTCGGCCGCAGCGAGGACAGCACGATCCAGATGCCGGGCAGACAGATCAAAAGCATGGCGAGGAACAGGCCGACGCGGTGGGCGACGACGCCGGCGCGGCGCCTCAGACGGGCGGATGCGTTGGCGTCCATCGTCACCACTCCGCGCCGATCTGGGTCCGCGCCGCTGCGAGCTTCTTGAAGAAATAGACGGTGAAGACGATCGACAGCAGGATCGAAAAATAGGCCATCGCATTGGCCACGCCCATGCGCGCGTCACTGTATGCGGTGCGCGCGACCAGCGTCCACAACAGTTCCGTGCGGCCGGCCGGGCCGCCATCGGTCATGATCTTGACGATGTCGTAGGCGCGCGCAACGTCGAGCGAGCGGATGGTCATGGCGATATAGGCGAAGGGCATGATGAAGGGCCAGGTCACATAGCGGAAGGTTTGCCACGGCGTGCAGCCGTCGACGCGCGCCGCTTCGACCGGCTCCTTCGGCATGGCAAGCAGGCCGGCGAGGATCAGGATCGCGAAGATCGAGGTCGACGACCAGATCTCCGCGACTGAAATGGCGATGAAGGCGAGATGGCCTTCGATTAGCCAGGGGATGGCGTCCCGCGTTATGCCTAGCGACTGCAGCGCGTTGTTCACCAGGCCGATATTGTCGTTGAACATGAACTTGAACTGGAAGCCGACCAGGATCGGCGAGAACATCATCGGGAACATCATGATGGTGCGCAGCAGCCGCTGGCCGCGGCTCGCCTTCTCGACCAGCAGCGCGAGGCCGAGACCGAGCAGCATTTCGAGATTGAGTGCGATGGTGAGGAGGAGCACGGTGCGGCCGAAGGCCCACCAGAAATTCGCGTTGGACAGAATGTTGCGATAGTTGCGCAGGCCGATGAAGGTGAAGAAGGTTTCCGGCCGCGTCAGCCTGAACGGCGTGAAGCTCGAATAGAAGGACAGGCAGAGCGGCACGACCACCACCGCCGCCAGAACGAGCACGGCCGGCAGCAGAAGAAGCGTTGGCGCGGAAAGCCGCTTGGCCGTCATGCAGTGTCCCAGAATAATTTGCACGGCCGGCGATCCAATCGCAGGGCGGCCGCTTCGGTCAAAGCGGCGCCGGTCGCGAAGACCGGCGCCGCTGGGAGGATAGTCCTTAGAGCTTGCCGGCGTCCTCGAGTATCTGCGTCGCCTTGGCGGCAGCGTCGTCGAGCGCCTGCTTGGAGGTCTTGTCGCCCAGAATGGCGGCCTGAAGTTCGGGATAGACGGCGTTGGAGATCTCGATCCATTCCGGCGTCTGCGGCACCGGGAAGGCGTTCTTGGCGGCTTCCTGGAAGGCCTGCAGCACTTCGGTTTTGTAAGGATCGGACTTGGCCTGCTCGAGGTCCCATTCCCACACCTTGGTGCGGGTGGGCAGCGGGCCAGCCGCGGCTTCCAGCTTCCGGCTGTCCTCGTTGGTCAGCCACCAGACGAGGGAGGCGGCGGCCTCCTTGTTGGCGCAGTTTTCGGTCACCGAGAAGCCATGCGCGCCGGACCAGCCCGAGCGCTTGCCGGATGAGCCCTTCGGCTGCACCTTGACGCCGACATTGCCGGCGACCTTGGACGACTTCGGGTCGTTGAAGAAGCCGGCCCAGCCCGGCCAGTCGAGGTTGAGCGCCACCGTGCCGGACGCGAACCCCTGGCCGAGATCATCCCACAAATAGTTGGTCGTGCCGGCGGGCACAGCCTTGGCCTTGTAGAGCTTGACGAACCAGTCGAGCGCCTTGACGCCGGCCTCGGAGTTGAAGGCAGGCTTGCCGTCCTTGTCGAGATATTCGCCGCCGTCGGCGATCAGCATCTCGTAGAAGCGGCCGTTGATCGCCTCTTCCTTGCCGGCATATTGCGTGCCGTAGAAGTCGGGCGGGCTGGCGAAGAATTCCGCCTGCTGAGCCATCTCGTCGAAGGTGTCCGGCGGGGCGAGCTCCTCGCCGTACTTCTCCTTGTAGGCCTTCTTCTTGGCCTCGTCCTGGTAGAGGCTCTTCTGGTAGTAGAGCGCCGAGACGTCGAACTGCGCGCGCGGCAGCATCACCAGCTTGCCGTCGAGCGTACCGGCGGCGATGTTGGCCGGGACGAAAGCGTCGATCTCCTCCTTCGGCAGCAGCTTGGCGAGGTCAGTGTAGATGCCTGGATATTGGGGCGCGAACGAGGTGTGGTTGGAGCCGACGCACCAGGTGATCGAGTTGGAGGCGATGTCCGACTTGATCTCCTTGTCGAGATCGAAGTGGTTCTTCTTGGAGATGACGTTGACCTTGGCGCCGGTCGCCTTCTCCCACTCGCCGATGCGCGCGTAGAGTTTTTCGTATTGCTGGCCGCCGATCAGCTTGGCGTCGATCGTGACGCCGGTGAACTTGCCCGGCAGGTCGGCCGCAAAGACCGCACCCGATGCCATGAGCAATGCGCCGGCGGCGACGCCGGAAAGCAGTCTGTTCATGAATATCCTCCCTGGAACGGCCGCAGGCCGTCATGGCTGAAGCTCCATGCTTCATTCATATGCAAACAAATTATTCATAAGTCGTCAAGCCGAAACTTCTTCCCTATGAAGGCTGTCTTGCGTATATGAAGATCACTATTCACCAGAGGGCATCGGGTGCAGGACGACGAGGAAGACCGCTATCGCGCGCCGGCACTGGACAAGGGGCTGGACATTCTGGAACTGCTCGCCAGCGTCGATGGCGGCCTGACCCAGGCCGAGATCGCCAAGCGGCTCGACCGCAGCCCGAACGAATTTTACCGGATGCTCGACCGTCTGGTGAAACGCGGCTACGTCACCCGGCCAGACGGCGACCGCTATTCGCTGACGCTGAAGCTCTTCGGGCTTGGCCAGCTGCATGCACCGGTGCGCAGGCTGGTCTCCTACGCCACCTCGATCATGCGCGAGCTGGCCGAGACCTCTTGGCAGGCAAACCAACTCGTCGTGTTCGACCGGGGCAGCGCCGTGGTCATTGCCCAGCAGGAAGCGCCGCGATACTGGGGCATCTCGATCCGCGTCGGCTCGCATATCAGCCTGTTCGACACCGGCTCGGGACATGTGCTGCTGGCCTTCCGCTCACCGGAAGAGCGCGAGATGATGATCGCCGAGCATTTGCGCAGCAACGAGGAGATGAAGTTGTCGCCCGACTTCTTCGCACGCCTCGACCAGGTGCGCGATCGTGGCTACGAGATGATGGCTTCGTTGCAGACCGCCGGCGTCTACAATCTGTCGGCGCCGGTGCTCGGTTCCGACGGGCACGGCATCGCCGCGCTCACCATACCTTATATCACTCTGGTCAACGCGCCGGCAGCGCCCGATATCACCAGGACCATCACGCTGCTCCAGGCAGCAGCGGCCCGCCTGTCGCAACTCGCCGGGTCGGATGTGAGGTCATAGGAACAATTCTTATTTGAATGATGAATTCTCCCGTGAGATGATCGAGCTCATTTTTGAAGCATGTCGTTTGCGCAAAAGCCGCTGCGCAATTCGGCCACGTGGATAGCGCGACAAGGGAGGAAGCCATGATCGTCGATACGCACCTGCATCTCATCGACAGGGCGGCGCTACGCTATCCATGGCTCTCCGGCGTGCCGGCCCTCGACCGCGATTTTTCCCACGACGAATACGCCACCGAGGCGCGCCGCGCAGGCATAGAATTGGCGCTCCATATGGAGGTCGACGTCCACCCGGCCGATATCGCGGCCGAGACAGCCCTTGTCGAAGGCCTGTCGAAGAAGCCCGGCAGCCTGGTGCGGGGCGCGATCGTGTCGTGCCGGCCGGAAGAACCTGGCTTCGCCGCCTGGCTGGACAAGGTGAAGGCCGATCCATTTGTCAAAGGATTCCGCCGCGTGCTGCATGTCGTGCCCGACGACGTCTCCGAGGGCGCCCTGTTCCGCGAGAACATCAGGCGCATCGCCGGCAGCGGGCTGACCTTCGATCTTTGCGTCCTGCCGCGACAGATGAGCCAAGCGATCGCGCTGGTCGATCTGGCGCCTGACGTGCAATTCGTTCTCGATCATTGCGGCGTGCCCGACATCCGGGGCAAGGCCGAGCATCCCTGGCGCGAGCAGATCGCCGAGATCGCCCGGCGCCCCAATGTCGTCGGCAAGATCTCCGGCGTCGTCGCCTATGCCGATCCGGCGAGCTGGACCGTCGAGACCCTGCGGCCTTATGTCGAGCACACGATCGGCAGCTTCGGCTGGGATCGCGTCGTGTGGGGCAGCGACTGGCCGGTCTGCACGCTCGGTGGCGGGCTGCTCGGCTGGGTAGCGGCGACGCACGCGCTCCTTGCCGGGGCGAGCGAAACCGAGCGCGCGAAACTGCTCTCCGGCAACGCGAAGAAGCTCTGGCGGCTGTGAGCCGCAAGGCCGATGCCCGACTGTATTAGCGGGGCGCCGCGAAGCTCTGCCGGAACAGGCGATTGATGTCGGCGACGACGCGGGGGGCGTCCTGCCGGCCGGCAAGACCCTCGTTGAGGCGATCGGACGCCGCCTGCTGAAACGCCATGTAGCCGTCGTGGCGCGGGCGCACCCAGGCGCCTTCCAGCGTCGCCCGCGTGCCGCGGTAGAAGTCGCCCGTCGCGACATTCACGGCTTCGTCCTCCCAGGCGGCGGCATGGCCGGGCTGGCCGCCGGCGGCGGCATAGAGGCCGCGCTGCACGTCGCCGTTGGCGATCCAGTAGGCGAAGTCGATCGCTTCCTCGCCGGCAGCGGAAAAGGCGGAGACGGCGATGCCGGTGCCGCCGAGCGCGGAGCCGACCGGGCCGTTGCCGCCCACAGTCGGCATGTCGCAAAAGAAGAGCCGGTTCGGCCGGAAGCCTGCAGTGGCATAGGGCACGTAGCCATAGATCAGCGGCGCGCAGGCGATGCGCGAGCCGGCCTCGGCCATCTTTTCGAACACCGCAATCGGATCCATCGTAAGGCACTCGGGATCGAGGAGTGCCGCGATCTCACGCAGCATTTCGAAGACGGTCTCGCCGGTATCGGGATCGATCAGATCGCTCGGGCTTTCGACTGCACATGGCCGGCCGAGATCGGCGGCAAGCGTGAAGAAGCACATCAGCGAGTGCGGCGGCCTGAGCGGCAAGAGCACGCGGCCCCGCTGGGCAAGCTCCAGCACTTCGGTCCAGATCTTCGGCGCGGCGTCTATCAAATCGGGTCGCCAGGCCTGCACCTGCGTCGCGGCGTCGATCGGAAAGGCCCATTGCCGGTCCTGCCAAGTGTAGCTCGGATAGGACCGGCCGACGCTTGCCTTCGCCAGCGCTTCGCGCTCCGCCTCGCGGCCGGGCACGTCGAGCGGGGCCAGGCACTTCTCGGCGGTGATCTGGCCGACATGCGGATGATCGATGACGATCAGGTCGTAGGCGCGGGCGAGTTCTTCGACAGAGAAGGACTCGAAGTCCTGCAGCGAGCGCTTCTCCCACTCGATAGAGACGCCGGTCTTTTCCCGCCAAAGCCGGGAGCAGGCGACCATCGGATCATAGCCGCGCGGATGGTTCCAGGTCATGCCCTTGAGCGTCGTCACAGGCCGAACTCCTTGCGGATTTTTGCGCTGTGCTCGCCGACGCGCGGCGCCGCCTGCTCGACTTTGGCGCGCATGCCGTCGATCCTGAGCGGTGACCGCGTGGTATCGATCGAAACACCGTCCTCGCGCGTCACGGTCTGCAGCAGGTCGAGCGCCTTGAAGCCGTCGCTTTCCAGCACCTCTTTCCAGTTCAGCACCTTCGCGCACCAGATGTCGGCGGGCTCGAGGATCGCCAGCCATTCGTCGACCGACTTCTGCGCGATGCGCTGCGCGATGATCGCCTTGATCTCGTCGCGCGCCGTGAACCAGGTCACCGGCTGGTCGCGATAGGGCGCCAGCGCCTCGATCTCGAGCAGGTCGGCGAGCTTCGGGATCGGCGTCATGGCGATCGCCAGGAAGCCGTCCTTGGCCGGATAGACTCCGTAGGGCGCCGCCAGATAGGCGTGGGCGCTATGGAACGACGAACGGCGCGGCAGCCGCCGGCCGTCATTGAGATGGGTCGTCAGCACCTCGAACTGGAGGTCGATCAGCGCTTCGAAGAGGCTGGTCTCGATATGGCCGCCCGCGCCGGTGATGCCGCGCCGGACCAGTGCTGCGAGGATGCCTTGCGCACAGGCGGCGCCGGCCAGCATGTCGGCGATTGCCAGGCCGAACGGCACCGGACCCTGATCTTCGTCGCCGTTCAGCCACATGACGCCGGAGCGCGCCTGGGCAAGCAGGTCCTGGCCCGGACGCTTTACCCACGGTCCTTCCTCGCCATAGCCGCTGATCGAGGCGTAGACCAGGCGCGGATTGATCGTGCGCACATGCTCGTAATCGAGGCCGAGCCGCTCGATGACGCCGGGGCGGAAGTTCTGAATCAGCACGTCGGCCTTGGCGAGCAGCCCGCGCAGCGCTTTAAGGTCGTCCTCGTTCTTCAGATCGACCGCAAAGCTTTCCTTGGCACGGTTGATGGCGTGGAAGATGGTGGAATCACCACCGATCTCGGTGTCGCTGAGATAGAGCCGGCGCGACAGGTCGCCACCATCGGGCCGCTCGATCTTGATGACGCGGGCACCAAGGTCGAGGAGCCTCAGCGAGCAGTAAGGTCCCGACAGGAACTGGCTCATGTCGACGACGACAAGGCCGGACAGCGGCTGTTCGGCGGCCATCATTGCTTCTCCGTCTTGCCGGCGAAGTCGGCCGGGTCCCTGTATTTCACCGTCTGCAGATGCTCGCAGTAGAGCACCAGGTCGCCTTCGCCCTTGAACACTTCATAGCTGGCGCGGATCAGCCCCATGTCCTTGTAGCGGGGCTTCTTTTCCATGTTGGTGCGGATCGAATAGATGGTGTCGCCGATGAAGACCGGCTTTATGAAGCGGAGCTTGTCATAGCCGTAGGAAAAGGCATTGACGCAGTTGGTGGCGACTAGACCAAGCCCGGCCGAGAAAACGAAGGCGCCCGCCACGAGGCGCTTGCCGAAGATACCTTCGCGCTCGGCGAACATCTGGTCCTGCACATAAGGGTGGATGTCGAGCACCAGGGTGTTGAAGAGATGGCTGTCGCCTTCGGCCATAGTGCGCCGGAGCGAGCGGATTTTCTGACCGATCGGCCAATCCTCAAAGAACCAGTTTTCGGCATTCCATACCGGCAGCAGGGCGTGATCGGCCGGCATGTCGGCAGGGCAGGTCGAAGCGACGCCGACGGTAGGCGGGAAGCTGGTCATTGCGCTGTTCGTCCGCTCCGGGAGAATGGCCGCAGCTCCGGCAAGCCGAAGTCGGATGCGATCGATCCTCCAAATCTTCTTTTGTGAATATTATATTCACATATGAGATTTCGGCACAAGCCGGTTAGGTAGAAATTTTGCGCCTTGGCAGAACCGGCTCGCCGGCAGCGTGAAAGCGTAGCGAGCGCTTCGGCCGTGCCTCGCGGCGGAATGCATTTGCACTCCAGCGCAAGGGGTCGCGGTGGGCTAGGGCTGGGCAGAGCAGATCCATGTGACGGGTTTGCGAGAAATCCCGGGGAAGACATATTAGCTAATTGAACAAGCATTAACTGCCAAAAGGTTGTAAAGCTCGCTTGTCGGTTGCACGGGCGCAGAGTGACGTAGCATCGCCAAACGGATCAGTAAAATTGACTTCTGTGACGATGCAATTCGTTGGTAATCGATCGCCAAGGATAATACTGACTTCGGCGACATCCAGTGCTTTTCTCTTGAGTCGACTATGGCGGTTCTCGGCGCATTCCCTCCCGGTATCGGTTGCCGGCCCTTCGACGAGAGGGATTGGGGAGGCGTGGCGGATTGCCTGCACCGAGGGTTTCCGGAGCGCAGCAGGAGCTATTGGATAGAAGCGCTGACCCGCCTGTCGCAGCGGCCAGCGGTCGCCGATTTTCCGCGATATGGGTTCGTCCTGGAGAAGTCGGGCTGGATCGTCGGCGCGGTGCTTACGCTCTATGCCAAGCACAGAAGCCTGGAAGGCGATGAAATCCGCTGCAATCTCTCGAGCTGGTCCGTGGACGCGGAATTCCGGCCCTATGCCAGCCGGATGATCGCGACGGTTATCCTGCGCAAGGATGTGGTCTACACCAATATTTCTCCATCGCCCGGGACAGTGAGGCTCAACAAAGCCTTCGGTTTTCGCCTGTTTTCCGGCGGACAGATCGCCTTCTTGCCCATTCTGAATGGTATGCCGCGTCCGGACCGGGTGTTGGAAGCCCATGCGGACCTCGCCGAAATGGCTGAACTCATCGACAACGAAAGATACATATTGCTCGAGCACGCCGCGTTGGGCTGTCTTTCGCTGGTCTGCGTCTGCGACGGTCTGGCGTTGCCGCTTGTTCTGAAGCCGCGCCGGATATTGCATGGCCTCGTGCCGTGCTGCCAGGTCGTCTACTGCCGATCCCACGCGGATCTGGTCAGGTGCGCCGGGGTCGTGGGCCGCTTTCTCCTGCGGCGCGGACAGCTGCTTTGCCTCGTCGATGCGATGGGGCCGGTTCCCGGTCTGTCCGGCAGGTATTTTCCGAACAAGGGAATCAAATATTTCAAGGGTCCGAAATCGCCTTCTCCGGGAGACCTGACGTTCACCGAAATGGTGCTGTTCGGTTCCTGAACGAAATCGCGAAGCCAGTCTGGAATCAGCCGATGCGAAGTCAGCCCGCCGCTTCGGCTCTTGCCGCCGCGGCCATGCGCCAGCGTGTTCCCAGCGAGACGCCCACGAGCAGCAGACAGAAGGCGAGGGCAAGAGGGGAGTAGAAAGCCTCCTCCTGCAATACGGCATTGGCCGAAATGGTGACGATGCCGACAAAGCCGAACAGGAAATCCGGGTCGCCGGTCTGGATAAGCTGCCGTCGCAATGCCACGGCCAGCGCCGCCAGGAAGCCGAAGAAGACGAGGCTCCCCACGCCCATCTGGTAAAGCATGACACCGACCGCGCTCTCGACCGGCACGGAGGCGGCGCCTTCGGCCTGGGCGGTCTGCCAGTTGAGATTGATGCTGGTGCTCGACAGGTTGCCGCCGAGACCCAAGCCCTGGCCGAGCGGATCAGCCAGGAAATCGCGCATGCCGGCAATCAGACCGAGGACGTGATAGTCGCCATGGGTGGCGCCATAGCCGATCGCCGCCGTCGTCCAGACCACGGCCAGGGCCATCGCGCCCATGAGCGCCAGACCGGCGCGGGAGGGGCTGTGGATCAGCCGCACGGTAATTGCGACGAAAAGCATGAAGGTCGCGCCCTTGGAGCCGATGACGAGCAGCAGCGGCAGAGCCGCGAGAGGCAGCACCCATCGTCCTTTGAAGAGCAGCCAGGCCGAAATGATGCTTAAGGCGTAAGCATAGCTGATCGGATGGAAGTTCGGGCCGCCGATGCGGAAGACGCTTGGCAGGATGTCGTTGAACAGGGGCGTGTTGAAGAAGGTCGTGGTCATCACGTCTTCGATCCCACGGTAAACGAAACCGGTTTCCTGAAGCGCTTTTTCCCACACGCCGGTCTCGACCTGCCGCGAGATGCTGCGCTCGACATATTGGTCGCCGTGGAACAGTCCGAGGAAATCCATGGTGAAGGTCAGTTCCGCATAGCCATAGACGATCGCGCCGGCGCCGAGCCACAGCATGCTCTTGCGCAGATCGACGGGATAAAGGCTGGCGGCGAGGACCGCGACGTGGAAGCAGGCGAGCGGCGTGATCGTGTTGCGGAAATAGACGACAGCGTCCTTGGGGTCGCCATGCACGACGCCGAGAGCGAAATAGAAACAAATCGTTCCGCACAGGACCATGCTCAGCAGCAGCCACGGGCGCAACTCGGTCAGCGCGCGGACGCGGTACTGAAATGAGGCGGCCAGGAAAATGCCGAACGCTGTCATCAGGATGATGAAGTTGGTGCCGCGCAGCGCGTCGAACGTGTCGTTGTCGGGAATGTAGGGGGTGAACCAGGCGACCACGAGGTTCTGAAAGAGAAAGGCGCAGATGATCAGCACCGGAACGCCCGCCGGCATCGCGTTCGAAACGATCAGCGTCAGCACGAATGTTGCGGCAATCCCGAACGGCGTCCACACGGCAAATGCGGAGACGGCCAGCGCAACGACAAGCAAGGCCGTGCCGACATGGAGCATGGTTTCGGGCGTATTCCTGCCCGGCAAACCCAGTCCGACGGGCGAAGAGACCTGCGTCGTGCTCATCGCTGATCCGCTCCGCTCGTCACTTGTCCCAGCAAGCGTAGATGGCGCCTGTCGTCCATTTCCGGCTTAACCTCCAAGGAGCGCGGCAATCATTGAGCCGTCGAAACCCTCGACGCTCTGCCTGGTCCTGATGAAGCCGAAACCCTGATCGAGCTCCCAATAGGTCCATGCCACATGGTTCGCTTCAGCCGCCTTGCGCACGGCGCGTACCCAGGAGGCGCGGCTTTCGGCATCCACGCAGAAGTTGAGCACACCGAATTCGTTCAGCATGACCGGGCAGCCGTTGGTCGTGGACCAGCGCGCCAGATCGGCAAAATCGGAGCCGATCCGCGCGCCCGTCCAAGGCGCCGACAATTCCTCTTCAACGAGGTTGGCGGCTTCTTCGTCGCCGGCCGACCGCAGTTTTGAGATAAGCCGGCTCACCTGGGCCATTTCCTTGCTTGCGGGAAAGGGCAGGTCCGCGATGCGGGCAAGCGGCGAGGCATCCCAGGTCTCGCACTGGTGGGTGAAGGCCAAGGGGGCGTAATAGTGAACGGCGGCAATCTGGTTGTCGTCGGCGAGCGGCGGCGTGTCGGCGATTTCCCAGATACCCTGAAACCGTGCCGGTCCCCAGATCAGCGTGTGGTGCGGACATTTCGCCCGCAGCGCCGCGGCGATCCGTTCCCGCAGCACCAGCCAGGCGCTCCGTTCCATCGGGGGCTCGTTCAGCAGCTCGGGATAGACCCACTCCGCAGGCAGATCGGCAACGACGGCACGTAACGCCATCCAGGCCTGAAGCACTCTTCCTGCGGCCGCCTCGGCATCGTTTCGAAAAGCCGCCACGAGCTCGCCAGAAGGATGCATGTCGAGGAGGACCGAAAAGCCCAGCCCGACAAGATCCCTGATCCCGTTCTGGATGCGGCGAAGCGTTGCCGGGTCGCCGTTGGAGACGAGATCGCCGTTGACCGGCAGCCGGATCGTTTCGAAGCCTGATTGGCGCAGCTTCTCAAGCGTGGCCGTGGCGGGAGCAAGCCCATCGTTTCGGTCGAGCCATCCGGGAAGGTTGAAGCCGTGCGACGGAACGTGGCCGGCCGTCGCGAGCGCAGCGGATTGCGGCAGAGGGGAGGCCGCGAAAACGGCTCCGGCGGCAAAGGCCAGCGCCTGTCGCCTCGACACCTTGGGCGGCGATGTCATCGATGCACCGCCTCCACGGTCTAGCCCCGGGCGGCGGCGCTGCGGCGCTGCTCGCCGGCCGCTCGCGGACTGTCGATCGCCGCGGCTGGCCGCGCGTCAGCCGGCGCGACGACAAGAGTGGCACTGCGACCGATCTGGCCGGCACCGAATTTTTGCGCGAGCAGCCTGGCGGCTTCCGAAGGCTGCTCGGAGGGGCTGAGCGCCAGAAGCGCAAGATCGGCTTTGGCGAAGAGCTCCGGATTCCAGCCGTTCTCATTGAGCGAGGGCGCGATCACGAGCACGAAATCGAACGCGCTCCCGGCTTCGGCCAGAATGCCACGGAACGAGTTGCGATCGGCAACGCCAGGACTTTTTTCCGCCACTGAGCTGCACACGATCGCCTGCAGACCGGTCGCGCCATCGATGAACAATCCGGCGCCGTCTGTCGTCGCGCTGGACAGACGATCGCCAATTTCCACCATCAGCACGTTCTGATCGGCCCGTTGCATGCCTATGCCCAGCATCGCGCCCGCAATCCTTGCCTCGAAACTGCTGTGGATCGAAGACACGAGGATGACGAACGGTTTGCCGTGGTCGTTCAGGTGCAAGACCATCTGTCGCATGATCTTCAGGGCGGCGAGCGACAGCGTTTCGTTTCCGGTCTGGAAGAGCTGTTTCCTGATCGCCTTGATGTTTGAATAGGCGGTCCCACCGGCGACGCCGGGCAGACGGTACTCGCCGAAATTGGCTGGCATCGGCAATGGCCGGGGGCTGACCGGCGCGCTGTCCTTACGGTCCACGACCGGCTGCGGCACGGCCGCCTTCGGCGCCTGCGGGTCCTCTTGCGGCTGCGGGACCGGACCAAGCGCCAGAGCGAGGCCGCATCCGGCGAGGAGCCCCAGAACGGCGCTCACCAAGAGAAGCAGGACCGGCTTCGGCCATGTCGGCTGGACAGGCGGCGAAGCCACGCCGATCTTGCGCGCTTCGGAAGTCTGCACGCCCTGCATCTGCGACGTTTCCTGCGCCCGCTTGAGATAGTCGTCGAGCACGGCGCGCGCCGCCTGGGCTTTCGATTCCAGCTGCCGCAGCTGTACCTGCGCGATGTTCGAGTTCGTCGACTGTTGGCGCAGAGCTTCGAGCTTGTCCTGCAGCTTGCCGACATTCTGCACGGCGAGATCATAGCTGGCCTTCAACTGCTGCCTGATGCGATCCGCCTCGGCGGACATCAGCCGCTTCAACCGCTCCAGCTCGGACTGCAGCCGCCCGATGGTCGGGTGGCGCGGCCCGTACATGGTTTGCAGGCTGGCAAGCTCGGTGGCGCGCTGGTTGTAGTCGTCGCGCAACTTGATGGCCGAGGTGGAGGTAAGAATATCCGCAAGCTTGGCGAGCCCGGCCGGCGAACTGCCCGCAGCCAGCGCCTGATTGTAGCGGTCCTTGGCCTGGTCGGCGTCGCCCTGGGCGGCGATCAGCTGCGTCGTCAGCTGATCGAGCTGCGACTGCAGCGTGCCGCCGTCCGTCGAATTGACGATATTGTGTTTCGTCTTGAAGTCCTCGACCGCCCGCTCGGCGTCGCTGACGTCCTGCTGCAGGCCGGAGATCCTGTCCGTGAGCAGCGTATTCACGTCGCTGTTGGCGCTCTCGCGTTCTCCCACCAGGCCTGCCCGGTACTGATCGACGATGGCATTGGCGATGCGCGCGGCCTTTTCCGGCGACGGCGACGTGAAGCTGACATTGATGACGTAGGTCAGCCCTTCGCGCTCGACAGAAACCTTGCTCTGGAAGCGCTTGAAGGCGGCGTCCTGCGGCGCGCTTGCGCCGGCTCCGAACAGACGTGAAGCAAGGCCGCCGCCGGCGAATTCCGGATCGCTGTCGAGCTTCTGGCTTTTGAAGACGGCGCCGAGCAGGTCTGGCGACTGGATGACGAAGACCTGGCTGGCGATAGCGGCGCTGTCGGAGCCGATCCCCGGAAGCACGTTGTTGAAATTGGTCGCGCGCGTGTCGCGGGGGTCGATCAGTATCGAGGCCGTTGCGGTATAGCTTGGTTTGGTCACCGCAAGATAGGAGAGCGCCAGCAGCACTGCCGCGCCGGCGATGGCAAGCACCATCACGCGTCGCGCCCAAAGGATGGCCCACACTGCACCTATGTCGAACAACGGCGTAAGAGTGCGCTCGTCGATACTGGCTGGCTTCATCGATTTTCCTCGTCGAGAGCCGCGACTTCACGACCTCACTCGTCTCCACAGTATTAAGGATTATCGTTAGCCATCCGTTAAGCTTGGCGGCGTGACGATGCGCTCGGCGCTGGCGATGCCGGTAACCATGCGAAGCGTTCGCGCTGGCGCGGTTGCGGCATTTTGCTTATGCAGGATCGGGTTTTGAGCGTCGTCGTAGGTGCGGGTAGCCCATCGCCGATCGTCTCAGGAGGCGAGGTTGAAGGACAATAAAGGGAACCGCGAGGCCGCCCCCGGGGCAGGGGCCAGCCCGGCGACCGACATACGCATGTCGGTCACGGCGCTTGCCAAGAGCGGCGCCGTGGCCGGCATCATCAAGCTTGCCAGCGCGGGCCTGTCCTTCCTGATGTTCGTGGCCGTGGCAATGGTGACGAACGAACGCGAGTTCGGCCTTTACAGCGCTGCCTATGCCGGCGCGAGCCTGGTTTCCTTCTTCGCTTCGGTGGGCCAGCAGAGCACCGTGCTCAGGTTCTGGCCTCAATATGCCGGGCTGGGCGATCTCGGCTCGGCTCACGGGCTGATGGCGCGTGCCATTCTCGTGGCGCTGGCCGGGCTTGTCGGCACCAGCCTGCTCATCATCGTGGTGGGATTCCTGCCCTTCGTCGGCAGGGGAACGCCGGAATGGCTGCCGCTATGCGTGGCGGCGGCGGTGCTGTCGTTCTCGCTCGGCTGGTCGGAGTTTACCTCGGGCGCCTTCCGGGCCAAGAACGCGCTGATATCGGGCCTGCTGCCGCGGGACATCATTTGGCGCGCGGCGACAATCGCCGCCGTTGCGGCGCTGCACTTCATGCAAGTGAAGATCGATGCGATCGCGGCGACATATCTGACGGCGCTGCTGCTCATCCTCTCGGTCGTCCCGCAAACAATTGTGCTGTTGCGCGACACGGCGCGGGCAGATCGAGGTGGTCTCACGGAAGGGCAAAAGCAGGAATTCAAGACGGTGACGCTTGGCCTGTGGGGCGTCACCTCGCTGCCGCCCGCGCTCGGCCAGGTCAGCACCCTGCTCGTGGCGATGATCCTCGGGCCAGAGGCGGCAGGCGCGATCTTCGTGGCGGACCGGACCACGCGCTTCGTGACCCTTGCCCTCAACGGCATCAACCAGGCGCTGGCGCCGCAGATATCGGCGGCCTTCTACAGCGGCGACAGGGCTCACGTTCAACGCATCACCAGCCTCGCCGCGCTTGGCGGCTCGGCCATTGCGCTGTGCGTGCTGGCGTCCTTCTGGATATTCGGCGACTTCATCCTGTCCATCTTCAATCCGGCCTATGCGACGCCGACCATGAGGGCGACGCTGGTCATCTTCGGCATCGGGGCGACGTTCGGCACCGCTTGCGGCCCGATCGAAGTCCTGTTGCAGTTGACGGGTCTGCAGCATGCGCTCTTCAAGGTGCTGGTCATCGTCAACGTTGTCGGACTTTGCGTGACGGCCGTGGCAACTTACTACCTCGGGTCCATAGGAGCGGCCCTCAGCATTGCCGGAACCGTCATCGCATGGACGGCTTTCGGGGTATTGATCGCCCGGCGCAGAATCGGCATCAACCCGTCGATCCTCGGCTTGTCCCTGGACAGGATCGGGCTGGTGCCTCATGCCCTCCTGAAAGGGCGCACGTGAAGATCGTCCAAGTGCAGACCCAGGCGGAGGCTGCGGGGGCGCAGCGCATCTCCGACATGGTGGGCGAGGGATTGCGGGTGCGGGGGCACGAGGTGCGCACCGTCTTCATGTACCGCAAGACCGAAGCCTACGACCGCGATCCCAATGTGGATTTCGTCCTGACGGATAGACCGCGCGGATTGCCCGGGCAGATCCGGGCGACCGTCGGCTTGGCGCGATATCTGCGCGCGGCACGCCCCGACGCAGTCATCACTTACCAACACTATGGCAACATCTTCGGCACGCTCGGCGCCCGGCTGGCCGGCGTCAGGCACATCGTCGCAAACCAAAGCGGCGCCCCGCAAAGCATCGGCGTCATGGGGCTGCTCTCCCAGATCGACAAGCTGATGGGCACGGTCGGCCTTTACCAGGCGAATGTCGTCAATTCCGGCTGGACGCAAGCGCAGTTCGATCGCTATCCGCGCTCCTATCGGCGGCGTATGCGTCGCATCGATCACGGCGTACCCGCGCCGGGCGAGGAATTCGACAAGGCAGCGGCGCGCGCCGCCTTCGGCCTGCCGCAGCACGTTTGGCTGGCCGTATCATCGGGCCGACTGACGCCGATGAAGAACCAGATCGCGCTTGTCGGCGCGCTCGATCGACTGCCCGACGTCCATGTCGCGCTGGCAGGCGCGGGGCCGGAGCGCGAGGCGCTCGTCGCCTTTGCCGAAAGCCGCGGCATTGCCAACCGCCTGCATCTCGTCGGCGAGGTTCCGCCGACGCGCATCTTCGAATTCCTCGCGGCCGGTGATGCCTATGCGTTTGCCTCGATGACGGAGACCTTCGGCCTCGCCTGCGTCGAAGCCGCCATTTCCGGGCTGCCGGTCGTGGCGAGCAACCTCGACGTCTTGCGCGAGGTGCTGACCGCGGAGGACGGCTCTCCCGCCGCACTGTTCGTCGAGGCCGACGCCGCCGGCATGGCCAGGGGCCTTGGCGATCTGTTTGCGCGGCCGGAAGCCAAGGCCAGGCTTTCAGAGGCGGGACGGCGGCTGCGGGATAAGTATTCGCCGGCCAGGATGTGCGCGGGCTACGAGGCGCTACTGCTTGCCTGACCGCTTGCGCACGGCGGCGATCCCGTCGATCACTTCCAGGCGCCCGGCCCGATTGAGTGTATGGATTTTCGGATAAGGAAAGTCGCCAGCCGCATCGATCGGCCGCGGCGGCGACAGCCGCACCGTCTGCTGATTGAGCTCCAGCAACTCCGAAAGGCCCAGCCCGCCGCCATAGCCCAGCGTTCCGTCCTGGACCGGAAGAAGCACGCGGCCGTCGCGGTTGCGGACGAAGGCTCCGCCGGGGCGGGCCATGCGATGGTCGATTAGGACCGGGTTCACCGGATGCGGCCGCCACGGACCGGCAAGCGCGGGGGCGGAGAAAATCACCAGCGTGTCAGAAGTGCTTCCATGGCCGTCACGGTCCGTGGCGAACAGCCAGAGCATGCCTTCATGCTCGAACAAGGTGGCATCGGAAATCTCGCCTTCGACCAGCACGGTCTCGGCAAGCCAGCTGTCCGGGAAGCCCGACGCGCGGTAGAGCGTGAGCTTGCCGCCGGCGCTCGCCTCCGGCAGCATCCAGATCGCGCCGTCGCGCTCGAATACCTGCGGGTAGGAGAGGTGGTGAGCCTCCTCCAGCACGACCCGAGGCTCAACTGGAACGCCATCCGCATCAAACGGAACAACGGAAATGACCGCCTTTCCGGTCGCGTGCGGATAGTCCTCGACGAACACGAAGGGCTGACCCTGCCACCAGAAGGGGAACGGGTCGGCATAGAAATGATCGCCCGGGTCCGGCAGCACCGACCAGCCGGTGCCGAGCTTGCCGGTATCGGCGACGCCCAGGGCATCGGTGAAGCGATAGCCGACACGCCAATGCGCGTGGCGGAAGCGCGCGCGCCGAAGCGCTTCCCGGCCGAGCCGCGGCAGCGCCGCGCCGAGATAGGCGGATGTGAACCCGCCTCGCTCGCCACGACCATGGATTTCAGCCACTGCCTCTCGTGGCAGCCGGTCCGCCGCGAACGCGCGGGTGACCGACTGAACCAGAGTAATGGCGCGGGCGAACACGTCCTCGGTGCCGAGTGCGGTGGATTCCCGCTTGTCGACCATGGGCCGCGCCTGGCCGACCACCGTCTTCCTGTCGAGCACGGCCTCGATCACCGGGAGCCTGCCGGCCGCGACGGCGATTGCAGCCGACAGATCGGCGCTGGATCCGTCGAAGCGAAGGCCGATGGTGGGGACATTCGACAAGGCCGCATCGCCGGCAAGATCGAGCCTCAGCGCGGCGGGGCGCCCGCCGGGCCGTGCCGGGATTGCTTGCACCGCGGACCCGAGAAGGGGTCCGCGCCGGCGGAAAAGACGTTGCTCGAACTGGAAGGCGGCTTTTGCCGCGGCCGGCCAGGTCGACGGCCCGGGCTGATGCGCCACCGCGACATCGTGGCCGTCCGCCTCCAGCCGCTCTATGGCGAGCTGCTGCCAATGGCGGGGCGCCGATTGCGGAACGATGACCTCGATCGCCAGCATGTCTTGGGCGGCTATGTCCTGCTCGGATTTCCAACAATAAGGAGCGAGAGACTGGCCGAAAATACTTACATCGGCGTTACACGCAAAACCGGATTTCTACTTTTCCGGCATGATTTTCGACTTGCGATCCCGAAGCGGTTGTGGTCGTCCGCCCCGGCCTGCCATGCAACGCAAGATTAGCGGTTTCGGCATATACCAAGATTCCAACAATCGCGGCGGCCGGTCTTGACCTGGAACGTAAGAAGTCGTGGATAGCCGCTGTCCCTGCCGGTTCGGATCACATGTTTGAAGTCACTGCCGAGGATGCGTTCGATTTCCGTTCGACGGAGTACGCCGAGCTCTTCGCCAGCTCGGCGGCAACCGCTTTTCAGCATCCGATTTGGCTCGCGCAACTTTATGAGAGGCTCGTGCGGCAAGGCGCCGCCACGCCACTGATCATCGTCGTCCGCGTGCGTGCGAGCGGAAGGCTCGCGATGGTCCTGCCGCTGGTGAGGCGCCGCTACACGCTGCTGAAGGTCGTGGAATTCGCGGATATGCGGGTTTCGGACTATGTCTCGCCCGTCGCCGACGAGGAGACCTTCTCCCGCATTCTTGCCGACGCCCGCACCGTCGCCGCCATCCGCAAGCATCTGCGGCCATACGATCTCCTGCGCATAGGCAAGCTGGCGGACCGCTCCCTGGCGATGGAGCGCCTGCTTGGCGTCGACAAGCGCGACAGCATGGGCATGAGCGCCTATTCCAGCAAGCTGGAGCCGACATTCGCCGGCTGGCGCGAGCAGCGGCTGGACCAGTCCTATCGCAAGGAGCTGGACAAGAAATCTCGGCAGCTCAACCGCATCGGGGAGGCGCGCTTCGAATGCGTTGACGGCCCGGCCGCGGTCCGCACGACATTCGATGCCCTCAAGCTCTATCGCGGCAAACGCTTCGACGGCAGCAACGGTCCGGCCGACCTTTTGCAGCTGCCTTCCTATTTCGATTTCTACCTGGCCGTGGCCAATGAAGGGTGCGGCGGCTTCGCCCGCACCTATGCATTCTGGATGAACGGCCAGCCGATCGCCGGCGCGCTCGGGCTCAAGCACCGCGGCTCGCTCCTGGTCATCCTCGGCGGTTTCGACGAGGCCGGCTACCGGAAGCAGTCGATCGGCAGCCTGATGTTCGAGCAGATCGCCCGCGATTGCATCGAGCGCGGCGATCAACACCTCGATTTCACCATCGGCGACGAGCCCTACAAGCGCGTCTTCGGTGGCCGGCCTTCACCGATGTGGCAAATCTACCGCGCAGGCAGTCCGCTCGGCTATGCGGCGCATCTGACGGTGCAGAAATTGCCGGCGGCCAAGGCGCTGGCGCGGCATATCCTTGAGGCCGCGCATGTCAAGAAGGCCAAGCCTTCGGCTGTCATCGTGCCGCCGGCTGCCGATGAAGCCGCCGAGTCGTCCTAGTTGAAGCGGGTCGGATCGGACGCCTTACGCTAGCTTCAGGCGGTCGCGCACGCCTATGCCGAAGCGTCCTTTGAACGAAATGCGCCGGCTGACCCGCAATCAGGTCACGGCTTCCACTTGCGGCCGCTTGAGACCGCGCAGCCGCGCGGCAAAGCTCGGGCTGAACTTGTCGATCTCGTGCAGGATGCGGCGACGGCTGAAATGAACCTGCCGGCGCGCGCGCCAGCGCAGGTCCGTGTCGATGGTCAGGCTGCGGCGGAAATTTGCCAATTCGAGCCCCCGTTCATCCATCGCCTGCTTCATGGGATCATCATAAAAGGTGGCGATCTTCGCCGCCGCCATGCCGGGCGAGGCCATCCACTGCGGCACGTGCACCATGCACAGGCGCTCCACATCGGTGAGGAGGCGGCTGACACCTGTTCCGGCGGCCGGACAGGATGTCTGATAGGCGTCTCCGATCAGGACGACGCCGTCGCGCTTGCAATTTTCGGCTACGGTGATGTCGGTGAGCCAGCTCGAGACGCGGTCGATGACCTCGAAATCGCCAAAGGTCTTGAGGAGTCCCGGAAGCGTTTCAATGAGCGTTTCGCGCGGGCGGTCGCGCAGCGCCTTGACCCACGGGTCGGTATGCTCCCGGAAAACAAAGAGGTTGGCGCGGGTAACGCCGCCGGCCGGGAAGAAGTTGAGGTAATCGATGCCGTCCGAAACGCGTTCGCCGTAATAGGTCAGCGCCGGATGCTTGAACGCGCTTGCTCCCGCCGGCCGGACATTGAAACCGAAAGTCAGCGATTGGCGCTGGTGGACGAACCGGCGCTCGATGCCGACGTCGCGCCGCAGGATGTCGCCCATGCCGGTGGCGAGCACAAGCAGGCGAGCCGTCACATCCGGCTGCCCGATGATCGACACACGCTGCCGCTCTGGGCCGGCCTCCACAGCGCTCACCCTGCCGGCGACGAAGCGTACGGCCTTGGGCAGTTCGGCCCGCATCGCCGCGACGAGGTCGTCGTAAAAAATGCCGTAGTGGCGGGCTCGCGTGCGGTCGAGTACTCGCCCCTTGCGCACGTTGACGATCTCGTCGAATGCCGCGGCCGCCGTGGAAAGACTGTCGAGGAGGCCGATCCGGCGCAGCTTGTCGATTTGGTCGCCGGCGATCTTCTCGACACGGAACTCGCGCGGAAAAACGGGGTGGCGGTCGATCAATGTGACACGGTAGCCCGACCGGCCGAGGAGAGTCGCGGCAAGTGTCCCGGAGAGCCCGCCGCCGACGACAGCGATCTCCGTGTCGGTTCCCTCCGGCAGCGGACGAAGCGAATGTTCGGCTGTCATTGGGAATACCTCAACAGGGCATAAAGGGCACGCGGATTGGTGGTGAAGTAGCGCCAGAACAGCCGGCGCGGCTCCATCAACATGCGCCACAGCCATTCGAAACCCGCCTTCTGGACCCAGAGGGGGGCGCGCCGGACCTTGCCGGCAATATGGTCGAACAGCCCTCCGGAAGTCTTGATCACACCGACATTCGAGAGCCGCGAGCCAAAATCGCGGACAAAGATCTGCTCGCGCGGCACGCCGAGGCCGAGCCACAATATGTCCGGTGCAAGCGCGTCGATCTCTTCGAGCTTTTTCTCGAGCGCTTCGCCGGTGAGGTAGCCATGGCTGTGGCCGACGATGCGCAGGCGCGGATAGCTGGCTTTGATGGCGGCCACGGCCTTGGCGTTCCCGGCCTCCGTCGATCCAAGCAGGTAGAAGGTCGCGGCCTCGTTCTCGGCGAGCTTTGCCACATCGTGGAACAGATCGGTGGTGGCCACCCGTTCCGGCAACCGCGTGCGGCACAATAGGCGCGAGGCGAGAACAAGCGGCTGGCCGTCGGCGAAGATCTGATCGGCTTCCCGGAAGAGGGCGGCGATCTCCGATTTCGCGCGAGCCTGGGCGATGACGTCGCCGTTGGCGGAGGTGAAGTAGTAGGGACGGCTGCCATGGCGGTGCTGCCGCGCCGCCGCGAGCATCAGGCGGGCGGCGCCCTGCCGGTCGATCACGGTGACAGGCAGCCCGCCAAGCTGCACCGTCGGCAATGCAGGCAGGTCCTGCCGGGAAGGGGCTGCTTCCAGCGCTGCCACGGCGGTCACGCTTGGACGTCCGGTCGAAGTCTGGTGCTGCAACCGGGGAAAACGAGAGGTCTCATGGTTCGCGGACGTCAGATGTTGGCTGGAGTGGAGCGGATCCGATCCGCCGGTCGTAGCGCTGTGTTGTTCAAAATCTCTTTTTGAAGTTTCTAAAACTTTTCGCATAGGAGAAGTCGCCCCACTCTCCGGTAGTTCAAACTACCTCCTTCATGGCACCATACCTAAAAAAATCAAAAAGTTAAGCGACATGTTAATAGTTAGTTAATATGGACAATTTGAATCGAAATATAAATCAGTTTAACCTTTTGACCTCGACTTCACTTGCTTTTTGGGTGATTTTGAAGCTGCGTTTTCAACACGAATGCGATGCGATCGCCACTGGTGCGACCACATTGCAATGCCAACAAGCTCCTGATCTATCCTGGGTGATCCTGGGCCACGAAATAGTTGGTGAGGCGGGCAGCGACATGCATGGCGCCCGCCAGACGGGCAAAGCGGAAATCGTCCGGCGTCAGCTACTCCGGCAAAGGCCAAGACCGATCTTCATGGCTCTATTTCACACCGATGCCGGCGGTCAGGCCGCCGTCTATCTTGTAATCCGCGCCGGTGCAGAAGCTCGCTCTGGAGGAGCACAGAAAGGCGATGAGTTCGGCCACTTCTTCCGGTTCGCCGATGCGGCCAAGCGGATGCGCCGCACCGAAGCGCCTGTACGCTTCCTCGACATCGGCATCGCTGCCGGTTTCGCCACGCGCGGCCTTCTCCAGGATCGGTGTGCGGATCGAGCCTGGGCTGACCGAATTGACCCGGATGCCGGCCGCCGCATAATCGAGCGCCAGCGAACGCGTCAGCGTGTGGATGGCGCCCTTGGTCGTCGCATAGGCGGCGACGTTCTGCTGACAGGCGAAACCCTGCACCGAGGCGACATTGACGATGGCGCCGCCCCCGCGGCGGATCATTTCGGGGATGCCGAAATGTGCCGTCAGGTAGATCGAGCCGACATTGACCGTCATGGCCTTGTTCCATGTTTCCCAGTCGGTCGTGGTCGCGGTTCCGTAGGGATGGACGGCCGCCGAATTGACGATCACGTCGAGGCCGCAGAACCGTGCCACCCCGGCAGCGACGGCATCGCGGACCTGATCCGCCACGGAGACGTCGGTGTCGACGACCAGCGCGCCGGCTTCGGAGCTTTCCAGCTCCGCTCTCATTGCCGCATTGGCCGAGCGGTCGATGCCGCAGGCGATGATCGCAGCACCCCCTGCGGCGAGGCGCCTGGCGGTTGCCAGACCGATTCCCGTCGTCCCCGTCACCAGGGCGACCTTGCCAACAAAATCCTTCATTGCGGGAACTCCTTCAGTCACGTGTCGGAACCCGGCTCTTCCGGCAGGAATCGCAGGGCGAAATCCAGATGGCGGCTCATCAGGTAGGCGTAGGCCACTCTGTCGCGCGCGCGCAGGGCGGCGACGATCTCGCCATGCGCGGCGCGGGTGTCGGCCAGGACCGGGCGCATCTCCTTGCCGATGGTCATGATCCGCAGGATCACCGGGGAAAGGAAGGAATACATGTCCGACAGCATGCGGTTGTCCGCCAGCCCGATCAACGCCATGTGGAAGTCGAAATCATTCTCGGCGGCCTCCTGGATCGAGCGGCTCTCGACGATCCGCGCGTTGACCGCGTCGAGCGCTTCGATCTGCTCGTTGGTGGCGTTGAGCACGATGTGGTCGCCGATGCCGACTTCGATGATGCGCCTGAAGCCCTGAATGTCGGCGAAGGAGGAGCGCGAGACATCCATATGCGCGGCAAAGAAATTCTGGATGGCGATGCTATGCCCGTCCGCGAGCACCGCCCCGACGCGGGGTTTCGGTTCGATCAGCCCGTAGGTCCGAATGGCGCGCAAAGCCTCGCGCACGGTGTTGCGACTGGCGCCGGTGATCTCGCTGAGCTCGCGCTCTGTCGGCAGCACGTCGCCGACATTCAGCTGCCGCGAGCGGATGAGATCGAGGATCCGCCCGGCCGCGGCATCGACCGCCGAGCTGCCGCCGGCGTGCCGGCGGGCGCCGCTCTCGCGCGCGGCGTGAGAAGTTTCCAATGACGAATCCCCCAAATTGTTGGACCAGGATATCCCAAGTTTCCGGGAAAACAATCGAGTTGGACGCCGTCTCGATCAGTTTGCCGCGCTACCTGTCGGCCGTCAGGCGTTCGAGAAGCCGAAATTGTCGATTGACTCTCATCCTGGTCCAACAATAACTTGCCGCTCCCTCTCAAAGGAAGGCAGCAAATGGAGCAGTGCTGGCGTTGGTATGGCCCGGACGATCCGGTGACGCTGGATCACGTCAAGCAGGCCGGGGCGACCGGAATCGTCTCGGCGCTGCACGACATCTATGACGGACGCGCCTGGCCGCTGGAAAACATCCTGGAGCGCAAGCGGATCATCGAGGCGGCGGGGCTGACCTGGTCGGTCGTCGAGAGCATCCCCGTCCACAACTCGATCAAGATCGGCTCGCCGGAACGGCTGCGCTATGTCGGCTTTTACAAGGATACGATCCGAGCGCTGGCGAAGGCCGGCATCGCGACGATCTGCTACAATTTCATGCCTGTGGTCGACTGGACCCGCACCGATCTGGCGTATCGCCTTCCGACGACGGGTTATGCATTGCGTTTCGACGCGATCGATTTCGCGGCCTACGACCTGTTCGTGCTGAAGCGACGGAATGCCGAGGCCGGCTACAGCGCCGCGCGCATTGCCGAAGCGGAAGCGCGATTGAAAGAGCTCAGCGACGAGAAAATCGACCGGATCGAGCGTAACCTTATCGCCGGACTGCCCGCCACCGAGCGCAGCTACAACCGGGACACTTTTCGCGAGGCCTTGGCCGAGTACGATTCGATTGGGCCAAGGGAATTGCGCGACAATCTCGCCTGGTTCCTGCGCGAGATTATTCCGGTCGCCGAACAGGAAGGGGTGCGCATGTGCATCCATCCCGACGATCCGCCCTTCTCGCTCTACGGCCTGCCGCGCATCGTTTCGACAGCTGACGATGCGCGATTCATCCTCAATGCCGTGGACAGCCCGGCAAACGGGCTGACATTCTGCACCGGCTCCTACGGCACGCGCGCCGACAACGACATCGTCGCCATGGTCAAGGAGTTCGCGGGCCGCATCCATTTCGTCCATCTGCGCAACGTCACCATCGAGGATGACGGCTCCTTCTATGAGGCCGAGCATCTCGAGGGCGGCACCGACATGGCGCATGTCATCCTCGCCCTGATGCAGGAGGAAGCGCGCCGTCGGAAGGAAGGCCGCGCCGACTGGCGCATTCCGATGCGACCCGATCACGGACATCTGCTCGCCGACGACATCGGCAAGACCAGGATCAATCCCGGTTATTCGCTGATCGGCAGGCTGAAGGGCCTCGCCGAACTGCGCGGCATCATGCGGGCCGTCGAACGGTTCGGGCTGGCATAGAATCGAAACTTTCCACCGACATTACCGGCGAGCGCAATTCGCTGCATAATGACCGCGCTGGCCGAGAATCGGTGTTCGGCAAGCCGATCCTCCACGGCGGCGTCAGTTCTGGTATTCTCAATGCCCTGGTCGCGGAGGATTTGCCCTGGCCCGGGACGGTCTTTCTCGAAATCGCATGGAAGTTCGTCAAGGTGGTCGGCGTTGACGAGGCGATCACCGGACGCGTGGAGGTCAAGAAGTTGCGCCCCGACAAGCCGATCTGCAAGATCGAGACCAGCCTACGCAACGGCCAGGGGAGCTTTGTCCCACCGGCGCGGCGACCGTGTTGACCGTCCCGCTGCAAGGCGCATGAGCGCGGTGAGCGGCAGCCCGCTTGGCATGGCCGCCGACGGCGGCCGCTGGCGCGTGCTGTCGCTGCTTTGCCTGGCGGTCGTTCTGTCGCTGACCACCTGGTTTTCGGCGACCGCCATCCTGCCCGAACTGAGGCAGGAGCTTGCGCTCGGCGCCGGCGGGGAGGCCTGGCTGACCAACGGCGTTCAGGTCGGCTTCGTGATCGGTGCGCTGGGGGCGAGCCTGGTCAACCTTCCCGATTTGGTGCGGCTCAGCCGGCTGATGGCGGCCGCCGCTTTTGTCGCCGCGCTCGCCAATGCGAGCCTGCTGTTTCATCTCGGGCCGGGCGGCGTGATCGCCGCGCGTATTGTCACCGGCGCAGCACTTGCCGGCGTCTATCCGCCGGCGCTGAAGCTCGTCGCCACCTGGTTCACGCGCGACCGGGGGCTGGCGCTCGGCGCAGTCATAGGCGCGCTCACCATCGGCTCGGCGCTGCCGCATCTTTTTCGCGCTGTCCTGACCGCGCTCGACTGGCGGCCGGTGGTCGCGGCCGCCAGTCTAGCAACGACGGTCGGCGCGCTCCTGTTTCTCTTGTTCGCAAGGGAGGGGCCCTATCCTTTCGGCAAGGCGGTGTTCGAGCCATCGCGCATCGGGCAGGTGTTTCGCGAGCGGCCGCTGCTCCTGGCCAATCTCGGCTATCTCGGCCATATGTGGGAACTCTACGCCATGTGGGCGTGGCTGCTTGCCTATACGCGCTCGGCATTCGAGGCGCAGGCGATCGGATCGGCCGCTGCCGCCTCGCTTTCGACCTTCTTCGTCGTCGCCTCCGGCATCATTGGCTGCCTGTTGGGCGGCTATCTGTCGGACCGCATCGGCAGAACCGCGACCACCGCCGGCATGATGATCGTCTCGGGAAGCTGTGCGCTGCTGATGGGCTTCCTGTTTGCCGGGCCGCTTTGGCTCTTCATGCTGGTCGCCGTCGTCTGGGGTATTTCGGTGATCGGCGATTCGGCGCAATTCTCAGCCGCAGTGACCGAGCTCGGCGATCGCCGCTTCGTCGGCACGGCGCTGTCGGTGCAGCTTGGCGCCGGCTTTGCGCTGACGGTGCTCGCCATCTGGCTGACGCCGCGCTTCGCCGACTTCATCGGTGGCTGGCGCTGGGCCTTCCTGCTGCTGGTGCCGGGTCCGCTTCTTGGGGCGGCCGCTATGCTGTGGTTGCGAAACTTGCCGGAGAGCGAGAAAATGGCCGGCGGCCTCCGCTAGCGCTCTTGCTCCTCGACTGTCTAGCGCTGGAGCCGATTGAGAACTTCGTCGCTACGCAAATCGCCAGCGCACGGCCCGCGCTGCTCCGTTGGGCGTAAGGTTGGCGATTGCACATTTGCCGGGAACAATGCAGCCTAGCTTCGAGGCTCGAAAGCTGCCTCCCGGAGCGGGGCTATGCAGGCAGGATACGCGGCACAGTTACTGGTGCAGATGTCATGACACGCGCCCAGTTGGCCGGCGTCATCCTGGGTCTGTCGCTGGTCGCAGCGCTTACCATTGTCCGGGCGAGCGACCCGCAGCCGTTGAGACTCGCCCGCGAAGCGACGTTCGACCAGTATCAGAGGCTGGCACCTCGCCGCTTCGAGTCGATGCCCGTCCGCGTGGTGGACATCGACGAGGCCTCATTGCAGCAGTTCGGGCAGTGGCCGTGGCCCAGGGATCGCATGGCGGCCCTGGTCGAAAAGCTGACGGAGCTTGGTGCGGCGGCCATCGCATTCGACATTCTTTTCGCCGAGCCCGACCGTCTGTCGCCTCGCACTGTCCTCCGCGACGTGCCGGGCATCGATCCGGCCCTGCTCGACCGCCTGCCCGACAATGACGAGATCTTCGCCGGGTCGATCGCCGGCAAGCCAGTTATCCTGGGCTACGGCATCTCCAACGAAGGGAACTATCGGCCGCAAATCAAGGCTGGCATTGCCTTTATGGGCGAGAGCCCGATCGCTGCTCCTCCGCCTATCAAGGCAGCCACGCCGCTGCGGCCGCAGCTTGAGGCCAATTCAGCCGGCATCGGACACATCAGCCTCAATCCCGGCAGATCGACCGCTGTGGTGAGGACAGCCCCACTCTTTCTGACTGATGGCGAGCAGCTTTATCCGGATCTTGCCCTCGAAGCCATAAGAGTAGCGCAGGGGGCCTCCACCTACCTCATTGCCGGCGCGCCGGATCGGCAGGGCATAATGACCTCCGTCAAGATCGGCGACTTCGTTATCCCGGTGACCTCGGCCGGCGAACTCTGGCTCTATGTCAGTCCCGACAGGGCCGAGCGTTATGTTTCGGCGAAGGACGTGCTTGCACCCGGCGGCGTCTCGTCCGAAACGAGGGCCGCGATCGAAGGCAGTATCGTGTTTGTCGGCACTTCGGCCGCCGGGCTGCAGGACATTCGTGTCACCGCGCTCGGTGAGAACGTGCCGGGCGTCTCGATCCACGCGCAGATCGTTGAACAGGTGCTGTCCGGCCACTATCTGTCTCGGCCTGATTGGGCAAACGGGCTGGAAATCGCGTCGATCGCGATGCTCGGCAGCCTCCTGGTGATTCTGACGATTTTCGTAAGCCCCGCGATTGCGCTCGCCTGCGGCCTTGCGATCACGGGACTGGCGCTCGTCGCATCATGGTTTGCCTTTTCGCTTGCGGGACTGCTGTTCGACCCGTTTGCGCCGATCCTCATGGGCACGATCACGCATTTCGCGACAACCTCTTTCCGCTTCCTCGTGACTGATCGAGAGCGGCGCGCGATCCGGCGGGCCTTCGGTCAGTATTTGTCGCCATCGCTTCTCTACCGGATCGAGCACACGCGCGACGCGCTTCGTCTTGGCGGCGACGACCGAGAACTGACCGTGATGTTTGTCGATGTGCGAAACTTCACGGAGATCAGCGAAAGACTGCCGCCCACCGCCGTCGTGCGGTTTTTGAACACGCTTCTCGACGCGCTCAGCCGTCATGTCACCGCCAATGAAGGCACGCTCGACAAGTTCATCGGCGATTCGATCATGGCCTTTTGGAATGCCCCGGTCGACGTCACCGATCATCCCCGCAAAGCCGCTCGCGCGGCATTGGCGATGCGCGAGACGATTGCCCGCCTCAACGAAAGCGATGCATTCGGATTCGGGGCCGGGCAGACGGTTCGCATCGGTATCGGAATCCATACCGGCGTCGCCTGTGTCGGAAATATGGGCGCCGAGTCGCGTTTCAACTATTCGGCCGTTGGCGACGCGGTGAACATCGCAGCGCGTATCGAGACAACGTGCAAGACGGTGAGTTTCGATATCCTCGCGTCCGACGACACAGTAAAATCGCTGCAAGGCTGGGCCTTGCTCGACGCGGGATCGCTGGAACTCAAGGGAAAGAGCACGAGGACCAGAATCAATGCCGTCGTAGGCGATGAAAACGTTGGGTCGTCGCCGGATTTTGCCGAATTGCGGCTTCTCCACGGCAAGCTCGTGGAGGCGTTGCAATCGCGGTTGCCAGGCACCCGAAAGATGATCGCGGCGGCCAAAGTCAGGGCTGCGGGCCTGCCGACAGGGTTGCAAGAATTCTATGGCCGGATCTCGCGCAGAGCGGATGATTTTGTTGGCAAGCGGGCGGGAGCGGCGATGGAAGCGAATGCCGGCTATGCGGAGCAACAATTCGGCTCCGGTTCCTGACCTTCATTGATGTAGCGCGGTCGACCGCTCGACTCGGTGGTGTTCAAGGGCAACAATTTCGTCCACCCCGACGTAGGGGCGAGTTGGCCCAGACCGGTTGGCGAAGTCGGATACGGACGCGCCGAGAAAAAGAGCGGCTATCCGCTCTTGCCACTGCCGGCCACCCCTGCCGCTACTTTTTGCCAGGACCCTTGGATTTTCCGGGATTGCTGGGATCGTGCTTGCCCGGATCATTTCCATGGCCGTTGTTGCCGTCATCTTTGTCGCCCCGCGGCGGGCTCGGCGGATCGGGGGTGCCCGGACTGGGTGGTGCCGGTGAGTTGCGCCGCTCCGGCCGCGCCGTATGCTCCTGCTGAATGGCAGCCGTAAGCCCGCAATTTCCGCCGATTGCGTCAAAGCCTCCCGAGAGCTGCTGATTGCCGGTCAGAAACGGCAATGCCCGCGAGGTGCCGAGTGTGGTGAGCACAGATCGATTGACCTTGATAACGTCGGACATCGCGCCTGACGGCGTCGCGACCACGCAATCGCAGCGCCGCTTCAGTTCCCTGCATCCGCCGCCGCTGCAGAATCGGGCCGACCCCTTCAGCAGCACGACGGCGGTTTTGCCGTTGGGCGCGATGTGGACATCGAATGCTGTTCCCCGCACGCCTATTGTGCCTGCGGGCGTCACAATCTGGTAGGCGGACGAAGGCGAGTTCCCGCTTATCCAGCGAAACGTTCCCTTGGCAGCGCGGATGGTGAGCTTCTTCACCGAATTATCATCGTTGAAGACGTATTTGTCGAGGACGACGGAAGAACCCCACCCCACCGCCAGCTTGGTGCCATCCCGGAACACGAATTGGCCAAGCCCGGTATTGGATGTCCTGATTCGTTCGTCCCGATGAACGGGTGCGCTGACCACCAGTGGTCCGGTTGCGCCGGTAACGGCAGTCTTGATCACGACTGCCCGGCCCACTGCTTCGGCGGCTATGGTCGGTGTCGCATTGATGAGATTCGCGGCAAGCGCGACAACTGCAGCCCACCTCAAGGACGGCATGGCATCCTCCCCGAAACGACTTTATTAGCACATGCTTGAAAGGCTGTCCCCGCGGAGTCATACCTCAATTTGAGTAGGATATGGCTCTTTCGCTTGGGCGACGCTCGAAGGCACAATCGTCGACGTTAGGTCCTGCGCTTGGGTGGGCCGCGCGGGTTGCCCCCTCACTCATCGGGTCGGAGGTGGGATAACGCCAATGCTGTTACTGAATTCGTCTGGCTGAGGGACAAGGCGATGTTCTGCGTGGGCGGCGCGAGAGCGCCCGCATCTGGGGCATCGATCATGGTTTGTGTCGGCGCGCTGTCTTTGAAGATCTTCAGCCCATTCTTGGGCAGTTTAGCCGCTCGGCCACGAGGGAGGAGCGCCATCGCCCTGGCCGCTTTTCTGAAAGCAAGCAATCGGCCAGCCCGCGACCCGTCTCGATACAAGTGCATGTATCCGCCGTGATCTATCTGCAGCGCACGAGGCCGACAAGGCAAATAGGCTGGGCTCGCATCCAATGTGCATAGCAGCTGAGCAGACGCTGCTCAGCATATGAACCCTCTTGGGTAATATAATTTGAAAAAATTGCTCCCTCATGTTCAAAACAGGTCGATAGACCCGCGAGAAATGGGTTGGAATCCTGCGGGGGGCCCGCGGTCCTCAGGCGAGAATTCTAAAGAGGTTCGACAATGACCCAGCACGTACAAGATGCTCGAATTCTCATGTACAGCCACGACACGTTCGGGCTCGGCCACTTGCAGCGCTGCCGCACGATCGCGCATTCCCTGGTCGAGGATTTCCACGGACTTCAGGTGCTTATCATTTCGGGCGCGCCTATCGCCGGCGCCTTCGACTACCGCGCCCGCGTCGACTTCGTGAAGATCCCGAGCGTCATCAAGTTGCGCAACGGCGAATACACCTCGCTGGAAAAGGATATCGATCTGCATGAGACGCTAAGAATGCGCCAGTCGATCATTCGCCACACAGCCGAGACGTTTCGGCCGGATATCTTCATCGTCGACAAGGAACCGCTCGGGCTGCGCGGTGAGATCGAGGACACGCTGTCGTACCTCAAGACGCGAGGCACTACGCTGGTGCTTGGCCTGCGCGAGGTGATGGATGCGCCGCATCTGCTGGAGGCAGAGTGGGAACGCAGGGATGTGATGCGCAAGATAGGCCTGTTCTACGACAAGGTCTGGGCCTACGGTCCGCCGGATTTTTACGATCCGTTGACCGGCCTGGATGTGCCGCCGGCTATCAGGGCAAAGATGAAGTTCGTCGGTTTCCTGCAACGGAGCCTGCAGAAGAACGAGTTGCCCGGCCACCGCCCCCAGGGCGACTATATCCTCGTTACGACCGGTGGCGGCGGCGACGGCGCCGATCTGATCCACAACGTCATCGATGCCTATCAGCAGGATCCGCAATTGCAGCATAGGGCGCTGATCGTGCTTGGGCCCTACATGCCGGCGCGCAAGCGCAACAAGTTTCTTAAGAAGGGGTCCAAAATCCCGTATATCAAGATCATCGAATTCGACAACCGCATGGAAGAGCTGATTGCGGGCGCCAAGGCGGTAGTGGCGATGGGCGGTTACAACACCTATTGCGAGATACTGTCCTTCGACAAGCCGGCGCTGATCGTGCCGCGCATCAAGCCGCGCGAGGAGCAACTGATCCGCGCACGGCGAGCAGCCGAACTCGGTCTCATCAAGATGCTTTCGCCGGAAGAAGCCGAGGATTCCCAGCGGTTTGCCGATACACTGAAGGTGCTGCCGGATCGGCCCCGCCCATCGCAGAGCAATCCGCATCTGAGGCTGGAAGGGCTGCCTCATATTTCCGCGATCGTCGCGGAACTGCTCGACAGGCGTGCCGGCCATCACCTTTCGGTCATTGAAGGCATCAACTGAGTTGCAACATCGCAAGATCGTCGTGGTTCTGAAGGGTTATCCGCGGCTGTCGGAAACCTTCATCGCGCAGGAACTGCTCGGGTTGGAGCGAGCGGGGTTCGACCTGATACTCGTCGCGCTGAGACGGCCGACCGACACAAAACGCCATCCGGTGCATAACGAGATCAAAGCGCCCGTCCATTATCTGCCGGAATATCTGCATGAAGAACCGATGCGGGTGGCTCGCTCGCTGTTTGCTTGTCTGCTGCGGCCAGGCTTCTGGCGCGCGTTCGGATCGCTGGCTGCCGACATCCCTCGCGACTTTACGCGCAATCGCGTACGCCGCTTCGGGCAAGCGCTGGTGCTGGCGGCCGAATGGCCGGAAGATGTGGGCTGGCTGCATGCGCATTTCGCGCACACACCGGCATCGGTGACACGCTATGCCAGCCAGCTTCGCGGTCTGCCCTGGAGCTGCTCGGCCCATGCCAAGGACATCTGGACTTCGCCTGACTGGGATCTCGCCGGCAAGCTTTCCTCGGCCCGCTGGACGGTCACTTGCACGAAAACCGGCTTCGACCGTCTGAAAAAACTCGCTAACGGCAACTCGTCTTTGCATCTGAGCTATCATGGGCTCGACCTTGATCGCTTCGGCAGCTTCCGCGAGGCGCGGAAACAGCATGACGGCTCGGCACCGGACGAACCGGTTATCGTTCTGAGTGTCGGGCGCGCCGTTGAAAAGAAAGGTTACGATACCTTGCTGGAGGCTCTTGCCCTCCTGCCTGGTGATTTGGCGTGGCGTTTCGAGCATATCGGCGGCGGCGAGGAACTGGAACGGCTCAAGGCGCTGGCGCAAAAGCTCGGCCTGGATGGTCGCGTCTCTTGGAGAGGCGCGCTTGCTCAGGAGGAGGTGCTTGAGCACTACCGCCGCGCCGACATCTTCGCCCTGGCCTGCAGGATCACCGCAAACGGCGACCGGGACGGTCTGCCGAATGTTCTGGTTGAGGCGGCCAGCCAGCGGCTTGCCTGCGTGTCGACCGATATTTCCGGCGTGCCGGAGCTTTTATCTGCGGATGAAACCGGGCTGCTGGTCCCGACAGAAAACCCAATTGCCCTGGCACAGGCGCTGGAGCGCCTTATCCGTGATCCCGTGCTGCGCGCCCGCCTCGGTGACGCTGCAGAGTGGCGCGTGCGCGCCAATTTCGATCATCTGACAAGCATTGGGCAGCTCAAGGAACTGTTCGAGCGGGAGTGGCGGGCCGCCGAATGAAGCGACTGCGCGCCTTCTTCTATGTCCAGCACCTCCTGGGTATCGGCCATCTTGCGCGCGCCAGCCGCATTGCGGCGGCTCTGGTCGATGACGGGTTTGACGTAACCGTGGTGACGGGCGGCGCGCCGATCGCGGGGTTTCCAGGATCGGGCGTCAAATCTGTATCTCTCCCTCCCGTCACCTCCGGCGATGAGGGATTTTCCGGACTTGTCGACCTGCAGGGCAAACCCATCGACGATGCTTTCAGGAGATGGCGTTCGGAGATGCTGTTGCAGGCCTATCGGGATTGCGGGCCCGATATCGTCATTGTCGAGGCGTTTCCATTTGGACGCCGGCAGATGCGTTTCGAACTCCTGCCGCTGATCGAGGCCATCGACGCGACATCACCCAGACCGCTGCTGGCGACGTCCGTCCGTGATATCCTTCAGGAGCGCGTCAAGCCGGGCCGAAACGAGGAAACGGTCGATCTCATCAACAGGCATTTCGACCTTGTCATGGTCCACGGCGATCCGGCTTTCGCGACCATCGACAAGACCTTTCCACTGGTCGGGGCGATCAGGGCCAAGGTCGCCTACACTGGGCTCGTTGCCGCGCCGCCACCGCCCGCGGTCTCCGAGCGCTTCGATGTTCTGGTGTCGGTTGGCGGCGGGGCTGCCGGAAAGAGCCTCGTTAGTGCCACTGTTGCAGCGGCGCGGAATGCCAACAGCGCTTGGAAATGGTGTTTGATCACCGGTCCCAACCTGCCGAAAGGCGATTTCGACGCGATCGCACGCGATGCCACGCCGGGCCTGTCCGTCTTCCGGTTCCGCGAGGATTTCGCCAGCCTGCTGACCGGCGCCCGCCTCTCGGTCTCGCAGGCGGGTTACAACACGGTCTGCGACGTCCTTCGCGCGGGTTGTCGCTCCCTACTCGTTCCATTTGCAGCGGGCGCGGAAACCGAACAGACGGTTCGCGCCCTGATGCTCGAAGAACTCGGTCTTGCAACGGTGCTGACGGAAAAGGACCTAACGCCTGAAGGTTTGGCGCGAGCGATCGAACAGGCGCTTGCTGGACCGAGGCCGTCCGCGCATCGTCTCGATCTGGAAGGCGCGCGTCGCTCGGCCCAAATCCTGCGCGAGCGACATCGAACATGGTCCCTGAAAACGGAACTCTAGCTAACGCGCGTCGCCCCGGTGAGATTCGCGCGACGTCGTTATTCGACAGCCGTCACGCTTCTTTAGAGCGAAATGCGTTAAACAGTTCCAATCAGCATGAAACGCGTATAATTTTTGGTCGGCAGTTCGCCCGCGAACCGCACCTCCCGTAGCGGCGCCATTGCTTCGAAGGCTGCCAGTGAAGCCACGCAGTTGACGTGCGTCGGCTCGCTGAAATAATCGTTGGATTGCAGCAATACATTCGTGCCCCGCGGAAGCAGGGCAAGCCAGGCGCGCAGATCGACTATGTGTTCGCAGCTCGTATTGACCACCAGGTCGGGCTGCGCGGCCACATAGTCAACGGCGTACATATCTGCCGTCAGCGCGCGGAACCGGTCAACGGCATCCCGGTTGAGGGTCCGGGCGACCGGCGCGACTTCGGGATCGATGTCGATGCTATCAATCGCCCCGATGTCGAAGCGAGCATCGTTGAAAAGCATTGCCGGCAATACGCCGTACCATCCACCCAGAACCCATATGCGGCCGAACCGGCCGCCGCAGCTGTCGAACAGCCTGTCGAGCGCCCACATCTTGCAGGCGACCTGCTTGTGGTTGAAGGCGTTGGCGATATCGGCCTGCGGATGCTTGGCGATGACGCGCGCCAGCCCTGCCACGAGAGGGTGGTTGACATAGGCGGCAATTCCCCGCGTGAGGTCCAAGGCCTGTTCGTGCCCGTCCATGCCCGCATTGCGTGGTTGCGTGACATCCATCATACTCGTCTTGTAGGTTGGGATTTTGGGCGACACAACGCAATCTTGCCCCGGCAAGGCTGGTTGGTTCGCGGACGTTGATCATGCTGCACGCCGCTTCGCCATTGCCCCGTGCCGGAGAGGGGCTGTCCCATCAGTCCGGACCAACGGCGTTCATGCGCCAGCATCAGCAGCGCAGCTGTGGCGGCCGTTCGCCAAAACGCCACGGCAGCCGTCAATCGTTTGGCCAGCTGCTTTCGCTGATCAACAATGCCCGTGTTGCGGTCATCGACGATGCGCCTGAACTGGATCGCGCCGCCTCGCAGCGTCCTTTCATCGTTGAGCGCAGGACAATCACGGTGCACTGTGGCTCGAAGCATGTCGTTGGCGATGAAGAAATTGCCGATGCGCCATTAGCCAGCAGGTGCTTCTATGTCCTGCAGCCTTGCAATTGAACGGTCCATGGTCGGATGGAACCCAGTCTAGCCCGCTATATCTGGACGCACACCAAGAAGCAGCAGGTCTGGATATTGATGATCGTCGTGCTTTCGATGATCCCCTATTTCATATCCTTCGATCTGCCGAAGCTGATCGTCAACGGCCCTATCCAAGGTAAGGGTTTCGGAGAACCCGGCGCGACCCAGCCGTTCATGAGGCTGCACTATGACCTGCCGTTCATTGGTGAGGTGCAGTTCTTCTCCGGCTTTCAGCTCGACCGCACGGAGACGCTGTTTGCGCTGAGTATTGTTTTCCTTTTGCTAGTCATCATCAACGGCCTGTTCAAACTCTACATCAACACATACAAAGGCCGACTTGGCGAGCGCATGCTGCGGCGTATCCGTTTCGATCTGATCGATCGCGTGCTGCGGTTTCCCCCGATTTACTTCAAACGCGTGAAATCCGCCGAAGTGGCGACCATGGTGAAGGACGAGGTGGAGCCGCTGGGGGGCTTCATCGGCGATGCCTTCCTGCAGCCGGTGCTGCTCGGCGGTCAGGCGCTGACGGCCATGCTGTTCATCATGGTGCAAAACTTCTGGCTCGGAACGATTGCGGTCGTGATCGTGGTGATCCAGATCGTGCTCATCCCGCGCATGCGGCGGCGGCTGATCGTGCTCGGGCGCGAACGGCAGTTGACGGCGCGCGCGCTCTCGGGCCGGGTCGGCGAAATCGTCGACGGCATCGGCGCGGTTCACGTCCACGACACCTCAAACTACGAGCGCGCCGACATAGCTGCCCGGCTCGGCCTCATCTTCAAGATCCGCTTCGATCTTTACCAATGGAAATTCATGGTGAAGTTCCTCAACAATTTTCTGGCGCAGCTCACGCCCTTTCTGTTCTACATGATCGGCGGCTACCTGGTCATCCGGGGGCGGCTGGACGTCGGCCAGCTGGTGGCCGTGATCAGCGCCTACAAGGACCTGCCCGGACCGATGAAGGAACTGATCGACTGGGATCAGGCTCGCCAGGATGTCCAGGTCAAATACCAGCAGGTCGTTGAACAATTCACCGTCGAGGGTCTCATCGCGCCGAGCATTGGAGCGTTGAGGATCGACGCTCCCGGTCCGATGACCAACCCGCTGTCGGCGATCAATCTGTCCATAGCGGACGATGGCGGAGGAATGCTCCTCGACCGGATCTCGCTCCAGGTCAAGCCGGGTGAGACGGTGGCGCTGGTCAGCACCGCAACAGGTGGAGCGGAGGCGCTGGCAGAAGCCTTCGCGCGGTTGAACTGGCCGGACAGCGGAAAGATCGCTTCGGGCGCCGACGACCTGCTTGAACTTCCCGAAGCGGTGACCGGGCGGCGCATGTCCTACGCCTCGTCGGATGTTTTCCTGTTCCATGCAAGCCTCCGCGATAACCTGCTCTACGGGTTGAAGCATGCGCCGCTGACATCGGTGCCTTATGAGGGTGCTGCGGCAGACCAGCAGCGCTGGAACATTCACGAGGCGCGGCGGTCGGGCAATTCGGACCTCGATATCCGGAGCGACTGGATCGACTATGCTTCCGCCGGGGCCACCGGCCCGCACGACCTCTTTGAGGCGGTGCGCCGGGTGCTCGACGCGGTTCTTCTGTCGCGCGACATTCTGGATCTCGGCTTGCGCTCCTCGGCTGACCTGACGCGTCACACGGAACTCGCCAGGCGCATCGTCGAACTGCGTGCGGCGCTGCGAACCAGGCTGGAACAGGAAGGGCTGAGCGGACTGGTGGTTCCTTTCGAACCAGGCGCCTACAACAAGGAAGCATCGATCGGCCAAAACCTGCTCTTCGGCGCCGCCGCCGGCCCCGAACTGGCCGACAAGGCGCTAGCGGCCAATCCCTATTTTGCGTCTGTGCTGAGGCAAGCCGGCCTCGACCGCACGCTTTTCGAGATGGGCATGGAGATCGCCGAACAGGCGATCGAGCTGTTTGCCGACTTGCCGCCCGATCACCAGTTCTTCCAGCAGCTCGCCTTCATGGGCGCCGAAGAGATACCCGCCTACGAAACCTTGCTACAACGGCTCAAGAACCGGCCCTATGAGGCAGTTTCGGAGAACGATCGCGCCATGATCGTTACACTGAGCTTTGCCTATATCGAGCCCCGGCACCGCTTCGGTCTGCTGAGCGAGGATCTGATGAGCAAGATCGTCGCTGCACGCAACCGGTTCTATGAAACCCTGCCGTCCGAACTGCAAAATGCGATCGAACGGTATGATCCTGCCAAATACATTGCCGCGGCCAGCGTCATGGATAATGTCCTGTTCGGGCGTGTGGGCAACAACCATCCCGACGCGCCGGATCGCATCCGCTCCATCGTCTATGACATTCTCGACGAATTGGGGCTTTATGCCGAACTTCTGGATGTTGGCCTGGACTTCAACGTCGGCGCCGGCGGCAGGCGGCTGACCGCTGGACAGCGGCAGAAGCTCGACGTTGCCCGGGCCCTGCTCAAGCGTCCCGATTTTCTCATTCTCAACCGGCCGCTGTCGGCGCTCGACCAGCGTGCGCAGGACAAGGTGCTGCGAAACGTGCTCGACGAAGCCAGGTGCGACGGCCATTCGCCGGCAATTGTGTGGGTCGTGACGAATCCGGCAATGGGGATGATGTTCGATCGCGTTATCGTCTTCGACTCGGGTAAATTGGTGGAAGACGGAACGCTCGAGACACTTTTGGCAGGGAAGGGTATCTTCAAGGAACTGCTGTCTTAGACCAACGGGCATTGAGATGGGATCGTTCTGTCGGTGGGAATTGGCTGCAAGGCCACGGGATACGGCGCCTGGCAAACGCGAATTTTGAGAAGGTTTGCGACAATGCTGCTCAAGGATGAAGTTGGAATGCTGCAACGCGTTCCCTTGTTCTCCGGCATCGAACCGACAAAGCTCAAGCTGCTTGCGTTCACATCCGATCGCGTGAGCTACAGCGTCGGCCAGATCCTTTTCCGGCAGGGCGACGAGGGAGACGCCGCCTATGTCATCCTCTCAGGCAGGGCGGATGTTCTGGTCGATTCCGACAGCGGGCCGATAAAAGTTGCCGAACTGCTGCCAAATTCGATCGTTGGCGAGATCGCCATCTTGTGCAACAGCTCCCGCACTGCCACCGTCAGAGCGGCAAGTCCGCTGGAAGCCTTGAAAATCAGCAAGGATCATTTCCTGAGGCTTATGAAGGAGTTCCCGGAGATGACCATCGAGATATTGCGGGTTCTTGCCGATCGTCTAAGCCATACGACCGCGGACCTGATCGACGCACGAAACGCCTAGCAGCAGTTGTTTGGCCACGACGGGCGAAGGAGCAGCATGGATTTCCTGGTCAGGTTTTGGGGCGTGCGCGGCAGCATTTCGGTATCGGGACCAGAATTCTCTCGCTATGGCGGCAACACGAGCTGCATTGAGATGCGATGCGGCAAGCATATGCTTCTGTTCGACGCCGGCTCTGGCCTAGGGCTTGCCGGCAGAGCGTTTCGGGCCGCGGGCGTGACCGATTTCGAGCTGTTTTTCACCCATTGCCATTACGATCACATCATCGGGCTGCCGGCTTTCAAACCGATCTATGACCGGAGCGTCAAGGTCAGGCTTTGGTCCGGCCATCTTGCAGGACGCATGACGACCCGTCAGATGGTCGATGAATTCATGCGGCCGCCGTGGTTTCCGGCCAAGCTCGACATCTGCAAGGCAAGCATCTACTGCCGCGATTTCGTATCCGGAGACGTTCTAAGGCCGCGCGAAGGAGTGGTCGTCCGGACCGGCAGTCTCAACCATCCGGGAGGCTGCATAGGTTACCGCGTCGAATGGGGCGGCCGCGTCGTGGCGGTGATCACAGACACTGAGCACGAGCCGGGTAAGCTCGATCAGGCGGTGCTCGACCTGATCGAAGAGGCCGACCTCGTCATCTACGATTGCACCTATACCGAGGACGAAATGGAAGACCGTCGTGGCAACGGGCACTCGACATGGCAACAGGGCGTCAAACTCTGTGAGGCAGCCGGTGCCCGAGGGCTTGGGCTGTTCCACCACGATCCGACACGCACCGATGAGCAATTAGATGAGATCGAGAAACTGGCCAAAGCCAGGTTTGCCGGCGCTTTTGCCGCGCGGGACGGCCAGACGCTCAAATTTCCAGTCTCATTGCACAAAAAGCGCTGAGCTATTTTGCTCTATCTTATTGTTTTGACGCAATTCCGGACGGAAATCCGCTCACACTTTTCCTGGAATTGCTCTACCGCCGCTACGCCCGATCAATGTCCTGATCGGAAGCCATGCGCAGGCTTCAGTCTGTGCGGCGACTGTGAACAGCCGTTCGAGAAAAAGCCAGGCCGGTTCATCGAGTACGAGATGGTGGGTGAGCAGGCCGACCGGTTCGCCACCGTCGAATGCATGCCGCAATTGCGCAATGATGGCCTGAACCAAGGGCCCATGATCGCGACAGCCGCGCGTGCCATGCCAATCGATGATGTCGACATTGCTGTTGATGACCGGCACTGGGGCCGGCTTCGGCGGCCCAAAGACCGACAATGCCGCAAATCCTACCGATCCAAGCTCCGATACCAAGCCGGCGTCGATTCTGTTCCAGGGTGGCACCAGCATCGGAACGGCACGCGCGCCGTGCAACCCGGTTAGGCGGGACAGCCCGCGGGCCATCTCATCGAGCACCGCCTGGCGTGGCCGATGGGCGCCGAGTTCCTGCTTTTTCTGGTCCTGCGGCGCATAGTTTCGGTGCGCCCAGCCATGGATGGCGACCGAGGCATGCGGCGCCTCGTCAAGCCGGACGACAAGCCTCTCGTCGGTCAGCGCCGGAATGACGGCCAGAGTGAGCGGAACCTCGAATGCACGGGTGAGTTCCAGCAGCCGATCAAGCGCAGCCGTCGGATCCACAGCGTCGTCGTCGCGCAACCAGAACTCCGCCTTGCGGTCCGCCCGTCGCCAGCACGCCAGTTCTTCCACCAAGGGCTGCCAGATCTGATCGAATGTCATGCAACCGCGATCTTCGCAAGAAGTTCGGAAAGCCGCGCCGCTGCAGTACCGAGAGAGCGTTCTTCGAGGATGAAACGTCTGGCGTTGCCGGCCATGGCGGTTCTTTCGTCGTCACGGACCAGAAGCCTTTCAATGGCAGACGTGAACGCTGCCACATCGCCCGGCGGGGTGAGAAATCCGGTCTGGCCATCCCGCACGACCTCCGGCACGCCGGCGATGTCCTGCGCCACCACCGGAAGGCCGGCAGCCTGTGCTTCAAGATAGGCAACGCCATAAGCTTCGCCGCAACCCGGCCAGACGTAAATCCCTCCACTGTAGAGGACATCCGGCACGGCGGCTGGCTCGATCGCGCCAAGCCATTCGATCCGGTCGGCGGGCAGGCCGGCGAATTGCGCTTTGACCTCGTCACGGGCAGGCCCGTCCCCGACGACCGACATGGTCCAGGGCAGGTGGCCGATCGGAGCGAGGGCGTGCGCGAGCATGCGATAGCTATCGACCTTGTCGCCCGGTCGCATCATGGCGACGGTAACGAGACGCGTCGGACAACCACGCGCCGGCAGTTCCCGGAATACCGATGTGTCGATGAAGGGCGAAAGCATGCCGAAAACGGCGTCTGGAAGAGCGTCTGTCAGTCCCCGACGATCCCTTTGCGTGAAGCAGATGTTCAGCGCCGCCTGTTCGACGGCTCGCGCCACCAAGGCTTGCATATCGGTCCAAAAACCGAAGTTGCGCCGCTTCGAATAGGAGGCTTCCGCGGTCACATAGGGGATGGCAAAGGCCGACGCCAGCTCGGGCCCGATCAGGTCGGGCGCCTTGTAATAGAGATGATAGGAGAACCAGAGGTCGGGCTTGCCGTCACGCTGCCAAAGCTCTGTCAGCCGCGCGACTTCCTGTCGGGCTTCGACCTTGAGCGCATCGAAACTTTTCGACTCCGGTTCGCGTAGATAGAAGCGCAATTCGGATGCCAGATCGACGCGATGCCCTCCATGCTCAAGCGCCTTGATCAACATCCGTGCCATCTGACGGTCGCCAGAGGCAACGGCATGATTGGGCGACTTCAGCGGCGCGTAGAAGGCAATTCGCATCGCCGGAGCCTATCATTCGAAAGCCTGCGCAAGTCAATTTCGAAGCATGATCGAGTTTCACCTTCAAGCAGTGGAATGTGCTATTGCATGCTCATGGAAACAGCCGCAGCGTCCGACCCGTTCGTCGCTTCCTTGCCGGTGTTCGCGAAGTTCGAAAGCGTTGCCGACATCGACAACTATCGGCCGCTCCCCGATGGCTGGGCGCTGGCCACCGCCGACATCGTCGGCTCGACCAAGGCGATCGGGGCCGGGCGCTATAAAACCGTGAATATGGCCGGCGCCAGCGTCATTTCGGCGCTGCTCAATGCGCTGGGTCGGCAAGATCTTCCCTTTGTCTTCGGCGGCGACGGCGCGCTCGTGGCGTTTCCGAGTTCGGCGCTGGAGATCACGCGCAACGCCCTGGCGGCCGTCCAGCGATGGGTGGCGGACGAGTTGGCCCTGACCTTGCGCGCCGCAATCGTGCCGATAGAGGATATAAGAGCGCAAGGCCTCGACGTTCGGGTAGCGAGGTTCCGGGCCTCCGAAGCGGTGTTCTATGCCATGTTTGCCGGCGGCGGCGGCAGTTGGGCGGAAGCCGAGATGAAAGCGGGGCGCTACCTGATCGATCCTGCGCCGGCCAACGCGCGGCCGGATTTGACCGGTCTCTCCTGCCGCTGGAGCCCGATCGAAGCCCGGCATGGCGAAATCGTCTCGATCATAGCCATTCCGGGGGCCTCGCGCGATGTGCGCGGTTTTCAGGTTCTGGCTTCCGACATCATCGCCCTTGTCGGTCGACAGGAACGCGATGGCCATCCGGTGCCGGTGAACGGGCCGGCCTACGGTTTTTCGCCCGCCGGCCTCGATCTCGAGGCCCGGGCCGTCGCGCCGGCGGGAAGGCGGTGGTTGTCGAAGCTGTGGATAGTGTTCCTGTTGTCGCTTGCGGCTGTCACCGATCGATATGGCTGGACGATCGGGAGGTTCGATCCGAAGATCTACAAACGCGACGTGGCCAGCAATTCGGATTTCCGGAAGTTCGATGACGGCTTGAAGATGACCGTCGACGTAGATGCGGATTTGTTGCAGCGGATCGAGAACCGGCTGCAGCAGGCCGAAGAGGCGGGCATCTGCACCTATGGCCTGCACCGCCAGCAATCGGCCTTGATGACGTGCCTCGTCGCCTCGCCGCTGCAGCGCGATCACGTTCATTTCATCGACGGCGCCGCCGGCGGTTATGCGATGGCTGCCGCAAGCCTGAAGGCGAAGGTGTCGGCCTGACGACGGCTTGCGGAGATCCATTTTCCGCAATATGCCTCGGGGTTGTTGGGCCCACATGAGCCTCGCCGTGGAAGCGGGCAGTCTGTCCACATTGAGGAAAACAGATTTTTGGACGCCTCACGATCGACATATGACAGTCTGCTGAACCGGATTTCGACGCGCACCGCGCAAGTCGGGGTGATCGGACTGGGTTATGTCGGATTGCCACTGGCCGTCGCGGTAGCACGCGCCGGCTTCCCGGTTTTCGGCTTCGACATTGAAGCCCAGAAGGTCGAGAATCTGAACAGCGGGCAATCATATATCGAGGCGGTGACGTCCACTGCCCTTGCCGTCGAGGTGGCGAGCGGACGGTTTCGCGCCACTGCGGATTTTACCGAACTGGCCGCCTGCGATGTCATCGTCATCTGCGTTCCGACGCCGCTGACGAAAAACCGCGAGCCAGACCTCTCCTTTGTCAGGAACACGGCAGGCACCATCGCGAAGCATCTGCGTCTCGGCCAGCTGGTCGTGCTGGAATCGACCACCTATCCCGGCACCACCGACGACGTGATCAAGCCCATCCTGGAACAAACCGGCTTGCAGTCGAAGATAAACTTCTTCCTTGGCTTCTCGCCCGAACGCGAGGATCCCGGCAACCGCAGCTTTGAAGTCGCGACGATCCCCAAGGTCGTGGCAGGCGACGGCATTGAAGCCGCGGCGCTCGTGAAGGCTTTCTACCAGGGTGTGGTCAAGACCGTCGTTCCGGTTTCCACCACGGCGACCGCCGAGGCGGTCAAGCTGACGGAAAACATCTTTCGCTCGGTCAACATAGCCCTGGTCAACGAGTTGAAGGTCGTGCTCGGTGCGATGGGCATCGACATCTGGGAGGTGATCGAGGCGGCAAAGAGCAAGCCCTTCGGCTACATGCCTTTCTATCCTGGGCCCGGACTTGGCGGGCACTGCGTCCCCATCGATCCTTTCTACCTGACGTGGAAGGCGCGCGAATACGAACTGCCGACCCGCTTCATCGAGCTGGCGGCAGAGATCAACACGGCTATGCCGCGTCATGTGGTCGATGAACTGGCCAGGGCGCTGGACCAGCGTTGCGGCAAGGCGCTCAGCCGCTCGCGCATTCTCATCATTGGGCTCGCCTATAAGAAGAATGTTCCGGACATCCGCGAGAGCCCTTCATTGCGGCTCATTGAACTCATCGAGGAATGGGGCGGCAAGGCCGAATTCCACGATCCGCACGTCAGAGAAATTCCGACGACACGGGAGCATATGGCGATCAAGGGGCGTCGGTCTGTCGAATTGAGCGAGGCAACCTTGAAGGATTTCGATGCTGTCGTCGTTGCAACCGACCACGACGCGATCGACTATCAGGCGATCGCCGATCACGCCCTTCTGATCGTCGACACGCGCAATGTTTTTGGCCGCCTCGGGCTAGCCCGAGAAACGGTGGTGAAGGCCTGACGGCGGTCTGAGCCGGCCAATTCTTTGCTCGATGTCAGGATCGTGGTTGCACTCGGCCGGCAGCGTCGACACATAATGCCCCAGTTAATAGATACAGTTACGCCTGTCGCTCGCCCGCACGGACAGCCAGTTGCGAAGTTCTTCGCCGGCTTTTCCTGCCAAAGCTGGCTTCATTGACTTCGGGGATCTCTTCTTGGGGTCGTTGGCGAACTGTGTTGTGGGCGGATCAAAGGACAATGCCTCGTCTTCGAGGAGTTTCGAGATAGCATGAGCACAACGCAAGCAGAAATTTCCACCATTCTCATGGATAAGGTAGCCGATTGGCTGAACCAATCGGTACTTGCCGGCAACGACCTGGAAACATTGGTAAAAGGCTTTTGCGAACGGCTGGCTGCTGCCGGCCTGCCGTTGAAGCGGGTGCATTTGAGCTTTTCGATGCTTCATCCGCTTTATGATGCGCTTGGCTTCACCTGGGTTCGCGGCCGAGGCTTAGAAATCGAAAGCTTCCGCAATGAGCCCGGCGCGCCGTCCGACAGGTTCCTGACCAGCCCATACTATCATCTGCTCAGCAATAAGCTCGACCACCTGCGACGCCGGCTCGACCCGTCGCTGCCTTCAGAGTTTCCTGTTTTCGATGATCTCAGGCTTATAGGCGTCACCGACTATTTGGCTTTCGTGCATTCCTTCAACGGCAACGCCAGTCAGGGCATGATGGGGTCCTGGTCCACCGACAGTGCCGCAGGGTTCAGCGACAGCATGATTTCGGCGCTGCTGCGCATCCAGAACCATCTCGCTATGGCAACCAAGATGGCGGTGCTCACCAAGCTCGCCGACAACATGATGACCACTTATCTCGGCGGCGACGCCGGCAGGCGCGTGCTTGACGGTCAGATCAAGCGCGGCGAGGGCGATACAATCCGGGCCGCGCTGGTCATGGGCGACATGCGCGGGTCGTCAAGGCTTGCCGAAACCTCCGGCCGTGAAATCTATATCGATACGCTGAACCAGTTTTTCGACGCCGTTGCAGCACCTTTCAATCGCAAAGGTGGGCAGATCATGAGTTTCATCGGGGATGGCTTCATCGCCGTTTACCCTTGCGAAAGGCATCGCTCGCAGTCCGAGATCGCCTGCCAGGCTGCTCTTGCGGCAGCGCGCAGCGCCACAGCGCGCGTGACGGATCTCAATCTGCGCAGAAAGGAAAAGGGGCTAACCGACATAAAATTTGGTATCGGCCTACATGTCGGCAATGTGATGTTCGGCAATGTCGGGCTTACCGACCGGCTCACATTCTCCGTCTTCGGCTCGGCTGTAAACGAGGTCCAGCGCCTCCAGGTACTGACCAAGAAATATCCGCACAGCATTCTCGCCAGCAAGGACTTCGCCAGCTATTGCGGCGCCAGCAACTGGCTGACGCTCGGCAGCGAGGAACTGGCTGGCATCAAGCAGAAACTGACGGTGCTCTCACCCGATCTGTCGGGTGCTCTCGCAGTCGATGAAGACGGTGCGCTGGAGCCGGTTTATGACCGAAGATCGGACGCCGAGCAGGTCATGCTGCTTCACCGCGATGCCGCGCGGCTGTCGGCGGGCGACCCGAGCAAGCTCCAGTAACCGCCACGACCTGATCCGAAGGGCCCCAGATAGACAGTCCGCTCGCCGGTTCCGCCGCTGGCGACCGTTCCGAATCCAAGTTGCTCTAAGCTGGCAATAGGTTAGTCTCGCTTCCGAACCTGCCAGATTGGGGCTGGTGTGGAATGAATTCGGGTGTTGATCTGCTGCGGATCGAGGATGTTGGCATCTCTTTTGCCATCATCGGCGGACCGTTGCATGCCGTCAGGCGCGCAAATCTTCGCGTCCTGCCCGGCAAGGTTACCGCGCTTGTGGGCGAGTCCGGCTCCGGAAAATCGGTTCTCAGCAAGGCAGTGATGGGCATTCTGCCGGGATCAGCCCATGTTCGCGGCCGTATCCTGTTCTCCGATCCTGAAAGGCCCGGCACCACGCAAGATATCCTGAAGATGCCACGTGACGGACCCGAAATCCGGGCATTGAGAGGCAGCCGCATCGGCAAGATCTTTCAGGAGCCGATGACATCGCTGTCGCCGCTGCACACGATCGGCAACCAGGTCAGCGAATCCTTGCAGATTCATACCCCCATGGCTCGGGCGGAGCGCAAGGCGCGGACCGAGGAAATGCTCGGTCTTGTCGGCTTTCCGAGTCCCAAACGCGCCTATGATATGTATCCCTTTGAGCTTTCAGGAGGATTGCGTCAGCGCGCCATGATCGCCATGGCGCTTATCTGCCGGCCCGCCCTGTTGATCGCCGACGAGCCGACGACGGCGTTGGACGTCACCATCCAGGCGCAAATCCTACATTTGCTGCGCGGCCTTCAGACCAAGCTGAACATGGCGATGTTGCTGATCACCCACGACCTCGGCGTGGTCGCCAACGTCGCCGACGAGGTCGTGGTCATGTACCATGGCGAGATCATGGAAGCGGGACCTGTCGAGGCGATATTCCGCCGACCAGGTCACCCCTACCTGAAGGGCCTGATGGCAGCCGTTCCGCATTTCGACCTGAAGCCTGGCGAAAGGCTAAAGGCGCTGCGCGAGGTGCCGGTGAATGTCGAGAACCTGCTCGGCAAGCAGACGGCGCCGCCGTCGAAGGGGCCAGACGATATCCTGTTGTCGGTCAGGGATCTGAAAAAGACCTTCACAATCCGCAAGTCCGGATTGTTTGGCGGGGATCATCAAACCACGGTTCGCGCCGTGGGCGGCGTGAGCTTCGATATCAGGCGCGGCGAGTGCCTGGGGCTGGTCGGCGAAAGCGGCTCCGGCAAAACCACGGTCAGCAAGATCCTTATGCGGGCTATCACCCCTAGCGGCGGCTCTGTGACGTTCAACGGCCGCGATGGAGCGATCGACGTCTTGCAAGGCGAGGGAGACGCCCTGCGCATGCTGCGCGCCAAAATCCAGATGGTCTTCCAGGATCCGGTTTCATCGCTGTCACCTCGCATGACGGTGGAGAACATCCTGAGCGAGCCGCTGGAGATCCATCAACGTGGCGATGCCGCGTCCCGACTCGCCACTGTCAAAAGCCTGATGCAGGCGATCGGGCTCGATCCGCGCTTCATCAAGCGCTATCCCCACAGTTTCTCCGGCGGGCAGCGTCAGCGTATCGGCATCGCGCGCGCGTTGGCGCTGGGCCCTGAACTGCTGATCTGCGACGAGCCGGTTTCGGCGCTCGACGTCTCTGTCCAGGCGCAGATCTTGAACCTGCTGAAGGACCTGCAGAAGGAACTGGGCCTGACCTACCTGTTCATATCGCACAATCTGGCGGTGGTGGACTACATGGCAGATCGAATCGCGGTGATGTGCGGTGGGCGTATCGTCGAGCTTGCGCCGCGCGAAACTCTGCTGAGGAAACCGATCCACCCCTACACGCGCTCACTCGTCGCCGCAGTACCTTTCCCCGACCTCGACAGGCCGATGGATTTCAAGACGCTGAAGCTCAGCGGCGCTTCCGACACCAGCGCATGGGGACCGCAATTCCGCGATGAGGGCGACGAGGATGTACTGTCGCCACTCGATCTTGGTGGCGGCCACCTCGTGCTGGCCCGACGTTCGGCCGATGTCAGCGAGCTACGCCATTGATCAGCCGGCGCACCGTCCTTGGACTCATGGCTTCCGCGTTTGTGCCGGGCACGTTGCGCGCAGGCGATCTGGAGCCGGAATTTCTTCAGCCGCTGCTGAAGGCCCTGGCGCTGCCGGCACTCTCCGAGCGCTTGCCCAAGAGCCCGCGCGTGTTGAATCTCGCTGCGATGGGGCGGCAGCCCGGCCAGTATGGCGGCACGCTGCGCACGATCATCGGCAGTCAGAAAGATATCCGGATGATGACGATCTACGGATATGCTCGCCTCGTCGGCTATGACGAAAAGCTCAACTTGCAAGCCGACATTCTTGAAAGTTTCGAGGTGGCAGACGATCGCGTCTTCACCTTCAAGATACGGGAAGGACATAAATGGTCTGACGGTAGCCTGCTGACGCCGGAGGATTTTCGCTATTGCTGGGAAGATGTCTGGCTGAACGACGAACTTTCGCAAGGCGGGCTCGCCCCGGCCCTGCTGGCCGACGGCAAACCGCCACGCTTCGAGATCGTCGATCCGTTGACGGTCCGTTATACCTGGGATGCGCCGAATCCCGACTTCCTGCCCAAGCTCGCTGCTGCTTCGCCGCTATCGCTTGTTCTGCCGGCCGCCTATCTCAAGCAGTTCCACAAGAAATACCAGGATCCATTCCGGCTCGCCGGCCTGATGGAGGAGAACAGGGCCAAGAAATGGACGCTCCTGCATATCCGCATGTCGCGGCAGTATCGCCCGGAGAACCCGGAACTGCCGACGCTCGATCCCTGGCGGAACCGGACCAAGCCGCCGGCTGAGCAGTTCGTCTTCGAGCGCAATCCGTTCTTTCACCGCATAGACGAGAATGGCCGGCAACTGCCCTATGTTGACCGGATTGTCATGAATGTGAGCTCGTCGGCGATTATTTCCGCCAAGACCGGCGCGGGCGAGAGCGACCTGCAATGCATGGGAATTGATTTCAGCGATTACTCCTTCCTGAAGGACGCGGAGAAGCGCTACCCGGTCAAGATGCATCTCTGGAAACGCACACAGGGTTCGCGACTGGCGCTGCTGCCCAATCTGAATTGTGCCGACCAGGTCTGGCGTGGCCTTTTTCGCGACGTGCGCGTGCGTCGAGCACTGTCGCTCGCTGTGCACAGGCGCGAGATCAATATGGCCGTGTTCTATGGATTGGCGCAGGAAAGTGCCGATACGGTCCTGCCGGAGAGCCCGCTCTACCGGCCCGAATTCGCGAAAGCCTGGGTTACCTACGATCCTGATCAGGCCAATGCCCTACTCGACGAGGTCGGGCTTCAGACGCGTGACAATGACGGCCTGCGGATACTTCCCGATGGACGCCGGGCGCAGATCGTCGTGGAAACGGCCGGCGAAAGCACGCTGGAAACGGATGCGCTCGAGCTCATCAGCGATCACTGGCGCCAGATCGGTATCGCCCTGTTCATCCGGACTTCGCAGCGCGACATCTTTCGCAGTCGCGCGCTTGGCGGCCAGATCATGATGTCGATGTGGTCGGGCATCGACAATGGCGTGCCGACCGCCGACATGAACCCGTACCAGCTGGCCCCCACCATTGACGACCAACTGCAATGGCCGCTCTGGGGTGCTCACTACTTGTCTCGTGGCAGGCTCGGCGAGGCGCCCGATCTTCCGCCGGTGGTCGAGTTGATGACCTTACTCAAGCGCTGGAACGCATCGACCGAAGCCACGGAGCGCGCTGAAATCTGGAATTCAATGCTGTCGATCTACACCGATCAGGTGTTTTCGATCGGCACGGTGAACGGAACATATCAGCCGGTTCTGGCCTCCTCGCGGCTGCGCAATCTGCCTGACAAGGCGCTCTACGGCTACGACCCGACCGCCTATTTCGGTGTCTACATGCCCGATACATTCTGGCTTGGAGAGTCCTGAGCGTGCTTCGATATATTGTCTGGCGCCTTGCCGTAATGGTTCCAACGCTGCTGATCATATCGGCGCTTGTGTTCACGATCATCGAACTTCCCCCAGGCGACTATTTCGACAGCTATGTTGCCGAGCTTCGGGCTCAGGGCGAAGCGGTGGATTCCGACCGCATCGAGATGATGCGGAAGGACTATGGTTTCGACAAGCCGCCGGTCATTCGCTACTTCTACTGGGTCGGCGGGATGCTGCACGGCGATTTCGGCTATTCCTTCGAATATGAGCTGCCGGTTCGCGACGTGATCGGGGACCGAATGTGGCTGACCGTGCTGGTTTCCTTCGTGACGATCCTCTTCACCTGGCTCATCGCCTTTCCGATCGGCATGTACTCGGCCACGCATCAATACAGCTGGGGCGACTACGGCCTGACTTTCTTCGGCCTTCTCGGCCTTGCCATCCCGAACTTCATGCTGGCGCTGATCCTGATGTATTTCGCCAATATCTGGTTCGGCACGTCCGTCGGCCATCTCATGGACCAGCAATATCTCGGCGAGCCGATGAGCTGGGCCAAGGCGAAGTCGATCCTCGCCCATCTCTGGATCCCGGTCTTGATCATCGGCACCGGGGGCACGGCAAGCATGATCCGGCGGCTGCGCGCCAATCTGCTCGATGAGCTTCACAAGCAATATGTCGTGACGGCGCGCGCCAAGGGCCTTCATCCCTTCAGGACCCTGGTCAAATACCCGCTGCGCATGGCGCTCAATTTCTTCATTTCGGACATCGGCTCTATCCTGCCGGCCATCATTTCCGGTGCCGAAATCACGGCGATCGTGCTGTCTTTGGAAACGACCGGGCCGATGCTGATCAAGGCGCTGCAAAGCCAGGACATGTATCTGGCAGGGTCGTTCCTGATGTTCCTCGCCTTCCTGACGGTCATCGGCGTGCTGATTTCCGATCTGGCGCTGGCACTGCTTGATCCACGAATTCGTTTGCAGGGCGGCAGTACCAAATGAACACGCAATCGCCACTTCCCGCTCCGGGTGCTCCGCTGCAACACTATGTTTCCATCGCGCCCTTTGACCTGCAGTCGGTCGAGGCAATGACGCCGGAGCAGTCGAAGGTCTTTCAGGCGTCGCAGTTGCGGCTGATGTGGTGGAAATTTCGACGGCACCGGCTTGCTCTTGTATCCGGCATATTCCTGGCGGTGCTCTATTTCGCGATACTGATCTGCGAGTTCCTGGCGCCCTACAATCTGCACACGCGCAACATGGACTACATCTATGCGCCGCCGCAGCGGGTGCACCTGTTCCACAACGGCCAGTTCGTCGGGCCGTTCGTCTATGGCCGCCAGATGACGCTGGATATGGACACGCTGAAGCGAAACTACATCGACCAACAGGACGATGTTCAGCGGATCCGTTTCTTCTGCAAGGGCGACAGCTACCGGTTCTGGGGCCTGATCGAAGGTGACAGGCATTTTGTCTGCCCTGCCGAAAACGGCCAGCTCTTTCTGGCCGGCACTGACAGGTTGGGGCGCGATGTGCTCTCGCGCATCATCTATGGTGCACGCATTTCCCTGACGATCGGCCTCGTCGGCATCAGTTTCAGCTTCCTGCTCGGTATAGTCATCGGCGGACTGGCCGGCTATCACGGCGGCATCTTCGATCTGATCGTTCAACGGATAATCGAAGTTCTGCAATCGATCCCCAGCATTCCGCTATGGCTGGCTCTGGCGGCGATCATGCCGATAACCTGGAGTCCGATCCTGATCTATTTCGGCATCACCGTCATCCTCGGGCTGCTCGACTGGACCGGATTGGCGCGGGCCGTGCGTTCAAAGCTTTTAGCGTTGCGCGAGGAGGATTACGTTCTGGCCGCGCAATTGATGGGCGCCAGCAGCGGCCGCATTATCCGGCGGCACCTCATTCCGGGCTTCATGTCGCATCTGATCGCGACGGCGACGATCTCCATACCCGGCATGATCCTGGGCGAGACGGCGCTGAGCTTCCTCGGGCTCGGCCTGCGGGCGCCGATAACCAGTTGGGGCATCCTGCTCACCGAGGCGCGCAGCGTCAGCGTGATCGCGTTTTATCCATGGCTACTTTTGCCGATCCTCCCCGTCATTCTCGTCATTCTGGCGTTCAATTTCCTGGGCGACGGCTTGCGGGACGCGGCGGACCCCTACAAATGACATCGCCAGTCCGCCGCGCTTCAAGGCGCAGACTCCGCCCGGTTCGTCGGGGGCCTGTTCTGTTGCTGTGTTGACCGTTCGCCTCTATATGCGGCGACGCCGGATCGGGCTAACACGTTGCTCTCGGGCTTCATCCTGGTCGCAGGCATTGCCGGTCTCTTGAGCTGGTTCAGGACACACAAACGCATATGAGTCGCCTCGAAAGTTTCATCCGCAGGCTGACCGCACAGCGCGACATTCTCGATCAAGTCTGCGCGGAGGTGGCGAAGATCGAGGGTCCCATCCTTGAGCTCGGCCTCGGCAATGGCCGGACGTTCCACCATCTGCGCGAGCGTCTGCCCGGCCGACGGATCGTGGCGTTCGACCGCGCACTTGCCGCACACGCCAGCTCAATTCCCGAAGCTGAAAACCTCGTGCTCGGCGAAATCCGCGAGACGGCGAGCAGGTTCATCGGCATCGAGGCCGCTCTTGTTCATGCCGACATCGGCACCGGCTATGAAGATCGCGATGCAGTGACCTCTACCTGGCTCCCTGAACTGACCGCGCGCCTGCTTCGCGTCGGAGGCATTGCGGTCAGCGGCACGCCGCTCGACCACCCGCAGTTGCAACGCCTTCCACTGCCGCCTTCGGTACCCGCCGATCGCTATTTTGTCTGCAGGCGCGTCTGAGGTCCGCAACGGCCCAAGTCTTCAGGGGATCGTGTATACCGCTATCTCCCTCTCGATGCCCCGCAGCGAGACCTCGTGTGGCACGGGCGTCAGCGCGTTCCTGTGCAACAGATCGGCGGTGAGATTGTCGTCGACCACCGCGCGCGTGGCGAAGATCGCCTGTGCGTTGGCAAGGTTCTGAACCCGCGAAGCAATGTTGACCGTCTGGCCGAAATAGTCCTGTCGCTCGTTCATAGACACGGCAATGCACGGGCCGGCATGGACTCCGATCTTGAGCAGCAGATCCTCGCGCCCGCTCTTCTCATTGAGCGCACGCATGGCATCGCGCATCCTCAGGGCCGCGGCAATCGCACGATCCGGCGTCGCGAAGGTCGCCATCACCGCATCGCCGATCGTCTTCACCACCGCGCCTGCCTCGGACGCGACGATCTCGTGCAGGACCTGAAAATGCACGCGCACGAGATCGAAGGCTGAAAGATCGCCCACCCGCTCGTAAAGCTCGGTCGATCCGCGCAGGTCGGTGAACAGGAAGGTGAGGCTAGTGATCTTCAGGCGCTGGTTGATGTCGAGCGTATCGGTGCGATAGAGATCGCGGAAGGTCTGGTTGGTGAGCAGGCGCTTGGCTGTCAGGAACGGCCGGCGTTTGCCCAGGAGATCATGCAATTCCTGGCCGGCGATGAAGACCGTCGGCAGCACGCGGGTGTCGGTCCTGTTTTCCAGCGAAATGCGCAACGGGCCGGGTTGCATCTCCAGCGTCTGGTTCTGGACATGCTCGCGGTCGAAGACCAATGAGAGGCTTCGGCGCTCTCTTGTCGGTTCGCCCTTGACGTCGATGAACTGCACTGAATGGGTGACCGGCTCGAAGACGATGATGAATTCGGACGGAAGCTGTACGGGCAGAACAGCCTTTTCACCGGGCGCAAGCTCGATATCCTCCAGCGAGAACGCTTCCATCGTCTTGGCGAAATCCTCTTCCGGCAGGTCGACGCCGGACGCCCAGTAGATCTGGCGGAAATATTCCACCAACGGCAGTTCGTGTGGATTGTGGGCGGCAATCTTGCGCACGCGAGGACTGACCGTGAATGTCACCTCGACCATCTCGTCGAGGGTCGGTGAATAGCCTTCGGAACACAGCGCGCAGGTATATTCGTCCTTCTGCAGGGTTTTCAGCGTGGCGTTGCTGTCGAGCACGCCGCCACAGCCGGGGCATAGAACATTCCAGGAAATGTCGAACAGGCCCACCCGCGCCGCATGCAGAAAGGCGCCTATGGCGCGTTCCTCATCGAGGCCATGCTTGCTGGCGAAGGCTAGAGCATTGATGCGGCAAAGCTCGCGGTCCTTGCCCTCCGCGATGGTTCGCTTGATCGCATCAATTGCCGCCGGATCGACATCGGTCGATTGCCGCAGAAGCGAGAACAGATCTTGAGCTTCGTTCATCGTGCAGGCTCCGGAAGAAGTGCGCCGCCGAAACGTGTCGACCGGACCGGTCTTGGTCCGAATGCGCCATTTTACTTCGAAACGGACCCTACGGCCATTCGAATAGACAAGCCGGGCGATAGCTCAAGTCCGTTTGGCGGATTTCGCCGGCCGCAAGCGGCACTATGATGATCCATGGCCATTTATTTACGCGGGCTCTCCGATGCCGACATCCGACAATCCGCCGTTTCCCGCCACCCTGCGCCTCTTTTCCTTGGTGGTCATTATCGTCCTGGTCGTAGGCGCCGGCCTGTTCTTCGCGCCCGTGCTGGTCAAGCCGCGCTGGCCGTGGGCCGTCACCCCGTTCAATGCCCGCTTCCTTGGTGGCTTCTACACCGCCGAAATGGTCGTGATGGCGGCGCTGCTGTTCTGGAATCGCTGGTCGCCTGGCAGGCTCGTGCTCGTCATGGCGCTCATCTTCACCGTCATCGTGTCGGTGGCGTCGTTCATCAATCTCGGCTATTTCAACTTCGGGCGCAAAGCGCCCTGGCTCTGGTTTCTGGTCTATCTTGGTTCGGTCGCGGTATCCGGGCTGTTCTTGTGGCGGGCCAGGGCCCGTCCTTCTGCAAAAGGCGTGACCTTAAGGCCCGCATGGCGCCGCTACATGCCGGTGGAATCGGCAGTCCTTGGGCTCTATGGCGTCGGCCTGTTGCTGTTCCCCCTGACATTCGGCAGCTTCTGGCCATGGCCGGTCGATGGCTTCCACGCTCAGGTCTACAGCGCCATCTTCCTCGCGGGGGCGGGCGGCATATATGTCGTCTGGAGAAGCGCGCCGCGCGAGGAACTGCTGGTGCTGGGCTTGGCGCAGTTGCTGGTTGGCCTGCTTGCCATTGTTGGACTCGTCATCACCGACGCTGCCGTGCACCGGATCGACTGGGCGGCGATCGGGACATTGTGCTGGCTCGCCCTTTTCGGCTGGATCGGCATCAGCGGCGTCTTCAAAATCTGCGCCGCCACTCGGTATTTTAGGGCGCAATCGGCATCATAGGTTCTAGAGACAGCTGGATTTTCAGGTGACGTAGGGTGCATCGTACCGTGCCGATTGCCATCGCCGGGCACGTTATGACCAACACAACCTCGCCATCCCCCGAGAAAATCCAGCCGCAGCTCCGATCCGTTCGGCTAAGCGATGCGGAGGCGCTTTGCGCCATCTTCAACATGCCGGGCTTCCGCTGGGGCACGCTCAGGATGCCTTTCGAGATGGTGGAGCAGGTGGAGCGGCGCATCGCCAAGTCCGGCCAGGAAACCACCTGGATCGTTGCGGAGGTGGAGGGCAGGGTCGTCGGCCATGGCAGCCTGGTCGTGCAGGGCTCGCCGCGCCGTTCGCATATCGGCGAGATCAATATGGGTCTTGACGATGCCTTTGTCGGCAAAGGCATCGGCTCTGCCATACTTGGCGCGCTGCTCGACGTGGCCGACAACTGGCGCGCTCTGAAGCGGGTCGAATTGACCGTCTATGCCGACAACGAACCGGCCATGCGCCTCTACAAAAGCCACGGCTTCGAGGTCGAAGGTCGGCATGTGAAAGCCGGCTTTACCGACGGCCAGTACCACGACCTCCTCAGCATGGCCCGGCTGCGATTCTGAAATCCGCTGTTCGGTCATAACTGTTTAGCCGATCTACAAATCAAGCCGAGTTGGCGAACTGGTGGTTGCCGATGGAGAACTCTGTAGGATAATTTCATCTCACACCGTTCTGATCGAGTTGACGATCCATGTGTGGGCCGGCATCCAGGAAGTCTGGTCTCCCTTGCCGTTTGCACCGCGAGCCGCCAGACGGGACATATGACCGCCGTGGCTGACCCAATCCCTGCGCCTCCGGCGGAAATTCTGGCTGTGCTGTCGCTGCTCTGCCCGGAGGTCGTGCGTGACATCGAGCAGAACTGGAATGCACCGGTTTCCGATTATGCCCGCCATCTGTGGCGGCCGGTGGCAAGGCCTGCATCGGGCCCGGCGATCGCTGCCCGCTCGATCCTGCGCGACGTGCTGCATCAGCGTCTTGGTGCGATCATGCAGCCTGAAGAGGTCGGGAAGGCCCTCGACGAGTTCGAGCACAGACCGGTCATTCAGTCCGGCCTGCACTGTCTGCTTCTGATGGACCGGATCACCTTCGACGCCCTCCTGCTTGCCTGGCTCGGCGCGGTCGAAAGCGGGCTCTCGGCCTTCTTCTGCTTCATGGGAACGACGATGACCATGGAGACAATCGGCCGGGAGGGGCCCGGATGGCTCGATGTCGGCGACGACAAGGTCAACCTGTTTGGCATGGGACGCCACAAGCTTTGCCGCAAAAGCGCCTGCGCGGCCGGTCCCGTCTTCCTCAACAAACGCGCGCTCGAAGCGATGGGTGATGAAACGGATGCCAGCCGCTGGCTGGGCACACTGCTTGCCAGCCGCGACAAGAGGTTTGCAACCGCGGCCGACGCGGTCACAGCCCTCAACGAGGATCTGGTCGCCAATTGGGATGGTTCCGACATGGCCCGGCCGGTTTTCAACGATGATCGGCTGGCCGCGGCCGCCATGGCTCGGCATCTGGAATATGACGGCAGCCTTCTTTCCAGGCTGCTCTTTGAGCCCGCGAGGCGCCAGCGTCTCGAACGTGCCTTGCAAGAGACCGCAGCGAGCCCATTTGGCAGATTCCTGCCCAATGCCACAGCCTATTTCTGGGGCATCCGCGACGAGCGCGTGCGCAAGCTCGTCCTCGAGAACGGCCACCTGATCGAGCCCGACAGGCCGCATGGTCTTTCCATCCCGTTTGAGCGAGTACATCTCAAGCAGGCGCTACTGGAAGGCGTGCTGCTGCCGAACTTGTTCCTGACGTTCCTGGTTCTTGCCATACTGCCGCGCGTGCGGGTGGTGGGCGGCCTGAGACAGATTGGCTATGTGGCGCTTTTCCACTCGATCCTGCTGGCGGTGCTGGACGAGAACGCGCCGGAAGAGCGCGATCTGGCTCAGGAGCTGCAGGTTCGGGAAAATGCCTGGGGCGTGCGGGTCATCGATGAAAAGATTTCGGTCCGCGAGCAGCTTGCTGGCCTGCCGGAAGGGGCGCTCTTCCCGAATCTGTTGCGGCAGTATCGCTTGCAAACACTTGCCGAGACGACCGACGACCTGAAACTGGTTCGAGAAGACGCCCGATGGCGCAAGGTCGGCCAGGCAGAGATCAAGGCGACCTGAGGTTCGCATCAGGTTTTATTCGCGGAGAGTCCATCGCGATCGGCCGCAGTTCAGGGCCTGCCTGACATGGCCTCACCTGTCATTGCACGATACCGGCCTTGCGGAGCCCGTCGACGATGAGTTCGAAATCGGCAGGGTTCTTGTAGGGCAAGACCTTGCGTCGGTAGTCCAGCGAATAGTCGGGATTGACGCGAAGCACCTCCTGCCATGCCTCGCGGGCCTCGGCGAAACGGCCCAGATGGCCGTAGCTGGCGGCCAGAAGCGCGCGCGAGACATCGGTGACAGCGTTGCGAGCCAGCCGTTGCAGCAAGAGGTCAACGGCCTCTTCGTACCTTCCGAGTTGAAACGATGCCAAAGCCTGGAAATGCAGAAGCACATCCGGAAAGTATGGATTCAAGGTCTTGCCCCGGGCGTAACTCTCGAGCGCCTCTTCGGATCTGCCCGAATAGTGCAGCGCCTCGCCGAGGATCACGTGCCCTTCGGCGAAGTTCGGGTTGAGAGCTATCGCGTGCTCGGCCTCGTCGATGGCCTCATCGTGCCGTCGTGTATACAGCTTCACGATAGCCAGTGCCCAGTGCGCCCAGGGATCGCTGTCATCCAGCGTTACCGCTCGCGTTGCAGCCTCTTCCGCTTGCGCCATCGATTCCGGCGGCGACGCACTCCACCTGTTCAGGTAATCGAGCCCGTGCGTGAGGGCGAGGAAGGCGTGGGCAGAGGCAAACTTCGGGTCCAGTTCGATCGCACGTTGCAAGAGGTCGCGGGCTGCGACGTTCGTCTCCTTCGTCAGCCGGTGCCACAGCTCCCGGCCCCGCATGAAATAGTCATACGCCTGCGTGTTGCGCGCATACTCGGGCGCCAGCCGCTGACGGTCGCCTTCGGTGAGATTGAGCGCCAACGCTCCGACGATCTGCTGCGTCACGTCGTCCTGCACGGCGAATATATCGGTCAGGTCCCGATCGAACCGCTCCGCCCAAAGATGGCCCCCCGAGGCTGCATCGATGAGCTGCGCGGTGATGCGCACCCTGTTCCCCGACTTGCGTACGCTGCCCTCGAGTACATGCCGCACGCCGAGCTTCGAGCCCACCTCCTGCACATGGACGTTCTGCCCCTTGAAGGTGAACGACGAATTGCGTGCGATGACGAAGAGCTGCGACAGTTTGGACAGCGCCGTGATGATGTCCTCAGAAATGCCGTCGGCGAAGTAATCCTGTTCGGCGTCACCGCTCATGTTGGCGAACGGCAGGACGGCGATCGACAGTTTCGGCGGCGCTGCCGTCGCGGGCCGGCTCGCCGCGGTTTCCGGGGTCGCGGCCGCCTTGGTCCCGGCGCTGCCGACTTGCAGCGAATAGACCCGGATCGGCTCGGCGATGTTCTTGAGTTGTGTGCTGCCGAGATCGCTGACCGAGAGGTCGAGCCGCGCCTTGACCTGGCGATAGGCATCCTCGGACAGGCAGATGGCGCCGGGCGCCGCGACGCCCTCTAAACGCGAGGCGATGTTGACGCCGTCGCCCATCAGGTCGCCGTCGCACTCTTCGACCACATCGCCCAGATGGATGCCGATCCTGAACTCGATGCGGCGGTCCTGCGGCACGCCGGCATTGCGCTCGACCATGCCGTTCTGAACCTCAATGGCGCAGCGCACGGCATCCACCACGCTGCGGAACTCGACCAGCGCTCCATCCCCCGTGCGCTTGATCACCCGCCCGTTGTGCACTGCGATGATTGGATCAATCAGGTCGCTGCGCAGTGCCCGCAACCTCGCCAAAGTACGATCTTCGTCCTCGCTCGCGAGCCGGCTGTATCCAACCACATCTGCAGCGAGGATTGCGGCCAGCTTCCGGTTTTCGCTCATGGGCACGTGTCCTCGGCTCCATAATAGCAGGAAGGCGGAGGCTAAGAGGGAATTTTCGTGGACGACGGCTACGCAGACGCGCGAGTCGGCAGCGCTCTGCCACCGGGCCTGGACCGATCGCTCGATGCCCCATTTGCGCTGCCGCTTGCTGGCCGACGACTATCGGTTCATTCTTGTCTGAATACCCGGCCGTGAAGTGCGTGGCGAGATCACGCCGTCATGGCTCCAGTGAGGTCTTGCTCGATGGACTGCTCGGGCTGCGGTTTCGAGGTTGAGGGCGGTTTCGCTTTCTGTCCGAAGTGTGGCAGGCGCCAGCCCGTGCCATGCGCCAACTGCGGCTACCTGTGCGCACCCGATTTCGAGTTCTGTCCGAAATGTGGGGCAAGCGTCGGTGCGACTGTAAAAGCCGTCGAACGGCCTGCTCCGACATCAAGCCGGACCATTGTGCCGCCTTCTCGAACTCCGTCGCTGCTCGCGAACATCGAAAGCGAAGATGATGGGTTGCATCCCGTCTCTGAAGCCGATCGCAGGACGGTGACGGTCCTGTTCGCCGACCTTTGCGGCTTCACGACACTCAGCGAGCAGCTCGACCCCGAGGTGATGCAAGCGCTGCAGAACCAACTGTTCAAGGAATTGACGGCAGCCGTGCGAAACTTTGGCGGTTTCGTCGACAAATTCATCGGCGATGCATTGCTTGCCTTGTTCGGTGCGCCGGTCGCGCATGAGGACGATCCGGAACGTGCGCTTCGCGCCGCTCTCGACATGATGGCCCGGACGACGCGGCTCGGCGAAAGCGCTCCCCACTCCGGCTCGCCTCTGTTGCTCCACATCGGCATAAACACTGGTCCGGTCGTCACTGGCGGATTGGGCATCGGCACCGCCAAATCCTATTCGGTGACCGGCGACACAGTGAATACGGCGCAACGCTTGCAATCGCTGGCCGCACCGGGTGAGGTTCTGGTAGGCGAACTCACTCACAGGCTGACCCGGCATGCCTTCTCTTTTGAGCCGCTGGGTGATGTTGTGCTTCGCGGCAAAGCAGGCAGTGTGCTCGTCCATCGACTGGACGCACCGCTTGCGTTGCCGCGCGCAGCGCGTGGGCTCGAGGCGCTCGGCCTCAGCGCGCCGATCATAGGTCGTGGTGCGGAGCTCCATAGAATGCTGGCCAGCCTTGACCAGGCGTGCGGCGGCTCGGCCCAACTTGTTCGCCTCGTCGGAGAAGCCGGTATCGGGAAATCGCGGCTGGTGAAGGAGTTTGTCGCCCGCGTCGGCGACGAGGATCGTTTTCGCAACGTCGCCGTGCGGCAGGCCACATGCTCCCCGCTGGGCGAACAATCCTTTGGCGCCTTGGGCGCAGTGGTGCGCAGCGCTGCCGGGATGATGCAAAGCGATAATGGGGACGAAATGCGGGCGAAGCTCGCAGGCTTGCTGACCGACCTCGGCCTGCAGGGCGAGGAGGCGAAGCGGCTGATGCCTTTGCTCTACCATGTGCTTGGCCTTGGCGACCCCGATGCCACCTTGCAGCATGTCGAGCCCGAGCAGCTGCGGAGGCAAATTCTCTACGCAGTCCGCACGATCATCGAACGGCGGCTTGCGTTGTCGCCGCTGTTGATTGTCGTCGAAGATCTGCACTGGGCCGACGCCGTGTCGCTCGAGGCGCTGCGTTTCGTGATGGACAGGTTGGAACGCACGCGGTTGATGTTGCTGGTCACGCATCGTCCGGCGCCGGACAACGACCAGCTCGACTCAAGCCGGGTCAGTCACACAGCGCTCAGGCTTTCGCCGCTCAACACTGATGACGGACGCGGGCTGCTGGCGGCGCTGTTCGGTGAGAGCTGGGTAAAGTCCGCAGGCAGGCTTGTCGACCAGATCCTCGAGCGCGCCGGCGGCAACCCGCTTTTTATAGAGGAGATCGTTCGCGGCCTGATCGATCGCGGTGTGCTGATGCGCGAGGGCCAGCGATGGCGGACTGCGGCAGGCGAAGTCGCAACCGGCATTCCCGCCACTATCCAGGCAATGCTGCTTGCCCGGGTCGACCGGCTGCCCCAGGAGGTGCGCCGGTTGGCCCAGGAAGCCGCGGTGATCGGCCCGCGCTTCGATGCCACACTTTTGAAAGCCGTGACAGCCGAACCCGGCCGCTTGGAAGCCGGCTGCGAACTGCTTTGCGATGCCGAAATCATCGAGGAGGTCGCCGGATCAGGCTCGATCTCGTCGCCAAGCTACCGCTTTACGCAAACGTTGCTGCAGGACGTGATCTACCAGAATCTGCTGTTGCAACGCCGGACCGATATCCACGGGCGGGTCGGTGCCGCCTTGGAGCAGCTGTGTGGCGACAAGCCGGAACGGCTCGAGGATTTGACCGTGCTCGGTCATCATTTCGCGCAGAGCGCGGAGCGGGAGAAAGGCGCGCATTACTTGCAGGCGGCGGGCGATCGCGCTCGCATGATATACGCCAACGACGACGCCCTTCGTTTCTACGAGCGAGCGTTGACTGCGTTGAGCGCGATCGGGCAAACGCCGCTCAAACTGGCAATCGCGGAGCGCATTGCCGATTTGAGCGGCCCGGTAGGCCGCCGCGAAGTCGCGCACCAACACTACGAAACGGTGCTGCAGGCATATCGGGAGTCAGGCAATCGCGTCGCGTCGGCACGAGTTTTGCGCAAGATCGGTCGGCTGCTCTGGGACGTCGGCAAGCGGGACAACGCAGAATCCCGCTATGCGGAAGCCGCAGCGCTACTCGAAGGAGCGGATGCCCCGATCGAGCAGGCGCAGCTGTGGCAAGAACGTGGCCGACAGGCGTTCCGTAGCGGAGATCACGCTCGCGCAGCAAAATGGGCAGACGCGGCGCTGGATGGCGTACGCGCTCTGACAGCGGAGCATGTCTCCGAGGAAGGGCGTGACGCCACTCTTGTGACCGCCGAGGCACTCAATACCAAGGCTGTCGCGCTGGCTCGCCTTGGGCGAAATCTTGAAGCGGTGCGCCAGATCGAGCGTAGCATTGAATTGGCCGAAGCCGCCGGCCTGCTGGGCGCGGCCTGCCGCGGCTACACCAATCTCGGCGTGCTTTACACGACCATCGATCCGGCACAGGCCATAAAGGTCTGTCGGCGCGGTCTTGAAGTGGCGCGCCATATTGGTGATTTGGGTTTTCAGGCGCGCCTCCTCGCGAACCTGGCGGTTGCTTGTTGTACTTTCACGGATCGCTGCCCAACGGAGGGCGTGCCTGCTGCCGAGAAGGCCATCGAGATCGACCGGGCACTCGACCAGCGCGAGCATCTGCCGGTGCCGTTGATCGTGCTTGCGCAGATCCACCAGTGCAACGGTCGTCCGGAACTGGCGGTTGGCTTGTTCCACGAAGCACTGGACGTAGCGCGCGAAACGAGTGAACCCCAACTGCTGTTTCCGTGCTATGATGGTCTGGCAACGCTTAATCTCGACCTCGACAATTTGGCCGAGGCCGAACGCTACTTTTCCCTGGCGCAGGGTATATGCGCCCAGCACGGGCTAGACCCGGAAGCGCTTGTGGTGCTGCCTTTTCTCGACTAGCCGGGTGGGAGGTTGAACAATGTCCGCGCGTATTGACTTGGTACCGCTTCAACCGGGCGATCGTGCGCCGAACGTGGTGCTCGACGCCATAACCCAGGAAGGCAAGATCGCGCTTGACGACTTCCGCGGACAAAAACCGGTGCTGGTTGGCCTTTTTCGAGGTCTGCATTGTGCGTTTTGCCGACGCCATATCGCCGCCCAGGCGCGGCTTGATCCGGAACTGCGCGAAAAGGGGGTGGAAAGCCTGACGGTGGTCAACACGCCGATCGAACGGGCGCGTCTCTATTTCCGCTACCACCCGATGCCGAATCTGCTTGCGGCTTCCGACCCTGAACGCGCTTCGCATCGTGCTTTTGGACTGCCCAATCTCGAATTCACCCAGGACGACACGAACTGGCCGTACAAGGTCTCGATGGCAGCGGCAAAGGATATGCGGATCGACATACCAGGCGAGTTGCCCGCTCCCATGGATCCTTTTGCGGCCAGCGAATTCCTCGACAAGAAGGACCAATACGAAGTGACCGAGGCCGACCAGCAGATGATGGCAACGGGACACGGACAACTGATCGGTCAATTCCTGCTGGACCGGCAGGGGGTGGTCCGCTGGAGCTTCACGGAGGTTCCAGAGGGTGGGCGATACATGTTTGGGGCGCCAAACCCGCAGGAGCTGATGTCAGCCGTATCCCAGGTCGTTCAATAGACTTGCGAACAAGGTAGTCGGGCGGGACACCGATAAAAAAGCAGAACCCGGTTTGTTCACCGTTCATCCGAGCACGGCCTCGACACGCGCAACAAAGTCTTCGAGCGAGCGATCCCCGCGAACCTCGATGCGCGGAAGGTCGATGGGATCGCAATCGAGATCCGCCGGCCCGTGTTTGCCGCCGAAGCCGATCCGATAGCCGCACTCCCTGGCCAGCCGGCCAAGCCGTCGGTCGGTGACAGAGAAGGGTGCCGCGAACGCCGTGGTTGGCCGCCCGGTCCACCGTTCGACGAACATGCGAGAGCGCAGGAGCTCGGCGGCCAAATCAGAACTCGACAGACCATCGATCGCGCGATGCGTCGCCAGATGGCTTCCGAAGAACGCACCTTCGCCGGCGAGACGTCGCACCGTCCCAGCGTCCATAAGCTGCGTCGGCGGACCGCTGTCGATGTCCCACCGTGCACTTTCCCCTACCAAGTCCGTTACCAGGAACACTTCCGCGGTCAGGTCGTTCGCGCGCAAGATCGGCCAAGCATGGTCGGCAAAATTCTGGAAGCCGTCATCGAAGGTGATGAGCACCGGGCGGCCAGCGAAAGGTTCACGGTTGGCGATGGACCATCCCAGTTGCTCGGACGTGATGGCGTGAAAGCCATTGGCGCGCAGCCATGCCATCTCTCGGTCGAATGCGGCGGGCGTGAGCCGAAAACGGGCGAGCGCGGCTGGACCATCATCGGCGATGCCGTGGTACATGAGGACAGGGACATGCTGCCGCCGCTCGCTGCGCGCGACGTCGCGGCGCAAGGCCCGTGCCCCGCCCCAGACGATATTTCGCGCGACTCCAACACCGATGGGCGCGTGGATTGGCACATGATCAATCACCGGGTCCGTCGCCACGCCGTCCGGTGACAGGCGGCGGAAGCGGTCTATGCGATAGAGCTCGGTCTGGATCGACCGCTCGAGGACGAGGCCTTCGGTCGCCGCCAGCGTCTCCGAGATCGCTTGTGCGCCGAATGTGTTCCAGTCGAAGCCCGTCCTCTCAACATTGTCTCGGAGCACGAATGCGTGTGCGCTGACGACACTCCCGCCAGGCGTCAACGCCTCAACAAATTTCTTGGCGATGCGCCGCAACTCAGCGAGATCGTCCAGGTAGTAGAGCACTTCCGAACAGACGATCAGATCCATCTTGCCCGGAAGCGTTTCCGCGGAGAAATCCAGTACGCCGAAGTCGACATTCGGCTGATCGCTGCATCGCGCGCGCGCCCGCTCGACGGCTACGCTGGAGATGTCAGTTGCGGTCAAATGGCCGACACGCGGCGCCAGCTGCCGCGTGAAGTGGCCCTCCGCGCAGGCCAGCTCAAGCGCCCGTCCGATGAGACCGGCAGGCAGAATTTCGAGCTGCCGCTCATACTTTTCCTGCTCATAGGGCGAACGATAGTTCCAGGGATCCTCGGTCGCGAAACGGCGATTCCAGAACGACGTGCGATCAGTACCGTTGTCATCCGCGGCCGGTTTAGGGCGCGGTGCCGCAAATGGCGCTGCAGGTTCGGCGCTCGACCGAACCAGTTCCTGCGCTTTCGCGGCCAATCGCGCCAGCTTGCCGAAGTGGCTGTCCGGATCGGACGGAGGCTCCGCCATGGACAACGATGCCCCGGCTTCAGACATGTTTGACTTGTCGGCAACGCCGCTCTGCGAGGCCAACTCGATCCAATGGCTCCTTGTCACTTTCCCAAGCGCGCCGAACTGCACGCGAGCCTCGATCCGGCCGGCCATCATCAGATAGGCATAAATTCGATCGATTCCTTCCGGAAGTTCGGTGGAGGCCGGATTTCCGGCGTCGACGCGAATTCCGAGTGTCCGCGCCAATCTGCGCGGCGCGGCGAGATCGTCGGAGTCGAGAAGCATTTGCTCAAGGTGATACTGGACGCGGCGACCCGCTGCGGGATCGTCCCAGACCCTGCCGAGTTCGACGATCAACTCGGTGAGGGGGCCACCGAACCTGTCCCACCTGGCAGCCAATTGCGCTGGCACCGACAGGCTTCCTACCATAAGGCCATCGAAGACCACCCTGGCGATCTCACGCGCCCATTTGCGTGCTGCCGGGACCGCGCGCAGGGACTGCGCGTCGATTGAGCAGGCGCCGCGGCCGCAATCCGACGCGGCGTTCCACAGCTCGAACCACGCGAGTGCTTCGGCAGCGGAGCAGCCGTTCGCGTCGATCGCTCCATTGGCGTGAACCGATGCCGGGTGTTCGACCCTGGGATCAGGAGAAAAGCCGCGGACGATCACGATTGCCGCATCTGCCAGCATCTGCGTCGAATTGCAGGAGAGCGAGTTGGGGCTGACCCGATGGAAAGCGAGAGGCTCGTCGACCATCACCCAACGTTTGCCCAGACGTGCGAGACGCTGCCACAGGTCCCAGTCCTCGCAGGTGCGCAGCGACACATCGAAACCGCCCAACTCGACAATTGTCTTCCGATCGACCAGCAGCGCGTGAGTGCGAATGGCGCGCCGGCGCGCGAAAGTTTCGAAGGGCTCGATCGCAACCTCTGTTGAGATGCTCGACGGGGTCAGTTCGCCGTCGGGCATCACGCGCCGAGAACCGCAATAGGCGGCCACCGCATCGGGAGCGGTTTTCAGAGCGGTCAGCATTTTTGCAAGGAAGCTGGCATCCACCCAATCGTCCGCATCCAGAAACATGAGCCATTGGCCGCGCGCGACCGAAATCCCGCTGTTGCGCGCACCGGCGGCGCTATACGCGCAAGAGCTCAACGTGCGAAATCGGGCATCGTGCTCAACATAACCGGCGATGATCGCGGGGGTGCGATCCGTAGAGGCGTCATCGACGATGATCGCCTCCCAATCCGCTATATCCTGATCGAGAAGGCAATCGAGTGCGCGCCCCAGCGTTGCCTCGGCGTTGTGCGCAGGAACCACGATTGAAACCAGAGGATTATGCGCCACGCCGTCTTACCCGCGCCTGCTTCGAAGGTAGAACAAAAGTCCCAAACCATAGCCCGCGATTTCCTGCACGCAAACAAGACTTGAAAACAGGCTTGAATGGCCCAGCGCGCTCATGCCCCACGATTTGGTCTAGCGTTAGGGCCGATGCGCCGGGACGCTATTCTCGCGTCACATCCGAGACACTCGCGCATGCCGAAGGGGCTGTCGGGGCAGACTGGATTAGCGTAAGCTGCTGTCCACAAGGGGTGCAAACATGCACCGTGTCATCGCCCTAGCGATCGTAATTCTGGCGGCCGTGTTCAGTTCCGCGAGGGCTGAAGTGCTGATCGGGGTCTCGTCTGCGATGACAGGGCGGCTTGCCTGGATTGGCGAGCAGGGGCAACGCGGCGCGGAGAGGGCGGTGGCCGACCTCAACGCGGCGGGTGGCGTGCTCGGCCAGAAGGTGAGGCTGATCTCGGTCGACGATTTCTGCGATCCCGAGCAGGCGGTCGCGGCCGCCCAGAAGCTGGTGGCCGACGGGGTGGTGCTCGTCGTCGGGCATTATTGCTCCGGAGCCTCGATCCCCGCATCAAAAGTGTACGAGGCGGCGGGCGTCGTGCAAATATCCCCAGGCTCGACCAATCCGCAGCTGACCGAACAGGGCCGTGGCAATGTCTTCCGCACCATTGGTCGCGACGACGCGCAGGGTTTCATCGCCGGCAACTACCTTGCCGATCACTGGGGCGACAAGAAGATTGCAATCCTTCACGACAATTCGACCTATGGGAAGGGTCTCGCCGACGAGACCAGGAAGCAGCTGAACAAACGGGGCGTGACTGAAGCTTTTTACGACGCATACAGGCCTGGGAAGGACGACTATTCAGCCGAGGTCGCTGCGTTGCAGACCGCCGGCATTTCGGCCTTGTATGTGGGCGGGTATCATGCCGACGTTGCGCTGATCGCTCGCGCTGCAGGCGACCGGGACTACACGCTTCAGCTCATATCCGGAGATGCTTTGGCTACCGAGGAATTCGCCCTGATCGCAGGCTCAGCGGCGGAGGGAACCCTGTTCACCTTCCCGGCGGACCCGCGGCGAAACGCCGGCGCGGCCGCGATCGTGGAGCAGTTCCGTGCGCAAAACTTCGAGCCCGCGGGCTACACGCTGTTGAGCTACTGCGCGGTGCAGGTCTGGGCCCAGGCGGTGGCGAAGGCAGGTTCGCTGGCGCCAAAGGCGGTGATAGCGGCACTGCGCGAACAGCAATTCGACACTGTCATTGGCAGGGTCGATTTCGACGCCAAGGGCGACCTCACGAGGCAGAGCTGGGTTTGGTACGTCTGGCGGGGCGGGGAGTACGTGCCGGTTGAATAGGGTGCGCCGAACGCCGGCGTGACGCTGAGACGTCTAGTCTGATGCAGACCAGTGTGGCTGGATTGTTCCGACTCCCCACGATGCTTGAACGCCTCGGCATACGCGGTCGGCTGTTGCTCGCCTTTTTCGGGATCAGCGGCCTTGCGGTGCTGGCTACCGCCGCGGCGCTTTATGCCTTCCTCGAAGTCGGCGACGTCGTCGACCGAATTACCAGGGATCGGGTGCCATCGGCGCTGGCCTCCCTCCAGCTGTCGCGCCAGGCCGAACGGGTCGCCGCTGCCGCGCCATCGGTGCTGGCGGCGACAAGCAGGGCTCAGCACAGCAAGGTCTCGGCGGCCGTCGCGCTAGAGATGTCCCGCCTCGAGGCCCTGCGTACGGATCTCAGAGATGCTACACTGGGCACAGTGCCTTTAGCTGAGATCGAGGAAGCTGCGGTTGTTTTGAGGCGCAACCTGAAGGAGCTCGACTCTCTTGTTGTCGCCCGCCTCGATGTGGTCGCCCGCAAGGAGGAACTCCTGAACCGCCTCGCCGCGACGACGACCGGCAGCCAACGCCTGCTGGCCACCGGCATCGTGGTGATGGATTCCAGGCTCCCGCAATGGCGGGCGGTCGCGGCCGATACGTTGCTGTCGCCCGATCGACGCGCAGCGGCAATGGCCGACATGGTCCACGCGATTGCGGCTTACATCCCCCAGCAGAAGGCGCTGCTGGAGATCTCGGCGGTCAACGACGCGCTGGTGAAGGCCGCGACCGCGCCGACGCGAGGCGACCTGGCGTTGATCCTGTTTCCGCTGCACCGCTCGCTTGCCGCTCTGGAAACGGCTTCCTCGGAGATCGACGAAAAGCTGCAAACCCGTTTTCGGCTGCGGGTGGACGAGTTCGAGGCACTCACCGATGGTGAGAGCAGCATCCCGAAGGCACGGGAGGAGGAGCTTGCGGTCCTCGCGCAGGGCGAAAAACTTCTGGCCGAAAACAATCGGCTGTCGCGCAGTCTGACCGCAGCCGTCGACCGTCTTGTCGCCGCAGCGGACCGCGAGATCGCTGCCTCCGGTCGCGAAGCCGCGCTCGTCCAGCGCTACGGCACCGGAGTTGTCCTCGGCTCTGCCTTTCTCAGCCTGTTGAGCTCGGTTCTGGTCGTCTGGCTCTATGTCGACCGCAGCCTACTCGCCCGTCTGGGAGCGGTGAGTCAGGGCATGCTCGCGATCGCGGGCGGCGACCTTCGTGCGCCGCTGCCGGCGGCGGGCAGCGACGAAATCGGGCGCATGGCCGAGGCGCTGAGCCTCTTCCGGGATACCGCTGTCGAGGTCGAGGAAAAGAACCTGCGCGACGTTGCAGAAGCGCGTCAGCGGCTGGTCGATGCCATCGAAAGCATTTCCGAAGGTTTCGCTCTCTATGACAAAGAGGACTGGCTTGTCCTTAGCAACAGCCGCTACCGCGAACTGCTATACGCCGGTCTGGAGGCAGAGCTAACCCCCGGCATGGCATTCGAGGAGATCATTCGCCGATCCGCGGAGCGTGGCTACATCAGGGATGCCGAGGGTCGGGTCGATGAGTGGGTCGCGGAGCGCCTGTGGCGGCACCGTAACCCCGGCGAACCATGGGTGCAGCGGCGGGGCGACGGACGATGGATCATGATAAGCGAGCGGCGGATCAGCGCCGGCGGCACGGTCGCCGTCTATTCGGACATCACCGAGCTGAAGCAAAGAGAGGAGAACCTCGCCGAGAAGTCCGCTGCCCTGGAAGCGCTTTCCAGCAAGCTGGCGAAATATCTGGCGCCCCAAGTGTACAGCTCGATATTCACCGGCCGCCAAGACGTTAGAATCGCCAGCCAGCGTAAGAAGCTGACCATATGCTTCTCCGATATCGCCGGCTTTACCGAGACCACCGACAAGATGGAATCCGAGGATCTCACCCAACTCCTCAATCACTACCTGACGGAAATGTCGAAAATCGCGTTGGATCATGGTGCCACGATCGACAAGTACGTCGGCGACGCGATCCTGATGTTTTTCGGCGACCCTGAGACGCGCGGCGTCAAGCAGGATGCGCTGGCTTGCGTGCAGATGGCGCTTGCCATGCAAAAGCGGATCAGCGAGCTTACGGAGGTCTGGCGGGACATGGGGATCGAAACACCGCTGCGCTGCCGCATCGGCATCCATACCGACTACTGTACCGTCGGTAACTTCGGCAGCGAGGACCGGATGGATTACACGATAATCGGCGGCGCCGTGAATCTCGCCTCGCGCCTGGAACAAGAGGCGGCTCCGGGGACCATCCTCATTTCCTACGAGACGTTTGCGCAAGTGAAGGACACGATCGATTGTGAGGAGATGGGGCACGTCCAGGTCAAGGGGATCGCCTATCCCGTCGCCACCTACCGCGTCATCAAGGCCAATCTAGCGGGCGCCTGTCGCGTTGTTCGAACCGAGCTGCCGCACTTCAGGCTGGAACTTGAACCGGGGCTGATGTCCGCCGATGAGCGTGGCGGTGCCGCCACTGCGCTTCGAGACGCGCTGGACCGGCTTTCCCACAAGCCCGGGCAGTAGGAGTTGGGCGCCGCGCCTGCCGGCAAATCACCGAAGCCGCGTCCGAGCAAGTCACGACATATGTATCCGGGCCGGATATGGGTTGAGGTGGTAGCGGAGGAGGGACTTGAACCCCCGACCCCAGGATTATGATTCCCGTGCTCTAACCAACTGAGCTACTCCGCCAGGAGCGGCGAAGAGGCTCGAAGAACCACACCGGTCGTGGGCAATTCGAGGCGTTCGCCAAGGTCGCGCGGATATAAGGTTGGCGGGGCAAAGCTGTCAAGCCGCACGCATCAGCATAATCTCATCACGGAAAAGCCGCGCCGGGCAGATGCCGAAGCGCATGCATCGGGGTTGAGTTCGACGGGGCACGTCGCTATGTCTCGGCCACGAAATTCTAGAGTTTGAACGAATGAAGCCGCGCATCGCCGTCCTCGGTTGCGGATACTGGGGCAGCAACCACATCCGCACCCTCAAGGCGCTTGGCGCGCTCCATGCCGTTTCCGACGTCAACCGTGCCCGCGCCGAAGGCTTTGCCAGCGAGCAGGACTGCCTGGCGATCGGGCCGGACCAGCTGTTCGAGCGCGCCGATGTCGACGCCATTGTCATGGCGCTGCCGCCGCAATTCCATGCCGACATGGCGCTGCGCGCCATCGAGGGCGGCAAGGACGTGTTAGTGGAAAAGCCGATCGCGCTGACGGTCGCGGACGCCGAGCGTTCGGTGCAGGCGGCCAGGAACAATGGCCGCGTCTTCATGGTGGGCCACGTGCTGCGCTTCCACCCCGCCTTCGAGACGCTGAAGGCGCTGATCGACAATGGCGAGCTTGGTGAGGTGCGCTACATCCACTCGCACCGGCTCGGCCTTGGCAAGTTCCACACCGAGAACGACGCGCTCTGGGACCTTGCGCCGCATGACCTCTCGATGATCCTCGCCATCACCGGCACCGAGCCGATCGAGGTCAGGGGCGAGGGCGCGGCACTGCTCGACAACCTCAGCGACTTCGCGCATCTGCACATGCGCTTTCCGAACGGCGTGCGCAGCCATCTCTTCGCTTCTCGTCTCAATCCCTATCGCGAGCGCCGGCTGACCGTGGTCGGAACCAAGGCGATGGCGGTGTTCGACGATGTCGAGCCGTGGGAGCGCAAGCTTGCCGTCTACAGGCACGCTGTCTGGCAGGACAGCGGCCAGTGGGCGTTCACCGCCAACGAGCCTTCCTACGTTGCGGTCGGCGAAGGCATGCCGCTGACGCGCGAGCTCGCCCACTTCATGCAGTGCATCGAGACGCGCGCCGAACCCCGCACCGACGGCGAGGAAGCGATCCGGGTGCTGCGCATCCTGACGGCTGGGACGGTGGCGCATAGCGGGTCGCCCGCTTAAGGCGCGTCCACAAAAGGGAATCCTGAGGCAAAGCGCCCGATTGAAGGGTGGGTTACTCGGCGGGGACGTGCGCGGGCTGCTGCGCAAGCCTGGACAGCATCGCCTCGGCCTCGGCGCCGCGCTCGGAGCGCTCGATAAAGCCGCCGCCATAGACTCGCGCCTCATCGCCGTCATCGGAATAGAGCACGCAGGCCTGTCCGGGCGCGATGCCGGATTCGCCGTCGACCAGCTCGACCGAGGTCACGCCGTCGCGGTGATGCAGCACGGCCGGGCGCGGCGGCCGGGTCGAACGGACTTTTGCGAAAAGCTCGATCCCGCCGGCCGGAACATCGGAGAGCGGGCCGTCGCCGAGCCAGTTCATGGCGCGCAGGTAGATTCTGTGCGTCTCCAGAGCCTCGCGCGGGCCGACAATGACGCGGGCGCGGTCGGCGTCGAGATGGACGACATAGAGCGGCTCGCCCGAAGCGATGCCGATGCCGCGGCGCTGGCCGATCGTGTAGCGCAAGATGCCTTCGTGACGCCCGAGCACGCGACCGTCGATATGGACAATATCGCCCGGATTGGCGGCCGCCGGCTTCAGCTTGGCGATAATGTCGGAGTACTTGCCCTGCGGCACGAAGCAGATGTCCTGGCTGTCCTGCTTGGCGGCAACCGTCAGCCCCATCTCCTCGGCGATCGCCCGCACCTGCGGCTTGGGAAGTCCGCCGAGCGGGAAGCGCAGATAGTCGATCTGCGCCTGGGTCGTGGCGAATAGGAAATAGCTCTGGTCGCGGTCTGCATCGACCGGCCTGTAGAGCGCGCGATGCGCGCCATTGGCGCGCGAGCGGATGTAATGGCCCGTGGCCAAAGCATCGGCGCCGAGATCCTGGGCGGTGGCCAAAAGGTCCGCGAACTTGACCGTTTGGTTGCAGGACACGCAGGGGATGGGCGTCTCGCCGGCGACGTAGCTCTCGGCGAAGGGATCGATGACGGCCTTGCGGAAGCGCTCTTCATAGTCGAGCACGTAATGCGGGATCCCGAGCGTCTCGGAAACGCGGCGGGCATCGTCGATGTCCTGGCCGGCGCAGCAGGAACCGGCGCGGTGCGTTGCCGCGCCGTGGTCGTAAAGCTGCAGGGTGACGCCGACAACATCATAGCCTTCGCGCTTCAGGATGCCGGCAACGACCGATGAATCGACGCCGCCCGACATCGCGACGACGACGCGGGTGTCTTCTGGGCGTCCGGGAAGATCGAGGCTGTTCATGGTTCTTTCAATCTGCGTGGCGCTGGCTGCCAATGGCCGGAATATAGGTCAAGCATCCCGGCGGCGCCAGCTTGGCTCCTCAAGCGATTTTATCGGGCAAAATCAGGGCCGGACCGCGATTATCTCAAATGCCGAACGAAAACCTAACGCGACGTTCACGATCCTTACCTAGTCATTAGGCTTCGCTTAGGCAATTTTTAAAGCTGTGGCGGTACGGTGGCGGGGATTGGGTCTTTGAGTTTTTAGTAGAGAGTACGATGACCGATCTGGTTAGACCTAGAGTCAAATATGTTATCGGGCCCGACGGCAGCCCTCTCACGATAGCCGATCTACCGCCGACGAATACACGGCGCTGGGTTATCCGGCGCAAGGCGGAAGTGGTCGCGGCGGTCCGCGGCGGACTGCTCAGCCTGGAAGAGGCCTGCCAGCGCTACAAGCTGACCACCGAGGAGTTTCTCTCCTGGCAGGCATCGATCGACGAATATGGCCTTGCCGGGCTGCGCACGACGCGGATCCAGCAATATCGCCACTAGGCTCCGACTGCCGGAAACCAAAGAAGGGCGCGGAACTCCGCGCCCTTCTGCTTCCGGGATCTGCGCTGATCAAACCGTCAGCACAACCTTGCCGATCGGTCGGGTGGCGAGGAAGGCATGGGCGGCACCTGCCTGGTTCAGCGGAAAAGCCTTCGCCACGTGCACGGCGAGCTTCCTGGCATCGACTAGCCTGGCGAGTTCCACCAGCCCCTCGCGATCCGGCACCACCGACATGCGCTCGACGCGGATGTTGCGCTCCCCGGCCTTGGCCCTTGTCGCATCATGGACGTTGAGCAACGACACCAGCACGCCGCCTTCGCGCAGCACTTTCAGCGACCGGTCGGCATGGTCGCCGCCCATTGCGTCCAGCACTAGGTCGATATCGCGGACCCGTTCGGTGAAATCGCCGTTGGTGTAGTCGACGACCTCATCGGCGCCGATCGAGCGGACGTAATCAAGCTTGTCCGGGCTCGCAGTGGCGATGACCCAGGCGCCGCGCGCCTTGGCGATCTGCACAGCGAGATGGCCGACGCCGCCGGCGCCGGCGTGGATCAGGACGCGCTGGCCGGATTGCAGGCCGCCGTGGCGGACGAGACCCTGCCAGGCGGTCAGTCCGGCCAGCGGCAGCGCCGCGGCTTGGGCATGGTCGACGGCGGCAGGCTTGGCTGCGATCTCGTCCACCGGCGTGGCGACGAACTCGGCATAGGCGGCGGCCTGCTTGGGGAAGCGCGGCATGCCGAAGACCGCATCGCCGACCTTGAAGGCGGTCACGCCGGTGCCCAGCGCCTCGACGGTGCCCGAGATATCCCAGCCGAGAATGAAAGGTGGTTCGCCGATGAGAGGGAAGTAGCCGGCGCGCACCGCGCCATCGACCGGGTTGATGCCCGCGGCCTTGACGCGGACCAGCACTTCGCTGGCCTTGGGCGCGGGGGCCGGCTGTTCGGCGACGAAGAGGACGTCGGGTTCGCCAACGGTATTCTGGGTAACGGCACGCACTGTATGGTCTCCTGCTTGATTGCTGCCGATATCATTTGGATAGTAACAATCTCTTGTCTAGTATGCACCTTTCGGATATATAGATACCTCATGGATAGTGAAGACAGCGGTTCCTTTGGCTACGATGCATTCCGGCGCACATGCCCGTCGCATACGGTGCTCGAAATGCTGGCCAGCAAATGGGTCTATCTGACAGTTTGCGCGTTGCGGCGCGGCCGCCTGCGCAATGGCGAGCTCGCCCGCAAGCTGGAAGGCATCACGCCGAAAATGCTGACGCAGACGCTGCGCGTGCTGGAGCGCGACGGGCTCGTCCGGCGCGAGGTCTATCCGGTCATACCGCCGAGGGTCGAGTATGAATTGACGGAGCTCGGCCAGAACCTTGCGGGACTGCTCAGCCAGATCAGGTCCTGGGCGGAAGAGCATGCCCCCGACATCAAGGATGCCCGTGCGCGGGCGTCGGCGGACCATCAGGATGATGAGACGGCGATGCTGCCCTAGGCCGGAGGCCGGGCTTTTCGGCTCGTGGTTCGACACCACGATGCCGGCAGTCCTCCGAGGTATCAATTGCGTTCGGCGGTCAGCCGATCATGGCGCTGCGGCCGCCCACTTCCGTGTCGCGGATCTTGCTGTCGCGCGATTCCAGCATCTCCGCCTTGGAAAGCTCCGCTTCAGCTTCGCCGAGTAATGATTCGGCCATGGTTCGCTGCTGGGCAAGATCGTTCTGCGAGTTCCTGAGGTTGTCGCGGCGCAGGCGTGCCGCCTTGGCGAAGGTCGGATAGGCAAAATGATTGATGTCGGTGATGCCGGCTTTTTTCTCTTCGGCGACGATTTGCGCCTCCAACTCGACGGCCATGCGTTCGAATTCGGCGATCATCATGTCCAGCTGCAACAGCTGGCGCCGCTTCTCATTCACCTGAAACTGCTTCAGCCGAACGAGGTTTTCACGTGACTTCATGACTCGGTACTCCGCAAAACGCACACCTGCATATCGTCCCATCGACCTCGAAAGGCCTACGCGTCGCCCGTTTCCACCGGCTTTCCCCGCTCTATGGGAAACAAAGCCCTAAAGATTTTTGCCGGCGGTAACCATTCGTTTACGGGCATTGTTAATCATACGGGCGAGGACTTAAGGCCGGGTAAAAATTCCGGACAGCGGCAGGAAGCGCGGCCTGCGAGTCTCTGGAGTGACTTAGGCTTGCTTATTAATGTGGTACATGAGCGATTTGGGTCTACGATTCGTTATTAGATTCAAGTGGGTGTAGAAAGGGGTTAAAAAATCTGATATCGTGGCCGACACGAAATTAGGATTTGTTAACCAGTCGGTGGCACCTTCTGTTCAGGCAATCACTGCTCCGGGTTCGGGACGGGTCGTGACGCGACTCGGCGGCAGAAAAGGGGAATGAAATGCGTGTTCTGCTGATTGAAGACGACAGTGCAACCGCACAGAGCATCGAGTTGATGCTGAAATCGGAAAGCTTCAACGTCTATACGACCGACCTTGGCGAAGAAGGGGTCGATCTCGGCAAGCTCTACGATTACGACATCATCCTCCTCGATCTTAACCTTCCCGACATGTCGGGCTACGAGGTGCTGCGCACGCTTCGCCTCTCCAAGGTCAAGACGCCGATCCTGATCCTCTCCGGCATGGCCGGAATCGAGGATAAGGTGCGCGGCCTCGGCTTCGGCGCCGACGACTATATGACCAAGCCTTTCCACAAGGACGAGCTGGTGGCGCGCATCCACGCCATCGTGCGCCGCTCCAAGGGCCACGCCCAGTCGGTCATCACCACCGGCGACCTGGTGGTCAATCTCGACGCCAAGACGGTCGAGGTGGGCGGCCAGCGCGTGCACCTGACCGGCAAGGAATATCAGATGCTTGAGCTGCTCTCGCTGCGCAAGGGCACGACGCTTACCAAGGAAATGTTCCTCAACCACCTCTATGGCGGCATGGACGAGCCGGAACTGAAGATCATCGACGTCTTCATCTGCAAGCTGCGCAAGAAGCTCGACGCAGCGTCCGGCGGCCAGAATTACATCGAGACGGTGTGGGGCCGCGGCTATGTGCTGCGTGAGCCGGAAGACATCCGCGTCAGCGCCTGATCCTCTGCCAATTCACACAAAACCCGGCTCAGGCCGGGTTTTTGTTTGGGGTGTCGAAAAGCTCAGGCCGCGATTTTCAGGAAGCGGAAGCTCTCGAGCAACTGCGCGCGGTTGAAGGGCTTCAGCAGGTAACCCTGGGCGCCGGCACGTTTCGCCCGCATGATCGAGCCGACATCGACTTCGACGAGCGAGACCAGGATCTGCGGCTTGACGGGGTTTTCGATGGCACGGATGCGGCGAATGAGGTCGACCGCCTGCATATCCGGCAGGCCGCCGTCGACAACAATGACATCGGGCATGTCGCCGGAGCAGATCTCGATCGCATCAAGCCCGCTGGCCGCCTCGAAGACCACGATGTCCGAGCCGCCAAGGATACGCTTCGCGACCTTCCTGATGACGCTCGAGTCGTCCACGAACAGGCAGCGTTTCATTTCCGGGTCCTCTTTGCCAACTGCCGAACCGGCAATCCGGTAACCGTGAGGCACCCTAGAACAATCTGGTAAAGAAGCCGAAAAGCGGTTAGGTAAAGTTTTTCCAAAGAACCGCTTTGCGCGATTTTGGCCTGCGATGCACTACAGTGCCAGGCGGCAGGCAATGCTTCGATCGCACTGCCAGCTGCAAGATCAGCGACAATGGATACTTGACCTGTTCTTGGCTGTAGCCTCAGGCTGCCGACAACACGATCTCATCGGCCGTCGCATGGATCGAGATCGTCATGTTCGCCTCGCGCGCCAGAAGCAGCGTGTAATAAGGCTGGACCGAGTGGGCGTCGATCGGCTCCTCGGGCTTGTGGCCCGAATGCAGCTCGAGGAATTTCGGCGGCACCCGCAGCATGGGGCCGCTCGCCGACAGCGAGAAACGCGGTTCGGTCTCGAGGTTCTCCAGCGTGACAACCAGCCTGCCGCCACGCGGTATGGCGGCATTGGCGACAAGAATGAGATTGAGCAGAAGCTTGACCTTGTTCTTGGGCAGCAGCGCGCGGGCGCCGTTCCAGACAAGTTCCGGCTTCTCGTTTTTCAGGAAGGCAATGGCCACGGCCTCGGCGTCGCCGGTATCGATCATCATGCCGGCGGAGCCCGCGGCGCCGAAGGCGATGCGGGCAAACTGCAGCCGCGCCGAGGCGTTCCTGGCGCTCTGGCGAATCAGCTTCATGGCGTCTTCGTCAGCGCCGCCTTCATCGAGCAGTTCGAGGCCGTTGTTTATGGCACCGACCGGCGAAATGATGTCGTGGCATACGCGGCTGCACAAAAGCGCAGCCAGATCGGGGGCGGAGAGGGTGAAGAGCTCGGCCATCGGAGAAATCCCTGCTGGTTCACATGTCATGGCCGAACGTTGTCGCGCCCGCTACGCGAATCACGCTCTTTTCCAAGGCCTTCTGAATACACAGCGCCCGTCCATGCATCAACAAATCCACAGCTGCGGACAGCGAAAATGGTGCCTGATGCCGCGAAATTGAGGCTGATAGAGATCGTGTCAGGCCCTTCAGCCCTCGAACCGCCATCTTCCTGCGCCAGCTTAATGGTTGAAAAAGGATTACGGCATAGTTTGCCTGTAACAGTCATCTCGAAACGGCCGCCAAGAGCCGTAGGGATACGAGGCGTCGGCGAAAGTGCTCCCTGACGGAGATTGGAAGCATGTTTTCCCGATTCTTTGACCGGATGTTCGTCCGCGTCCTCACCATGACGATCGCCCTCTCGGGTGCTCTCATCCTCTCAACCTCGGCGTCGCGGGCCCAGGAATACACCGCGCAAGAGATTGTCGATTCCGGCCACAAGTTCTTCGGCGCGACGTCGGGAGGCCTCGCCACCGTGGTCGAAAAGGTGTTCGCGTCCTACGGCCTGCCAAACGGTTATCTGCTCGGCGAGGAGGGATCCGGCGCGCTGATCGGCGGCCTGACCTATGGCGAGGGCACGCTGTACACCAAGAACGCCGGCGACCATAAGGTGTTCTGGCAAGGCCCATCGCTCGGCTGGGATTTCGGCGGCGAAGGCTCGCGCGTGATGATGCTGGTCTACAATCTCGACGATATCAGCAGCCTCTACAACCGCTTCGGCGGCGTCGCCGGATCGGCTTATGTCGTGGCGGGCGTCGGCTTCAACGTGCTGCAAAGCAACAGAGTGCTGCTCGTTCCGATCCGCACCGGGGTCGGTGCCCGGCTCGGCGTCAATCTCGGCTATCTGAAGCTGACCGAGCGGGCGACGTGGAATCCGTTCTGACCGGACAGGATTGCCACAGCCGCTCGGATAAGACTGATCGTGCCGCGGCGTGCTCTTGCCGCGGCGCTGGATTTCCGCCATGCCAAGGTGGCACAGTCGGCATGGCGGGTTGCCGCCTCGCATACGGATAGTCCACCTTGGTCCAATCGATCCTGTTCTTCGCACTCGGCTTCCTCTGCGCGGCCTTTCTGGTGTCGCTGATCGCGCCGGCCGTCTGGCGGCGGGCCGTCGTGTTGACACGCCGGCGCCTTGAGGCCTCGATGCCGCTGACGCCTGCCGAGATGCTGGCCGAGAAGGACCGTATCCGCGCCGAGTTCGCCATGAACACGCGCCGACTCGAGATGAACATCAAAAAGCTGAAGGAAAAGGTGGCCGAGCAACTGGTCGAGATCGGCCGCGCCCAGGAGGCCCTGAAGGGACTGGCGGTCGAGAAGAAGGACAAGACTCAGGCGCTTTCCGATCTGCAGGCCAAGAACGCGGAGCTCAGGCTGCGCGAGGAAGAGTTGCACAAGCTTACGGAAAAGCTGGCGCAGGCGGAGCGCTCGCTGGAGAAGCGCGCGCTGGAGCTGCAAAAGCTCGAGCAGATGTATGACGAAGCCAGCTTTTCTTCCTCAAACCGCCAGATCGAGCTCGTCGCCCGCGAATCGGAACTGGACAAGCTTGCCAATGACATTGCGGTGCTGCGCAGCCAGCGCAAGGAAGCGGACCGGCGCAATCAGGAACTGGCAGCGGAAAGCAAAGCCGCCAGGGACGCGCTCAAGGCGGAGAAGAAGCGGACGGCCGAGCTGGACAAGAAGGTCGAACGGCTGCTTGCAACCCTTGCCGACCGCGAGGAAAAGCTGGACAGGCGCGAAAAGGAGCTTGCGCGGATGCGCGAACGCCCAAGCAAAGATCATGCGGTAAATGGCGGAACGCATAAGGCCGACGAAGTCCAAGGGATCGACAATGCCATCGCCAAGCTCGAAGGCGATCGCGAGCGGCTAGAGGCGCGGCTGACGGCGCTTGCGCGGGAGAACAAGCGGCTCAAGACCGATCTTGCCGCGCTCGAAACGGCACAGCCCGAACAGGCAGGCGAGGCACCGCGCGCCGGTGCGGCGCTTCGCGAACAAATGAACGAACTGGCCGCCGAGGTCGTCAACCTGACGATGAGGCTGGAAGGGCCGGATTCTCCGATCGCCAAGGCCTTGGCGACCCCTCGCGACGAGCGGCAAGATATTGGCGAGCGCGGCATCAGCCTCGCGGACCGTGTCAGGGCCTTGCAGAAGGCCAACGCAAGCAACTGATCCGAATGCCGTGGCGAGCGGAGCGTCTTGGTCGCTGCGCCGCTATCGTTTCGAGAAGTGATGCAGGGCAATGGCCGATGCGGCTGCAACGTTCAGGCTGTCGAATCCCTCCGCCATGCCGATCCGTACGGTCCGGAGGCGACTGAGCAGGGTCTCGGGCAGGCCTTCGCCTTCCGTGCCGAGAAAGAGGGCCAGCCGAGACGTTCTTTCCGCAGCGCGGATGTCCGTTTCGCCGCGCGGCGAGAGCGCGAACTGGCCGAAACCCATCCGGTCAAGCGTTGCGGTCACGCTCATCGCATCGTCGAAGGAGCCGAAGGGCACCTTCAGCGCCGCGCCGACCGAAACGCGGATCGCCTTGCGGTAAAGCGGATCACAGCAGGTGGGATCGAGAAGCACGGCGTCCGCGCCAAAGGCTGCGGCGTTGCGGAAGATCGAGCCCATATTGTCGTGATTGGATATGCCGACCAGAACCACGACCAACGCGCTTGCCGGCAAGCTTTCGAGCAGCACCTCGGCCGGTCGAGGAGAGCCCCGAACGCCAATCGCCAATACGCCGCGATGCATGTGGAAGCCGGCGATCCGGTCCATGACGTCGCCGTTGACGACATAGATCGGGAAGTCGGCTGGCGCCTTGCGCAAGACACCTTCAAGGCCTGCCCGCCTGTTCTCCAGAATGAGGGCCGATTCCGCCGCGAAGCGTCCGGCCGACAGCAGAAGATCCAGCACGACCTTGCCTTCGGCGACGAAGCGCCCATGTCGTCCGACGAGATCGCGCTCGCGGATATCGAGATAGGCGGCGACACGCGGATCCCGCGGGTCGTCGATAGGGATGAGGTTCATAGAAATCTCGCCGGCGAACGGTCGTCAGCAAGGTAAGGGGCTTTGCAGAGCCCGGGTCAAGTCCCGGCGCGGCGCATCCTGTAGGCCATCTGAGACAGGTCGCCGTCGCCGAAAATGCCTTCCAGCGTGCGAAGCAGCTCGCGCACCGCGTCGGAGTTGCAGGAATAATAGATCATCTGGCGATCGCGACGCGTCTCGACGATATCAAGCGCTCTCAGCTTGGCCAAATGCTGCGACAGAGCGGACTGGCTCAACTGGACTTTCTCGGCGATGGCGCCGACGGACATTTCGCCCTCGATCAGATAGCTGACGATCAGCAGCCGCTTTTCATTGCCCATGAGCGTCAGAAACGCGGCAGCCGATTCGGCGTTGGCGACTAGCTTGCTTGAGATCATGGATCCCCCATGTTTTCTGGCTCATCCAGCTGCCATGGGGGCAATGGCGGCTGATTTCCACGATATTCAGGTCAGGGAGCGCCGCTGAATCGGCGCTGCAACAAAAGGTAGATCATTTTACCTAAATCTCAAGAGTTGCTTTCGATCCGGGACGATTAACTTTCGCTACTGTGCCCGGCCTGCGGCGCGCCCGGCCTTTGCCATCTCGACCAGCACGGACCGCAACTCGCCGGCAGTGCCGAGAGGCCGAGGGAAGAAGACCCTGCAGGTGGCATCCGGAGAAGCCAGATCCATGCCGTCCGCATCGAAACCCGTAGCGATCCAGCCATCGCCTTCGGCCCGGCCGAAATGGCGCGCATAAATGCAAAGCGCATCGCGATGGTCGGCATTCATGTGGTCCACCGCCGACTGTTCGCTGGCCGCCAGCTCCTCGACGATCGGGCCGCCGGCGATCAGGTCGGCGCGATCCAGAAGATAGGCTTTGCCGAAGCCGCCATTGAGACTGGCGCGTTCAGGCTCGAGCCGGAATATCGAGAAGTCGCCGAGCCCGGCATAGAGTTTCGCCTTCGGATTGCGGTTGAGATAGCGCCGTTCGGCGCGGGCGTGACCCGCCGATCCGCGCTCCAACCGCAGCGCCTGGCATACAAGCGAGATGCGGGGATGGGCGAGCGGATCGCCCTTGCCGGGTTCGCCGACGAGCAGCGAGCAGCGCGGGTCGGCGAGAAGCGCGCCGGTATGCGCCGACAGCATCGAGACCAGGATCAGCGGCGCGCCGTCGATGTCGGTCGCCACGCCGACCCGGCTTGCCAGCGGCGCCCCGGTGCCGGGCTCGATCGCCGCAAGCGCGCCGAAGCGGGCCGAGCGGACCAGAGTCTTCGCCAGCCTGACGGCCTCGGTGTCGGTCTCGCGGATGACATCCTTCCTGGTCTCGGTCACAGCGCTCACCGCGATAAGTTGATTTCTACTCTCCGGCTATCTGCCAAACAGGCCGGACCTGACAAGGGCTTCAATTTCAGTCTCGTCGATGCCGAAGCGTGCCAGCACAGCCGAAGGCCGGCGGTCGGCGACGGTCGGCGCCGCGGCAAGCGTCGAGGCGGCGTTGGAGAAGCGCGGCGCCGGCGTCGGACGTTCGAGCTCGCCCGATCTTGCAAAATTTTGCCGGGCACGGCTCTGCGGATGATCCCTGGCTTCGGTCAGCGACAGGACCGGAGCGACGCAGGCGTCGGTCGGTCCAAAGACCTCGGCCCACTCGTCGCGTGTCTTCTCTCTGATCCTCGCGGCAATGGCAGCGCGCATGTCGGGCCACGATGTCCTGTCATATTGGCTGCCGACAAAACGCCGGTCGAGCGGCAACAATCGGGCAAACTCGGCAAAGAACTGCGGTTCGAGGCAGCCGATGGCGACATGCCGTCCCTCCGCGGTCTCGTAAACATCATAGAAGGGGGCCCCGGAATCGAGCAGGTTCTCACCGCGTCGCTCGCTCCAGAGGCCGGCTGCCATGAAGGCATGGATCGGAGCCGCGAGCATCGATGCACCCTCGACCATGGCGGCATCGATCACCTGACCTTTGCCGGTGCGCGAGCGCTGGAACAGGGCCGCCAGCACGCCGGCGATCAGCATCATGGCGCCGCCGCCCTGGTCGGCGACAAGGTTGAGCGGCGGCACGGGCGGCGCTTCCTGCCGGCCGACGGCATGCAGCAGGCCGGCATAGGCGAGGTAGGTGATGTCATGACCGGCGCGGCGCGATAGCGGCCCGTCCTGCCCGAAACCCGTGAGGCGGCCGTAGATCAGCGCAGGATTGCGTTCCAGCACGACATCAGGCCCAAGCCCCAGCCGCTCCATGACGCCTGGGCGAAAGCCTTCGATGAGGACGTCGGCCCTTTCCGCAAGGCGCAGCAGAAGCTCCGCGCCGTCCGGCCGCTTCAGGTCGAGCCTGAGGATGGAGCGGCCGTGGCGGTCGAGGTCGTGGGCCTCGGGCAAGGACAGAAGCAGCTCTTTGGCGTCCGCCCGCTCGATGCGCAGGACGTCTGCGCCCATCTCCGACAGCATCAAGGCGACGAGCGGCACCGGGCCGAGGCCCGCCATCTCGATCAGCCTGAGGCCAGCCAACGGTCCTGTCTTGTCGGCGGCTGTCGGCGGCGTGCTCATTTCCTTTTATTTGGGCGCCATGCGGATCGCGCCGTCGAGACGGATGGTCTCGCCGTTCAGCATCTGGTTCTCGATGATGTGGAGCGCGAGTGCTGCATATTCGGAGGGCTCGCCGAGGCGAGGCGGGAAGGGGACCGAAGCGCCGAGCGAATCCTGCACCTCTTGCGGCATGCCGGCCATCATCGGGGTCTTGAAGATCCCTGGGGCGATGGTGCAGACGCGAATGCCCGAGCGCGCCAGGTCGCGCGCCACCGGCAACGTCATGCCGACGACGCCACCCTTGGACGCCGAATAGGCAGCCTGGCCGATCTGGCCGTCATAGGCGGCGACCGACGCCGTGTTGACGATGACGCCGCGTTCGCCGCCGGCGAGCGGGTCGAGTTTCGCCGCCCGGTCGGCGACCAGGCGGATCATGTTGAAGGTGCCGATCAGGTTGATCTCGATCACCTTGCGGTATTGATCCAGCGGGTGCGGGCCATCCTTGCCGACCGTCTTCACTCCAATGGCAATACCGGCGCAATTGACCAGGATGCGCGGTTCGCCGAGCTTTGCCGCCACTTCGGCGATCGCCGCGCTGCCACTGTCTGCGCTGCTGACATCGCATTGAACCGCGATGCCGCCGATATCGGCGGCAACCTTGGCCGCGCGATCGATGCCGATATCGAGTATCGCTATCTTGGCGCCCTTGGCGGCAAGGGCGCGCGCCGTCGCTTCGCCAAGGCCGGAGCCACCGCCGGTGACGATCGCGATCTGGCCGTTCGGGGTCATGCCGGCGTCCTCCCAGAATTTCCGATCATGCTACGAAGCGCGCTGCTGCGGCGCAACCTGAATGACCGGATCGATCGAGGACTGCGGATTGGCCGAGGCGCGGACCGCGACCTGGGCCAGGTCGGCAACTCGCGCCGTATCGGCATGACAGACCTCACCGACGAACCGGGCCACTGCGCCAGGCCTGATTTCGTGATGGAGCAGCCGGTCGAGATCGACCGGACGAGGCATGGTGATCTGCCCGCGCGGGAAGCGCTTGAAGCCGAGCGGCCCGTAGTAGGGCTCATCACCGACCAGCATGACGGCCGGCGCGCCGGCCTTCGCGGCGGCTTCGAGCGCGATCGCGACCAGCCTGCGGCCTATGCCGAGATTCTTGAAGGCGGGCCGGACGGCAAGCGGGCCAAGCATCATGGCGCGTCCGGCGCCTGCCGCCACGCGCGTCATGCGCACCGAGGCGATCACCGTCTCGTCCTTGACGGCGACAAAGGACATCGAGCGGTCGTGCCCGCCGGCCTTGCGGATCTTATAGGCGGCCAGCACGAAACGGCCCGGCCCGAAGGCCTCGTCGTTGATGGCTTCGATTTCAGGATCGTGCGCCGGGGTCTCCGGCAGATATTTCACGTCGGCAAGGCTCATGGTCTTTGCGTTCCGGTATGCGAGGAAAGGTTTGCTGCAAGCGGCAGCGTTCGCCAGTCAGCGCTTCATCAAGCGCGGGCGTCCTTTCGTCGTCGGTCGAACCGGATCGTGGCAAAGTCAAACATGGGCGCTTCCGCTAGCATCAATTGTTCCCGGCTGCAATCGGCGCTTTTCACCTTTCTTTTCGCCGTTTGACGAACTGTTCAGCGCCTGGGGGCTTCGACATTCCGGGTAAGCGCCTAGATGTCTGTTGGAACCGCAGGGAGATTTCGCATGGGATTGCTGGTTGAAGGCAAATGGCAGGACTGCTCGACCGTTGCCGACAGCAGCGGCAAGTTCGTGCGTGCCGAAGCGCAATGGCGCGACTGGGTGACGCGCGACGGTGCGCCGGCGCAAGGGCGCAAACGCGGTTTCAAGGGGGAGCCCGGGCGCTATCACCTTTACGTCTCGCTCGCCTGCCCCTGGGCGCACCGGACCTTGATCTTCCGCGTCTTGAAGAAGCTGGAAGACATCATCTCCGTCTCCTTAGTGCACCATTTCATGGGCGAGAACGGCTGGACCTTCACAGCCGAGGACGGCGCGACCGGCGACACGCTCTACGGCCTCGACTTCCTGCACCAGATCTATGCCAAGGCCGATCGCGGCTATTCGGGCCGCGCGTCCGTACCGGTGCTGTGGGACAAAAGGCAGGAAACCATCGTCAGCAACGAGTCGTCAGAAATCATCCGCATGCTCAATTCCGGCTTCGACGAATGGGGTGATGCGAGCCTGGACTTCTATCCGCAGGCGTTGCGTTCCGAGATCGACAGGATCAATGCGCTGGTCTATCCGGCGATCAACAACGGCGTCTATCGCGCCGGCTGCGCCACCTCGCAGGAAGCCTATGAGGAAGCGTTCGGCGAGCTGTTCGCCGCACTCGACACGTTGGAAGACCGGCTGTCAAAGCAGCGCTATCTTGTCGGCGAGCGGATCACCGAGGCCGACTGGCGGCTCTTCACCACGCTGGTGCGCTTCGATCCAGTCTATGTCGGCCACTTCAAATGCAATCTGCGCCGGGTCGCCGACTATCCGAACCTGTCGAACTATCTGCGCGACCTCTACCAGGTGCCTGGCGTGTCAGGCACGGTCAGCCTGCATCACATCAAGTCGCATTACTACGGCAGCCACAAATCGATCAATCCGACGGGGATCATCCCGGTGGGACCTGAACTCGACTATGCCGCGCCACATGATCGCGGCCGGTTCAGGAAGGCGGCATGAGTTACCAGTAGGGCGAGACCTGCTCGCCGCCGAAAATTTCGGCAATCCGACGTCGCGTCGCCGGCGTCGCATCTGCCGGCAAACGGTCGAGCGGAAAGAACGCCGCCTCGGCGATCTCATGGTCCGCCGATTTCGGCGCCGTCTGGTTGAAGGCTTCGACCAGATAGAGGCCAACGTGGTCGCGTGTGCTGGCGCGACGGTTGAAGTGCATCGATCTCAGCACCGGCGGAGCCGTCAACGCGATGTTGCCCTCCTCGGCGAGCTCGCGCGCCAGCGCCTCGACAAGCGTCTCGTCGACCTCGACGCCGCCGCCAGGCAACTGCCAGCCCGGAACATAGGTGTGGCGGATGAGGAAGACGGAGTTGGATGCGCGGTCGTAGATCAAGCCGCGCACGCCAAGCGTCATCGGGCGCCGCAGCAGGAAATAGAGATGGAACAGCCTTGCCCGCAGTCCCGCCCAGCCGGTCTGGTGGAACGCCTGTTCCGGATCGGCGCCAGTCATCCACGAAACCGCGAGCGGACAGGAAACGTTGAGTAGAAAGCCCGGACCGGGTCGCTTAAGAAGGGGCTATGCTCAGGCTTGCACATATTTCCGATGTCCATCTGGGGCCGCTGCCCGATGTAACCTATCGCGATCTCGCGTCCAAGCGCGTGCTGGGTTACGTCAACTGGCAGCGCAACCGCCGCCGTCATATGCACGATGCGGTGATCGACACGATTGTCGGCGATATCAAAGCCAACGCCCCCGACCACCTCGCGGTCACCGGCGATCTCGTCAACCTGGCGCTCGATGGCGAGATCGAGATGGCGAAACATTGGCTGGAGACGCTGGGCTCTGCGAACGACGTATCCGTGGTGCCGGGCAATCACGATGCCTATGTGCCGGGCGCCTTCGACAAGGTCTGCCGGTCATGGGCGCCGTGGATGACGGGCGACGGCATCAACAGCCCGATCGACCGCAATTCCTTTCCCTATTTGCGGGTTCGCGGTGATGTCGCTCTGATCGGCGTCACGACGGCGCGGGCCACGGCGCCCTTCATGGCCAACGGCTTCTTCATGGAGGGTCAGGCGGAGCGGCTCGGCAACATCCTCGACGCGACGGCCAGACAGGGGCTGTTTCGCGCCATCATGATCCATCATCCGCCGGTGCGTGGCGCGGTCTCGCAGCATAAGCGGCTGTTCGGTATCGCGCGCTTCCACAAAGTCATTCGCCGGTATGGCGCCGAGCTTGTGCTGCACGGCCACTCGCACTTGCCTTCGCTGTTCACCATCGGTCCGCGCGGCGTCAAGGTGCCGGTGGTCGGCGTGGCCGCCGCCGGCCAGGCGCCGGGCGGCGATCATCCCGCCGCTCAGTACAATCTGTTCGAGATCGGCGGAAAAAAAGGTGGTTGGACCATCCGCCTGACACGGCGCGGCCTGACCGGTCCGGCACTGCCGCCGTCGGACATTCAGGTGATCGAGCTCGGTGCCGATATGCCGGTGGTGCGCGAGCCCGTCGTCAGAAGCTGATCTTCATCTGGGCGATGCGGTCCCAGAACAGCACCAGCGATACCGCCAGGCCGACCAGGGCGCCGGCGGCGATCAAGCCAAGGCCGGCGAAGAAGGTCGTCCAGCCGTTGCGGCGCGTTGCAGCCTGCAAGGGCGGCTCGGCTTCCCGGACCTCGGCTCGATGCAGGCCGGTCACCGCGCTCTCGACCGCGCCTTCCATCATCCGCTGCCGCTCGACGACACGCTCGGCCACGTATCGCGTAACGGCATCGGCGACGGGCTTCATGTCGGTCGATTCGGCCAGCACCACGCGGCCGATGCGCGTGTCCCTAAGGAAGCGGAAGGTGCGGCGATCCCGCCCCATGGCGACATGGCTCACGGCATCGACCCACAGCCGCGGCTGCAGGCCGGAGGAGACGGCGAAGTCGAAATTGTCGATATCCGCCGGCACGTCGGCGAAAACGGGGGCGAGCTCCGCGGCCAGCAACTCGAGCCGCATGCGGTGCGCCTCGCGCATGTCGACCACCACATCATCGCGGTCGGCGAAGGCGTTCTTGACGTCGCGGATCGCGTCCGCGAGCTTTCGCGATGGCTCGATCGGGGTGATTTTGTCGCCTGCATCCTTCATGGCGCTGCCTCGCTGTTGGTAAACAGCGAGTTAACACAGTCGCCGGCAAAATGCACTGCGAGATGGGCTCAGCTTGCGGCTGCGCTGAACACCGGTCTCTGGATTCTGCTGCGGCGACGCGTGTTGCGGCGCACGGCCTCTGCAATCAGGTCAGGCGCCTCCTCGACCAGCATGTGGCCCGCCTCCAGCACGTGGTGCAGGTGGAAATGCGGCGGCAAGTCCTCGGCCTGGGCGACGGGCAGGACGGGATCGTCCGTTCCCCAAAGCACCATCACCGGCATGCTCAGGGTTTCCAGACGTTCGCGCGGGATGATACCTTGTCGGTCTTCCCTGGTGATCACGGCTGCAGCACCGACGAGGGTCCGCAACTGGCCCGGCCGTTTGCGCATGCCGCACAGCGCCTCCACCACGTGTTGAGGAGGAGAACTTTGCGGCCCCGACATGGCGGCAAGACAGGCGCGGATCTCATCTCGATCGGCCGCGGCCGCATAGCGCCGCAGCAACGGACCGTTGATCTCGGGGCCGAAGCCGCCGGGCGCCAGCAAGGTCAGCGAGGCCACCCTTTCGGGATCGGCAGATGCCATCAACGTCGCGATCGCGCCGCCCATGGAATGGCCGACGACGTGAACTTTGCCCAGGCGGCGCTTGCCCAGATCGGTCAGGATAACCCCAGCGGCCTGCTTGACGCCTGCCGCCTGGCACTCCAGGGAGTTTCCGTGGCCCGGCAGGTCGTAGGCCAGTGTCCTCACATCGGGCGTCAATCCCGCAATCACGTCGCGCCAGATCGAATGGCAAGCGCCGAAGCCGTGCAGGAAGACGATCGTCTTCGAGCCAGCACCGCTTTCGGCGACGTGAAGAGAGTTAAACATCGAGATTGTTGGCTGTGAAGCAGTATGAGGGGCAATTCAAGATTGTGGCTGAATTGCTCCCTGAGCAGGTCGATAGCCAGTAAAATCTTCGCGAATTCGCCGTGCGCGCCCCAATCGAACGCGTAAGCAGGCCTAAGACTCGTTGAGTGTCGACGCCCGCTGTGCCGAGCAGATCCGGCGAGCGAATTTAATATTCCAATCAGTCCGCACGTCAGCGAATGCTCCACGTTCGCTCAGCTCGGATTGCCGATGCCCGCAGAGCGCAAGGATTGCACCAGCCGGTCGATGAGATCGGCGGGGTACTTCCTGTCAACAAAAGTGGCGCGCGGATTGGCGGCGAATTTCGGGAATTCGGCCGTGAGCTCGTTCGCCAATTCGTTTGCGAGCTTGTCGCGGCCTGAGATCTTGGCGCCGATCAGGCGCGCCGCCAGGTAATGCGATTTGGACGCGGTGGTCCGCAGCGACTCGCTGGCAATCGCTGCCCTCTGGGTGTCGCCTTGCATGAAGGCTCCGACAAACAGGCCATAGTCCCACCAGGTCGGATGACCGCCGAAGGCCTCGACGGCATGGCCCAGGATCGGCGTCCCTTCCTGGTATCTGCCAGCGAAGATCAGGCCATAGCCATAAGCGGCGGCCATGCCGAGATCGTAGGGGTTGAGCTCATAAGCCTTGCGCATCCAGCGGATCGCTTCGTCGGTGTTGCCGAGGCGCGAGTTGAGGTAGCCATAGGCGCGATGCGCGTGCGGGCTCATCGGTGCCATCTGAATGGCGCGGTGGGCAAACGACATGGCCTGCTCGACCGTTGCGCCGGGCGGATAGGCGTAGCGGTTGTTGACGGCTTCCAGTTGCAGGGAAGCCAGTTCCGAGTAGACGAGCGATGATTTGGTGCTTTCCCTGACCAGCTTCTCCAGACAGCGATACGCAGCTTCGTGCGCCTTGGCGCTCTGGTCGAGATAGTAGAGGTCGTCGAGCACCAGACATCCGATCTGGCTGGTCCGGATATCGCTCTGGTCGATATAGCTGTAGATCGCGCCCGAAGCGGGGACGGTAGAGGTTAGGAGATTGGCGATGTTGCTTTCGACCGCACCAGGCGCGCTTTCGGCCGGTGTCAGGTTGCGTGACAGGAGAACCCGTCCCGTCGCGACGCTCTGCAGCTCGATCATGACGTCGCCGGCGGCTGTCCCGGGGATAAGATCGAAAACGAAGCTGATCGGATCGGCGGAACGGTTGCGCCTAGAGTCGGCGTCGCGTCCGATGAAGTCTATCGTATCGAAGCCGGCGAGACCGGCGCGCAGCGAGGAAGCAACACGGGCCGCCTCGGGTCCGTCGGCTTTGATGGCCAAGTAGATCAAAGGCAGGCCGTCGAACGTTTGGGAAGCGACGCTGCCGGTCGCGCCTGCCGTTTCGACTTCAACCGGCGCGGCCGCGTCGTCACCACGAAGAAAGGCGTTACCCTGGCGGACGACAAGGATACCCAGCATGGCGATGACCAGCACCATGGCGGCCCAGAAGAACCGCAACTGGCGCGTCAGCGATGACGCGGATTCGGTCGGTGCCGGGGTCGTCGTCAGCGGCACGGCGTCGACCGGTGCGGCGGCGGCCTCGGGCTTCTCGAAATGCTTGGAAGGCCGGGCGATCGGGTCATCCGCGGGTTTGGCGTCGGCTGGGAGCCGTATGGCGTTCAACTCGTAGGAAGGCACATAGCCGCCGCGCGGAATGGCGATGCGCACCGGCTCGCCAATACCTTCGCTGGCGAAATATTGATCCAAAAGCTCGCGCAGCCGCCCCGCCTGGACCCTGACGACCGCGTCGGTCGATCCGTCGAAATCGCCGTCCTTGCCGAAGACATCCATGGCAATGGACACACCCTTCAGCCGGTCGGCTTCGCCTGCCTGCTCGCGTTCGACGAGATAGCGTAACAGCCTGCGGGCCCGCTCGGATCGTCCGAACGTTTCGCTGGCAAGCAGTCGCTCCAATGTCTCGCGCACTGCGGGGGCGGCAGGCGTGGCAGGCTCCAAGTGTCGGACCTTTCAGAGTCGGCACAGGTTAGGGCGCGATAATATAGCGCGCGCTCCAGCGCACAAGGAACCTTCTGTTATGTGATCGCGTAAGCCACGGGAAATTTACCGGCCGGTTAACGAATTTGAACGCGGCTCGCGCCTGCCGTGAAGCGTGGCACGTCCGATGAACGTGCCACGCCTTACAAGTCCAAAAATCAGGCGGCCTTGCGGCCCAGAATGCGGTTGGCGGCCGAGACCACGGCCTCCAGCGAGGCGGCGACGATGTTGGTGTTTATGCCTGCGCCGAAGAGCTTGCCGCCCGGATATTCCATCTCGACATAGGAAATGGCCGACGCGTTCGAGCCGCGCTGCAAGGAATGTTCGGAATAGTCGAGCACCGACATGTCGACGCCGATATGGCGCGAAAGCGCATCGACGAAGCCGTCGATCGGGCCGGTACCGGTGCCGGTGATGGTGACTTCCTTGCCGTTGTCGAGGATCTCCGCCTCGACCACGCGACGGCCCTTTACCGCAGTGTCCGGATAGGTGCGATGGTCGAGGAATTTCAGCCTGGCGCCGGGCTGGTCGACATAGGCTTCGAGGAAGCGCTCGTGGATGCGCTTGGCCGGCACTTCCTTGCCTTCGGCGTCGGTGATCGCCTGGATGTCCTGGCTGAACTCGATCTGCAGGTTGCGCGGCAGATTGAGGCCATAGTCGGCCTGCAGCACGTAGGCGATGCCGCCCTTGCCCGACTGCGAGTTGATGCGGATGATCGCCTCATAGGTGCGGCCGACATCAGCGGGGTCGATCGGCAGGTAGGGCACTTCCCACACCGGCGTGTTGGCTTTGCGCAGCGCCTTCATGCCCTTGTTGATGGCATCCTGGTGCGAGCCGGAGAAAGCGGTGTAGACGAGCTCGCCGACATAGGGGTGGCGTTCCGGGATCTTCAGCTGGTTCGAATATTCGTAGACGTCCTTCATCCGGTTGATGTCGGAGCAGTCCAGCTCGGGATCGACGCCTTGCGTGTACATGTTGAGCGCCAGCGTCACGATGTCGACATTGCCGGTCCGCTCGCCATTGCCGAACAGCGTGCCCTCGACGCGGTCGGCGCCGGCCATCAGGCCAAGCTCGGTGGTGGCGATGCCGGTGCCGCGGTCGTTGTGCGGATGCAGCGAGATGATCAGCTTGTCGCGGTTGTCGAGATTGCGGCACATCCACTCGATGCGGTCGGCGTAAACGTTGGGCGTCGACATCTCGACCGTCGACGGCAGGTTGACGATCAGCTTGTTGTCGGCCGTCGGCTTCACGATCTCGGTGACGGCGTTGCAGATCTCCAGCGCGACCTCGAGCTCGGTACCGGTGAAGCTCTCCGGCGAATATTCGAAACGGAAGCCGCCGCCGGCCTTGGCGGCCATGTCGGTGATCATCTTGGCGGCATCCGTGGCGATGCGCTTGATGCCGGCGACGTCCTTTTCGAAGACGACGCGGCGCTGCAGCTCGCTGGTCGAGTTGTAGAAATGCACGATCGGGCGGTGGGCGCCCTCGAGCGCCTCGAAGGTCCGCGTGATCAGCTCGGGCCGGCACTGCACCAGAACCTGCAGCGACACGTCCTTGGGCACGCCGCCCTCCTCGACGCACCAGCGGGCAAAGTCGAAGTCGGTCTGCGAGGCCGACGGGAAGCCGATCTCGATCTCCTTGAAGCCCATGTCGAGCAGCAGCGCGAACATGCGCGCCTTGCGCTCATGGCCCATCGGGTCGATCAGCGCCTGGTTGCCGTCGCGCAGGTCGACCGAGCACCAGATCGGCGCCTTGTCGATCACCTTGGACGGCCAGGTGCGATCGGCGAGGTTGACGGTCGGGTAGGGCTGATATTTGCGGGCGGCATCGGCCATGTGGCCGGGCGCTTGCACGCGCGTTTCGGCCTCGCCGGCGCGGATTGCTTCTCTTCTATTCATCGTCGTTTCTCCCGGCGGCTCGTGGGACCGCCTTCAGGCGGATCGGTGCCGAGCGGCGCCTTTATCAAAGAGTTTCGTTCGCTTGATGTGACTTGCCAATCTAGCCAAGGAGCAGGCGCCCAAAGCGGCGGTTTTCGACCGCCGGGCGCTCCTTCAGCGAACCCGGCGATCGCCAATAAGGCCGAGAAGGAGCAGGGTCGAAGCAAGCGCGCGCACGGTCTCGCCGGCAAAGCCGGGGCGAGGAGAAGCGACGGAGCGGGTGCGCGTGGTCATGCCGGCTCTCTTACAGGAGCGGCCATCCGGAGGCAAGTGCCGGCCCGGCTTTAAGTCTTTGGTTTCATGCATATCGTCTTCCTAAGACCGCTGCACAGTTTTGGTCGACATGCTTTGGCGCAGCTCTTCCCCGCATCAGGCAAATGCGCCACACTCGCCTCCGGAGGACCTGATCCGAGGGGAGGTCGTGCATGAATTTCGTGTTCTTCTCGCCGCATTTTCCGGCCAACGGCGCCGATTTCTGCGACCGGCTGAGGAAGGCCGGCGCTACCGTGCTCGGCATCGGCGACGCGCCCTATGAGACGCTGAACAGCAAGCTCAAGGCGGCGCTTTCGGAATATTATCGGGTCGCGGACATGGAGAACTACGATGCCGTATTCCGGGCGATGGGCCATTTCATCCACAAATGGGGCCGCATCGACCGCTTCGAGTCGTTGAACGAGCACTGGCTGGAGCTCGAGGCCAATATCCGCACCGACTTCAACATCTTCGGCACCAAGCTCGACTTCGTGAAGAACTTGAAGCGCAAGAGCCGCATGCGGGCCTTCTTCCGCAAGAGCGGCGTCGAGACAATCCCGCAACGCAAATGCTCCGATCGCGCCGGCGCTATGACCTTCATCCGCCGGGTCGGCTATCCGGTGGTGGTGAAACCGGATTCGGGCTCCGGCGCCTCGAACACGTTCAAGATCTCCAACGCGAAGGAGCTCGACCAATTCTTCAAGGACAAGCCCGAAGGCGTGACCTTCGTCATGGAGCAGTTCATCGAGGGGCTGGTGGTGACCTTCGACGGGCTGGTCAACCGCGACGGCGAGGTGGTGCTGGCGGCGAGCCACCGCTACGACCAGAGCGTCATGGAGGTGGTCAACCGCGACCGCCATATGAGCTACACCTGCTTCCCCGAGATCAAGCCCGCGGTCGAGGAGGCAGGCCGCAAGATCCTCATGGCGTTCGACGTACGCGAGCGCTTCTTCCACATCGAACTGTTCGAGACCAGGGACAAGCGCATCATTGCGCTGGAGGTCAACATGCGGCCGCCAGGCGCCTGGATGACGGATGCAATCAACTACACTTTCGACATCGACGTCTACGCCGAATGGGCCAACATGGTGGTGAAGGACGCGGCCGGCGGGCCCTACAAGGGCAAGTATTTCACGGCCTATGCCAGCCGCAAGCGGCACCTCGACTATTTGCACAGCCATGAGGACGTGCTAGCCGCCCACGGCGACAAGATCGTCCGCCATCAGGCCATCGAAGAGGTTTTCAGCCGCGCCATGGGGAACTACGCCTACCAGATGCGCTCGAAGGACCAGAAGGCGCTGCGTCACGCGGTCGACTATATCCACGCGGAAAAGGCGTGAGCCGATGGACGTCTCCTATCACAAGGCCCATGCCCGCAATCTCGGCCGCGACATGGAATACAAGCGCTACGGCCATGCCGGGCGGCCGGTGGTGGTGTTTCCCACCTCGCAGGGGCGTTTTTACCAGTTCGAGGATTCGGGAGGCGTCGCAGCACTCGCAGAATTCGTCGACACCGGCCGCATCCAGCTGTTCACGCTCGACGGCATCGATTCGGAATCCTTCTTCGACAAGCATGGCGATCCCGTCAGTCGCATCGCCCGCCACGAAGCCTATTTCCGCTATGTGCGCGAGGAGGCGCTGCCGGAGCTGCAGGCGGTTGCCGCCAAGGCCAATGGCGGACGCGCCCTCAAGCCGCTGTTCTGCGGCTGCTCGATGGGCGGCTACCACTCGTCGAACTTCGTGTTCCGCTTTCCGGAGCTGGCGAGCGGCGTGATCTCGCTATCCGGCGTCTATTCGACCCGCGACTTCTTCGGTCGGACGCTGGAGGGCAGCATCTTCTACAATTCGCCGCTCGACTATCTGCCGGGCATCGTCGACCAGAAGCTGCTCGGGCGGCTGAGGGCGCTGAGGCTGATCTTCTGCTGCGGGCAGGGCGCCTGGGAAGAACGAATGCTCGTCGAAACGCGCGAACTGGAGCAGGTGCTGCGCGAGAAATCCATTGCGGCCTGGGTCGACTATTGGGGCGGCGACGTCAGCCACGACTGGCCGTGGTGGCACAAGCAACTCGTCTATTTCTTTGGCCGCTGGCTGGATGACGACCTGATGCACCGGATCGACTGATGACCGCGCCCGACCCGATCCGCCGCTTGTCGAAGCCACCAATGCCGGCGACCCGGGGCCTTTCTCGAACCCTCACCGCCGATGCCTTGCTCACCGATTGGGGCCGTTCCTTCCGCGGACGCAAGAGATCGCGCGCTGGAACCAATCCGACAGTATCGGCGTACAATCCCTTTTGACGCGTCGCGGGGTTGGCCGCCACCTCGGGTCATGTGGAATGGCGGCGTGGGCGCGCTGTCGCGATCCTCGCTCAGTAGGTCGCGCGCCCGCCGGACAGATCGAAGGTGGCGCCAGTGGTGAAGGAATTCTCGTCCGACAGCATGAAGGCGACCATAGCCGCAGCCTCCTCCACCTCGACGAATCGACCGCGCGGCACCTTGCTGAGCATATAGTTCACCTGGGCCTCGGTGAGCTGTTCGAGGATGCGGGTGCGGGCGGGCGAGGGGGTCAGCGCGTTGACGGCGATGTCGCGGCCGGCGAGTTCCTTGCCGAGCGACTTGGTCAGCGCAAGCACGCCGGCTTTGGCGGCCGAATAAGCGGCGGCGTTGGGATTGCCTTCCTTGCCGGCCACCGAAGCGACATTGACGATGCGGCCGTAGTTGCGCGCGATCATGCCGGGCACTAGGCGTCGGCAGCAGTAAAAGACGCCGTTGAGGTCGATTTCGATGATCTGCCGCCAGGCGGCGGGGTCATAGTCCACCACGGTCGCGGCTGGCCCGGCAATGCCGGCATTGTTGACAAGGAGATCGACAGGCCCGAGCGCCTGCTCGGTCTCGATGGCGGCGCGGTCGACGGCCTCGATCTGCGACTGGTCGCAAAGCAAGGCTTCGACCCGGCCCAAGGGAGCAAGCTCGGCCACAGCGCTCGCCATCGCGGCCTGGTCGATGTCCCAGATGGCGACGCTTGCGCCCGACGACAGCAGGCGTCGGGCGACCGCAAGGCCGATGCCTTGCGCGCCGCCCGTCACGACCCCGACGCGGCCAGAGAGATCGACAGCATTCAAACGACGGTTCATGGCCAATTCCTCTGCTTCTCCATGCACTTGGTTAGCGCGGATCAGTCCCTGACGTTTCGCGCCACAAGCTTGGCGACGCTTGGCCCAACAAGCAGCACGACGAGGAAACGGGCCGATTGCAGCGCCATGACGAAGGAGATGTCGACGTTCTGCGCGGCGGCGGCGATGATGGCGACGCTGTCCATGCCGCCGGGGCTGGTCGCCAGATAGGCGGTCAGCGGATCGATGCCGAGCACGCGGCTGATGACGAAAGCCATGCCGCCGCAGAAGGCGATCAGCGCTACGATCGAGGCGATGATCTGCGGCAGGGCGCGTGCCGCGTGGCGCAGGATCGGCCGGGTGAAGTTCAGCCCGATCGACCAGCCGACCATGGCGTAGCTGACGGCCAGCAGCCAAGGCGGCAATTGCATCGGCACGCTGAAGCCGAGATGGATTACCGCGCCAAAGATGAAGGTGCCAAGGAAGAAGGGCGAGGGCAGTCTGAGCAGCTTGCCGAGCAGGCCGCCGACGACCGCGATGCCAAGGGTGGCGCCAAAGGCCAATGGATCGATCGGCGGAAACCAGATGATGGGCGGCACTTCGACGCCCGACGTGTCGACCCACATCTTGGCGACGAGCGCCGCCGTCACCGAAACGAAGATGACGCGCAGATATTGCATGAAGGCGACGAGGCGCTGGTCGGCACCGAAGGCGCCGGCCATCAGCACCATGGCGGTGGCGGCGCCCGGCGAGGAACCCCAGACCGCCGTGGTGCCTGGCAGGATGCGCCAGCGACTGATCAGCCAGCCTAGCAGGCTGGAGGCGGTGAGCGTCGCCACCACCGTTCCGAAGAAGAGCGCCCATTCGGCGTAGAAGACCGGAAATATGTCGACCGAGATCGAATTCGCCACCAGGCAGCCGACCACGGCCTGAGCGGAACCGAACAGCGCGCGGGGTACGCGCACCGTGGCGCCGTTGGTGCCGGCCAGGATCGCGGCAAGCATCGGGCCGATCAGCAGCGCCGCAGGCAAGGCGGCCAATTCCAGCGCGCCGGCAAAGAGCAGCGAGAGCACCACCAGCGCCAGCCACTGCTGCAGCGGGCGCAATCGCGTCATGCGTTGAACAGACGGTTGCTCCAGTGACGGTCCTTCTGATGAAGAGTCCATATCCGGCTCTTAGCCCGGGCACGGACAAATGCGAACCCATTTTCCCGCGGAAGTGCCGTTCGCGCCGGTCTCGTGCTCAGCTGCCCTTCTCGGAGGCCGGAAGGCCGAAGCCGCCGACAGGATGGGTCTCGACCTGGAATTCGAAGCCGGCGATGAAAGGACGCGCCTTGCCGATTGCCGCCTGGACTTCAGGCAATTGCAGGGACGCCTTATGGCTTGCCTGATCGGTCCACACTTCGGTGACCCAGATCGCGTCGGCATCGGCCGGATCGGTGGCGATGATGTAGCTCAGGCAGCCGGGCAGGGCACCGGTCGTCTCACGCAGCACGTCCATGACTGCATCGCGCTGGCCGCGTGCCGCCCGCATCTTGCCGATCAGTCCGAACATTCCCTTCCTCTCCCTCCAGGTTGCACGCTGAGCTGAGTATGCAATCGCCAGCTCACGGCATCAACTGGCCACCATTGACCTCGATCACCTGGCCGATGATGTAGCCGCTCAAGCGGTCGGAAGACAGGAACAGGTAAGCGCCGACACAATCTTCGGCCGTTCCGGCGCGACCCTGCGGAATGGTGGCGACCATGCCCTTCATCTGCTCGGCGGTGGAATAGCGCTCGTGGAACGGGGTCAGGATGGTGCCGGGCGCCACGGCGTTGACGCGGATGCCGAAGCCGATCAACTCCTTGGCCATGCCGCGCGTCACGTTGGAGACGAAGGCCTTGGACGAGCCATAGAGGCCGGCGCCGCCGCCGGCGCCGTTGCGGGCGGCGATCGAGGTGGTGTTGATGATGAAGCCGCCCTGGCGCTTCAGCCATGGGATCGCTCTGCGCGAGGCCGTCAGCACCGAGCGCGCGTTGAGATCCATCACCGCATCGTAATGCGCCTCGGTCTGGTCGGCATAGGCAACGCGGCCGAGCATGCCGCCGGCATTGTTGACCAGCCCGTCGAGCCGGCCGAAATGTTCAGCGCTCTCCTCGACCACACGCTCGACGTCGGCGGGAACCGAAAAATCGCCCTGCGTCAAGAACACCTCGCCGCCGTCGTCGCGGATGGTTTTGGCGACCTCTTCGGCGGCTTCCCGGCTTGAATTGTAATGCAGCGCAACGCGGCATTTCTGCCGGGCATAGGCGAGGGCGAGGGCTGCTCCTATCCCGGTCGACGCGCCGGTGACCAGCACCGCCTTGCCGGCAAGATCGGGAATGACAAGCGTGGTCGGGTCAGTTGGCACGTCGATATCTCCAGGATTGCGCTGGCAATTGGTAGACGCTTCCCGGCCAGGTGTTCAAGTCAAGGCAAGATCAGGGCGCGAATTCATGGCCGCAGATAGACATAGCCCTGGCGCTGCAGCTCCGCGAGCTTGACCACCCCGCCCTTCTCCGCGACCTGGAAGCCGGCAAGCAGGTCGGTCAGTGCGATGTCCATGCCATGCATTGTGTTGCCGCAGGCCTGCGGAACAAGTCCCTGCTGGACGAGGCCGGCAAAGCGGCTGGAGGTCGCTCCGGAAGCGCTCTTTGCCTTGAAGGCCGCAAGCGCCGGCCCGTGCACGACCAGCACGACCTCGACATTGCCGCCGGTGCCCTCATAGTGGTTCTTGATGTTGCCGAGGACGAAGTTGACCTTGTCGGCGTCGCTGAGATGGTAGGCGACCTTCAGCCTGTCTTCGGCGGCGGCGGCGCTCGCCTGTCGCAGACCGAAAAAACCGCCCACTCCGGCAAGACCGGCGCGGAAAACGTCACGCCGCAGCATCGCATCCTCCTCGATCCGGCGGCCCTCGCAAGTTTGCGTGGCCCAGCCTTCGTGCCTAGACTAGCATGAATCGCAATCACGTCCTGTCGGTGCGAGGAGAGGATCACATGACGTCGAGGATGGTGGCAGGTGCGGTGCTGGGTGCCGCGCTGTTCTTTGCCGGCGCGGCGCTCGCAGATGATGCCCCCAAGCTGACCGAACTCAGCCCGAACGGCGCCGACGTCTGCTTCGGCCGGGTCTATGATGCCGCCCATCTCAAGGCGCATCCGCACCAGAAGGTGGCGCGCATCTTCTTCTACCATGGCCACGATCCGGTCAGCCGGCCGAACGAGGAGCCGAGCTCGATGTCCGACGCTGCCTATAACGGCTTTCTCACCACCACGGTGCGCGGCGCCAAGAAGCCGGAATGGGCGGCTGGCTGGTGCAACAAGGAGGATCCGAGCGACAAGGCGAGCGGCATTCGCTGCGGCATGGAATGCGACCGCACGCTCGTCTCGCTGAAAGTCGACGACAAGGGCCGGCTGATCCTCTCCAACGTGCAGCGTGACGTCTATCTCGACGCCGGCGCGGAGGAGGATCTCGGCAAGGCGAAATACAACGAGCAGGCGCTGGGCAGCGAAGACGATAATTTCCGTCTCGATCCGATGCCGGCCGACACCTGCAAGGCGGAGTTCGCGCGCATCGATCCGGTCGATCCGGCGCTCGGGGCTCCGCTGCGCGAGCGGCTGAAGCCGGACCAGCCCTTCTGCTACGGCCGCGACTATGATGACGCGCATCTGAAATCCCATCCGGACCAGATGACGCAGTCGATCCGCGTCTTCCGCGGGCCGATCGAGCTTGCTTCCTTCGCCGCCGGTGGCGATGCCGCCAACTGGCCAGACGGCGCCGACATCGCCATCTCGGTGACGACCAGGCAGAAAGAGGCCAAGGTCACGCAGACCTATTCCTGCCAGGGCGGGGCCGATCAGTGGCGCTGCTCGGCCAGCTCCAAGATGAGCGACTTTGCCTGCGACATTTCGCAAAAGGAGGTTTTTCTCAAGCGCGGCGCCAGCGGCACGATGCTACTGGCCAACCCCAACAATGCGCTCGCCATCGTCGACCTCTGCTCGAAGATCGCGGGCGGCAAGACCACGTCCGACGACAAGGTGTACAGGCTCAATCCGATGCCGCAGTCGGCCTGCACGCCGTGAGTGTGCCACTTCGTCACTCTAAAGTGTGGCGCTTCGTCATCCTATGCGGAGCAAGGAGAGAGCGACGCGGCGCAGCCATAGGATCCATGCCGTTATGCTAAGGCGTTGAAACGGTGCAGAATTCTGCTTCGCTGCATGCTTCGGCCAAGGCAACGGCATGGATCCCAGGGGTCTCGGCGATGGAGCTTCGCTCCTGCTTCGTCCAGGGATGACGACACCGCGGAGGCCCGGCCAATTTTCCAAGGCGTGCCTGGAAATCGCTTCAGGCGAAAGGCACCGCCGTTGTGCCTTTCGGCAGCTTCGCCTCGTCGTCCGGCTCGACATGGATGGTGACGCGCACCGAGGGGATCTCGGCCTTCAGCGCGTCCTCGATGCGGTCGCAAATGACATGGCTGGCGCCGACCGTCATGTCGGCGTCGACGACGAGGTGGAACTCGATGAAGGTCGCTCGCCCGGCGATGCGGGTTTTCAGGTCATGCACCTCCAGCGCACCCTTCGAATTGGCCGAGATGATATCGCGGATCTGCATGTGCTCCTGGGTGTCGACGGCACGATCCATCAGTCCGCTCAGCGACTCTCCGGTAAGCTTCCAGCCCTGATAGAGAATGTTCAGCGCAACAAGAAGCGCAAGCAGCGGGTCGAGGATATGCCATCCAGTCATCACCGCGGCGACAAGGCCCACGATGACGCCGACCGAGGTAAGCACGTCGGTCATGATGTGCTGGCCGTCGGCGACCAGGGCCGGCGATCGTTCGCTGCGGCCGTTGCGGATCAGCACGAATGCCCAGACGGCATTGACGAGCGCCGCGCCGGCATTGATCGCCAAGCCCTGCCAGGGCTGTTCGAGCGACGCGGGATTCTGCAGCGATTGCCACACCTTGGCGATGATCAGCAGCGCCGCAACGACAATCAGAACACCCTCGAGCACAGCAGAAAAATACTCGGCCTTGTGATGGCCGAAGGGATGGTCGCTATCGGCCGGCTTATGGCTGATGCGGATCGCCCAGAGAGCGGCTGCTGAAGTGATGACGTTGACGATGGATTCCAAAGCATCGGAATAGAGGGCCACGGAGCCGGTCATCTGCCAGGCAACGAATTTCAGCCCCATCACCAGGAAGGCGATGACGATCGACCAGAAAGCGAGGCTGGCGATCTTGCGCTTCGCGGCGGCTCTTGCGGCCGCCGTCGCCGTGTCTTCCACCGCGGCCATCGTTGCTAGGCAGCCTTTTCCTTGGCCTTGCGCGGCAGATGCGCAACGATGTTCTCGATGATGCGCATGCCGGCATTGTGGCCGAGCGTCATGATCGATTCCGGGTGGAACTGAACGGCGGCGATCGGCTCCTTGCGGTGCTCGAAGGCCATGATGACGCCGTCCTCGGTCTCGGCCGTCACCACGAAACCTTCGGGCAGGCGCACCGGATCGGCGAAGATCGAATGATAGCGGCCGACGGTCACTTCCTTGGGCAGCCCCGAGAAGATGATGCCCGGCTTCGAGACGCGGATGCGCGAGGGCTTGCCGTGCATCGGAATGTGCAACTGCCGCAACTCGCCGCCATAGGCTTCGGCCAGCGCCTGCAGGCCGAGACAGACGCCGAAGACCGGCAGGTCGCGGGCGCGCGCTCGTCTGATGGTCGCGGCGCAATCGAAATCCTTCGGCGTACCCGGGCCGGGGGAGAGCACGACGAGATCGGGCTTCAGCCGCTCGAACACCTCTTCCGGCACCGGCGTGCGCACGGTGGAAACAGTGGCGCCGGTCTGGCGGAAGTAGTTGGCCAGCGTGTGGACGAACGAGTCCTCGTGGTCGACGAGCAGGATGTTGACGCCGTCGCCGACGCGCGCGGTGGTGCGTTCGGTGCCTGCGGCGTTGCCGGTCTTGGCGTCGCGTATGGCGGAGAGCATGGCGGATGCCTTCAGTTCGGTTTCGGCTTCTTCTTCCTCAGGAACGCTGTCGAAAAGCAATGTGGCGCCGGCGCGCACTTCGGCGATACCGTCCTTGATGCGGATGGTGCGCAGCGTCAGCCCGGTGTTCATGTCGCCGTTGAAATTGACCATGCCGATCGCCCCGCCATACCAGGCGCGCGGGCTCTTTTCGTTCTGCTCGATGAAGCGCATGGCCCACAGCTTCGGCGCGCCGGTGACGGTGACCGCCCAGGCGTGCGACAGGAAGGCGTCGAAGGCGTCCATGCCTTCGCGCAGCCGTCCCTCGATGTGATCGACGGTGTGGATCAGGCGCGAATACATCTCGATCTGGCGGCGGCCGATGACGCGCACCGAGCCCGGCTCGCAGACGCGCGACTTGTCGTTGCGGTCGACGTCCGAGCACATGGTGAGCTCGGACTCGTCCTTCTTGGAGTTGAGCAGCTTGAGGATCTGCTCGCTGTCGGAGATGGCGTCGTCGCCGCGCTTGATGGTGCCGGAGATCGGGCAGGTCTCGACCCGACGGCCGTTGACGCGCACGAACATCTCCGGCGAGGCGCCGATCAGGTACTCGTTTTCGCCGAGATTGATGAAGAAGGAATAAGGTGAGGGGTTGATCGACTTCAGCTTGCGGGAAATCTCGGAGGGCTGGGTCTCGCAGCGCTCGTAGAACATCTGTCCAGGCACAACCTCGAACAGGTCGCCGCGCTTGAAGCTCTCCATCGCCCGGCGCACCAAATTGGCATATTCGCCGGGTTCGTGATCGCCGCGCGGCGGGATACGGTCGGCGGTCCTGAACGGCTCGACATGAGCATCGCGCACCAAGCCTTCCGTGGAAAACCCTTCGCCGGAATAGTCGTAGCGGTCGGCCCAGGCCTTGGTCGAATAGTGGTCGACGACGAGGATCTCGTCGGGCAGGAACAGCACCAGGTCGCGCTGGCTCTGCTTACGCTCGAGCTTGTAGTCGACCGGGTCGAACTGGAAGGCGAGATCGTAGCCGAAGGCGCCGTAAAGGCCGAGATTGGCGTCCTCGGCAGTCTTGAACAAAGCCGTGATGGCGCGCAGCACCGTGAAGACGGACGGCACGCGGCTGCGCTCTTCCTCGGTGAAGACGCGGCCGGGCTTGGCGACATCGAGGCGGATCAGCTTTTTCGAGCTCTCGGCAATCGCCACCTCGCTCAGCTCGCCAAGCGCCTTGCCGATCACCGGCAGCAGCACTTCGCCGCGCTGGTTGAGCGCCTCGATCCGCATGGCGCGGCCGCGCGCCGAGATCACCAGCGGCGGATCGATGATGGCCGTGTCCCAGCGCGTGTAGCGGCCCGGATATTCGTAGTTCGAGGAAAACACCGCGCCGCGGCGCGAATTCAGGCCGTCGACATAGGCGTCGATCGCGCCTTCATAAGGCTGGTCATGGCGTTCTCGGGTGATCGTCACCCCGCCCGCGGTGACGAAGCGCTCCGCCCCGTTGTCCAGAACTGTAGTCGTCATTGCCGTCTCCACCAGCGTTTTGGGCAACGGACCCGGGAATGGCTTGGAAAAACAAATGGCCGCCCGGACATTCCGCTGCGGCCACCCTCATTTTCACGCATGCGCGTTCGAACCGGCCGCTGTCAGCGAGCCCACCACCAAACGGTCTTGTTCGAACGCATGTTCATGGCGACTCCCATAGCGGCGAATGACGGCCCGCGCAACTGGATTTCACGCGAACGGTAAAGCCGGCCCGTCAGTCCTCCAGCGTGCCGGAGCGCGCGTCGGCGCTCCTCTTGTCGCCGGCAAGCTTCAAAAGATCCTCGCCGGCCCGGATGATGCGGCGCGAACGACGGGTCAGGATGAAGCCCGACTGGGGCGCGAACACCTCGGCGCGGCCGCCGGCTTCGCCGGGCGCATGGACGATCGTCGCCAGCCGGTCGCCCTTGTTGACGCGGTCGCCGGGCTTGACGTCGTAAAGGATGGCGCCGGCCTTGGGCGAAGGCATCATCTCGATGTTTTCCAGCGGTACGACGGCGCCGGAGAAGCTGCTCGCCTTCGGGACGGAAGGGTCCCGGATGACGCCGCGCGTCACCAGCAAGCGGTAGAGGCCCGCGGCATCGGAGGCGGCCAAGCTGCTGTCGACATCCAGCATGCCGCGATATTCGACCGTGGTGACGACGCGTCGGTCGAAGCGCGCGACGCTCGCAGGCACATTTTGATACGGCATGATCGAGGCGCCCTCGAAGGTGCCGCTACTGTCCTCGCTCCACAGCAAGACGGCATCGATGCCCATCGCAGCCGCGCAGTCGGCCATATGCGGCCACAGGCTGGTGTGAATGTAGAGATAGGCAAGGCCTTCATCGTCGCAGTGGAGATCGAGCACGATGTCGTTGCCGAGCGAGAGTTCGACGAGCCGCTTCTTCAGCCGGCGGTCGGCGCCGCCGAGGTTGACATCCGCTAAAAGCCTGGCGTCCGGCGCGGCAAGCAGCGGGAAGGCACGGTTGAAGTTGGTGCGGGTACCGAGATTGAAGCGGCCCTGGTGCTCGCCGAAATGGTATTGCGCCCGACCGATTGGATTGGCCCAGGGCACCAACGTGATGGCGCCTCTAATGCGGCATTCCGCTTCCGCCTTGGCAAGCATCGGCATCAGCGCGTCGATGGCGACGACACCCGGCAATTCTCCGGCATGAAGCGCCGCCTGCAGATAGACCGAGGGCGCCGACTTGTCCGTGCCCTCGAAGCGGAAAACTGGGAACTCATAAGCAACGCCTTCGCTGTCGCCTGCGATGCGCTCGATGGTCTTTTGCATGGGGTTCCTCCGGTGGGTGGCCAGACATGCATGGTTACGGCCAGGGTGTCAGTGGTCCAGTCCGCCCGCGCGATAGGCGCAAGCCGACCGTCGGACGCCTTGAGCACTGTTTGCCAAGATCGAGAAGCCCCGACGTGGAGCGGCGATCTGCCGTTACGCCAGCGGCTTCAAGTCCTGGGCGATGGTCGGCAGAAGCTCCGAGACGTTGGGGTGGATGTGCATGGCGCGCGCCAGCGTCGAGATCGGCGCCTTGGCATACATCAGGTCGAGCACAGAGTGGATCGCCTCGTCGCCGCCCGGTCCGAGCACCGAACAGCCGAGGATCTCGCCGGTGTCGGCGTCGGCCAGGATCTTCATGAAGCCTTGCGTCTCGCCCTTTTCGACGGCGCGGCCGACACGGGTCATCGGCCGCTGGCCGACAAGCGCGCGGCGGCCGGATTTCTTGACAGCGGTCTCGGTCATGCCGCAGCGGCCGAGCGGCGGATCGATGTAGAGCGCATAGGCCTCGATGCGGTCGCTGACCTTGCGCGGATCGTTGTCGAGCAGATTGGCGGCGACGATCTCGTAGTCGTTGTAGGAGGTGTGGGTGAAGGCGCCCTTGCCGTTGCAGTCGCCCATGGCCCAAATGCCGGGCACATTGGTGCGCAACTGGTCGTCGACGACGATGTAGCCGCGCTTGTCGACCTCGACGCCGGCCTTGTCGAGGCCGAGGTCATCGGTGTTGGGAACGCGGCCGAGCGCCAGCAGCACATGCGAGCCGACCGCCGGCGGCTTGCCGGCAGAGAAGGTCACGGCGATACCGTTGCCCTGCCTGGCAAAGCCGATGTCCTCCGCGCCGACATGGACGGTGATGCCTTCGTTTTCGAGGATGGACTGGATCGCGGCCGAGACGTCCTCGTCCTCACGGCCCGTCAGCCGCGGCGCTTTCTCTATCACCGTGACCTCGGAGCCGAAACGGCGGAACATCTGGGCGAATTCGAGCGAGATATAGCTGCCGCCGACGACGACCAGATGGCTGGGCAGCACATCGAGATCCATCATCGAGGAGTTGGTGAGATAGGGGACGTCGTTGACGCCGGGCAGGTCTGGCACGGAGGCGCGGCCGCCGGTGTTGAGGAAGATTTTTGGCGCGGTCAGCAGGTCGTCGCCGACGCGCACTGTATTAGCGGATTCGAAGCTGGCATGGCCGCGATAAAGCGTGCAGCCCTTCATCCCCGCGATCCAGCTTTCGAGATTGCCGCGGGCGTCGTTGGTCACCTTGTCCTTGCGTGCCTTGATTCTTTGATAGTCGACCCCGACCGGACCGGAGAGCGCGACGCCATAGTCGGCGGCGCGGCGGGCAAGATGCGCGGCGTAGGCGCTCGCCACCATCGCCTTGGTCGGCATGCAGCCGGTGTTGACGCAGGTTCCGCCAATAAGCTTGCGCTCGATCAGCGCAACGCTCATGCCGGCGGCGTCGAGCCGGCCGGCGAGCGAAGGGCCGGCCTGGCCGGCGCCGATGACGATGGCGTCGAAGTTTTTCGCGCTCATGCGACCGCCGCCACGATCAGCAGGCCGCCGATGATCGCCACCGCGTCCTCGATGAAGGCGGCGGGCGAATCCTTGCCGAAGGCGGCAGCCATCCTGGCGCGTGCTTCCGCGCCGCCCAGCGTGCCGATCACCGCGCCGATCGCGCCGGCGATGAGGCCGCCGATGGTGGCGCCGACCGTGGCGCCGATCACCGCGCCGCAGAAGGCGCCCGTGACGATGCGCGCGCCGAACTGCTGCGGCACCTTGCGGCTCGGCGTCGACGGCAACTGGTCGGTGACGAGTTCGACGATCGCCAGGACGGTGAAGATGCCGACCGCGATCCAGTGGCCCATGAAGCTTGCCCAAGTGCCGGCGACCGGGAGCCAGCCGAGATACGAACCCCAGGCGACGGCGGCCGGCGCGGTCATGGCGCGAAGGCCGGCGACGACGCCAATCAGCAATGCCAGAATGTAGAGCATCATCATCCCCTCAAATTCGAAGCTCCGCACGGTTCGGCGGATGGCAAGCTAGCATAGACCTGGCGTTTGGCCACGGGCTTTTCCGGTCGGGCGGATTGTGCTTTGGCAGCAGGACGGGAACGGAGGAGCGGCCATGACGACAAGCGAACGCATGAAGATGGCGGCGGGTGAATGGTACAGCTGCATCGATCCGGAGTTGGAAGCGCTGCGCGTGGCCGCCCGCGATGCGGTGTTCGAGCACAACAGCATGCCGCCCCGGCAGCGCGGCGGCATCGGCGCGGCCCTGCAAGCGCTGCTCGGCGGCGCAGGCGAGGGCGCGCGCATCGAGGCGCCGTTCCACTGCGCTTACGGCTTCAACCTGTTCCTCGGCGAGGGCGCCTTCCTGAACGCCGGTTGCACCATTCTCGATACCGCTCCGGTGAAGATCGGCAGGAGGACGCTGCTTGGCCCCAATGTGCAGATCTATTGCGCCGAGCATCACCGCGAGGCCGCCGGGCGGCTGGCCGGATTGGAGATCGCCAAATCGGTGACGATCGGCGACAACGCGTGGATCGGCGGCAGCGCGGTGATCCTCGCCGGCGTCAGCATCGGCGAAGGCGCCATCGTCGGCGCCGGCGCGGTGGTGACGCGCGACGTGCCTGCCAATGCGACCGTGGTCGGCAACCCGGCGCGGGTGGTTACACGCTGCTGATGGCGACCTGTGCGCCGCCCTTCGAGAATTCGCGCCGGTACTGCATCGGGGAGGTTCTGAGCCGCGCCGCGAAATGCTGGCGCAGCGACGTGGCGCTGCCGAAGCCGGCCTCGAAGGCCACCATGTCCATCGACTTGTCGGTCTGTTCCAGCAGCCTCTGCGCCAGCGCCACGCGCTGTTCGGCCAGCCAGTTACCGAAGCTGGTGCCGGTCGTCTTCTGGAAGCGACGCGTGAAGGTGCGGCGGGTGAGGCCAGCTGATTCGGCGACGCTGTCCAGGGTGTGAGCTTCGCCAAGCGTTGCCCGCACCCCGTCAAGTGCCTTTGTGAACCGGTCGGCGTTCGGCGTCGGTGCAAGCGGGCGCTCGATGAACTGAGCCTGTCCGCCCTGCCGGTGCGGCGACAGCACGACGTGGCGGGCGAGCCGAAGCGCGGCCTCGGCGCCGTAGCGGGCGCGCACAATGTGCAGGCAGCAGTCCAGCCCGGCGGCGACGCCGGCCGAGGTGACGATGTCGCCTTCATCGACATAGAGCACATCGGCGTCGACGGCGATGTCGGGGTGCAGCGTCTGCAACTGGTCGGTATAGGCCCAATGCGTGGTGGCCTTGCGTCCCGCCAGCAGTCCGGCGGCGGCGATGGCGAAGGTGCCGAGGCAGAGGCCGACGATCAGCGCGCCGCGCTTATGTGCCCGTTCGAGCGCATGCTTGAGCGGCGCGGCCAGAGGAGCATCGAGATCTTTCCAGCTTGGGATGATGACGATGTCGGCCTGGTCGAGCGCCGAAAGATCGTGCGGGACCGAAATGCTCAAACCGGCATCGGTATGGATAGGTCCTAGCTCCGCCGCGCAGACGCGGAAATCGAAGCGCGGCAGGCCGAGCTTGGTGCGGTCCGCGCCGAAGACCAGGCAAGGCACGGAAAGGTGGAACGGGCTGATGCCGTCGAATGCGACGACGGCGACGATCGGATTGCGCATGGCAGACATCACCAGGTTACGGCAAAAGAGTGTCCCAATTCTTTCGAATAATGTCAATTGGGCCACTTTCTGGGAATAGATGTTCGGCCTAGCTTCGCCACCTATCAACCCGCTCGAAAGGAACCGCCATGTCAGCACCAGCCACCCAGCCACGCCGCGCACTCGTCGTCGTCGATGTCCAGAACGACTACAATGGCGGCAATCTCGCCATCCGGCATCCGCCCTTCGCCGACAGCGTCGCCAACGTGGCGCGCGCCATGGACGCCGCCACTGCTGCCGGCATCAAGGTCGTTGTCGTGAAGCAGATGGCGCCGGAGACTTCGCCGATCTTCGCCAAGGGCAGCCATGGCGGCGAACTGCATCCCGAGATCGCCGGGCGCGCCCGCGACCACTATGTCGAGAAGACGCTGCCCTCCGCCTTCACAGGCACCGACCTCGAGAACTGGCTACGCGCCAACCACATCGATACGATCGCGGTCGTCGGCTACATGACGCATAATTGCGACCTGTCGACCATCATCCATGCGGTGCATATGGGCTTTGCCGTCGAGTTCCTCTCGGATGCCAGCGGCTCGGTTCCCTACGCCAACAGCGCCGGCTACGCGTCTGCCGAAGACATCCATCGCGTGGTGAGCGTGGTGCTGCAGTCGCGCTTCGCCGCGGTGCTCAAGACCGCCGAATGGATCGATTGCCTGAAGACCGGCGCCCTGCCGGAGCGCGACACGATCTATGCGTCGAACCAGCGGGCGCTGAAGCGGAACGCTGCCTAAAGCATTCACCGTTTCACGGAAACGGCGAAATGCTCTGGCTTTTTGTTTTTGACGCAATTCCGGACGGAAAACCGCTCACACTTTTCCTGGAACTGCTCTAGCCGCACCAACTCCGAAAGAAAAAGGGCGCCGCAGCAGTGCGGCGCCCTTGGTCGTTTCAGCTCCCAACCCTGCCTAGAACAGGCCCTCGATCTGGCCCTGCTCATTGAGGAAGATCTTCTCCGAGGAGGGCGACTTGGGCAGGCCGGGCATGGTCATGATCTCGCCGCAGATGATGACGACGAAGCCGGCGCCGGCCGAGAGCCTGACCTCGCGCACCGGCACGGTATGGCCCGTCGGCGCGCCGCGCAGGTTCGGGTCGGTCGAGAAGGAGTACTGGGTCTTGGCCATGCAGACCGGCAGATTGCCGTAGCCTGCCTGTTCCCACGCATGCAACTGGTCGCGGATCGACTTGTCGGCGATCGCCTCGTCGCCGCGATAGATGCGCTTGACGATGGTGTTGACCTTCTCGAACAGCGGCATCTCGTCCGGGTAAAGCGGCGAGAACTGCGAAGCGCCGGATTCGGCGATCTCGACGACCTTCTTCGCCAGGTCCTCGATGCCGGCTGAGCCTTGAGCCCAGTGCTTGCACAGGATCGCCTCGGCGCCCTGCGCCTTGACGAAATCCTTCATCGCCTGGATTTCGGCGTCGGTGTCGGTGGTGAAGTGGTTGATCGCCACAACCGCCGGCACGCCGAACTGCTTCACGTTCTCGATGTGACGGCCGAGGTTGAGGCAGCCCTTCTTGACCGCTTCGATGTTTTCCTTGCCGAGATCTTCCTTCTTGATGCCGCCATTCATCTTCATGGCGCGCACGGTGGCGACGATCACGGCGGCCGCCGGCTGGAGCCCGGCCTTGCGGCACTTGATGTCGAAGAATTTTTCGGCTCCCAGGTCGGCGCCGAAGCCGGCTTCGGTCACGACGTAGTCGGCAAGCTTCAGCGCCGTCGTGGTGGCGACGACCGAGTTGCAGCCATGCGCGATGTTGGCGAACGGGCCGCCATGCACGAAGGCCGGGTTGTTCTCCAGCGTCTGCACCAGGTTGGGCTGGATGGCGTCCTTCAAAAGCACGGCCATGGCGCCGTCGGCCTTGAGGTCGCGGGCATAGACCGGCGACTTGTCGCGGCGGTAGGCTACGATGATGTCGCCGAGGCGTTTCTCGAGATCCTTGAGGTCGGTGGCAAGGCACAGGATCGCCATGACTTCCGAAGCGACGGTGATGTCGAAGCCGGCCTCACGGGGGAAGCCGTTGGCGACGCCGCCCAGCGAGCAGATGATCTCGCGCAGCGCCCGGTCGTTCATGTCCATGACGCGGCGCCAGGCGACGCGACGGGTATCGATGCCGAGCTCGTTGCCCCAGTAGATGTGGTTGTCGATCAGCGCCGAAAGCAGGTTGTGGGCCGTGGTGATGGCGTGGAAGTCGCCGGTGAAGTGGAGGTTCATATCGTCCATCGGCACCACCTGGGCCAGGCCGCCGCCGGCGGCGCCACCCTTCATGCCGAAGTTCGGGCCGAGCGAGGCTTCGCGGATGCACACGATCGCCTTCTTGCCGATGCGGTTGAGGCCGTCGCCGAGGCCGACCGTGGTGGTCGTCTTGCCTTCGCCGGCAGGCGTCGGGTTGATGGCGGTGACGAGGATCAGCTTGCCGTCCTTGTTGCCCCGCACCGATTTGATGAATTCGGCCGAGACCTTCGCCTTGTCGTGGCCATAGGGCAGCAGGTGCTCGTAAGGGATGCCGATCTTGGCGCCGATCTCCTGGATCGGTTTCTTCCTGGCGGCGCGCGCGATCTCGATGTCGGACTTCACTTCGGCCATGACGGCTTTCCTCTGGATTGGGCGGTGGAGGGGAGGGGTTCGATCACTACAGCAATTCCAGGAAAAGTGTGAGACGGTCTGCCGTCCGGAATTGCGTTAAAACGAGGAAACAGGGCGGTTCTGCGTTTCCGCCCGGACGCAAGGGCATGTTCTAACCCTGTCGCTGTCACGGCGTCAACTTTCATGCAACTATGTTTCCTGTGAAGAAATTACTGCGTTCCCGGCCGACCTTCCCAAGGGTCTTTGGCGCCCGGTCGTTGCGAGCGTATAGAAGCCAGAGCAGGGATCGTTCCGCCGTCTCAAAACAGCCGCGCAATGCACGGAATGCGACAGACGCGACGACGCAAATCCGCCACCGTCCTGCGGTGGCAGCAGCGCTATTGGCTGAGCACGTTGCTGATCTCGACCATGTTGGAGCGCACGCGCAGGATATAGAAGCCCATGGTCGTCAGATGCGTTGGCAGCAGCCAGCCGTCCTCGCGGCCGTTGGCGATGATAAAGGGCTGGATGCGCAGTGCCGAGACGAATTGCGCGTCCATGGTGTCCCACAAATTCTGCAGGTGCTTTTCCTTGATCACGTCCTCAAAGTCGGCCTGCGCCGCTTTCATCAGGCCGTAATAGGCGTAGAGCTGGCCATAGGCGAACCAGAAGCGGTCGTCGGCGCGGAAGTCGAACCAGCCGTCATTATGGTTCTCCGCGCGCTCCTTCAAGATCGCGGAGGTCGAGCCGATGTCGCTGGCGATGCGGTCGATATATTGCTTCAGATTGTCGGCGCGGGCATCGAACGTCGCCTGACAGCTGGCAAGGCGACCGTTGAAGGAGCGCAGCTTGCGCACCGCGTCGCGGTAGTAGCTCGGCGTCGGCGTCTTGGGGCCGAACGGGTTGAGGCCGAAATACCAGGTCTCTTCGTCGAATTGGAGATTGCCGCGTGCATCCTGCAGGTCGGCGTCGATCTGCGAGGTGGTGCGCACGCGGCCGAGATTGTCGGCAAGCTCGGTGGCGGTGCGCCGGACCGCCTGGTTGATGCCGCGCTGGAAGGAGGCCTTGTTGTCCATCCACGGCGTATGGTCCCAGTCGATGCCGAACAAGCCGAGCTTGTAAAGGATCATCGAGGAGACCCAGGCATTCTGGTTGACGTTGAAGTCCGTCAGATCGGCAGCCACCTGGGCTATCCCTGAGTTGCCGCAGGTCTTGGCGGTGTCGGTGCCAGCGCCGGCGGAGACCTGCTCGCCGGCCGAGACGCTGCGCTTCTCGAAGGTGTATTTGTCAGGATAGTTCGGGTCGAAATTGTTCCACCACTGGGTGGCGTAGAAGAAGTTGGCGTAAAGGCCGATCAAAACCAGCAAGGCAAGGCCGACCACCGCCTTCAGGATCCAGCCGCGCTGGCCGTACCAGCGGCCGGCCCATATGAACGGCCAGAGAATAATGCCGACGACGAAGCCTATGCCGCGGCCGATCCACTGGAAAATCCGGGTGAAGAAATTCACGATCGGATCAAGCATGGCTCTCGTCCCCCCTCAGTCCGTCAAGCCGTAAAGGCGCGCGCGGAATGCAGCCTTGTCCTTCAAATATGTGGTTTTCAGAACGTCCACAACATGCGATCGCCATGCATCGCTGAAGCCGTCGAAGTCCTTGTAGAAGCCCGGTTTATTGAAGACGTAGCGCGAGACGAAGTCCTGCGGCACGAAATCCGAGATCAACTGATTGGTGAGCCAGGCATCGGGATGATCGGGCTTGGCGCGCACAACCAGGAAGCGCTGGCGCGGCGGCACATCTTCAAGCTTCAGGTGGCCGAACTGGGCGATCTCGCGCTTGGCGGCGTTGAGGAAAGGGAAATTGCCGTCGCTGGCAATCAGGTCGGCATGGCTGTGGATCCAGGTCTGCAGCCAGACCTTGTCGACGTCCGTCAGGTTGCGGTTGGGCTCGGCATCGCGGATCAGCGCCCGGACCACAATCTCGGCGCGGTGCTCCAGATAGCCCGAGGTCTCGATCCAGGAAGCGCGCGGCAGGTCAAGACGGCCGGTGGCGGCGAGGAAGCGGAATACCTTGTCGGCGTCGTTGATCGACAGATAGCTCACCTGCCAGGGCCGCGAGCGGCGGAAGCCGGGCGCAGCCGGATCGCTGATCACCGTCGTCATGTCCGGGTCGACGAAGACGTACAGCCCGCCGAAATGGCTGGTCCAGTAGGCGTTGTGGCGGAAGATCACCTGATCGGGCACCAGCGCGTTCTCGCGGATGTCGCCGCAGACCTTGGCGAGGCCGACCATGCGCTCGAGCATGGCGTTGTCGCGCCAGGCGTCGGGTTCCTGCTTCAGCCGGTCGACCAGCTTGCCGAGTTCGGCCGCCTTGCCGAGCACGTCCTCGGCCGACAATACCTTGAACTCGACCTGGTTGATCGACAGCAGGTCCTCGATGTCGTCGACCTTGGGGACGGAGTCCTCGATCTCGCCGTAGATGACGTCCTTGATGGTCAGCGCGTCGATGGCACGCTGGTTCTTGGACATGAACTCGAACATCAGCTGCGAGGTGTTGGAGAAGGCGGTGTGCACGACCGGCAAATCGATCTGCGACGGGGTCAGGATGATGAAGCGGCGGTTGACCTCGTTGGGATCGAGATAGCCGTAATCGCCGCATTCCTCGGCCACCTCGGGCGAGAAACCGGTGCGGTCGATCTGGAAGCTCGTCAGCTTGGTCGGCTCGAGGCCGAAGGCGACGAGAGCCTTGTTGTAGCGCTGGATGAGATGCGGCTCATCGACGACGAGCAGCCTGCCATAGATCAGCTCGTTGTCGCGCAGAAGGTCGGGCTTTTTGGCGGGACGGGTCATTGGCAAAGGTCCGACGGATGTAGCCTCGAAAGGCGAAGCGGCGACGCCGACGCCCCCCTCTCCCCGTTCTTGACGGGGAGAGGGTAAGGGTGAGGGGCGGCGCCAACGATCAAAGATTTGTCTCCCCGTAGCCGCTGGCAGCAATAAATCGAAGCTCGTGCGTCTCGATCAGACGATCGAGACGACATTCGATCGCAGCAAGTATGGTTTCGAGCACCTCATCCCGCTTCTTCAAGACATCGACATTCCAGAAGCGGAGAACGGACCAATTGTTTGAGATCAGGAAGCGATCCCTGATCTGGTCGTAGCTGTTGCCTGCATGCTGGCTGCCATCGACCTCGACAACGAGCTGGCACTCCCTGCAGGCAAAATCAGCGAAATAATTGCCTATCGGAAACTGCCGCACAAACTTATGGCCGTTCAATCGTCTGTCGCGCAGTTCCATCCAAAGAGCTGTTTCCGCGTCGTTATCCGACTGCCGGAGGCGTCTTGCCCGTTTCGTTGTAGCGACTTCTGGTCCACGCACGGCGCTGCCCCTCACCCTTACCCTCTCCCCGTGACGGACGGGGAGAGGGAGGCGCCGACGTTGGCACCACATCCTTCCGCACTTGCGGGCAGCGAAGGAAGCCTACGCATTCCAAAGCCCCCTTTTCTTCAACTCCTCCATCTCGCGCGCGGCGCGTTCGCGGAGCCGCGCATCGCGCAAAAGCTTCTCGACCGCCGCGTCGTCGGACTTGTCGGAGTAGCGGAATTCGGAATCGGCGTAGCGGTTGATCTCCTGCATGACCATGTCCATCGAGAACGGCCCGCGCAACTCCTCGATCATCGCCTTCTTGTCGTCGTAGCTCTTGTGCATGAAGGCTTCCGGCTTCTCGAACCAGTCGTCCGGCAGCTCGATGTCCATGGCGCGCATCTTGATGGCGTCGGTGACGTTCTTGATGGCGCGGCCGGTGAAGCGCGGTTCGGCATCCTTGATCATGTGCAGGTAGGTGCCGATATCGGCCATCGTCTTCGGCGCGCCGTTTTCCTTCATGTAGCGCTCATAGACCTTCATCAGCCCATCTTCCTGCGGCTTCTCGTGCTCCTCATAAGCCGCAGTCACCGCCCGCTGGATTTCCTGCGCGGCATAGAGCTCGTGCTTGCCCAGCGGGATCTTGTGGTTCTTGCCGGCGAGCAGCACGAAGATGTCGATGTAGTCGTCGCGGCTCTGCGGGCCGTCGACCAGCCAGCGGGCGCCGGCGCGCTGGCGCAGCGCATCGTCGACATTTTCGGGGTAGTTGGAAAACATGCCGAAGGAGCAGTTGCCGCGCACCACGGTGGAAGCGCCGGCAAAGGCGTCCATGAGGACGCCCGTGATCTCCTGCTGGCCGGCGGATGCGCGGTCGTCGGAGCGTCGCGCCGCCACCTGGTCGATGTCGTCGATGGTGCCGAAACCGATAGCCCGCGGATTGAGCACATTGTTGATGAACTGGCGGCAGTTCTGGCCGGATTTGCCCTGGTAGGAAGAAATCTGGTCGACCCCGAAATTCTCGTAGACGAGGGGATAGCCGGCGACCTGACAATAGTTGTTGACGAGGCCGGCTATCATCTGGATCAGCGTCGTCTTGCCTGTGCCTGGCGCGCCGTCGCCGATGAAGGTGAACAGAAAGCCGCCGAGCTCGACGAAGGGGTTCAGCTCGCGTTCGAAATCATAGGCCATCAGCATCTTGGCAAGCTTTACCGACTGGTATTTGGCAATGTGATTGCCGACGACCTCGTCCGGCTTCTTGAAGGTCATCACCAGCGGCTTCAAGCGCTTGCCGGGCGCGACGTCGAAGCCGTCGAGCGTGAAGTCGTCGGCATCGATGCGGATATGCGCGTTCTCGAACGGACCGATGCCGTCGAAGCGCCCCTTGCGCGCGAGCAGCCCGTCGATGGCGACGCGGGCGAATGCGCGCGCCCTGGTCATCAGATCGGCATCGTCCTTGGAGCCGGCAATCGCCTTGTCGAGGCCTGCCACGATCGACTTCACCGCGTCCTGCGGCGTGTCGAACAGGAAGTCGGGTTCGGGACTGTCGTTCGGCGCCTCGCCGTCGCTGTCGATCAGCTGGAACAGGTAGGAGGCGAAGCTGAAAGCCGAAACGTAGGCGGAGGCCGACAGCAGCTTCTTGAATGTCGCCGCCTCGTCGCCTTCGAGCGGGGCACGCGCGTTCTTGGCCTGCAGGCTTTCGAGATCGGATCCCTCGGCAAAGACATCCGATATGGCCAGCGCGATCGCCAGGCCGCGGCGGGCGCGGTAGAGAAGCATGTGCTGGGGGATGCTCATCAGCTGGTCGTCGGGATGGATCGCGGCGACCGTTTTCGACAGTTCGACCTCGCGCGTGCGGCGCACCGAACCGGCCGAGACGGTCGAGACGAAGCGCCGGTTGGTGCCGGCGAGCGCGGTGCCGGACTCGCGCGATGGATCCTCCAGCACGACGATGCGGGTGATGAAGCTCTGCGCGGTGGCGCGATGCTTTTCGATTGTCGATTCCGAGATCGTGGTCAGCCCGGTGTCCATTACGGATACTCCGCGGTTCGACGGTCACACATCGCTGATGACCTGCCCTTTGGACAGGATGTGGACCTTGTAGCCGGAAAAGATCTTCTGCGCTTCGCCCGCGGCGTAGAGCGCCTGATAGGCCTCGTGCGGGATCAGCGCGTGGTTCTCATAGCTGGAGACGCCTTGGCGCGCGGCTTCGAGGTCGTCGGTGTTGATGAAGAATTCCTGCGTCGTCTTTTCGCTGGAGAACAGCCCCTTGCGGCCGGGCTTCTCGGACTTGGAAAAGACTTCCTGAATGGTCCAGGTGAGCAGCCAGGCGTTCTCCGGCCTGCGCACCTTGGCCAGAACCTCGGTAACGGTCGAATTGTTCTCGGTGATCCCGGCCGAATAGAACGGGCCGAGCACGACGCGCCGCAACTGCTTCGGGTGCAGCGGCTCGAAATCCTTGTCGAGATTGACCGCGATGGTCGCCGGCGACAGCGTGTAGGCGGAATTCTTCTCGGTGAAATCGTCGAAGCGGTGGGCAAGCTCGGGGTTGAGCAGGCCATCGACAGGAAGCGGAATGTCGATCTTCTCGTTCAGCTTGCCGTTCGCGTCGACGAGCTGTCGCACCATGCTCTCGGAGGAGTCCTCGACCGTCACCATATAGATCAGCGGCAGGTTGGCGCTGCCGTCGAACGAGGCCCAGTGGACGAGATAGTAAGGCCGCATGGTCTTGGGATTGACCGAGACTTTGGCCGTCTGCGCCAGCGTGAACGGACCGAAGGTGGTCTCGCTCTTGACGCCCTCCAGATAGAGCCGCTCGGCCATCGACCTTTGCAGCGCCACAGGGAATTCCTTGTGGCGCAGGATGAAGTCGGCCATCTCCTCGCGCAACTCGCCGGCCTGCGGAATGTTGGCCAGCCGGCTATCGGCCTGTCGGCGGTCGTTCTCCAATTCGAGCAGGTTCTGGAACACCGGATAGCCGCTGTCGGCGCGCGAAATGCGGAACGTATCCATGAAGCCCAGCCGGTTGCGCCAGCAGTCGAATGAATTTTCCAAGCGGGCGATGTATTCGGCGACGATCTTGGCGACGATGCCGTGCCGGTAGAGCGGCGAGCGATCGTCGCGCATGAACACTTCCAGCCCGCTCAGCGCCGCGGTGATGGCGAAGAAGTAGCGCGCCGCCGCTTCTTTTTGGGGGGTCATGGCACCGCCGTGTCGAAGAATGCCGTCACACCGCCTACTGCTGCACGTAGTTCGCCGAATTGTGCTTCTTCATCACCTCGTCGAAGCGGCGGGCGAAGGCGTCGTCGGCGAGTTTCTTGCGGCGCTGGATGTCGGCGGTGGCCACCATATTCTTCTCGTGCATCTCCAAGAGATCGCCGATGTGCTTCTGCGAAGCGGCGCCGATGCCGGCCATCGTCTCCTCGGCCGTGTTGTCGACCTGGCTGCCCAGCGTGTTGATCTTGTGGGCGACGTCCTGCTGGGCGGCGGTCTTCAGCGAGTCTTCCAGAGCTTTGTAGAGCACGATGCGCTGCTCGGTGTCGATTGTCAGCTTGTTGATCAGCGTCGACTGCGCGGCGATCTGGTTGTTGAGGGAATCGACAAACGTCTGAAACATCGAGGTGTAGCGCTCCAGCGTCTGGCTTTCGGCCAGCAACTCCTGCTCCTTGGCCTGCTTCTCGTTGTACTCGGTCGCCATCTTCGAACGCTCGCCCTCGAGCTGGGTGCGCTCCTTCTGGCTGGTCGAGGCGGCGATCTTGTTCTCGACGTCGAGCAGCATCGGGTTGAGTTCCTCGATGCGTTTCTGCACCGCCTCGAGATTGGTCATAGTCGCCTTGCGGCGCTCGATCACCTGCGACAGGCTAGCTTCGGAGGTCTTGTAGCGCTGGTCGAGGATCTGCTTCTGGGCTTTTAGGATGCCGACGATGGTGTCGGATTTCGCCAGCAGCTCCTGCAAATTGCCGGCGAGCGACATGTTGCGCACGCGGTCGGTGCGCATGCGCTGCTTGCGCTGCTCGGAGAAGACGCCGACGAGATTTTCCCAGCCGGTGTAGCTCTTCATGCTCTCGAATTCGGCGCCGAAGACATTGGTGGCGTCCTCCAGCCCGATGATCAGGTCGGCGATATTGCCTTCCATGACCTTCTGCTGTTTCAGCACGTCCTCGATGCGGGCGTTCTCGAGGTCGAAATTGGCATCGCCGATCTTCCTGTCGGCCTGCGCCAGCGTGTCGAGCACGGTTCCGGACTGCTCGATCTTGGTGCGCATGTCCTCGACGACCTGCTTAGTCTTGGCAATTTCGGCATCGAAATTCTGCAACGTCGCCATAGGGGCCTCCCGCTTCGGCATCCGGTTTCGTGTCGCACGTCGCCGAATATATGTGGGGGCTCAAGCGATTGAAAGAAGGAAGACAGGGAGACGTGGCAAAACAAAAGAATTGGCCAGGTCCTTGAAAGATAAGGCAAGCATGCTCATGGCCAGAGTAATGCGCGCCGCCTTCAGGCAGCTTTAGCTGGTATGCCTTAAGCTCTTGTTTTTGCGGACAAGCTGCGGCGCTGGGAAGTGTGCAAAATCTCTTGTGGCGGATCGTGGCAATCAACCGGCCATCGGCCGGCCGATGGCAGCGATTGCCCGCCTTCGTCGGACGTCGCTCCCCGTCTCAGTTGCGGGCAAAGCCGATGAAGTCGTCGGGCGCAGCCCTGCCCATTTCCTCTTCCCAGTGCCGGCGGCAGAGCGAGACATAGACGTCCTTGCCGATCGCCACCTGCTCGCCTTGCTTTGCCACCTTGCCGTCGGGACCGAGGCGAACGACCATCGTCGCCTTGCGGCCGCAGCGGCAGATGGTGCGCACTTCGCGCAGATCGTCGGCGATGGCGAGCAGCGCGCGCGAGCCGGAAAACAACTTGCCCTGGAAATCGGTGCGCAGGCCGTAGCACATGACCGGGATGTTCAGCCGGTCGGCGATGCGGGCCAGCTGCCAGACCTGCTCCTCCTCGAGGAACTGCGCCTCGTCGACGAAGATGCAATGCACGGTGGTATGCTCATGATGCTCGGCGACGCGGGCGTAGAGATCGTCGCCGTCGCGGAACATCTCGGCCTCGGTTTCGAGACCGATGCGCGACGAGATCAGTCCCTTGTCGCCGTTGCGATAATGGCCGGCGACGAACAGCATCGTCGTCATGCCGCGTTCGCGATAGTTGTAGGATGCTTGCAGGAGCATCGTCGTCTTGCCGGCATTCATCGTTGCGTAGTTGAAGTAGAGCTTGGCCATATGGGTGTTTAAGCTCAATTGCCGCGGCGCGGGGAAGGGGCCGCGGGCTCCTTCCACCAAAAAAGCGGGCCCGCCGGAAAGCGCGGCATGTCGCTGAATGGCAAGCGCGCGCCGTTGATCGCGGTGTGGAACCGCTTGAAACCGCATCAAAATGGTGTTTGGCTGGCGAAACAAGGCGGGCGCAAGAACCGTGACTTCGCGCCGCTTTAAAAAACCGCAATGGGAGAAAGTTCATGTCGCGTATGAAATCCTTCGTCGCCGGCCTCGGGCTGGCGGCGCTTCTGTCCACGACCGCGGCCTATGCCGGCGATCCGGCGAGCTGCAAGGCCGTGCGTCTGTCCGATGTCGGCTGGACCGATATCCAGGCAACCACCGGGGTGGCTTCGGTGCTGCTCACCGCGCTCGGCTACGAGCCGCAGGTGATCCAGCTTTCGGTGCCGGTAACTTATGCGTCGCTGAAGAACAAGGACCTCGACGTCTTTCTCGGCAACTGGATGCCGTCGATGACCAATGACATCAAGGACTATACCGCCGACGGCTCGGTCGAGACGGTAAGCACCAACCTGACCGGCGCCGGCTACGGCATCGTCGTGCCGACCTATGTCGCAGATGCGGGCGTCAAGACGCTGACCGATCTCGGCAAGTTCAAGGACAAGTTCAATGGCAAGATCTACGGCATCGAGGCCGGCAATGACGGCAACCGCATCATCCTCGACATGATCAAGAACCCGAAGGACAATCTCGAAGGCTTCGAGCTGGTCGAGTCCTCGGAAGCCGGCATGCTGACGCAGGCCGAGCAGTCGATGAAGAACAATGAGTGGATCGCCTTCCTCGGCTGGACGCCGCATCCGGTGATGGGCGCCATGAAGATCACCTATCTCGACGGGATGGGCGACAGCGGTTTCGGCGCCGCCACCGTCTATACGAACACGCGCAAGGGCTACACCACCGAGTGCCCGAATGCCGGCAAGTTCATCTCCAACCTGAAATTCAATCTCGACATGGAAGGCGAGATGATGGACGCGATCCTGAAAGGCGGCGATGCCCAGACGGTCGCCACCGACTGGCTGAAGAAGCATCCGGACGCGATCGCGCCCTGGATCGCCGGCGTGACCACCTTCGACGGCGGCGATGCGGCTGCGGCCATCAAGACTGCGCTCGGGAGCTGAGCCGGCTTTGAGTCCGGCATGATCTCCGGAAAGGGGCAGCCGCTGGAAAAGGCTGCCCTTTTTCATATGCTGTGAGAAGGTGACCGCTCGGCAAGGGCGGCAAGGATCAAAGAGGGGAAAGATGGATCCGATCTCGAAATTTCTGGTCGCCTACAAGATCCCCATAGGTCCATGGGGCAAGGCCTTCTTCGGCTTCCTCACCGAGAATTTCGACACCGTCTTCAGGGCCTTTTCGAACGGCCTGAACTTCATCCTCGACGGGGCGGTGGACCTCCTGCTGATGCTGCCGCCGGTGCTGCTGGCGCTGGTCGTCGCCGTCATCGCCTGGTTCCTGCAACGCTCCCGGCCGCTCGCCATCGGGGTCTTTATCGGCCTCATCTTCATCATCAACCAGAACCTCTGGAAGCAGACGGTGCAGACACTGGTGCTGGTGGTGGCCGCCGCCGCCATGGCAATGGCGATCGGCGTGCCGCTCGGCATCTGGGCGGCGCACAAGCCGAAGGTCTACCGCGTGATGCTGCCGGTCCTTGACCTGATGCAGACGCTGCCGACCTTCGTCTACCTGATCCCGGTGCTGACGCTGTTCGGGCTGGGCAACGCGCCCGGCCTCATCGTCACCATCATCTTCGTCATCCCGACGGCGGTGCGTCTCACCCATCTTGGCATCGTCTCGGTGCCCAAGGCGATCATCGAGGCGGGCGAGTCCTTCGGCGCCACCAAGAACCAGCTTCTGTGGAAGGTCGAATTGCCCTCGGCGCTGCCCACGATCATGGCGGGGCTGACCCAGTCGATCATGCTGTCGCTGTCGATGGTGGTGTTCGCGGCGCTGATCGGCGCCGGCGGTCTGGGCACCGAAATCAACCGCGCGCTGGGCTCCCGCAAGATCGACCTCGGGCTTGAAGCAGGCCTTGCCATCGTCGTGCTCGCCATCGTGCTCGATCGCATGACCCGCATCGGCGTTGGAGGCAAGAAATGACCGTCGCCGTCGATTTCAAGAATGTCGATATCGTCTTCGGTGCCGACCAGGCGCAATCCCTCGCGCTGATCGACCAGGGCGCAACCCGCGCCGAAATCCTCGAAAAGACCGGCAACGTGCTGGGCTGCGCCGGCGCCAACCTCACCGTGCATGAGGGCGAGATCTCGGTGCTGATGGGGCTTTCCGGCTCCGGCAAGTCGACGCTGCTGAGAGCCGTCAACCGGTTGAACGTGGTGTCGCGCGGCCAGGTGCTGGTCAATGACGGCGACCGCACGGTCGACGTGGTCACCTGCGATGAGCCGACGCTGAGACGCCTGCGGCAGAAGCAGGTGGCGATGGTGTTCCAGCAGTTCGCCCTGCTGCCATGGCGCACGGTCGAGGAGAATGTCGGCTTCGGCCTGGAGCTCGCCGGCGTGCCGGAGGCCGAGCGCAAGGCACGGGTGCAGAAGCAGCTCCAACTGGTCCATCTCGACCAATGGTCGAAGAAATACGCGCATGAACTTTCGGGCGGCATGCAGCAGCGCGTCGGCCTCGCCCGCGCCTTCGCCACCGAGGCGCCGATCCTGTTGATGGACGAGCCGTTCTCGGCCCTTGATCCGCTGATCCGCACCAAGCTGCAGGACGAGCTCCTGCAGCTCCAGGCGGCGCTGAAGAAGACCATCATCTTCGTCAGCCACGACCTCGAGGAGGCGCTGAAGATCGGCAGCCACATCACCATCATGGAAGGCGGGCGCATCGTCCAGACCGGCGCGCCGGAAGACATCGTGCTCAGGCCGGCCAACGACTATGTCCGCGACTTCATCGCCAATGTGAATCCGCTCTCGGTGCTTACCGCCTGGAACGTGATGCGCGACCGCCGCGATCTCGAGCAGGGCGAGAATGGCTGGGTCTGGCTCGACCGGCGCAAGACAACGCGCTTCAAGATCGACGAGCATGGCCTGGTGGCGGCGGCCGAACGCGACGGCAAGCCGGCGGTGTGGGTATCCTGCGCCGAGGTCGAGAGGCAGCCGGAGGAGGGTGCGCAGGTGTTCTGGGCCAATCCCGGCACGTCGCTGAAGACGGTGATGCTCGCCATGCACCGCTCGCAGACGGCACCGGTGGCGCTGTTCGACGAAGGCTCGCGCTTCGTCGGCGCGATCGGCATCCGCGACGTGCTGAGCGCGGTGCTGAGGCGGTAGGAGCTCGGCCCTTAGATCGGCATGAAGTGTTCGCTGGCGGGCACCTCATGCTTGTTCTAGACTTGGTCGGCAGCCGGGGTTGGGCCGCTCGCGCATGGGGCCGATAAAATGATCTTCCGTCAGCTTTTCGATTCCGTTTCGGGCACTTATTCCTATCTTCTCGCCAGCCGCCGCGGCGGCGAGGCGCTGATCATCGATCCGGTGCTGGAGAAGGTCGAACGCTACCTGCAGCTGGTCAACGAGCTCGACCTCAGATTGGTCAAAGCGGTCGACACACATCTTCACGCCGACCACATCACCGGGCTCGGCGCGCTGCGCGACAGGACGCATTGCGTCACCGTGATGGGTGAGCAGACCAAGGCCGACGTCGTGTCGATGCGGCTTGCCGACGGCGACAAGCTTGCCATCGAGGGACTGGCGCTGGACGTCGTCTATACGCCCGGCCACACTGACGATTCCTACAGCTTCGTCCTGCCGGACCGCGTCTTCACCGGCGACACGCTGCTCATTCGCGGCACCGGCCGCACCGACTTCCAGAATGGCGATCCGCGCCAGCAATATGAATCGATCTTCGGCCGCCTGCTTAAGCTTCCCGACGAGACGCTGATCTTTCCGGCACACGACTACAAGGGCGAAACCGTGTCGACGATCGGCGAGGAAAAGGCCTTCAATCCGCGCCTGCAGGTGAAGTCGGTGGACGAATACGTGAACATCATGAACAACCTGAAGCTGTCGAATCCCAAAATGATGGATGTGGCCGTGCCGGCCAACATGCGGGTGGGGCTGCATCAGGACGACATCGCCAGCCGCGGCTGGGCAGTGACCGCCGAACAGGCGCTGGCGCTGGTCGGTCGGCCCGACGTGGCGCTGATCGACCTGCGCGAGCAATCCGAACGGGATCGCCACGGCGTCATTCCCGGCGCGATCCATCTGCCCTATGCGCGGCTGCAGGAGAACATGGCCGCCGGCGGAATGCTGCATGAGCTGGCGAGATCGACAGCCAAGCAGATCCTGTTCTATTGCGCCTTCGGCGAGCGCTCGGCGATGGCCGTGCAGGCGGCGCAGGATCGCGGGATATCGACCGCCCGCCACATCCAGGGCGGCATCGATGCGTGGCGGAAGGCGAGCGGTCCGCTGATGCGCTAAGGTCTATTGATATTCAGTTGATGCCGGCCTGCAAACGCCGCGTTCCTGGTCGCCATTCTCGGCTCGGCCAGACCTCGGTCAATTCAATCCGATCAGCATCGCGCCTCTGCGGAACAGGGCTTCGCCGTCCCGGTCGAAGCGGAAGGTGGCGATGAAATCGTCCGCCCGATAGTCGGGCCACGTGGTGCGGATCGCGGCGGCGAAGTTTCGTGCCTCGTCCTGGCGGCCGGCCAGCGCCAGGCAATGCGCGGCGATCGCCAGGATGATGACATGGGCGTTGGGCCTGGCCGCAGCTTTCAGCGCCCATTCGGCGGCTTCATCGTATTCGCCCAGCCGCGCATGGGCCATGGCCCGCGCGCCCATCATGCCGAACAGCAATGGGTCAAAGGGGCTGAGATGGCGCGAGTGATCGGAGGAGCCGATCGCCGATTGCGGATCGCCCGACTGCGAATGGACAAAGGACAGGGCATAGTGGCCGAGCGCGAAGTTCGGGCTGAGGTCGACGGCCTTTGCCAACTCGAGCAGCGAGCCGTCCTGCTCGCCGCGCAGCCACAAGGCGCGGCCCATCGCCCAGTGCGCGGCCGGATTGCGGTCATCGACCAGGAGGCTGTGACCCGCGGTTGAGAAAGCCAGCGACGCCTCACGGTCGCGATCGCCCCAACGCTGAAAGGCATTCTGCCAATGCGTGAAGGAGAGGCCTGCATAGGCTCGGGCGAAGGTCGGGTCGAGCTTCAGGGCGTCATTGAAGAACTGCTGCGCCAGTTCGTTTTCCTGGCGGGTAAAGCGGTACATGTGCCAGAGCCCGCGATGATAGGCTTCCCACGCATTCAGCGAATTCGGCGCCTTCAGCATTGCCCGGTTTCGCTCGACAGTCGCGATCTCGGCGGCGATCGAAGAAACGATGCTGTTGCCGATGTCGTCTATCACCGTGAAGATCTCGTCCGGCCTGTGCTCGAAGGTCTCGGCCCACACGATCCTCGCGGTGCGGACCTCGACGAGCTCGACTGAGACGATGACCCTGCCTGAAAGGCTGCGGACCGAGCCCGTCGCCACATAATCGACATTCAGCCGGCGACCGGCGTCCTCCGGTGCGATGTCCTTCTCGGCAAGCGCGAAGACCGATCCGCGGGCAATGACGAAGAAATCGCGAAGCTTGGCGAGCCGCGTTATGATGTCGTGGGTCAGGCCGTCGGCAAGCCCGCCACGGAAATTGACGGCGCTTTCCGCGAACGGCATCACCGCCAACGAGGCCCGGCGCACCGATGCGGGTTCGGATTCGACGGCAACGATCGGTGCTTGTGGGGCCGGAAGAGCTAGTCCGGATCGCGCGCATGGCGTTGCGCTGGAATGGCGTGCCTTGATCTCGTGCCATGCTTCCCGCAACGGAGCGACATCCAGCTCCTCGGAGCGGAAGAGTTCCGCCGCGGTTGCAATATGCTCCTCACCGGCGCCGATCTGTCCCCGCCGCGCAAGGTTTTCCAGCAGCGCCACATGGGCGCGGCCATCGAAGGGCGCGAGTTCCAGCCATCTGTCCAGATAGGCGCCCGCTTCATCGGCTCCCTGGGGGAGCAGGCCGATGATGTGCTCCAGAACGGCGACGTGGCACGAGCTGAAACGGCGGCGTTGCGCGGTCAGCCAACTGGTGAAATGCGGGCTCCGATCGAGCTCCAGCCCGTCAAGGAAATCGCCGGCGAAGAGCTGCGCAAGCGTCCGAAGACGCCCGAGGCTGAGCGTCTCGATCCCTTCGGCGACCGCTGCGGCGGCTTCGACGGCATCGACGTTCGTATCGGCAAGACGAAGCGCCACGGTGTCGCCCTCGGTCTCGATCCGGTGCAGGCCCGGTTGGTCCAGCGCGCCGCGAAGCTTGCTCAGGCACCAGCGAAGCTCGCCGCGCGGATCGTTCGGCACATCCCACAGAAGCTCGCAAAGCCGGCTGCGGCTGACGGGATGTGGCGCGAGCGCCAGATAGGCCAGCAGCGCGCGCAACTTGCGCGAAGAGGGCAATTTAACCGGCTCGCCGCCACGCGCGATCGTCAGTTGCCCAAGCAGTCGCAAGGACAGGGCGGCGGCAGTGTCGTTCGGGCTCGATCGGCTGGATTCCACGTATGTTCCCACGCTTTCTCCAACGCTCACCAGTTGGTCCATGTTCTATCACCAAAGACGACAGGAAGCATCCGGCAGCCCAATTCCATGCCGGAATGCCGCCGTTGCCGCATTCGCGGCAGGTCAAGCAACCTAACGCGGCAAGGTGTCGAAACCGCGCCGCCCAAGTCGCCGGTCTGTAACCGGCGCGTGAGATCGCGAGGAGAAAAGCCCATGTTGCAGAAGTTGAAAATCAGGACCACTGCCGGTCGCGGCCGGCTGTTCGATAGCATTCTCGACACCGTCGGCGACACGCCGGTCATCCGTATCAACAATCTCGGCCCCGGCCACGCGACCATCTATGTGAAGGCCGAGTTCTTCAATCCGGCGGCCTCGGTGAAGGACCGGCTGGCGCTCAACATCATCGAGGAAGGCGAGCGCAGCGGCAAGCTGAAGCCGGGCCAGACCGTCGTCGAGGCGACCAGTGGCAACACCGGCATCGGCCTTGCCATGGTCTGCGCGCAGAAGGGCTACCCGCTGGTGGTGACGATGGCCGACAGCTTCTCGATCGAGCGCCGCAAGCTGATGCGCATGCTTGGCGCCAAGGTGGTGCTGACGCCGCGCGCCCAGAAGGGTTTCGGGATGTACAAGAAGGCGGTGGAACTCGCCGACGCCAACGGCTGGTTCCTGGCGCGCCAGTTCGAGACGGAAGCCAATGCCGCCATCCACGAGGCGACCACGGCGCGCGAGATCATCAACGATTTCGCAGGGTCGCGCCTCGACGTGCTGGTCACCGGCTACGGCACCGGCGGGACCGTGGCCGGCGTCGGCCGGGTGCTGCGCCGCGAGCGGCCGGATGTCCGCATCGTGCTTGCCGAACCGGCGAACGCGCAGCTTATCGGCAGCGGCAAGCCGCAGGAGCGTGGCCAGGGCGGTGCGCCGTCCGCCAGCCATCCGGCCTTCGAGCCGCATCCGATCCAGGGCTGGACGCCGGACTTCATCCCCAACGTGCTGCAGGAGGCGATCGACAAGCGCTACTATGACGATGTGGTGCCGATCGCCGGCCCGGAAGGCATTAAATGGGCCAAGGCCCTGGCGCAGCAGGAAGGCATCTTCACCGGCATTTCAGGCGGCGCCACCTTCGCCGTCGCGCGCCAGATCGCGGGCACCGCTCCGGCTGGCTCGGTGATCCTGTGCATGCTGCCCGACACCGGCGAGCGCTACATGTCGACCCCGCTCTTCGACGGCATCGAGGCTGAGATGGATGCCGAGGAGACGGCACTGTCGCGCTCCACACCAGGCTGCCAGTTCGACGCCTGAGGACAAATCGCGGCGCTGCTGTCCACTCGGATGGCGGCGCCGCGCGACGATCCAGGAATGATGGCGGGGGAGCAGCGAATGGACACTTTGCAGGAAGCAGCGGTGATGGATGAGACGCTCGACCCGCCAGACTGGGCCGAGATGCAGGCCCTGTCGCATCGGATCGTGGAGGATGCTGTCGCTTATCTCAAGGATGTCCGGGACCGTCCGGTGTGGCGCCAAATGCCGGTCGAGGTTCGCGCCTTCTTCTCGGCGCCGCTGCCGCGCTCGCCGGCACCGATAGCCGAGGTCTATGGCGATGTCGCCCGCAACGTCATGGCCTATCCGATGGGCAACATCCATCCGCGCTTCTGGTCCTGGTATATGGGGTCAAGCAATTTCACGGGCGCGCTGGGCGATTTCCTGGCGGCGATCCAGGGCTCGAACCTCGGCGGCGGCAATCACGCCGCCGGGCTGATGGACAGCCAGGTGGTCGACTGGTGCAAGGAGATGGTGGGCTTCCCGGCTTCGGCCAGCGGCACGCTTGTCAGCGGCGGCTCGATGGCCAACCTCATCGGTTTGACTGTGGCGCGCAATGCCAAAGCAGGCGTCGACGTGCGCGAAAGGGGTGTCGGGGCGATCCCAAAACCGTTGCGCTTCTATGCCTCGGACCAGGTCCATTCCTGCCACCGCAAGGCCATGGAAGCGCTCGGCCTCGGCAACCGGGCGCTGCGGCGGGTCTCGACCGACGCCGATCTGCGCATCGATGTCGATGCGCTCAAGACCGCCATCGCGGAAGACCGCGCGGCAGGTTTCAAGCCGGCTTGCATCATCGGCACCGCAGGAACCGTCAACACGGGCGCGATCGACGACTTGCGGGCGTTGGCCGTGTTGGCGGCAGAGGAAGACCTCTGGTTTCATGTCGATGGCTGCATCGGCGCCCTGATCGCCATCGCGCCTGAAAACAGATCGCTCGTCGCCGGCATCGAACGCGCCCATTCCATCGCGCTCGACCCGCACAAATGGCTGCACGCGCCCTTCGAAGCGGGCTGTGCGCTGGTTCGCGACGCCGTCGCCCACCGCAACGCCTTCGCCGTCACGCCGGAATATCTGGAATCGACGCCGCGTGGCCTCGCCTCAGGGCAATGGCTGCACGACTATGGCCTGCAGACATCGCGCGGTTTTCGCGCGCTCAAGATCTGGATGTCGCTCAAGGAGCATGGCATCGAGAAATTCGGGCGGCTGATCGACCAGAACATCGCCCAGGCCGGCTATCTGACCGAGCTGATCCGGGTCGAGCCGGCGCTCGAGCTGACGGCGCCGACCACCATCAACATCGTCTGCTTCCGCCATCGCCTGGACGGCGCCTCCGAGGAACAGCTCAAGGCGTTCAACACCGAAATCATGCTCAGGCTGCAGGAAGAAGGCATTGCAGCCGTGTCCGACACCACGGTGCACGGGCAGCACTGCCTGCGGGTCGCGATCACCAATCACCGAACGCGGCGCGACGACCTCGATCTCCTGCTGCGTGAGACGCTTCGCATCGGATTGGAAATCAAGACCGCGGCGCTACCAGACTGACGAGAGAGCGCCAAGACATGTCATTCCGGGAGGCCGGCCAGCCGTAGCGCCTCGACATATTTGGCGAAATATTCTGGCCTGATCTGCCCCACCCGGTGCTTGAGGTTGGAAAGCTTCAGTTGCGGGTCGAGCTCCAGCGAGCGCGCGATGTGCCTGCTCGCGGCATCCCGCCTGCCGGCCATGGCGTTGCTGGCGGCCGCCACACGCAGGCCGGTGAGATAATAGGGCTGCGCGCGCGACGCCGCCTCGGCGAGTGGCCAGGCGGCATCGTAGCGGCCGGCCACGAAGTGAGCGAAGGCAGTGAAGGTCTGCATGAAGAAGGTCAGCGGATCGAGCGGGCTCAGCCGCCTTGCCCGCGACATGTGCTCGATTGCGATGTCCGGGTCGTCATGGCAGGCCTTGAGGCAGCCGCTGGCGCTCCAGGCGGCTGCGCAGTTCGGGTTGAGCACGAGCGCGCGGTCGGCCAGTGCCGATCCGGCCTCGTAATCGCCGGTGACATAACCCAGCGCCAGGCCGCTGAAAGCCAGCGCCATCGCATCGTCCTTGCCGGCGATAGCCACGTCGCCGACCAGCCTGGATACCTCGGCTGTTTCCTTCTGCCGGTCGATCATCCAGCCATTCGCCATGCGCCAGAAATAGCACCAGGCGGCAGCGCCTTCCGCGGCGGCAAAATCGGGGTCGAGCTGGATGGCCCTGTAGAACTGTGGCAACGCCTCCTCCAGCCCTTCTCTCGTCCAGCGGTAAAGGCTCGCCATGCCGCGCAGATAGTGGTCATAAGCGTCGAGGCTCTCGGTGGGCTTGCGCTTGGCCCGCGCCATCTCGGCCTGTTCGAGTCTGGGTGAAATTGCGCCGATGACACTGGAGGCAACGAGGTCCTGCAGTTCGAACACCTCCGAGACATCGCCTTCGAAGCGGTCGGCCCAGAGATTTACTCCCGCCGACGCCTCGATAAGCTGACCTGCCACCCGAAGCCGGCTGCCGGCCTTGCGGACACTGCCCTCCAGCACATAGCGCACCCCGAGCTCGCGTGCCACGCGGGTGACGTCGACCGCCTGGCCCTTGTAGGCGAAGGCGGAATTCCGCGCGATCACGAACAGCCAGCTGACATGCGACAGCGCCGTCGTGATCTCCTCGACAACGCCGTCAGTGAAATATTCCTGCTCGGCGTCGCCGCTCATGTTCTGGAACGGCAGGACCGCGATCGACGGCTTTTCCGGCACCGAAACGACAGGGCGAGGCGCCTTCGCTTCCAGGCGGGAAAGTTCGGCCTCGGGCTGGCCATAGTCGGCTATCGAACCCTTCAGCGCCATTGGCGCCTCGATGCGTTCGATCAGCGCCCGCGTCGCTTCCTCAGGCTCGACGCCGAGCTCGCGCTTGAGCGCTTCCTTACAGGCCAGGAACTGACGAAAGGCGTCGTTGGTCCGGCCGTGGCGGCGGAAGACGCGGATCAGGGCGCGGTGGGCCTGCTCGGCGCATGGGTCGGACGTCACTAGCCGCTCAGCCAGTCTTTCGCAGGCCTGCTCCTCGCGTTCACCGAGTTCCGGCAGGAGGCTCAGCCGTTCGGCCAGGTCCGACGCCTTGCGGGTGTAGTTCGCCCGAAGCGGCGCAAGCCATTCGTCGATTTCGCCGGGGGATGGCAGTCCGTCGAGCAGGTCGCCCCGGTACAGGTCGGCAGCTGCAGCGAGGCTCGCGCCGTCATCGGCCTGGCTGTTCCGGTCGAAAATCCAGATGTCGGCCTCGTTGTCATTCGCCACCAGCCAGATGGTGTCGGCATTGCCTTCGATGCGAATGGCCTCGTTGCCGGTGGACGGAAACAGCCGCCTGATGTCGACCAGGGCCTGGCGCAGGCTGTTTCGCGCCTGCTGCTCGCCGCTGTCGGTCCACAGCATCGCCGCCACCTTCTCGCGGCGAAGCCCTTTCGGGCCGGCCAGAACCAGCGCGGCAAAGAGCAGCGACGTCTTGCGCGTCGCGAAGTGCAGAGGTTGCCCGCCTGCGGAGACAACCTCGATGCCGCCAAGCAATCGAATGTGCATCCGGGGCCCCGTGAAACAGCGTTAAGCAGAATACCATGTCCCGCCGCCGACTTAACGACGATTTTGCGGGGTTTTTCCTGCGGTTTCACGCCTGGACGAACGTTGCCAAAGCGCGCCGATGAGACACTGCCCTCGTGAGTTCGAACGAGGGAGAATGACAATGACCTACATCAATATCAGAACCTGCCAGCCGAGCACCCGAGTTGCCGGCACGCTCGCCGCCAAGATCGCGTTAATCTTCGCCGGGTTCCAGCGCCGGTATCAGGACGCCATGCAGCGCAGGGCTTTGGCCGGTCTGTCCATTTCGGAGCTGAAGGATTTCGGCTATCCGGCCGATGAAGCCCCCGCGGATGCTGCGGCGCGCAGCCGCACCGCCGGGCGCCGCCCGCTGCGGTGAATCCGTCGCTTCTCCCGGAATTCAGGCCAGCGGCGCGCCCGGCAGATAAAGCGCAATCGGCCGGATCTCGTAGACGGCGGTGGGATTGACGCGCCTGAGATCGCGCGCCACCGCTATCGCCTCGTCCTGGTTGGCGCAATCCAGCACATAGAGGCCCAGCAACTGCTCCTTGGTCTCGGCAAAGGGGCCGTCGATCACCATGCCGTCGCCCGGACCGCGCAGCGTGACGGCTTTCGCCGTCTCGCCCAGCCTTGCCGCCGGGCCCAGCTTGCCGGCGCGGGTCAGCCTGTCGTTGATCTCGAGCAGGTCTTTCATGACGGCTGCATCCTCGTCGGGCGTCCAGGACTGGACGGTCTCTTCGACGTGATAGGCAAGGATTGCGTAGAACATGGTTCGGTTCCTCGTGCGGGGATCCGAAAATCAGAATCGATTTTTGCGTCGCTGACCTTCGGTTCGGTAAGGGTCATGCACCAAATTGAAGTGCTACGGCATCCCGCGTCCTGGAGGACGCACGGCGCTTTAGGGCGGGCTGCACTATCACAAGGATGGCGCGGCTGATCCAGTCCTCTGGAGCAGCCGGGAAAGCGCTTGCTGACTCAAGCTGCCAGCGGCAGGCGCAGCTCCGTCAGCAGGCCGCCGCCGGGATGGTTGGAAAGGCTGATCTCGCCGCCGGCGCCGCGGGCGATGTTGCGGGCGATGGTCAAGCCGAGGCCAAGCCCGCCGGTCTCGCGGTTGCGCGACTGTTCGAGGCGCACGAAGGAACCGAACACCTGATCCAGCTTTGCCTGCGGAATGCCCGGCCCTTCATCGCGGATGCTGAGCGTGATTGTGTCGCCAGAGCGCTGCACGCCGATATGCGCCTTCTTGCCATAGGTGACGGCGTTCTGGACTAGATTGGTGATGCAGCGGCGCAGCGCCACCGGCCGCGCGATGCAGACCAGGCCGCGCGAAGGCGTGGCGTCCTCGTCGAACGAAGCGTCCTCGAACATGTCGGCGACCGCCTCCACCAGCGACCAGAAGTCGATCCGCTCGGCCTTTTCCTCGGTGACCTCGAATTTGGCGAAGTCGATCACCGAGCTTGCGATGCTCTCGATGTCGGCAAGGTCATGCGCCAGCGCTTCACGGGCCGGCGATTTGCGCAGCAACTCGAGACGCAATCGCATCCTGGTCAGCGGCGTGCGCAGATCATGCGCCAGTGCCGCCGCCAGGTGCTCGCGGTCCTCGACATAGTCGCGCAGGCGCATCTGCATGGCGTTGACCGCCTTTGCCGCGGCGCGGATCTCGCGGCTGCCGGTCTCGGCGATGGGCGGGCTTTTGAGGTCCTTGCCGATGCGGTTCACCGCGGTCTCCATCATGCGATAGGGTGCGGTCAGCCGGCGCAGCGACCAGATCGACATCACGATGATCAGTCCCGCTATCAGCGAATAGAGCGGTAGGCTGTCCCAACTCAGGATCGGCCCAGCCGGCGTGATCGGCTCGGTGAAGTTCAGCCACTGGCCGTCGGAAAAGCGCAGCGACGCCGTCAGCTTGTCGCTCTGGGCGAAATCCGCGGCCAGCACCAGCAGATCGCGTTCGACCTGGCCGACATCCTTGTTCATCACCTGGCCGTCCGGGACATCGGCTTCCTGCGTTGCCGGATCGCGCCGCACACGCGCGTCGGTGATGCCGAACTTGGACAGGCGGCCGACCAGGATGTCCTCCAACTCGGCTAGCTGGTCATCGCCGGCGATCGAGGAAGTGACGGCGGGGGTGTCCGAAACGGTCAATGCGTAGGTGGCATTGAACAGACCGGAAGCGGTCGTCTTGCGTTCTTCAGGCGTGGCGTCATGCATAAGCTGCACCAGCGAATAGGCGCGGTCGTTCAGCCGGTAGAGATCAACCACATCGTTGGCGGCGGCGCGGTCGCGCGCCACGATATAAAGCGTCGCGACCTGGCTGATCATCAGGCCGGCAATGACGATGAGCAGAACCCAGACAGGCAGGGTTTGCGGCAGCAAGCGTCTCATTCGGAGGTCGTTTCGGGCAGAAACTGATAGCCACCGCTGCGAACAGTCAAGATCAGTTTCGGCGTCTTGGGATCGTCCTCCATCTTGCGGCGCAGGCGGCTGACCAGGATGTCGACGCTGCGATCGAAGCTGTAACCGGTGTCGCCGCCGGACAACTCGATGAGCTGCTCGCGGGTGAGAACGCGTTGCGCGCTCTTGACGAAGGTCTGCAGCAGGTTGAACTCCGCCATCGTCAGTTCCACCCGCACGTCGTCAGGCGCCGTCAGCCGGCGGCGCGAGCAATCCATGGTCCAGCCGGCAAAGCGGTAGATCTGCTTGGCTGTGGGCCGGCGCGGCTCGGCCGTGCCGTTGCGCCTCAGCACCGCTCGGATGCGGGCGAGCAATTCGCGCGGATCGAAGGGTTTCGGCACATAGTCATCAGCCCCCATCTCGAGCCCGACGACGCGATCCGTCGTCTCGGTCACCGCGGTCAGCATGATGATCGGTGTCGTGTGATTGGCGCGGATCTCGCGGCACAGTTCCAGCCCGCTTTTACCGGGAAGCATCACATCGAGCACGATCAGGTCGACCTGCGCCCGGCGCAGGATCGACTCCATCTCGGTGCCGTCGGCGGCCACTGTCGTGCGCAGCCCCCGCTTCTGGAAAAACTCCTGAAGCAGGTCGCGTATGCCCTTGTCGTCATCGACGATCAGTATGTGCGAGTCGGATTTCACGAGAACCCCGCGATTTGTGTAGCCAAGCTGCCCTTCTGTGATCACCCACACGATAGAATTCGGGCCACATCTTGGCCAGTGGCGGCGACGTGGGACGGAATGGCTTCCCCAGAAACAATTCAGAAACAAAATTCTACACTCGGGAAAAACTCGTGAAAAATTTCAAGGGCATAACTGGTGCCGTGGCGGTCAGGTCATCGGCTGCGACGCAAGTTTCCGGAGTAACGGGCAAGACCGATGCAGAGGTTCTGGATCAGCGTGATGGGTGCTTTGCTTAGCATGTCGCTCATCACAGCCGCAGTCGGGGCCTCCAACGCAAAGGTAACGCCGCTGACCCGGACCGAGCGCTGCACCAATCTCAACCGTCAAGTTGACGAAGCCCTCGAAACCCATGCCGCGGCAACGCAGGTCACCGCGGCGAAGGCACTTCAAAGAAAGGGAAACCGGTTCTGCGCTGCCAAGAAACAGGCGCAGGGCATCCGGATGCTCGCAAACGCTTTGAAGCTGCTTGGAGTGACACCGATCGACCCGGTTCAGTGACGCTCAACTCCTCGACCCGCATGAAAAAGGAAATGAAGCCATGACAAAGTCCCTCCTCTCCGCCCTCGGCCTCGCTGTTGCTCTCGCTTTCTCGATGCCGGCTGTCAGCAACGCCGCCGCCACGACGACCGCCGCTCCGGCCGCCTCGACCACGACCACGGCTCCGGCCGCTGACGCTACGGCGAAGACCGCTCCGAAGAAGGTCGCCGCCAAGAAGGCCTGCAAGGTGACCAAGACCCACAAGTGCCCGGTCAAGAAGGCCCCGAAGAAGTCCTAATCCAGGCTTCGATCCTGATCTTTCAAGACCGCTCCGGCCGAAACCGGCCGGGGCGGCTTCCAGCGGCCGAATCCTGACACCGGCAGCTTGCGCCGCGCCACTTCCTTAACCCGATCGCAATGCCGGTGCCGTAGGACAATCCGCATGAAGAAGCGGCTTTCGTCCATGATGCGCTCGCTGGCTCTCGGCGGCTTGGTTGCCACCGCGGCAGCAAGAGCGCTGATCATCTTGACAGCCAGCCCAGTGCCGGATCCCGCCAGCGGCAGGACCGAGCCGGAACTTTTCGCACCGGCCATCTCATCGAGCTTCGACTACATCACGCCGGCACAGAGCTGGATCCTGATCGCGCTGACGGGCGCGACGCTGATCGGCTTCGCCGCCTGGATGATTGGCGCCTTCATGGAGCGCGGTTCCAACATGGACGACGGTGCGTCGCACGATCGGTCGGCAGGGGCGTTGAAGCGCAAACAACGCTATCCCACATAAGCCTTCATCGTCCCTCGATTCTCCGCCCTCCAGCGGACAAATGGACAAATGCTTCCCTGCCTGAGGGAGTGCAAGCCAGACCCAGTTTCCAGCTGGTGAATTCCAATGCCTGAGACCGTCCTCAAACCGCGTACCAAGACGCAGCCGAAGACCGAGCGGCCGAAGCTCTACAAGGTCATCCTGGTCAATGACGACTTCACGCCGAGGGAGTTCGTGGTGACGGTGCTTAAAGGCGAGTTCAAGCTCAGCGAGGATCAGGCGCATCGCGTGATGATCACTGCGCATACGCGCGGCGTCTGCGTGGTCGCCGTCTTCACGCGCGACGTTGCCGAGACCAAGGCCGCGCGAGCAACCGACGCCGGCAAGGCCAAGGGCTATCCGCTGCTGTTCACGACCGAGCCGGAAGAGTAGGGCGGCTCTGCCTCGCGCCATGTACTGAGAGGGAAAGCGAGGCCGCCGGCCGAGCAGGGTGAGGGTGGGACCAAGCGCCGTATTTGATTGTTGCGCGCCGCCCCTCATCCGCCCTTTCGGGCACCTTTCCCCGGAAGGGGAGACGGAAAAGGCTCTACCTTCCTTCTCGATACCACATCGAGCCGATGGCCAGGAGCAGCAAGCCGAGGCCGAGGAAGCCGCCGAACAGCGGCACGCGCGAGACGGCCTTCAGCGTGCTGTCGTCGGTGGTGCGCAGCCCGATCCAATCGTTCCCCGATGCCGCTCCCGAGGAGCGGACCGGTACGATCGATGGCAATGCCACACCGCCCGCAAGATCGCCAAGCATGGAGGATGGCGCGAGCCGGCGCACGCTGCCGCCGGTCGCCTCGGCCGGCGCCTTCAGCCTGTCCTCGGTGGAAACGACATCGGCGAATTCAGGCGCATTGATCGGGCCGACATGGGCAAGCGCGGAGAGGTCGCCGTTGCCGACCTGATAGAGGCCGATCTCGCTGGTCTGCAGGCTGCCCGTGAAAATCCCTGGTTCGGCTTTTTCCAGCTTGACGGTCATCGTCTTGCCGGAAGGCGTGATCACCTGAGCGGGGCCGGGATCGTCGCTCATCGTCTGGCGGCGGATTTCCAGCACCATGCCGCGACCGTCGGCGGTTAGCCGCTCTTCTTCAAGTTCGGGTTCCTTCATCAGCCAATGGGCGATGCGCCGATAGAGCTGGACATGCGGCCCGCCGCCTTCGAAGCCGCGCGCCCACAGCCAGCCCTGATCGGAAAGCAGCATGCCGACCCGGCCTTCGCCCTTGCGGTCGAGCACAAGCAGGGGGCGGTCGTCGGCCCCTTTCATCACCACCGCGCCCTCGGGATTCTTGACGCCGATGGTGCGGAACCAGCGGCTCCAGCGGGGCGGATCGGCGGCGGAGCCGTCGAGCCCGCGCGTGACCGGGTGGCGCTGGCCGAGATCGGTGAGACGCGGATAGAAGGCCTTATCGACGACCTCGCCGCTCGGCATCGCGGGCAGGGCCGACATCAGCGGCGTTCGGGCGATGGAGCTTTCGCCGGCATATTCGGGGCCGGCGGCAATCAGCAGCGCGCCGCCCTTTTCGACATATTCGGAGATGTAGTCGTAATACAGGATCGGCAGCACGTCGCGGTGCTGATAGCGATCGAAGATGATCAGATCGAAGTCCTTGATCTTCTCGACGAACAGCTCGCGCGTCGGGAAGGCGATCAGCGACAGCTCGTTGATCGGGGTGCCGTCCTGCTTTTCCGGCGGTCGCAGAATGGTGAAGTGGACGAGGTCGACCGAAGCGTCGGATTTCAGCAGGTTGCGCCACGTGCGCTCGCCGGCATGCGGCTCGCCGGAGACCAGAAGCACGCGCAGATGATCGCGAATGCCGTCGACCAGCGCGATGGCGCGGTTGTTGGTGTCGGTCAGCTCGCCCGGCTCGTGGTCGATCGAAAGCTGGACGATGTTGCGGCCCGCGTTGGGAATGGTGACTTCAAGCTTCATCGGCTGACCGATGGTCGCATGCTCGACAGAGACCTGCTCGCCATTGACCGAGACCCGCACGTCGACCGGGCCGCCCTGACCTTCGGTGGAAAGCACCCGAGAGCTCATGTCGAGCGGCTTGCCGACGAGGCCAAAGCGCGGCGCGTTCTCGAAGCGGATGCGGCGGTCCTTCTCGTGCTCGTTGCCGGTGATCAGCGCATGGAGCGGCGCGTTGAATTCCGGAGCGCCGGCCGGCGCGTCATGCACCTCGCCATCGGTGATCATGATGGCGCCGCCGATGCGCGAGGGCGGCACATCGCGGAAAGCGCTTTCCAGCGCGCCGAACAGCCTGGTTTCCGTGCGCTCATCGGCGGCCTCGGATTTGCCGGCCTCGACGACGCGGACGTCGAATTGCTTGAAGCGGCCGAGGCGCTGCTGAAGGCCCGTCAGCGCTTCGTCGGTCTGCTTGGTGCGGTCGCCGATGTCCTGGCTCTGGCTGCGATCGACGATGACCGCGACGACGCTCTTCAATGCCTCGCGTTCCTCGTCGAGGAAAACGGGATTGAGCAGTGCCGCGCCCAGCGCCAGCAGGGCGATGAAGCGCAGGACAGAGCCGCGCTGACGGAACCACAGGCCAGCCAGCGCGAGCAGCGCGAGCGGCACGATGACGACCCAGAACAGCGGCCAGGAAACGAGCGGCTCGAAGGAGATCGACCAGTTCATGAACTACTGTCCCAGCCGTTCGAGCAGGACGGGCACATGCACCTGGTCGGATTTGTAGTTGCCGGTCAGCATGTACATCATGATGTTGACGCCGGCGCGCAGCGCGTAGACGCGCTGCATCGGATCCGGCGGCACGGTCGGCAGCATCGGATCGCCGTTCTCGTCGACGGCCCAGGCGCCGGCGAAATCATTACCGGTGATCATGATCGGGGAGACGCCGTCGCCGGTGCGCACGGGACGGTTCTCGGTATTGCTGGCATCGAGCGAGGCTTCGACCCAGAGCGGACTGCCGTTGAAGCGGCCGGGAAACTCGGGAAGGATGAAGAAGGACTTCGTCAGCACATGGTCCGAGGGCACCGGCTCCAGCGGCGGCACGTTCAGATTGCCGAGAATATCGCGCAGCCGCTCGGTGGCCGGGCTTGCCGAGCCGGCGCCGATGCCGTTGGAGAACTGGTCGCGCGTGTCGAAGAGAACCGTGCCGCCCTGCTGCATATAGGCGTCGATGCGGGCGATCGCGGCTTCGCTGGGCATCGGCGCGGTAGCGTCGATTGGCCAGTAGATCAGCGGATAGAAGGTCAGTTCATCCTTGGAGATGTCGACACCCGCCGGCGGGCCGGGTTCCAGCGCGGTCTTCTCGATGAGGAAGCGGGTGAGGCCCTCAAGGCCGGCGCGGCTGATTGAATCGACGCCGGGCTCGCCGGTGATGACATAGGCGATGCGAGTTTTCGAAATGTCCTCGATGGCCTGGGCATCGCCCGGCTTCGAATCATCGGCGCGGGCAAAGTCGGCGTGGCCGAAGAGCCCGCCGAACACGATCAGCAGGGCAGCGGCGGTCGCCGCGGCGCGGCGCGGCCGGCGCGAGAACAGCCCACCCATCCAGAACACGGCAAGCGTGTCGAGCACCATCAGCAAGAGGGCCAATGTGACCAGCGGGCCTTTCAGGTTCTCCGATTCGTCGAAGGCGTAAGGGATGGCCGTCACCGGCAGCGAGACCTGTGGCCGAGCAAGCGGCGTGAATGTGCTCGAGGCGTTGAGCAGGTTATGCGCGAAAACGCCGGTTTCCGAACCGTAGAGGCCGGGCGGGTTTTCCAGCGTCACTGGAAGCGGGCCGGCGGCGGGCACGAGCGGCCGCGCATCGGGTGTCGGCGGCACCAGCGCGCCGTCGGCGCCGATCATGCGATAGGGCGCCAGCGATGCTGCGGCCGCCTCGGCATTGGCGACCGCGGCGCCCTGGTTGCGCGACAATTGCACTATGCGTCTCAGCATCTCGACGAAGCTGCCGGAGATCGGCAGGTTCGACCAGGTCGCCTCCGGTGTCACGTGGAAGAGTACCAGCGTTCCCTTGTCCTTCTTCATGCCCGTGACCAGCGGCGTGCCGTCGGCAAGCGTCGCCCAGGTGCGCTCGACGATGTCGGGCGTCGGCTCGGCCAGCACCTGCCGGCTGACCGTCACCTCCGTCGGCGGCGCGAGGTCGGCGAACGGGCCGTTCTTCGGGAATTCGGTGACCGGTTGCGGCGTCGTCCACGAAAGCGCGCCGCCCAGCGCGCGCTCGCCGCTGCGCAGCCGGACCGGCAAGAGATCATCGTCGTTGCCGGCGGCAGCCAGCCTTGAACCGGCAAAACGCACCAGCGTGCCGCCATTGTTCACCCAGTCGACCAGCCGTTGCCGGACCTGCGCAGGGATGGTGCCGACATCGGCCATGATGATCATCGCCGGCTTCTGGTCGAGAAGCTGCGGAATGGCATCGGCCAGATCGGCGCTCGACGGCTCCACCAGATCGGCGAAAGGCTGCAGGGCGCGGCGAATGTAATAGAGCGGCGACAGCAGCGGCTGCGCCTGGTCTGCCTCGGCCTGCGAAAGCAGACCGACGCGGCGGCGCTTGGAGCTCTCGTCCAGCACGCGAACGGCACCGGCCTGGTGCTCGCCATCGAGTGCTATCGAGGCGAAGTCGTTGCGCAATTCGAACGGCACCTTCATCGTTCCGGTGGCGGTGGCCTGACCCGGCGCGAAGGTCAGAGTCGCGTCGGCGATGCGGCGGCCCTTGTCGTCGAAGGCGCCCGCGGTGACCTGCGCCGGCGCCGGGTCGCCCGGCGCGCGGATGGCGGTCAGCGTGAAGCCGTCGACCTGATTGTCGGCGCCGGTCAGGCCGGTGAGCGAAAGCCGGTCCGAGGTGACCCAGACCAGCCTCGCGGCATTCTTTTCCAGGAGCGTCTTGAACGCCGCTTCGTCGCCGGTGGCGGCAAGGCCATCGGCAAGCACGGCAACGCTCGCGCCGGGCAGGCGCTCCAAAGTGGCTGCGACGCGGGCATAGACGGCGGGGCGGTCGGTCGGGATCGGGCGCGGCTTTGCCGCGCGCAGGCGGTCGAGCGCGGCCGATGCATCGAAGGGGCCGATCTCGGCATTCGGCTTCTCGGCGGTAAAGGCGATGACGACCGGCACGCCGTTCGAGCCGGCGTCGGCAATCAGCCGCTCGGCGGTGGCGACGCGCTTGCCCCAGTCGACGGCGCTTGCCCAGTCATTGTCGACGACCAGCGCGAGAGCCGAGCCCTCAGCCGGCAGCTTTTCGCGCGGATTGAAGATCGGCTCGGCGAGCGCCGTGACGACAAGGGCGGCCATCAGCAGGCGGAGCAGCGTCAGCCACCAGGGGCTTTGATGCGGCGTCTCTTCGCGCCTCAGGACGCGGGCGAGGATCCTCAGCGGCGGAAAGACCTCAGTCCGCGGCCTGGGCGGCGTCAGCCTCAGCAGGTACCAGATCACCGGCAGGGCCAGCAGCCCCCACAGCACCATCGGCGCGCCGAAGGAAAGCGGCAGCCAACTCATGCGACCGCCTTTCCGGCATCACCGCCAGCGGTCAGCCCTGCATGACCGCCACCGGCGGTCAGCCCGGCATGACCCGAGGTCAGACCCGGACGGCTGCTGTCGGCGGTCATCGCCATGTGGACGCGCACGAGCGCCTCGGAGGCGAGGCGGTCGGTATGATTGACGGTAAAGCTCCAGCCGAGGCGCTTGCACCAGCCGGCGAGTTCCTGGCGGCGAGCGATATAGAGCAGGCGGTATTCGTCTTTGAGCGTTTCGGCGCGGCCGGCGGTCAGCTTGTCGCCGGTCTCGGGATCGGTGAATTCGGTGCGGCCGGCATAGGGGAAGGTCTCCTCGGCCGGGTCGGCGACCTCGATCAGATGCGCGCGCACGCCGTGACGGGCGAGCACGTCGAGCCAGGCCATGGTCTCCTCGACCGGATCGAGAAAGTCGCTGACGATGACGATGTCGCAGAAGCGGCGGATGGTGGAGAGATCGGGCTTCGCCGCCAGGTTGCCGGCATGGCTGAGCTGGGCCGCGATGCGTTCGGCGCCGTTGCGGGCGGTGAACGGGTCGGTGAGGCCCGGCCAGGCGATGCGCTCGCCGCTGCGCGACAGGAGCTCGGCCAACGCAAGCGCCAGCACCAGAGCGCGCGATTCCTTGGAAACGCCGGCTCCCGAGGATTTGTAGAGCATGGACGGGGAGGGGTCCGACCAGAGCCAGACGGTATGGGCCGCCTCCCACTCGCGGTCGCGCACATAGGTGTGGTCGTCGCGGGCCGAGCGGCGCCAGTCGATGCGCGAGGCATCGCCTTCGACATAGGGGCGGAACTGCCAGAAATTCTCGCCGATGCCGCGCTTGCGGCGGCCATGCCAGCCGGCGATCACCGTGTTGACGATGCGGCGCGCCTCGACCAGCAGATCCGGCACCAGAGAGGCCCGCAACCGGCCACGGGCGAGCGCGTCGCGCGTCGCAACCGGTGCCTGGACCTCGCCTATTCGACCCATCAGATGCCTTTTGCCAGTTTCGCCACCACGTCGCGCACGGATGTGCCTTCCGCGCGGGCGGCGAAGGTCAGCGCCATGCGATGCTGCAGCACCGGTTCGGCGAGGGCACGGATGTCGTCGACCGACGGCGCCAGCCTGCCATCATATAGGGCGCGTGCTCGGGCGCACAGGGTCAGCGCCTGGCTGGCGCGCGGACCAGGACCCCAGGCGACATGCTTGTCGGTGTCGGCAATCCCCTGACCGGGACGAGCCGAGCGCACCAGCTTGAGGATCGCTTCGACGACGCTTTCAGGCACCGGCATGCGGCGGATCAGCGTCTGAATTTCCTTCAGCCTGGCTGGCTGCAGCACATTGTCGGCCTTGGCCTCCTCGACGCCGGTGGTTTCGAGCAGGATGCGGCGTTCGGCCTCGATCTCCGGATAGAGGATGTCGACCTGCATCAGGAAACGATCGAGCTGCGCTTCCGGCAGCGGATAGGTGCCTTCCTGCTCCAGCGGGTTCTGCGTCGCCAGCACGTGGAAGGGCGAGGGCAGGTCGTGGCGAACGCCGGCAATGGTGACGTGATATTCCTGCATCGCCTGCAGCAGCGCCGACTGGGTGCGCGGCGAGGCACGGTTGATCTCGTCGGCCATCAAAAGCTGCGAAAAGATAGGCCCGCGGAGGAAGCGGAAGGATCGTTTGCCAAGCTCATCCTGCTCCATGACTTCGGAGCCGAGGATGTCGGACGGCATCAGGTCGGGCGTGAACTGGATGCGGCGTGAGTCGAGGCCGAGCACGATGCCCAGTGTCTCGACCAGCTTGGTCTTGGCGAGGCCTGGCACGCCGACGAGGAGCGCATGCCCGCCCGCAAGCAGCGCAACCAGCGTGCGCTCGACAACGGCTTCCTGGCCGAAGATCACGCGGCCTACGGCGTCGCGGACCTTGGAGATGTCAGACAGCGCCTTCTCGGCCTGCTCGATCATCGCCTTGTCGCTCAACGGGCTTTCCTTGATCATCACGCTCATGCCGTTCGATCCTTGTGGTTGGAAATACCGGCTTGCATTCTCGATTCGCAGAATGCCGCGATTCGGCCTCGCCCGGCGCCTGCGATTGAACTTAAATCACAGGCTTGGGCTGACAAGGCTGACAATCCGGACAACAGTGACTATTTCGTGACCATGACGCATCGCACAGAATCCGGTGAAAAGGGCCTGACCAGCGCCACCGAGGCGCGCGGGCTGGAGGCGCTGATCTCGCGCGCGGCGCGCACCGGCAAGGGGCCGGCTCCGGTGGAGCGCTGGAATCCGGACTTCTGCGGCGACCTCGATATGGAGATCAGGGCCGACGGCACCTGGTTCTACCTCGGCACGCCGATCGGGCGCATGCCGCTGGTGCAGCTCTTTTCCAGCGTGTTGCGCAAGGACGCCGACGGCAAGACCTATCTGGTGACGCCGGTGGAGCGCGTCGGCATCCGCGTCGCCGACGCGCCCTTCATCGCCGTCGAGATGAACGTGTCCGGGACCGGCTACGGCCAGGTCATCACGTTCCGCACCAATGTCGGGGACGTGGTCACCGCCGGGCCCGGCCATCCGCTGCGCTTCGTCGACGAGGACGCCACCGGCGGGCTCAAGCCCTATGTGCTGGTGCGCGGGCGGCTGGAAGCCTTGGTGGCGCGGCCGGTGATGTACGAATTGGTCGAGCATGGAGAGGTGATCGACGTCGGCGGCAGGACAATGTTCGCCGTCCGCTCCGGCGGCGAAGTCTATCCGATCATGCCGGCCGAAAAGCTCGACCGGCTAAGCGCGTGATGGACCAGGTGGCTCCGGTGCCGTTCTCGATCGCGGATTTTCGCGCCCGCGCAGCGGCGCAGGCCGAGGTCCAATCCGGCGACGAGTTCGGCGACCACCGCTTCAATCCAGGGCATCCCAGGCTGAAGCACATAAAACCGCTGCGCGACGCAGCGGTGCTGATCCCGGTCATCGATCACGCCGACGGCGCCACGGTGCTGCTCACCAAGCGGGCGGAGAAGCTGCGCAGCCATTCCGGCCAGGTCGCCTTTCCCGGCGGCACCATCGATCCGACCGATCCCACCCCTGAGGCCACAGCGCTGCGGGAGACATTCGAGGAGATCGGCCTCGACCGCGATCACATCGAAATTGTCGGCCGCATGCCCGATTATGTATCCGGCAGCGGCTACCGCATCGTGCCGGTGCTTTCGGTGGTGCGGCCAGGCTTTTCGCTGATGCTCAACGCCGACGAGGTCGACGCCGCCTTCGAGGTGCCGCTGCGCTTCCTGATGGACCCTGTCAACCACGCGCGCGACAGCCGCATGTGGAACGGCCTCGAATGGTTCTTCTACGAGATGCCCTATGACGGCCAGCGGATCTGGGGCGTCACCGCCGGCATCATCCGCACACTCTATGAAAGGCTCTATGCGTGAGCGCTGAGGTGTCTCTCTCGGGCAGGGCCGATTGGCTGGGCGAAAAGCATCTGCAGAAGCTGCTTGCCGCGCTGAAGGAGGGCGGCGAGGAGGCGCGGGTGGCCGGTGGAGCGGTGCGTAATGCACTGATCGGCCAGCCGGTCGCCGACATTGACATTGCCACCACGACGGTGCCCGAGGACACGATCCGCCGCGCCCAGGCCGCCGGCTTCAAAACCGTGCCGACAGGGATCGAGCACGGCACCGTCACGGCAATCGCCGGCGGCAAGGCCTATGAGGTCACGACGCTCAGGGCCGACATCGAGACCGACGGTCGGCGGGCGAAAGTCATCTTCGGGCGCGACTGGAAAGCCGACGCCGCGCGGCGCGACTTCACCATCAATGCGCTTTATGCCGAAGCCGACGGCGCCATCGTCGACCTTGTCGGCGGCGTCGCCGATATCGAGGCGCGGCGGCTGCGCTTCATCGGCGATCCGGAAGCGCGCATCCGCGAGGATTATCTGCGTATCCTGCGCTTCTTCCGCTTCTTCGCCTGGTATGGCGATGGCCGGCCCGACGCCGAGGGCTTGAAGGCCTGCGCCAGGCTGAAGGACGGGCTCGGCAGGCTTTCGGCCGAACGCGTGTGGTCCGAACTGAAGAAGCTGCTTTCGGCGCCCGACCCCTCGCGCGCCCTGCTGTGGATGCGTCAGGCCGGCGTCCTCACCGCCGTGCTGCCGGAGAGCGAGAAATGGGGCATCGACGCCATCCACGGGCTGGCCAGGACCGAAAAGGATCTCGGCTGGGATGCCGATCCGCTGCTCAGGCTGGAGGCCGTCGTTCCGCCGGATGCCGCGCGCATGAAGACGCTTGCCGAAAGGCTCAGATTTTCAACCGCCGAGGGGGAGCGCCTGCGACACTGGGCACTGACGGTTCCGCCTGAACCCAAGACGACCGAGACGGAATTGTCGAAGAAGCTCTATTTCGGCGACCGCGAAGGCTTCGTCGATCGCCTGCGGCTCGCGCTCGCCGCCGCGCGGACACGGGCCATCGAGGACGATCGGGCGATGATGGAAGCCGGCAGTTTCTCGCGCCTGCTCGGCTTCGCCTTGAAATGGCAAAAGCCGAGCTTTCCGATAAAGGGGGCCGACCTGACCGAACTCGGCGCCGCGCCCGGCCCGAAGCTTGGCGCCACGCTGAAGAATCTCGAAAGGGAATGGGTGGATTCAGCATTCGCCATGGATCGCGGCGCGCTGCTCAAACGCGCCGCGCAGGCACTCGAGGCTTAGATGAGTCCTACATCGTGGCGCCGCTCAGCGTATCGCGACCGGGGCCAGGGCGCGCGAAAGGCTTGCCTCGCCCTTGCCGTAGACTGAGGGGTTGTAGTTGACCAGCGTGTCGGTGCGAGCCGTGTTGAGCAGGTCGTTGGTGATCTGAACCGGGGTCGCCTTGGTGAATTTGCTGCCGATGATTGCGGCATATCCGGAGACGATAGGCGCGGCGAACGACGTGCCGTAAAGGCCGGTCTTGTCGCCTTCGACGCCGACCACCAGGAAATGGCTCTGCACGGTCGGGTCGGAGCCGGCGTAATTGGAATACCAGGCAAGCTGAGCCTTGTTTGACGCCGTGCCGTTTGTGGACAGCGCGCCAACAAAGATCGCCGTCGGTTTGCCGATCAGAGCGAGATCGAGATAATCCTGCTGTCCGCTGGTGACGCCGCCGACCGCAACCGAATCGTTGCCAGCCGCTTTCGAGACGATGGCCGATCCCTTGCTGGCGTAGGAGATGATCGATTGCTCCTCCGGGGCCCAGCGGATCTGGTTCACGCTGTAACCCGCGTTCGCGTACATGCCGTAGCTGAGGTTGAGGACGTTGCGGCCACTTGCCAGCGGGACGGCCGAACCCGTCGAGAAGTCCTTGGAGCGGATGGTCGCCGCAGGAGCGATCATGCTTGCTTCCTCGCGCGTCCACTCTCCGTGCCGCTGATATTGCGTGCCGAGGCCGAAATTGCCGGAGAAGCGCGATGAGCTGCTGAAGTCGTCGATGATGGTGATGGTGACGCCCTTGCCCTTGTAGCCAGCCGCCCACGCGGCGCCGACATCGGGGCTCATCCAGCTCTGCACCGCTTGTGTCGTGCGCGCAACCGGTATCTTTGCGCTTACGCATATGGACCCGCCGCCGTGGCACAGCGCGGCCGCCTGGTCCGCGTCGAGAGCTTCCTGCGCCGACGCGATGGATGCCGGCAGAATGGTCAGTGCCGCGGCAATGCCGAGCTTCCAGAAATTACCAGACATGGTCTTACTCCCGGTCAAAGCAGGAACGAGGACGGACGCTCGCGAAGTTCGGGAGCAGGAAGATTTCTCATGCGCGGCATCCCGGCGATCAGAAAGTAACACGGTAGTTGAGCCACAGGCGCAGCCTTTCGGGGGTAGCGTTAACCAGATATTTCAGCGTGTCCTCAGGCGCCGTCTCCCCGGCCGCAAGCCGGCAGTTGACGCTGTAGGTGCCCAGATCCCCATAGTCGGCCACGCAGGGCTTTTCGCTCAGGTTGCCGCCGAAGGTCGAGGTAACGGAAAGGGAGAGAGTGCTGTTGAGGCTCGGATGGGTCTGGGTGAGAAAACCGAGCTTGAGGCTCGGCGCGATGCGGTACTTCTCGGCTTGTTCCCCGGTTCCCACTCCCCACAGAAAGCCGCTGTCTTCGGTAAGTTGCGTGATGAAGTCGACGTGCATGTCGACCCAATCGCTGTGGTACCAACGATTGAACGAGACCCAGCTCCCGTCCTGCAGCTCATAGCCGCCATTGCCGAGAGCTCTGGCGCGGTCGCTGAGCCATGACCCCTGGTGGATGTTCACGAGGGACGTGGTCATTTCCTGGGCCATCGACGGCGAGGCGCCAACGACTAGGCACAGCAACAGTGCGGCTGCGCCGAAACCGTCTCGTTTGTTGGATCTTTCGCGCATGCGCGAAGCACCTCGCCCCACCGGATCCAGACGCGCCTTGTGGCGGACGGCTCCTCGAGCAGCCGCGGTCGCCGGATCATGCGCGACGATCGCATGGAGACCGTTACCGCGGGGTTATCCAAGCCGGTACGAATATAAGTTTTTGCTTGAATTCGGCGAAGCCAGGCCGTTGCCAGCGATCAGACGCAAACGAAGCGAGATGCGCCGGATGCTGCATCCAACTCGCCGGCTTTGCCAATGGTCGTCCGAAAACGGTGACCCGATGCCTCAGGCCGCGTCGCGGACCTTTTGGATGCGCGAGCGGATCGCCTCGATCATGGTCTCGCGGATGGTGGTTTCGCCATGGGTTTCACGCATGTGCTCGACGGCGCGGCGCATGACCTCGGCTTCCTCCTCGGCGCGCGTGTGCCAATCGCAGCCCGGGACGAGTGTCCCGCATTGGAACTCCTTCATGGTTTTTCCTTTCCTAGGTCCGGAGCCCTGATTCCGCTCCTTGTTGTCATGCAATTCCGCATGGAAGCCGCATCGCATTTTCCTGAAATTGCCCCGGTGGAAAACCATAACACATGTCGCCGGCTTCGGTTGCATTGGAGCCGGTGGCGAATTGTTTTTTCACGGTCTCCGCGCGAAATCAAAGGCGGAGCATTGCTGCTCCGCCCGTTGCCACCTGGTTTCCGTCAAACGATGAACCGCTCTGTCTTTTTGTTTTGACGCAATTCCGGCGGAAACCGCTTCAACTGTTCTGCAATTGGAGGCCGTCACTTCATGATCTTGACAGCCTCGGCAATCTTGTTCTTGCCGCTCATATCCCAGGAAACGCGAACCTTCTCGCCCGGCTTTATGCCCGGATCCTTGAAGGCCTTGGACAGCGTGAAGGTCGATCCGTTGTCCAGAACAAGGCTCATGGCCGTTCCATCAAAGCTCTTCACTGTTCCCGTGGTGTGCTTGACCGCGGCGAACGCGGCGCCACCGGAGGCGAGAAAGGCGGCGGTTGCCGCCGTCACAATAAGCTTGCGCATAGGATGTTCTCCTGGGATGCGGGCACCATTGGGAAGGCACTCCGCTCGATCAGGGCCGTCCGGACGCGTCGGGTCGCGGCTCGTAGCAGTGACGAGCCGCCGGCGCTTCCCGACCCGGCACGTTAAATAGATCAATTTTTTCAAAAGGATATTAGACGAAAAAGAAATCGCCCCTGCCACATTGCCGGTCAAAATTCGGCGAATGAGACAGCAATGCGGCTGGCCTTCCACTCACCGGATTTTTACGGCCACTTTACCTCGGGCGGCAGGCTGGAGAGGATCGAGGCGACATTGCCGCCGGTTTTCAGGCCGAAGATGGTGCCGCGATCGTGAAGCAAGTTGAATTCGACGTAACGGCCGCGCCGGACGAGTTGTTCCTCGCGGTCGCCGTCGGTCCAGTTCTGGTTGAAATTGCCACGCACCAAATGGGAATAGACGACGAGGAAAGAGCGGCCGACATCCTGGACGAAATTGAAATCGGCGTCCCAGCCGCCCTTGCCCTCATCGGAATGCAGCCAGTCGAAAAAGATGCCGCCGACTCCGCGCGCCTCGTTGCGATGCGGCAGGAAGAAGTACTCGTCGCACCACGCCTTGAATTTCGGATAGTCGGCCACCCCGGCGTTCTTCTCGCAGGCGAACTGCATGGCGCGGTGGAAGGCGATCGTGTCGGGATCGTCCTGGGTACGGCGGCGGTCGAGCACCGGCGTCAGGTCGGCGCCGCCGCCAAACCAGTGGCGGGTGGTCACGACCATGCGTGTGTTCATATGCACGGCCGGAACGTTGGGGTTCCAGGGGTGCGCGATCAGCGAAACGCCGCTCGCCCAGAAGCGCGGATCCTCGTCGGCGCCCGGGATCTGCTTGCGGAATTCGGGACAGAATTCGCCGTGGACGGTCGAGGTATGCACGCCGACCTTCTCGAAGACGCGGCCGCGCATCATCGACATGGTGCCGCCGCCACCTTTGCCGCCGTCGCGCTCCCACGGCGTCTGATCGAAATGCCCGGGCGACCATGCCGATTGCGGTCCAGTGAGTTCCTGCTCGATCTGCTCGAAGGCGGCGCAGATGCGCTCGCGCAGCGCTTCGAACCAGAGGCGGGCCTTCATCTTCTTCTGCTCGATGTCGTCAGGCAGGCCCACCGCAATGTCGGGTCGTTCCAATTCCGTCTCCAGTCCAGGCTGCTTGCCCGACAAATGACTCGTTTTTTCTGCGCGCGATCCCTAATCTCTTAAGGGCAAGGGTCAAGTCCTGTCTGACCAAGGTGCAAGGAGTTTGCTCGTGCGCACCCCGGCAAGACCGCCGCTGGATGGCTTGAAGAAGAGGCTGGAGCGCTCACGCGCCGAGCGCGAAAGAGAGCCGCGCGACGGATTTTTGCGCGAGACTTTCGTGCTGCCGCGGCCGGCCGCGCGCCTCAAGGCCAAGGAATGGTTCGAGCGCTTTCCCAAGCAGGCCTATTGGACCGAGATCGAAAGCTGGTTCGAGCGCCCGGGCGACGTCATCGAATTCACCATGCGACGGCTGCCGGCGGCAGATTGAAAAATCCTCAGGGCACCAGTAGCCGTCTCGCTCCAGTTCCCTCTCTGGCCAGTCGGTCCTCCTTGTTCCGAAGCGGGCATTTGTCGATCGACATGCAACCGCAGCCGATGCAGTCGGTCAGGCCGTCGCGCAGCTTCTTCAATTGGGCGATCTTATGATCGAGGCCGTCGCGCCAAGCCGTTGAAAGCAGATTCCAATCCTCGCGCGTGGGCGTGCGGCCCTCGGGCAGGGAGTGGAATGCCGCGCCGATTTCGGCGAGCGAGATGCCGACCTCCTGGGCGACGCGGATGATCGCCACCCGTCGCAGCACGTCGCGGCCGTAGCGCCGTTGGTTGCCCGCGGTGCGATGGCTGCGGATCAGCCCGCGCGCTTCGTAAAAATGGAGCGCCGAGACCGCGACGCCACTGCGCATCGCCACCTGACCGACCGTCAATTCCTTCACCGGAGCCATCTCGCACTTTCCGCTTGACCTCAAGTTAGGTTGAGCTTGTAGCGAGGAAAGCCTGACAAGGCAAATTGAGGAGAAGGCGATGTGCGCCTGGGTGAGACTGACGCCGCAAGTGGGAGGCGTTCGCGACGACGAGCAGGGCTTGAGCAGCCTATCCGAGCTGGCGGAGCGCTTCGCCCGCGACCATCGCGACGGACAGCGCGACATTGATGCTGCGGGCGCCCGGCCGCATCGGAATGGTCAGTCGCGCATCCGCCGCCTGATGAACCTCTTCCGGCGCGCCGGCGGATTCGCGGCCGAACAGAAGGACGTCGCCGGCGGCGAAAGCAAACTGCGTGTAGGCGGTCTCGGCCTTGGTGGTGAGCAGCACAAGGCGGCGCGCGTTCGTTCGGCGCCATTCCTCGAAGGCGTGCCAGTCGGCATGGCGGGTAAGCGCCGCCATTTCGAGATAGTCCATGCCGGCGCGTTTCAGCGCCCGATCGGAGAGCGGGAAACCGGCCGGCTCGATGATGTCGACGCCAAGATCAAGGCAGGCGGCGAAGCGCAGGATCGTCCCGGTATTGCCGGCGATATCCGGTTGGTAGAGCCCGATGCGGAGACGGTCGTTCATTTCCGCATCCTTCTAATAAGTGGCAGAACGGCCACAGGCGGCTCCGGCTTTTGGCGATTTCTAGACTGGCGGGTGGCCATTTTCTGCGAAGTCGAGTATACGCCCATCATCGTCAACCCGAACCGAAGGAGAGGGACCACATGATGACCATGCACTTCCAGCCCTTCTCCGGGCAGCTCCTCTTTGGGGCCCACGTATGCCCAACGGCGGTTTCGGTACGACGATTCTTCTGACACTTTAAGACCTCATCGCACCGATTCCCGCCGAACCCAGTTTTCGGCCTTCGAAGGAATCTTGCGATGTTTCTCAAACTGCCAAAGCGGCGCTGCGCCCCACCTGAACGTGTCGACACCGACGCTTGGCGTCATGTCGGGACTGACGCTTGCCGTCATGTCGGGACTGCGTCGCGTCCCTCCGGCCGAATGCCGGAGGTCGAGCTCGCATCACCCTTTTTAACGCATTTGCACATGGAGGACGGACCGATGTTCGATCCCTTTAAGATACCGGGTTCAAGAAGCTTGCATGAGCGCAAGGTGGCGACCTGGGCGCTGCTGATCGGCGAGACTTACTCGTCGGCGGTGCACGCCGAGACGCGCCGGCGTCCGCATCGCGGCATGCTGCCGGACGTCGACTTCTCGCGCGCGGTGCCCGATCCCGGCCGACCCTCGCTGGTGCGCCGGATCATCCGCATGGTCCGGCCCGGCAAAACCAGCGCTGGCGACAGCTTGTCGTCAGGATCCTCTGGCAAGCCTGTCGGCGAAAAGCCCGCGACACCCTATATTGCGCGAAGCAGGGCCGGCGATACGGACAATTCCGTATCGCCGGCCCGCGGCGCCGTGCGGCCGAACGGCCTTACCAATCAACCCCGCGCCGCGTGAGCGCACAGACCGTCGAGTGCCTCGAATGTTCCGCTGGTTTGAGAAGAGGCTCGATCCGTTTCCCGCCGCGGAGCCGGTCGAGCCGCCGAAGACGCTGGTCGCCTTCTGCGTGCATTACACGCGCGGGGCCTGGCCCTATATCCTCGTCGATGCCGTGCTTGTGGCAGCGATAGCCCTTGCCGAAGCGTGGATGTTCGGTTTCATGGGCCGCATCGTCGACTGGCTGTCGGCGCAGAACCGCGAAACCTTCCTTGAGACGGAGCGCTGGAAACTCGCCGGCATGGCCTTCATCGTGCTGTTCGCGCTGCCGGGCACGGTATGGCTGCATTCGCTGCTCAACCAGCAGACGCTGATGGGCAATTATCCCATGCGCATCCGCTGGCAGGTGCATCGCTACCTGCTCAAGCAGTCGATGGCCTTCTACCAGGACGAGTTTGCCGGCCGTATCGCCACCAAGCTGATGCAGACCGCTCTTGCCGTGCGCGAATGCGTCATCAAGCTGATCGATGTCCTAAACTATGTCGTCGTCTACTTCCTCAGCATGCTGTTCATCGTCGGCTCGGCAGACTTGCGACTGGCTGTGCCCTTGGGTGTATGGCTGGTCGGCTATATCGGGCTCTTGCGCTTTTTCATCCCGAAGCTCGGCAAGGTCGGCGAGGAGCAGGCCAATGCGCGCTCGACCATGACCGGCCGCGTCGTCGACAGCTACACCAACATCCAGACGGTGAAGCTGTTTTCGCATGCCCGCCGCGAGGCAACTTTCGCCAGGGAGGGCATGGCGAGCTTCCTCGATACGGTCTACCGCTCGATGCGGCTGGTGACGCAGTTATACGGGATGCTCTACATCCTGAATTCGCTGCTTCTGTTTTCCGTGACGGCGATCTCGCTGTGGCTATGGCTGGGCGAGGCGGTGACGATCGGCGCAGTCGCCGTGGTTATCGGCCTGGTGCTCAGGATGTGGGGCATGTCGCAGTGGATCATGTGGGAGATGTCGAGCCTGTTCGAGAATATCGGCACGGTGCAAGACGGCATCCAGTCGATCTCGCTGCCGCGGCTGGTCGAGGACCGCCCGGGCGCCAGCGACATCGCCGTCAGCCAGGGCGAGATCCGTTTCGAGGAGATCCGCTTCCACTACGGCAAGCAGAAGGGCGTCATCGAGAACCTGTCGCTCACTGTGAAACCCGGCGAGAAGGTCGGCATCGTCGGCCGCTCCGGCGCCGGCAAGTCGACGCTGGTCAACCTTTTGCTGCGTTTTTACGACCTGGAAAGCGGCAGGATCCTCATCGATGGCCAGGAGATCGCCGGGGTAACGCAGGATTCGTTGCGCGCGCAGATCGGCATGGTGACGCAGGACACCTCGCTGCTGCATCGGTCGGTGCGGGAGAATATCCTCTACGGGCGCCCTGACGCCACCGACGAGATGCTGATCGAGGCGGCCCGGCGGGCGGAGGCGCTCGATTTCATCGGCGCGCTTTCGGACCATAACGGTCGCAAGGGATTCGATGCACATGTCGGCGACCGCGGCGTCAAATTGTCCGGCGGTCAGCGGCAGCGCATCGCCATTGCCCGCGTCATGCTGAAGGACGCACCGATCCTCATCCTCGACGAGGCGACGTCGGCGCTCGATTCGGAAGCCGAGGCGGCGATCCAGGAGAACCTCTACAAACTGATGCAAGGCAAGACCGTGATCGCCATCGCGCATCGGCTGTCGACCATCGCTGCGATGGACAGGCTCGTCGTCATGGACAAGGGGCGCATCATCGAGGAAGGCTCGCACGAAGAGCTTGTCACCAAGGGCGGCCTTTATGCCCAGCTCTGGCAGCGCCAGTCGGGTGGGTTCCTCCTCGATGATGCGCAGGCTGAGTCCGATGCCAAAGGGTCTCACTCCGAGATGGCGGCGGAGTAACGCGATCGCGACTGGCATCAAGGTTACGGCAATTGCGGGGAATCGATCCCGGGCGTAACCACGACCTGTCAGAGGCCTGCCGGGGACCAAATTGGGTGCCGGCGGGGTTCCGGCATCTACGAGAGAAAAATGTTCGACCGCATCTTCACCTGGTTCGAAAGCCACTATTCGCCGGTGGCGCTGGCCGAAGACAGGCAGCCGCCAATGGGACTTTGGCGGTTCTACTGGTATTTCATAAGACAGTTTCGCGCCGCCTATTGGCTGCGCATGATCATCGTTGCCGTCGCGGCAATAGTGGACGCGATGCTGCCGATTTTCGTCGGCCTGATCGTGGGCCTGCTCTCCAACACCAGGCCGGGCGATTTCTTCGCCGCGCATGGGCCGCTGCTCGTCATCATGGCGATCGTCGTGCTGCTGCGTCCGCTGTCCATGGTTATCGACGCGCTCATCCGCAACCACGCCATCGCACCGAACCTCATCGACCTCATCCGCTGGCAAAGCCATTGGCATGTCGTGCGTCAGGACTGGTCATTCTTCCAGAACGACTTCGCCGGCCGCATCGGAACGAAGGTCATGCAAAGCGGCGACTCGGTGGAGATGAGCGTCAATCTCACCGTCGATGCCGTCTGGTACGCGCTGGTCTTCGTCGCGGTCGCCATTGTTGTGCTGGCGCGGCTCGACCCGCTTCTTCTGGCTGTGGTGGCGGCCTGGCTGGTGTTCTATTGCATGATCTTCTGGTTTGCGATGCCGAGGATCACCCAGCGCTCGTCCCAACTGTCGGAGCGGTGGTCGCAGGTGAGCGGCCGCATGGTCGACAGCTACACGAACATCCTGACGCTCAAGACATTCTCGACCGGCGAGCACGAAGACAAATATGTCTCGCAAGCCGTCGTCGAGCACGCCGACACGTTTTACCAGCTGATGCGCGTTTTCACACTGATGTGGTCGGCCCTGTTCGTCCTCAACGCTGCGCTGCTTATCGCCATAAGCTGGCTGGCGCTGGCCGGCTGGAACGCCGGCGCCATGACCACGGCGGCCGTGGCGACGGCGATACCGTTCGCGCTGCAGATCGCCAACATTTCCGGCAGGATCCTCGATGTCGGCGCCAACGTCTTCCGGCAGATCGGCGTCGCCAGCAATTCGATGACGACGATCGCGCGCCCCATCACAATGCAGGACCAGCCGGACGCGCCGGCCCTCGTGGTCAAAGCCGGCGGCATCGAGTTCGAGCAGGTGAACTTCAACTATTGGCGCAAGGACGGCAAAGGCGGCGTCATCGACAATCTGTCGCTGAAGATCGCGCCGGGCGAGCGGGTCGGCCTGATCGGCCGTTCCGGGGCCGGCAAGTCGACATTGGTCAATCTCGTGCTGCGGCTGTTCGACGTGCAGGACGGCAAGGTGCTGATCGACGGACAAGACATCCGCAACGTCTCGCAGGAAAGCGTTCGCGCGGCGATCGGCTTCGTCAATCAGGATACGTCGCTCTTGCATCGATCGGTTCGCGAGAACCTCAAATATGGACGACAGTCCGCCAGCGATGAGGCGATGTTCAGCGCCGCCAAGGCCGCGCAGATCGACGATGTGATCGCGGGGCTGACCGATCCGCATGGGCAAAGCGGCTATGAGGCGCTCGTCGGCGAGCGCGGCGTGAAGCTGTCCGGCGGCCAGCGGCAACGCATCGCCATTGCCCGCGTTATGCTGAAGGACGCGCCGATCCTCATTCTCGACGAAGCTACGTCTGCGCTCGATTCCGAGGTGGAGGCCGCCATCCAGGAGAACCTCTACAAGCTCATGCAGGGCAAGACGGTCATCGCCATCGCCCACCGCCTGTCGACCATCGCGGCAATGGATCGGCTCGTCGTCATGGACAAGGGCCGCATCGTCGAGGACGGCTCGCATGAGGCGTTGATCGCCAAGGGCGGGCTCTATGCCCAGCTCTGGCGGCGCCAGTCGGGCGGCTTCCTGCTCGAGGAAAAGCAGGCGGCCGACGATCTGCCGACGAAAGGTGAAGCCGCGGAATGATGAAGGCCGTCTATCGCTGGTTCGAAAGCTGGGTCTACCCGTTCCGCGAGCCGACGAACCTTCGTCCACCTGCCAGCGTCGGCGGCTTCCTCTGGCACTATGTCGGGCAAGCGAAGCTCGCCTTCTTCGCCATGCTGATCATCGGCGGCATCGCGCCGCTGGTCGAGGCCGGGCTGTTCTATTTCGTCGGACGGCTGGTCGATATCCTCGACCAGCTTCCCGGCGAACGCAGCTGGCACGCGCTGTGGGGGGCCGCCGGGCCAGAGCTGCTGTTCATGGGCGCGGTGGTGCTGATCATCCGCACGCTGGTGGTCGGCCTTTCGGCGCTGGTCGACGAGCAGACGATCACGCCGGGCTTCTACAGCCTGGTGCGCTGGCAGGCGCATCGGCATGTCTCGCGCCAGTCCTACGCTTTCTTCCAAAACGACTTCGCCGGGCGTATCGCCACGAAGGTCTGGCAGGCGGGGCAGGCCACTGGCGACCTCATGGAAAGCTTCATCGAGGTCGTCTGGTTCATGATCGTCTACACGGTGACGACGCTGGCGCTGGTCGCCGGCCTCGACCTCAGGCTGGCGGCGCTGGTGGTGATCTGGATCGTCGCCTTCGGCTGGCTGGCCAGGCTCCATTTGCCGGCAATCCGCAAGCATGCCGAGGCGACCGCCGAGGCCGGCTCGATGATCACCGGCCGCTTCGTCGATTCCTATTCCAATGTGCAGACGCTGAAGCTGTTCGCGGCCGACGGCGACGACCGCTACATCCGCAACGGCTTCGACATCTATCTCGATGCGCTGCGGCCCTTCACGCGGCGGCTGACCGGCGTGCGCGTGGCGCTGACGACGCTTTCCGGCATCATGATCACGGCGATCGCCGCCTTTGCAGTCTATCTGTGGGTGGAAGGCTCGATCACCGTCGGCGCCGTCGCCTTCACGCTCTCGCTTGTGCTGAGGCTCAACATGCTGCTGGGACGGCTGATGATGCAGCTCAACAGTATCCTCAGGAATCTCGGCGTGCTGGAAAATTCCAAGGCGCTGATCTCGCAGTCGCTCGGCCTGACCGACGCCCCGGATGCCAAGGAGCTGGTGGTTGCGGGTGGCCGCATCGACCTCAAGAACGTCACCTTCCACTACGGGAAAGGGGCAGGGGTCCTCGAAGGCATCGACCTCGTCGTGCGTCCAGGCGAGAAGGTCGGGCTGGTCGGTCCGTCCGGCGCCGGCAAGACGACGCTGGCCAATCTCATCCTGCGCCTTTACGATCTCGAGGGCGGCAGGATCCTGATCGACGGCCAGGATATCGCCGGCGTGACGCAGAATTCGCTGCGCGCCAATATCGGCGTGGTCAGCCAGGACACGGCGCTGTTCCACCGCTCGCTGCGCGACAACATCAAGCTCGGCATGCCGGACGCTACCGACGCTGAGGTGATCGCCGCGGCGCGCAAAGCCGAGGCGCATGACTTCATCATGGGGCTGCGCGACAATCGCGAGCGCCTTGGCTACGAAGCTTATGTTGGCGAGCGCGGCGTCAAGCTCTCCGGCGGCCAGCGTCAGCGCGTGGCGATCGCCCGCCTCTTCCTCAAGGATGCGCCGATCCTCATCCTTGACGAGGCGACCTCGGCACTCGATTCGGACATCGAGGCGGCGATCCAGGAAAACCTGGCAAGGCTGATGGAGAACAAGACCGTCATCGCCATCGCCCACCGGCTTTCCACCATCGCAGCGCTCGACCGGCTGGTCGTGCTCGACGGCGGCCGCATCGTCGAAGAAGGCACGCATGATGAGCTGGTGGCGCTGGACGGCCTTTATGCGCGGCTCTGGAAACGGCAGTCCGGCGGCTTCCTCTTCAATGAGGAAAGCGCGCTGGAAGAGACGCGCCCGGCGGAGTAGAAACGCAGCCATGTCGGTCAGAATGCCCAGTAATTTCGGACGGTCAGGCGCGCAGGAAAGCGCTCTCGATCTGCTCGGCCACGAAATACTCGCTGAAAAGGCGGCCGCCCTCGGTCGCGCCGGCCAGCGCGTCGAAGAGGCCTTGACGAAGCTGCGCGAAAATGGGGAAGGCAGGGATCGCAACCGGCTGCTCAAGCAAGCCGCGGCGGCCGTCCACGCCTATTTCATTCAGCGCGAACTCTGCGGGCTGCGCAAGCACGACGCCGTGATCCGCGAATACGACATCCCGCGGGCGGTGCTGGTCAGGCTCGGCGCCAGCTAGGCGCTGACTTCCTTCCGAAAGCGCGCCAGGCGCAAGGCGAGCGCTCCGGGATTCTCATCGGCGACGAAGTGGCCGCTATCGGGGATGATGTCGCCCTCGACGTTGGAGAGGCCGGCGGCCTTCAAGCCATTGAGGTAATCGCTGATCTCGCCGGTCTCGGCAGCGCCCCTGAGGCAGAGCACCGGCGTGTCGATCGGGCTTGCCGGCGGAACGGCATTAGCCTTGGCGTCCTCGGAAAAGGCGCGGTACCAGTCGAAGCCGGCCTTGAGGCTTTCCGGCCGCGAATAGGCCTTGGCGTAGATGTCTCTTGCTTCGGCCGGGATGGCGGATTTCTCCTTCGAAAGGGTGTCGAAGAAGAAGTCGAAATAGGCGCGCTCGTGACCCCCAACCAGCAGTTCCGGGAGAGCAGGAACCGCGTGGAAGGCGAAATGCCAGAGGTTTGGATTGCGGATGACCTTGTCCCACGGCGCCACGCCCGGAACGACAACATCCATGATCGCAGCGGCGGAGAGGATTTCCGGATGGTTGCGCAAAAGCGCGAAGACGATCTGGCCGCCGACATCATGGCCGGCCACTATGACCTGTCGCAGGCCGCAGGCGTCAATCAAGGCCGCTATCACCCTGGCCAGATAGGCTTTCTCACCGGTTTTGCGCGTGCCTTGCGAGCCGCCTATACCCGGCAGGTCGGGCGCGATCACGCGCTGATCGGTGGCCAGCCGACCGATCACGTTCTCGAAGGCATGGGAACTTTGAGGCCAGCCGTGGAGCAGCACGAGGCCGGGCGCATCCCGTGGTCCGGCTTCGCGGATCGCAATGGTCAGTCCTTCAACCTCGATGCTGGAAGTTTCCATCCGCCCGGCCTTCACCTGTCCGATCGCTCCGACCGACAGAACTAGGCGGGAATCGGTCCGCGGACAGGGCCTGTCTCTCGAATAAGCCGCATCACTCCAGCCATTCGGTGATGAAGCTGCCGTTCTCGTGGATGTCGGTGGTCTCGAGCGGACCGGGGCCTAGATTGGTGAATTTGTGCGGCGTGTCGGCCGGCACGATCAGAATTTGGCCTGCGGTGGCCGTTATCTGCCGGTCGCCGACCGTGAACAGGCCGGTACCGGAACGGATGACGAAGATCTCCGCGTAAGGATGCTTATGCAGACGCGGGCCGCCGCCGATCTCGGGCTGATAATTGAAGATCAGGCAGGAGTTGGAGCCAAATGCACCGCATTGCAGCTCGCCTTGCCAACGGTCGGGCGTGCTCGCCCATTTGTCGCGGTCGATGACATGCGCCATGGCTCGACAATAGACCGGGCCGGCGGTCGCTGTCGAGGCAAGCGGAGTTCCGATTTACCGCTGAAGTTAGCGCTATTTAGCGCTGTTCGGCGGCACGGTCATCAAGCCGTTGCGCGGGCCGCGGCATGTGCCCGCGACAATGTGCCCTTGTGCCTCCACGCGTCTGGACAAAAACGGGCTTCACGCATAAACCGAACCTCCAAATGCCGGAGGAATTCGCTAGCCTGTTCGCCATGCGCTGTCAGGCCGGCGCGATTGAGCGGGGACAAGGCTCGGCCGCCGGCACGGAAAGAGGCGAAAGGATCAGGCACCCGTGAGCGCAACCGACATCCACGATCCCAACCGTCGCGATTTTCTCTATATCGCCACCGGCATGGCCGGCGTGGTCGGCGCTGGGGCCGTCGCCTGGCCGTTCATCGACCAGATGCAGCCGGATGCCTCGACGCTGGCGCTGGCCTCTGTCGAGGTCGATGTCTCCTCGCTGCAGCCCGGCAGCTCGCTGGTCGTCAAGTGGCGCGGCAAGCCGGTCGTGGTGCGCAACCGCACCGACAAGGAAATGAAGGACGGCGCGGCGGTTAGCCTCAACGATCTCAAGGATCCGATCGCCCGCAATGCCAATTTGCCGGCCGATGCGCCGGCAACCGACGCCAACCGCACCACGCCCGGCAAGGAAGCCTGGATGGTCATGGTGCAGGTCTGCACCCATCTCGGCTGCATCCCGCTCGGCCAGGAAGGCGATTTCGGCGGCTGGTTCTGCCCGTGCCACGGCTCGGTGTACGATACCGCCGGCCGCATCCGCAAAGGCCCGGCGCCGGAGAACATGGCGATCCCCGTGTTTAAATTCATTTCCGATACCAAGATCCTTATCGGTTGAGGCAGGGGGATATTTCGATGAGCGAGGGACACTCCACCTACACACCGAAGACGGGTCTCGGACGCTGGTTCGACGCCCGTATGCCGCTTCCCCGGCTTGTCTATGACAGCTTCATTGCCTATCCGGTGCCGCGCAACCTCAACTACATGTGGACGTTCGGCGGCATCCTGTCGATCATGCTGGTATCGCAGATCCTCACCGGCATCGTGCTGGCCATGCACTACACGTCCGACACCACCCTCGCCTTCGATTCGGTCGAGAAGATCATGCGCGACGTGAATTCGGGATGGCTGTTGCGCTATCTCCATTCCAACGGCGCCTCGTTCTTCTTCGTGGCCGTCTACATCCACATCTTCCGCGGGCTGTTCTACGGCTCCTACAAGGCGCCGCGCGAGCTGCTCTGGATCCTCGGCTGCATCATCTATCTCCTGATGATGGCGACCGGCTTCATGGGCTATGTGCTGCCATGGGGACAGATGAGCTTCTGGGGCGCCACCGTCATCACCGGCTTCTTCAGCGCAATCCCGCTGGTCGGCAACTGGATCCAGGAACTGCTGCTCGGCGGCTTCGCCGTCGACAATCCGACGCTGAACCGCTTCTTCGCCCTGCATTACCTGTTGCCGTTCATGATCGCCGGCGTCGTCGTGCTGCACGTCTGGGCGCTGCATGTCGTCGGCCAGTCGAACCCGACCGGCATCGAGGTCAAGTCGAAGACCGACACCGTCGCCTTCACGCCCTATGCGACCATCAAGGACGCGTTCGGCATGATCGTGTTCCTGTTCTTCTTCGCCTATTTCGTCTTCTACCTGCCGAACTACCTCGGCCATCCGGACAACTACACGGTCGCCAATCCGCTGAAGACGCCGGCCCACATCGTTCCGGAATGGTACTTCCTGCCGTTTTACGCGATCCTGCGCGCCATCACCTTCAACATCGGGCCGATCAACTCCAAGCTCGGCGGCGTGCTGTGCATGTTCGGCGCCATCGCCATGCTGTTCCTGGTGCCGTGGCTCGACACCTCCAAGGTGCGCTCGGCGGTCTACCGGCCCTGGTACAAACTGTTCTTCTGGCTGTTCGTGGCCGACGCCATCCTGCTCGGGTGGCTGGGCTCGCAGCCGGCGGAAGGCTCATACGTGTTCATGGCGCAGATGGCGACGCTGTTCTACTTCGCCTTCTTCCTGGTCGTGATGCCGGTGCTCGGCCTGATCGAGACGCCGCGGCGGCTGCCGAACTCGATCACCGAGGCGGTGCTGGAAAAGAAAAACAAGGGAGCCGGCGGGCATCCGGCAGGCGCGGTCAGCGCGCCGGAAACCAAGGGCTGAGAATCTGAGGGGATTTGGCATGAAGAAGATTCTCACCGCGCTGGCGCTGCTTGGCCTGGTGGTCGCGGGCACCGCTGCCATCGCCGCCGAAGAGGAACACAACGCGGCGGCCCCGACGCATTTCCCGATCAATGAACCGAAGGAAATGAGCTGGAGCTTCGCCGGGCCGTTCGGCACCTACGACAAGGCCCAGCTGCAGCGCGGCCTGAAGGTCTACAAGGAAGTCTGCTCGGCCTGCCACTCGATGAACCTGGTGGCGTTCCGCACGCTGGAAGGCCTCGGCTACTCGGAAGCGCAGGTCAAGACGCTTGCCGCCGAGTACACCATCCATGACGGCCCGAACGATGCCGGCGACATGTTCGACCGCCCGGGGAAGCCGTCGGATCACTTCCCGTCGCCGTTCCCGAACGAACAGGCCGCCGCCTCCGCCAATGGCGGCGCCGCTCCGCCCGACATGTCGCTGCTCGCCAAGGCGCGCGGCGTCGAGCGCGGCTTTCCGCGTTTCATCTTCGACATCTTCACCCAATATGCTCAGGGCGGCCCGGACTACATCCACTCGCTGCTCACCGGCTACGACCAGACGCCGCCGGCCGGCATGGTCATCCCCGAAGGCACGCACTACAATCCATACTTCCTGTCCGGCGTGTCGCTGAAGATGCCGAAGCCGCTTTCCGACGGCCAGGTGACCTATGACGACGGTTCGCCGCAGACGGTCGACCAATATTCGCGCGACGTGTCGGCGTTCCTGATGTGGGCCGCCGAGCCGCATCTCGAAGAGCGCAAGAAGACCGGCTTCCGCGTGCTGGTGTTCCTGCTGCTGTTCGGCGCGCTGGTCTACCTGACCAAGCGCAAGGTGTGGGCCGAAGTGGCGCACTGAGCCGCGATCGGTCCGACACTTTCGAGGGGCGCCGCAAAGGCGCCCTTTTCATATTTCGGGACCGCTTTGATCCGGCCATGTCACATGGCTGTCATTGCGCATCGCGATCCTGCGTTGGCTCACCTCAAAGGATCGTGCCCATGAAAAGACTTGCGCCGCTTGCAGCCGTGGTGCTGCTTCTTGTCGCCTCCTCGGCAGTCCGCGCCGAGGACGCCCAGCCCTTCGTCACCAACAAGGACATCGACCTGACGATGATCCTGCCGCCGCCGCCGGCCAATGATTCGGCCGAGACCAAGGCAGAACTCGGCGAGGTGCTGACCCTGCAAGTGACGCGCACGCCCGAAATGGAAAAGCGTGCTATCGCCGATGCCGAAGAGGATGTCTGGCGCTTCGCCGATGTCATGGGACCGAAATTCAGCAAGGAGACGCTGCCGAAGTTCAGCGCCTTCTTCGACCGCGTGGTGGCGACCGAAGGCGCGGTCGTCGATCCGGCCAAGGACGTCTGGAAGCGGCCGCGTCCGCATCAGCTCAGTGATCTGGTCAAACCGGCGGTGAAGCTGTCGAATTCCGGTTCCTGGCCGTCGGGCCATGCGACGGTCGGCACCATGATGGGCATCATCCTGTCCGACATGGTGCCGGAGAAGCGGCCCGAGATCATGGCCCGCGCGGCCGAATATGCCCATAACCGCGTGGTCGGCGGCATCCACTATCCGTCGGATGTCGAGATGGGCAAGATTTCCGGCAGCGCGATCGCCGCGGTCCTGCTCAGCCGGCCCGATTTCAAGACCGAGTTCGAGGTGGCGCGATCCGAGCTGCGGTCCGACCTCGGCATGTGAGCCGTCCGTCGCCGACGTTTCTGCAAGGGCGCCAGCGGGCGCCCTTTTCGCTTGCGGCGCCGGCACGGGAGCAAGGCAGGCGATGCCGATCCTTTGCCGGATGCGCTTGTCTCCCGGGCTCCATCGCGGTAGCCGTTGTTGGTTGCGTTGCGCCGGGCGCGACGACGCCGTTATACCCGACAGCCGGACACGCGGAGCTCGTCTCATGAAACCCTCGCTCGAAGACACGCTGCTTGCGGCCATCCGCACCATTCCGGATTACCCCAAACCCGGCATCCTGTTTCGCGATATCACCACGCTGCTCGGCGACGCTCGCGCCTTTCGCCGCGCCATCGACGAGCTTGTGCATCCTTACGCCGGGCTGAAGATCGACAAGATCGCCGGCATCGAGGCGCGCGGCTTCATCCTGGGCGGTGCAGTGGCGCATCAGCTTTCGGCGGGTTTCGTCCCGATCCGCAAGAAGGGCAAGCTGCCTTACGAGACCGTGCGCGTCGCCTACAGCCTCGAATACGGTCTGGACGAGATGGAGATGCACAAGGACGGCGTCTCGCAAGGCGAGAAGGTGATCCTGGTCGACGATCTGATCGCCACCGGCGGCACGGCGGAGGCGGCCGTCAAGCTGCTCAGGCAGATCGGCGCCGACATCGTCGCCGCCTGCTTCGTCATCGACCTGCCGGATCTCGGCGGGCGCCAGAAACTGGAAGCGCTCGGCGTGCCGGTAAGGACGCTGATCGGCTTCGAGGGGCATTAATCAGTGTTGAATGGTGAATAGTGAATGGTGAATAGGGAATGGTTCACTAGTCACCATTCACTATTCACCATTCGCTACTCCACCTTCACCAGCACCGCGCTGTCGAACTCGATGACCTTATCGCCGCTGGAGTCGAAACCTTCGGAACGCAGCGTGAGCAGGCTCCAACCGGGGCGGCCGGCAAGGGGTCGATGGGCAAGCGCTGTGCGGGTGAAGGTCACGGTTTCGCCGGCATAGACCGGCTTCAGCCATTTGAGGTTGCGAAACCCGGGCGAGGGGCCAAATTCGGGCTGCGGGCCGGGACCGGTCCAACGCACGCCCTCGGTCTCCATGCGCTTTTCGAGGTTGTATTTCATCCAGGTGGCGGCGGTGTGCCAGCCGGAGGCGCAGAGACCGCCAAGCATGCTCTTCTTCGCCGCCTCCTCGTCGACATGGAAGATTTGCGGATCGTATTTCCTGGCGAACGCCTTGATCTCGTCGGCCTCGAATCTGTGCGAGCCGAGGGTGACGGTTTGGCCGATGAGGAAATACTCGTCCAGGGTCACGCGACGGCCCCGCGGGTCAGAAACATGCCGGTGTTCTCAAGCTCGAAGACGCATTCGCCGCGCTGGTTGAACAGCTCGCTGCGCATGCTGACGAGGCCGATTTGCGGCCGCGACCTGGACTGGCGCTTGGAAAGCACGGTGACCTTGCCGGAGAGACGGTCACCGGCCAGAACCGGCTTCTTCCATTTGACATGCTCGATGCCGGGTGAGCCCTGCGAGGTCGAATCGAGCAGGAAGGCATCGCACAGCATGCGCATGAACATCGCGCAAGTGTGCCAGCCCGAAGCCGAAAGGCCGCCCAGGATGCTGGCCTTGCCGGCCGCCTCGTCGAGATGCATCGGCTGGGCATCGAATTCGCTGGCAAACTCGATGATCTCGGCGGCGCTCACATTCTTGCTGCCGAGGTCGAGCGAGGCGCCCTCGACGAAATCCTCATAGGCCCAGGTCTTTCCGGTCATGTCGGCAATCCGGTTGACGAACGCGTGATCCCGAAGGTCGGGCATCCCGGATGGAGGCCCGAGCCAATTTGGTCAAGTCCTTTCTGGTGAGCCAGCCAGGCACTCAGGTGTTGAACTTGAACAGCATGATGTCGCCGTCCTGGACGACATACTCCTTGCCTTCGTCGCGCGCCTTGCCGGCTTCCTTGGCCGCCACTTCGCCGCCGAGCGTGACGAAGTCGTTGTAGGAGATCGTCTGGGCGCGGATGAAACCACGTTCGAAGTCGGTGTGAATGACGCCGGCAGCTTGCGGTGCCTTATCGCCCTTGTGGATGGTCCAGGCGCGCGTCTCCTTCGGCCCGACGGTGAAATAGGTGATCAGATGCAAGAGCTCGTAGCCGGCGCGGATCACCTTGTTGAGGCCCGGCTCGTCAAGGCCGATCGAGGCGAGGAACTCCATTTCCTCCTCGTCGGAAAGCTGGGCAACTTCCGCCTCGATCGCCGCCGAGATCACCACCGTGCCGGCGCCCTGCGCGGCGGCCATCTTCTCCACCGCCTTTGTATGCTCGTTGCCGGTGGCAGCGTCCGCCTCAGGGACGTTGCAGACATAGAGCACGGGATGGGATGTGAGCAGGTTCAGGCCCTGCAGGATGCGCAGATCCTCCGCCGCGATGCCATTGAGCAGGACGCGGGTCGGGCGACCTGCCTGCAGCAGTTCGAGCGCCGCCTCCATCATCGGCAGAACGGTCATTGCTTCCTTGTCCTTGCCGGCGGCGCGCTTGCGGACCTGCATGATGCGGCGCTCCAGGCTTTCGAGATCGGCGAGCATCAGCTCGGTCTCGACGGTCTCGGCGTCGGCGACCGGATCGATGCGGCCCTCGACATGGGTGATGTCGTCATCCTCGAAGCAGCGCAGCACATGCACGATGGCGTCGACCTCGCGGATGTTGGCGAGGAACTGATTGCCTAGACCTTCGCCCTTGGAGGCGCCGCGCACCAGCCCGGCAATGTCGACGAAGGAGATGCGGGTCGGGATGATCTCCTTCGACTTGCCGATCACGGCGATCTTCTGCAGCCGCGGGTCCGGAACCGCCACCTCGCCGGTGTTCGGCTCGATGGTGCAGAAAGGATAGTTGGCGGCCTGCGCGGCAGCCGTCCTGGTCAACGCGTTGAACAGCGTCGACTTGCCGACGTTGGGCAAGCCAACGATGCCACATTTGAAACCCATGTTCGTCCAGTCCTATCGGGAATTCGAGATTTGGTGAGGGCTATGGGCGAAAGCGCGGACGATCGTCAAGCCCTTGGCATGATCGTTTCGACGCTCAGTCTTTTCCGAACAGCTTCTTCAGCATCGCGGCCATCGGCCCGCTCTCGGGAACCTTCGCCGGCGGCTGCTGTGGGCGGGCCTGGCGGATATGGCTCTGCTGTTTTGGCGCCTTGGGCGGAGGCCGATCGTCATCGCCGGTCGGCACGAGCTTTTCGCGCAGCGCCAGGGTAATGCGGTTCATGAAGGAGTTGTCGTCGCCCTTGGCCAGCAATCGGGCGTCGTCGGCGATCGCGTCAAGCAACACGTCGAGCCATTCACGGTCGGCTTTGGCGAAATCGCCGAGCACATGCCCGTGCACCATCTCTTTGACGCCGGGATGGCCGACGCCGATACGCACCCGGCGATAGGCGTTGCCGACATGCTGGTCGAGCGAGCGGATGCCGTTGTGGCCGCCGGAACCGCCGCCGACCTTGACCCTGAGCTTGCCGGCGGCAAGATCGATCTCGTCGTAGAAGACGGTGAGGGCGGCGGCATCGAGTTTATAGAAGCGCAACGCCTCGCCGACCGACTGGCCGGACAAATTCATGAAGGTCTGCGGCTTGATCAAAAGGATCTTCTCGCCGCCCAGGGCGCCCTCGGCGATCAGGCCCTGGAACTTCTTCGACCAGGGCGAAAAGGAATGGCGGCGGGCTATCGCGTCCGCCGCCATGAAGCCGACATTGTGCCGGTTGTTCTGATATTTCGCGCCCGGATTGCCGAGGCCTGCAAAGACAAGCATCGTCGTCTCCTGGCGCCGAGAGAATTACTTCTCTTCGGCCTCAGCGGCCTCAGCTTCCGGCGCCGCCGCTTCGGCAGTCTCCTCCGTCTCCGGCTTCATTGCCGCGGAGCCGGCGATGGTCGCGATGGTGAAGTCGCGATCGGAGATCACCGGCTTGACGCCGGCCGGCAGGGCAACCGCCGAAATGTGAATCGAGTCGCCGATTTCGGTGCCGGCGAGATCGACGGTGATGAATTCCGGGATCGCGTTGGCAGGGCAGTGGAACTCGACTTCGTGACGAACGATGTTGAGCACGCCGCCGCGCTTGATGCCGGGCGACTTGTCCTCATTGATGAAGTGGACGGGCACGTCGACATTGACCTCGGTGTCCTTGCCGATGCGCAGGAAGTCGACATGGACCGGGAAGTCCTTGACCGGGTCGAGCTGAAAATCCTTCGGCAGAACCTGGATCTTCTTGCCGTCGACATCGATCGTAGCGATCGTGGTCAGAAACCCGCCGCCGTGGATCTTGTAGAAGATGTCCTTGTAGTTGAGGGCGATCGCCAGGGGGGGCTGCTTGTCGCCGTAAATAACTGCAGGCACTTTGCCGTTGCGGCGAACTGCACGGGCGGACCCCTTACCGACCTGTTCGCGCGCTTCGGCCTTGAGCTCGTAAGCCTCGTGGCTCATGGCATTTCCTTTCGCGTGTTATGGAGCGTTCGCGGCGGGCAAGCCCATCCGTAAACGTCGAAAGCCGTCGCGGCCTCGCATGGTCGATCCAACGCTTTTGGCTGTCCAAACGCTTCGGGGATCATGCAGGCCTGGCCGGCCTTCCTCCGCGTTGCCTCCAAGGGTGTCTACGCGGGTGGCGGCTCTATAGCGGAAGGCGGGCAGGGGCGCAAGCCGTTGGACCGCAAGGTGTCGTAAGCACATGAGTTGTCCGGATTAGGTAGCACGAGTTGTCCGGTTTTATCGGCAGTCCGGATGGAGGCTGCGCGATGATATCTGGTCGGGGAGGCATAGCCGACGCGTTGCTTCGCTGCAAAGTCGGATCTGGCGAGTTGCGCCGGGTCCCGCCCGCATGGGTCATGTAGCATCGGGCCGGTTTCAAACGTCCTTGGCAGGCAATCGAAGGACCGGAGATCGACATGAAACTACTGTTTAGCCGCAATCCCAATCCTCGCCTCGCGGTCGCGGCGGCGCGTTATCTGAAGGCCGATGTCGCCTTCGAATTCGCCTCGCCCATGGCGCCGGGGCAGGCCGAGCGCTACCGCGCGCTTAACCCCAATTTGACTTTGCCTATCCTGGTCGGCCCAGGATGGAGCCTGTGGGAAGCCGATGCGATCGCCTGCCGGCTCTCGCGCGACATGCATTCGGATTTCTGGCGCACCGGCGACGACGAGCCGCAGATGATCCGCTGGCTGAGCTGGGGCAAGGAGAATTTCGTCAGGGCCTGCGACATGGTGCATTTCGAGCGCGGCACGAAACAGCGCTGGGGACTGGGGCCGATCGACAAGGCGTTGGTCGAGGAGGGGCTGAGGCAGTTCCACATGACAGCCGCCATCCTTGAAGCAGAGCTTTGCGGGCGCCAATGGCTGGTCGGCAATTCGGTTTGCTATGCCGACTTTCGTATGGCGACCTTTCTCGCGTTCAATGATGCTGCCCGGTTGCCGCTCGATGACCATCCATCGCTCAGCCGCTGGTATCGGCGGATCGAGCATATCGATGCCTGGCGCGACCCGTTCCAGGGGCTGGATGCGCCGCAACTGCCGCCGGTCAGCAGCGAGGAGCAAGCAAGTATTTTGAACGTTCCGTCTTGAAAGGACCATTGTCGAGGATGCCTGCCAAGCCGCGGCGGAAATGGCTCGCCCCTGCGATGGGACGCGGGCCGTGGCCTGCACTAAGCAGACTTTGTCCGGCGTTTGGAGGTCAGGCAGCATCAACCGATTGGTCGCCGCTCAACGCATCGCGCAACGCCCGGACTTTTCGCGTGAGAGCATCGATCTCGGCCGAGGTCATGCCTGAACGCTCGACCAGCGTTTCGCCCAGACAGCTGCATTGCGTGAGCAGCGCCCGGCCTGCCGCGGTGAGATCGACCTGCACCTGCCGCTCATCGTCATGGCTGCGCTGGCGGGTCACCAGACCCGCCTGCTCCATGCGCTTGACCAGCGGCGTGACGGTGCTCGATTCCAGCGCCAGCCGGCGCGCTATGGTGCCGACCGACATGCCATCGGCCTCTCCAAGCGCATTGAGCACGAGATACTGGGGATACGTGATCCCCATCTCGTCGAGCATGGGCTTGTAGGTACGATTGATCGCCATGCTCGTGGCGTAGAGCGCGAAACAGAGCTGATTGTCCAGGGGCAGAGGCATCGCGCCATGATCCTTTTGTCGACGTCGTGAGGCTCTTTAGCACAAAAAATCATATCGCGATACATATTATCGTGGACAAGAAGTCATCGTTGCGCTAAACATATCATTATCGCGATATCATTTATCGCGGCATCTAAAACGGAGATTGAGATGACTGAAGCTTCACATGCGAAGGCCGGCTCGGGCAGCGGCACGATCACCACCAAGGACGGCACGCAGATCTACTACAAGGATTGGGGCACCGGTCAGCCGGTCGTCTTCCACCATGGCTGGCCACTGAGCAGCGACGACTGGGATGCCCAGATGCTGTTCTTCCTCTCCAAGGGCTATCGGGTCATCGCCCATGACCGCCGCGGCCATGGCCGCTCCAGCCAGACTGACACCGGCAATGAGATGGACACCTACGCCGCCGATGTGACGGCGCTGGTTGCGCATCTCGACCTCAAGAACGCCATCCATGTCGGGCATTCGACCGGCGGTGGCGAAGTGGCGCGCTATGTCGCGCAGTACGGTTCCGGAGGCCGTGTCGCCAAGGCTGTGCTGATCGGCGCGGTGCCGCCGATCATGCTCAAGACCGCTGCCAATCCCGGCGGCTTGCCTATCGAAGTGTTCGACGGCTTTCGCTCGGCGCTGACGACGAACCGCGCCCAGTTCTTCCGCGACGTTCCGGCCGGCCCTTTCTACGGCTTCAACCGTCCAGGCGCGACGGTGTCGGAAGGTGTGGTCGACAATTGGTGGCGGCAGGGCATGATGGGCGGCGCCAAGGCGCATTACGACTGCATCAAGGCGTTCTCGGAAACCGACTTCACCGAGGACCTGAAGAAGATCGACGTGCCGGTGCTGGTCATGCATGGCGACGACGACCAGATCGTGCCGATCGCGGATTCGGCGCTGCTCGCGATCAAGCTGCTCAAGAAGGGCGAGCTCAAAGTCTACAAGGGCCTTCCGCACGGCATGGCGACGACCCATGCGGAGGTCATCAATGCCGACCTCCTGGCTTTCTTCCAGGCCTGAGTCCCAGCGCCAGAGAAGCACCCGCCATCGCGCGGGTGCTTTGCTCTCTGGAGCTCGTCCGGAGTGGCCGGCTCAGGCTTTCCTGGCCTCCTTCATGTTCGGCAGGAACACGGTCAGCAGGCCGAGGAAGGGCAGGTACGAGCAGACGTGGTAGACGAAGTCGATGCCTTTCATGTCGGCGATGACGCCGAGCACGGCCGCAGCGATGCCGCCCATGCCGAAGGCGAAGCCGAAGAAGATGCCGGCGATCATGCCGACGCGGCCGGGAACCAGTTCCTGCGCGAAGACGACGATGTTGGAGAAGGCCGACGACAGGATCAGGCCGATCACAACGGTAAGCACCATCGTCCATTCCAGATTGGCGTAAGGCAGCGCCAGCGTGAAGGGCAGAACGCCGACGATCGAGAACCAGATCATCGCCTTTTGTCCGTAGCGGTCGCCGAACGGGCCGCCGAGCAGGATGCCAAGCGCCGAGGCGCCGAGGAACAGGAAGAGCATGACCTGCGACATCTGCACCGAAACGCCGAACTTATGGATGGCGTAGAAGGTGTAGTAGCTGGACAGCGAGGCGATATAGGCGTTCTTGCTCAACACCAGCAGCGTCAGCACCGCCAATGCCCCCATGACCTTTTTGCGTGGGAAGGGCGAGACGTGAGCCGCCGGCTTGCGGCTGGCCATCGAGGCGCGCAGCCGGCTGTACCAGCCGCCAACCTGCCACAGCACGACGATGCCGATCAGCGAGCCGACGGCGAACCAGGAAATGCTGGTCTGGCCGAAAGGCACGACGATGAAGGCGGCGAGCAGCGGGCCCATTGCCTGGCCGAAATTGCCGCCGACCTGGAACAGCGATTGCGCGAGACCGAAGCGGCCGCCCGAGGCGAAGCGGGCGATGCGCGAGGATTCCGGATGGAAGATCGCCGAGCCGATACCGATCAGCGAGGCGCCGATCAGGAGCAGCCAGTAATGGCCGGCATGCGCAAGCACCACCAGCCCGACCAGTGATGAGGCCATGCCCCAAGGCAAGGAATAGGGCATCGGTCGCTTGTCGGTGATCATGCCGATCACAGGCTGCAGCAGCGAGGCCGTTACCTGGAAAGTGAACGTAAGAAGGCCGATCTGCCAGAAATCGAGACCGTAATTCTCTTTGAGCAGCGGATAGATCGCCGAAAGCAGCGACTGCATGATGTCGTTGACGCAGTGGCAGAAGCTCACCGCAAGAATGACGGTGAAGGCCGTCGCTTGCGCCGAGGTGTGGCTTGCCGGCGCTGGGGTGGCGACGGCGGTGGCGGTCGTATCGGTCAAGGCAATGCTCCGGGTCTTTTTGGCGGCGAACCGCAGCCAGCCAGCTTTATTGGCCGCTTGTCTTATAATCGGCTTGAATGGCGACTTCTTTCGTGGTTTGGTCCAATAGTTTCGCAAGTGGGCCACATCGAATGCCGCATGGCCGGGAAATCTTCAGGGGCGATGCCGCCGAGCTCGGTCGGCTGCATGAAAGCCGCTGGCAGTGGCTGGAGCAAGCGGTCGGGCCGGCGGTCGCGTTGCCGACCGAATATCCCGACGGCTACCACGTGCCGCGGCACCGCCACAGCCGCAGCCAGTTGCTGCATGCGCTTGTCGGCGTCGTGCTGGTGACGACCAAGCACGGCCGCTGGATGGTGCCGCCCGACCATGCGATGTGGATACCGGCCGGCATCGAGCATTCGGTCGAGATGCTGGGCGACGTCTCGATGCGCTCGGTTTATGTGGTGCCGGATGCAATTCCCGGCCTGCCGGAGGGCTTGCGCGTCGTCGGCATCACCGAGCTGATGCACAGCCTGATCGTGGAATCGGAGAAGCTGCCTCAGGGCGGCGAGCTCGAAGGACGCGCCGGGCTGATCATGGGGCTCCTGCTGCATGAGATCCCGAACCTGCCGGAGCGGCCGCTCGGCCTGCCTTTTCCGTCGGATCCGAAGCTTGCGGCGCTCTGCCGGCGCTTTGTCGCGGCGCCTTCGCCGCATGCGACGATCGACGAATGGGCGGATGCCGCTGGCATGAGCCGGCGCTCCTTCACACGCGCCTTCCACCGCCAGACCGGGCTGTCGCTCTCCACTTGGCGCCAGCAGGCCTGCCTGTTCGCGGCGCTGCCGAGGCTCGCCGACGGCGAACCCATCACCAGGGTGGCGCTCGATCTTGGCTATGACAGCGTGCCTGCCTTCATCACCATGTTCAAGCGCATGCTCGGCAGCTCGCCGCGCGGCTATATGCGCGGCGCGCGCGAGTCAGGCGAGGGGGCAAAGCGATCAAGCGGCCCGGTTCAGGCCAGCAGCGCCGCGGTCTAGTCGAACAGGCTCGAGACCGATTCTTCGGTCGCCGTGCGCGAGATCGCCTCGCCCATCAGGTCGGCGATCGAGATGACGCGGATGTTGGGCGCGTCGAGCACGGCCTGGCTGGGCTGGATGGAATCGGTGATCACCAGTTCCTGCAGTTTCGAGCCACTGATGCGGGCAACGGCGCCGCCCGAGAGCACGCCATGGGTGATGTAGGCGGTGACGCTGGTCGCGCCGTTGGCGAGCAAGGCATCGGCCGCGTTGCAGAGCGTGCCGCCGGAATCGACGATATCGTCGATCAAGAGGCAATCCTTGCCGGCGACGGCGCCGATGATGTTCATCACCTCGGATTCGCCGGGCCGCTCGCGGCGCTTGTCGACGATGGCGAGCTGCGCATCGAAGCGTTTTGCAAGCGCACGCGCCCGCACCACGCCGCCGATGTCGGGCGATACGACGACGACATTGCCGAGCTGCTTGTATTTCGCCTTTACGTCGCGGGCCATCACCGGCACCGAGAACAGATTGTCGGTCGGGATGTCGAAGAAGCCCTGGATCTGGCCGGCGTGGAGGTCGAGCGTCAGCACGCGATCGGCGCCGGCGCGGGTGATCATGTTGGCGACGAGCTTGGCCGAAATCGGGGTGCGGCCTGAGGCGCGGCGGTCCTGCCTGGCGTAGCCGAAATAGGGAATGACCGCCGTGATGCGCCTTGCCGAGGAGCGCATGAAGGCGTCCATCATGATGAGCAGCTCCATCAGATGGTCGTTGGTCGGATAGGAGGTCGACTGCAGGATGAAGACATCCTCGCCGCGCACGTTCTCCTGGATCTCGACGAAGATCTCCTGATCGGCGAAGCGCCTGACGCTGGCCTTCCCCAGCGGGATGTTGAGATAGCGAGCGACAGCTTCGGCCAGCACCCTGTTGGAATTGCCCGCAAAAAGCTTCATGCACCGTTCCTGGTGAAGGATGGAGAGACCGGACAGACTCTCATGAGCCTTTATGCCGGGCTTTTAGCGGCCCGCGCCGGTATTGCAAGCCTCGTGATCGGGAATCGTTCGACAAGGCGCAACAAAGGCCGGCTGGATCGCAAGCCGGCAACAGGTTGGTCGATCAACCGGCGCCGCCGCTGCCGAGCCACGCGGTGAACTGGTCGATCGTCTGGTCGGCGATGGCCTGCATGGTGGCCGGCGCTACCGCCGGCCAGCCTTCGCCGCTGCCGACGGAAACCGCTTTCTGCTGGCCATTGATGCGATGCAGGCGGTTGCCCGACGGATCGTAGATATCCCAGACATAGATGACTGTGGTGTCCTTGCCTTCGGACATCGTCGAGAAATAACCCTTCAGCACATGCGTCGCCGTCTGGTCGGTGCTGCCGACAAGGGTCACGCCGCGCTGCCTGGCGCGCGTCTGCAATTCCGCCGTCAAGGGTGCTGCGGCCTCCACCGAGGCGCCGACGATCGGCGCTACCTGCAGCCGGGTCTTGGCGATGGCGGCGGCCTGAGCCGGCGTGGCAGGCGTTGAAGCCGCCGCGGTCGCTGTGGGCGCGGGCGCGGTGGTCGTTGTGGGCGATGCGGTGGCCGACGTGCCCTGGGTGGCCGGCAGAGCCTGGGCCGAACCCGCCGGCGGCTTGACGGCAGAAGGATCGAGGACGTCCTTGGCGTTGGTGCAGGCGGCCAGCGCTAGCGCCGCAAGCAATGACACGGTCGTCACCTGCGATCGTCTCATTTGCCCGACAACTCCCTGGTGGCGAACGCCCCCGCGTGAACCAACCATTATGGATTCACTGCACGATCAAGTCGAGATCATGGCGCGAGAGCGGCTTCGGCGCCGATTCCGTGGTAAGATAGGTGCGGCCGAGCGTCATCGCCGTATCGGTTTCCGAATCCATGATGATCATATGCGCGAACAGCGTCATGCTGGGCGCGATCGGCTCCGGATTGCCCTGGTAGAACATCGGCATGTCCATCCAGGACGGCGTGAAGCGGGCGCCGAGCGAATAGCCGCAGGCGTTCAGCCGGTGCTTGGTCAGATTATGCGCCTCGAGCGTGCGGGCATGCGCGTCGAAGACGTCGCCGAAGGAATTGCCCGGCGTCATCGCCTTCTCGACGGCAAGCAGAGCCGCGCGGGCGGCATCGAACAGTTCCTGGTGGCGCTTCGAGACCTTCCCGGTCAAAACGGTGCGCATCATCGCCGCGTGATAGTGATGGAAGACGCCAGCCCATTCGAGCGTCAGCTGGTCGTTCTTGGTGAGCTTGCGGCGGCCGGCCTTGTAGCGGCAGAGCAGGGCATCGGCGCCGGACCCGATGATGAATTCGTTGGCGGGATAGTCGCCGCCGCCGGCAAAAACTGCTCCTTGCATGGCGGCCAGGATCAGCGCCTCGTCGCCACCCTGCTTGATCAGCGGCAGCGCGGCATCGAGCGCATCGTCGGCGAGGCTTGCGGCTTTTTCGGCCTTGGCGATCTCGGCCGGACTCTTGAAGAGCCGCAGCCGGCCGACGATCCCGGAAGCATCGGCGATCTGGCCGAAGGTCTGCAACTGCTCGTCCACGCGACGGCCATTGTAGGCCGTGAGGCCGTGCGTATCGTATTCCACGCCGATGCGGGCGCCAAGCAGATCGAGATCGTTGAGCAGGTTGCGCAGGTCGATCGCGGGATTGGCGCCATCACGATCGGTCCACAATACGATATTCTCGATGGTCGAGGTGTTTCGCGCCTGCCTCAAATCGGCCGAGCGGGTGAGCAGCACCATCGAGCCGTCGCCCTTTACCACCAGGCACTGGAAGAAGCAGAAGCCGAAAGTGTCGTAGCCGGTCAGCCAGTACATGCTCTCCTGCGCGAACAAAAGCACGGCGTCGAGCTTCTTCTCGGCCATCTCGATCAGCAGCCGGTCGCGCCGCGCGTCGAATTCCGAACGTTCGAAATGCAGCGCCATTTACTCTTTCTCCAGAACGATTGCCGAAACCTGCCGCCCGTAATCCGCTTCCTTGCGGTGGGTGGTGCGGCGGTAGGAATAGAAAAGGTGTTCTTCGGCGTAAGTGCAGCGGCCGAGCCCGTCGGCGGTCACGCCAGCCTTGCGCAACCGGTCGACCGTATATTGGTTGAGGTCGAACATCGAGTGGCCAGGGTTCTGCGACGATCTGAAGTAGAGTTGATTGCCGGGGTCGGCCTCGACGAAGCGAGCGACGAATTCCGGTCCCACCTCGTAATTGTCGGGTCCGATGGAAGGGCCGAGCACGGCGACGATGCGATCGCGGCGGGCGCCGAGCCCTTCCATCGCGGCTACGGTGTTTTCGAGCACGCCGGTGAGGGCGCCTTTCCAGCCGGCATGGGCCGCGCCGATGACGCGCGCCTCCGCGTCGGCGAACAGCACCGGACCGCAATCGGCCGTCGAGGCGCCGACAGCGATGCCTGGCCGATCGGTGACGATGGCGTCGGCCTTGGGGCGAGGGCCGGCAAAAGGCTCCCTGGCGATAACGACATCGGGAGAATGGACCTGGTGCGCGGTGAGGAGATGATCCGCCGCCACGCCCATCCAGTAGGCAACGCGGCGACGGTTCTCCGCGACCAGCGTCTGGTCGTCGCCGGAGCCTGTGCCGATGTTGAGACCTTGGTAGATCCCGCTGGAGACGCCGCCGATGCGGGTGAAATAGCCGTGGCGTATGCCTGGCGCCTTCGCAAGCAGCGGCGAGCGTACTGGATCGGGTCTGGTCTGATTCAGCATGGAAGGGTTTGTTGTCCGCGTGGGCGATTTCGTCAAGGTGGAGTTCGGGAGGGGGTATGTGGCTCGGGCAAGTGGCAGGGCCAGCTTGCACGGGTTGCCCGCCGATGTCAGCCAGTTTTCGCGGCCGGCAGAATCTTCATCACCTTGAACAGCTCGCCCATCGCATCCGGACCCGCAAGGCGCTCAACCGCCTCGGAAATCGCCTGACGCGCGACGTCATCGGCCCGGGCGCCGAGCGCGCCGGCGCGCTCGAGCAGGCCCATGCCGAGCAGGAATTCGCTCTGCGTGGTCAGTTCCGCCTGGAGGCCGTGCTCCCGGACGGCTGCGGCCAACGCGGCGAAATCGACATGAGCGGTAAGGTCGGCCTCGCCGGGATTGACCAGCACGTCTTCGTGATCGTGCCTGCGCACAGCCTGCAATGTGTCGCCGAAGCCCGGCTCAAGATGGCCGTAGTCGATGAACAGCCCGGCGCCGCCATGGCCGGCGATACGCTCGGCAATCGCTGCCATCAGCGCGGCGCGGGCCGGCGCCACCTCGACGATCGCGCCTTGCAGAGCATCGGCCGCGCCGGCCGGCAGCAGCGTCGGGTCGACGGAACCCGCGCCGGCGAAGAAATGAAGATTGTCTTTCTCGTCGAGCCCGACCACGCGCTCGCGCCAGCCGGCGCCGACATAGACGAACTGGCGGATCGGCACCGCGTCGAACAGTTCGTTGCCGACGATGAAGAGCGGCTGCTGCGGCAGCGTGTCGATGGTTTGGTGCCAGCTCAGGGCCGAGTTCTGGCCGGCAAGCGTCTCTTTCTGGATTTCGGCCAAGCGCGGACTGGTCTCGATCATGGCGAAGGAAGCCTCGGCGGCAAGCGCCGGATCGAGGCGGGACCAGGTGCGCAGCATGTCCTTCATCAGCGTGCCGCGACCGGGGCCGATTTCGGCGAAGGTGGCTGGCAGCGGACGCCCGCCGCCTTGCCAGGCCTGGTAGAGCCAGACGGCGACAAGCTCGCCGAACATCTGGCTGATCTCCGGCGCGGTGACGAAGTCGCCGGCGGCGCCGAAGGGCTCGCGCGTCGTATAATAGCCGTCCTCAGGGTCGAACAGGCAGAGCGCCATGTATTCGCTGATTGGGATCGGCCCCACCGCGCCGATCAGGCCGACGATGCGCTCCTTCAGCCTGGTCATGCCGGCTGCGTCTGCGTCGTCGGCTTTGCGGTGGCCATGGCCCAGATGCCGGCAAGCACCATCGGCGAGGACAGGACCATGCCCATGGTCAGCCAGTTGGTGCCGAGCAGATAACCGAGCTGCTGGTCAGGCTCGCGGAAGAACTCGACGAAGATGCGAGACAGGCCGTAGCCGCAGATGAAGGCGCCGCCGACGAAGCGCGGTGTCTTCAGCTTCAGCCGCGAGTGGGTGAGAAAGCGCAGCACCAGGAAGAGCACAAGACCTTCCAGCAGCGCCTCGTAGAGCTGGCTGGGATGCCGGGTGAATGGGCCGCCATTGGGGAATTCGATCGCCCAGGGCACGTCCGACGGACGGCCCCACAGCTCCGAATTGATGAAATTGGCCACACGCACCAGCCCAAGGCCGACCGGCACGCCGGCCGAGACGACGTCAAACAGCGTCCAGGTATGAATGCCGCGCTTGAGCGAAAAGAGGGTCATGGCGAGGATGACGCCGAGCAGTCCGCCATGGAACGACATGCCGCCCTGCCAGACCGCCAAGATGTCGAGCGGATGCGCGATATAGCGTGGAAGGTCGTAGAAGAGGACATAGCCGGTCCGCCCGCCGAGCACCACGCCGATCGCCGCCCAGACGATGAAATCGTCAAGATCCTCGGGCTTCATCGGCAGCTTGCCGTCCGGCCAAAGGCTGGCATTGCTGGCCAGGCGCTTGGCGTACCACCAGGCGAACAGAATGCCGACGATGTAGCCGACGCCGTACCAATGCACCGCCAGCGGCCCGATATGGACGATGACCGGGTCGATATTGGGGAAGGGCAGGGAGGCCAGCGGCAGCAGGAAATATTCGCTCAAACTGGGTCGCTCCGGTTGCGGTCGTCTATCGGGCGCGGACCATGCGGCAGGGTTTTGGCGGGGTCAAGGCACGCTTCGCTTGCAATCCGTGCCGCGCGCCACTACGTCAAAATAATCAAGCGAGGATTTGCCATGTCGACCGGAACGAACCGCATTCTCGACGAATTCGCCAAGCTGATGACCGATGCCGCGGGGGCAGCCCAAGGCGTCAGGCGCGAGATGGAGACGGCCTTCCGCAGCCAGGCCGAGCGCCTGCTCAACTCCATGGATGTGGTGAAACGCGAGGAGTTCGAGGCCGCGCGCGAGATGGCCGTCAAGGCAAGAGAAGACAACATCCAGCTTGCGGTGCGCGTCGAAGCGCTCGAGGCCAAGCTCGCCGAATTGACCGGGCAAGCCGCACCTGCGGCTGCGGCGAAGCCCAGATCAAAAAAATAATCGTAAACTTTTCCACAAAGCACGATCCGAAAAATCGCTTTGCCGTGAATCGCTTACCGGCATTGCATGAATCTTTTTGACAGCGCCTTTCCACATGCGAATGACGCAGTGCGAAAAATTGGGCTGTTCACGCGACTCCCGATCAATAGACTGAATTTGTTGCATGATTCGAAGCAGGGTCATGCGCCGGGCGGTGGGGTCCGGTTGGGGTCTTTGCGTTGGAAAGCCCTGGCCGTCCGAGTTCTAGACAAGATTGTTCGTTGTGCGTGCCCTCTCTCGCGGAGCGTGTGGCGGCGCTCTCAGAACGACAGGAAGCATTCATGGAACTCCTCGAACTCGAATTCTCCCGCGAAATCCACCCGGTGGACGTCATCGAGCAAGTGGCCCACAACAATGACTGGTCCTTCGAACGCGCCGGCGACGACGAGATTTCGATTTCGGTAACAGGCAGCTGGACCGACTATCATGTCTCCTTTTCCTGGATGGAAGATTTCGAAGCGCTGCATCTGGCCTGCGCGTTCGACATCAAGGTGCCGGAAACGCGCGCGCTGGAGGTGATGCGACTCCTTTCGCTAATCAACGAACAGATGCTGTTTGGCCATTTCGACCTGTGGGAGCAGGAGGGCGCGATCATGTTCCGGCAATCGCTGCTGCTCGCCGGCGGCGTCGAGCCGTCGAGCCAGCAGGTCGAGGTGCTTCTGTCATCGGCGTTAGAGGCCTGCGAATGCTATTTCCAGGCCTTCCAATTCGTCGTCTGGTCGGGTACGTCGGCCAAGGACGCGCTGTCGAGCGTGCTCTTTGAAACCCATGGAAGCGCCTGAGCGAAGCCAATACCGCCGATGAGTTCCAGCAGCGAGCGCAAGCCGGAGATCAGCTTTGCCGATTTCGATCGTGTCGACATCCGTGCCGGCACGATCGTCGAGGCTGAGCCCTTTCCGGAGGCGCGCAAGCCGGCATTCAAGCTGAAGATCGATTTCGGCCCGGCGATCGGGGTGAAGAAGTCGTCGGCGCAGATCACCAAATATTATGCGCCGGAGACGCTGATCGGCCGGCAGGTCTTCGCGGTGGTCAATTTCCCGCCGCGCCAGATCGGCCCGTTCATGTCGGAAGTGCTGACGCTTGGCTTTCCGGACGAGGAGGGCGCCGTCGTGCTCGGCGCCATCGAGCGCAAAGTGCCGGACGGCGGGCGTCTATTCTAGAACAAGCCTGGGCCGGCCCGACGTCACCGCGTTCTGATCGGCGCGCTTGCGCGGCATCCCCAGCGCTTCTTCGACAACGTCGAGGAACATCTCGGCGCATGACTTCCAGCTGTAGCGCAGTGCGCGCTGGCGCGCCTCCGCGCGGTCAATGTGAAGCGCCTTGAGCGCCGCCTCGCGCAAATCCTCGGATACGGCCCCACCGACGCCGTCGCCGACGATGTCGATCGGTCCGGTCACCGGATAGGCGGCCACCGGCGTGCCGCTGGCCAGAGCCTCGATGATGACGTTGCCGAAGGTGTCGGTGCGGCTCGGAAAGACGAAGACGTCAGCCGAAGCGTAGATTTCCGCCAGTTCGTCGTTCGGGCGATGGCCGAGGAAATGCGCGTTCGGATAGCGGGCGCTGAGCTTTGCCAGTTCCGGCCCTTCGCCGACCACCACCTTGCTGCCGGGGAGATCTAGATCGAGGAAGGCGGTCAGGTTCTTTTCGATCGCGACACGGCCGACGCAGAGGAAGATGGGGCGGGGAAAGCTGGTGTCCTTGCGTTTGTTCGGCCGGAAATGATCGGTGTCGACGCCGCGAGTCCAGGGCCTCAGCTTATCGAAGCCGCGCGAGGCAAGGTCGTCCGCCAACGATTGCGTAGCGACCAACGTGCCCTGTCCGGAATTGTGGAACTCGCGCAGCCAGTTATAGGCCCACCTCTCCGGCACCGGCAGGCGGGCGCTGAGATATTCGGGGAAACGCGTGTGGTAGCTGGTGGTAAAGGGACGGCCGGCCTTGCGGCAGTAGCGGCGCGCCATGATGCCGAGCGGCCCTTCGGTGACAATGTGGATGTGGTCGGCCTTTCCCGCTGCGATCAGCCGCGCGACATGACTGGGGGTTGTCAAGGCGAGCCGAATGTCCGGGTAGGTCGGCAGCGGCAAGGTGCGGAAGATGGTCGGCGTCAGAAAATCGACCTGGACGTCGAAGGATTTCAGCGTTTCGGTAAGCCGCTCCAGCGTGTGAACCACGCCGTTGACCTGCGGTCGCCATGCATCGGTGACCATCAGGATTCGCATGGCGACCCTTCGCACAGATTCTTGGGCGCGCCGGCACGATGGCGGAACGGCAGCCAGGCTGCAGCTCGCGCTTCGCTCCAGCGCACCCGGGCGGGTGCGGGATCGAAGCGGGGCGGCATGGCCGAATCAATAAAGGTCGCGCGCTTCATGCGCGCTCTTGACCATGATTTCATGACGAGGGGATGAAGGCCGTCTTTGTCCGACTAAGCCGGCACCTTGATCACGGCTCGCAAACCGCCCAGCGGGCTGTCTTCAAGCATGATGTCGCCGCCATGAGTTCGGGCGATGTCGCGGGCGATCGACAGACCAAGGCCGGTGCCGCTGGCATCGAGATTACGCGCTTCGTCGAGCCGCAGGAATGGCTTGAACACTTCCTCGCGCTTGTCCGGCGCGATGCCGGGACCGTCATCGTCGATGGTGACGGTCAGCGAGCCGCGGCCGTGATTGGCATGGACCTCGACCGTCTTGGCATATCGGAAGGCATTGCCGATGACGTTGGACATCAGCCTGGCAAAGGCGTTCGGCCGCACATGCACGGTCGGATCGCCGGTCAGTGTCGTCGACAGCTTGCATTTGCGCAGTTGCGCTTCCTCGCCAAGCTTCTGGAAATAGGCATCAAGATCGAAGCGGCCGGTGTCTTCCGCCGCCTCGCCGCGGGCAAAGGAGAGATAGCCCTCCAGCATCGACTGCATGTCGTCGATGTCCTGGTTCAGCGCTGCCTTGGTCTCGGCCTTGCCGCCAGCCAGGGCCAGCTGCAGCTTGAAGCGGGTGAGAATGGTCCTGAGATCATGGCTGACGCCGGTCAGCATGGCGGTACGCTGCTCGATCTGGCGCTCGATGCGCTCGCGCATCTGGATGAAGGCGAAGCCGGCGCGGCGCACTTCCTCCGCGCCGCGCGGACGGAAATCGCGCGGCATCGGCCGGCCCTTGCCGAAGCTCTCGGCGGCTTCGGCCAAGGTCAAGATCGGCCTTATTTGATTGCGCAGGAAGGGGATGGCGATCATCAAGAGCACCAGCGAGGTGCCGACCATCCAGATCAGGAAGATATGGGTGTTTGAGGCATAAGCCTGGCTGCGACGCACGAAGACGCGCAGGACCTTGCCTTCGAGCTGGACGCGGACCTCGACGACATTGGAGTTGCCGACCGTGTCGATCCAGAAGGGACGGTTGATCTGTCGGGTAATCTCCGATGACAGGGCCGTGTCGAGGATTGAGAAGAACGGCTTCGGCCCGGGGGCCGGCAGCGGATCGGGCGGCAGCAGATCCACTTTCAGCTGCATGCGGTCCTGGGCGATGCGGATGATGTTGGCGTAATCGGCGTCGTGGGGATAGGTCTCCATCATGTCGATGATGGCAGCGATGTCTGCGATCGTCGCCTGCGACAGGCGTTGGGTAACAGTCTGCCAGTGGCGCTCCATGAAGACGAAGGCGACGACCGACTGCAAAAGAATCATCGGCGCGATGACGATGATCAGGGAGCGGGCATAAAGCCGCTTCGGCATGTAGAGCGCGACCAGGCGCCAGAACCGGTTCCAGGCGCGCGGCATCGCCCTCAGCGTCCGCAAAGCGAGATCGCCGGGGCTCCCGGTCTTGGGCTTTTCCAGTTGCGTGGTCGCCATTGGCCCTTCCGCTCGTAGACGGCCATTCAGCCAAGGCCGTCTGCGAGCATGTTATTCCACGCTGAGCCGATACCCAATACCGCGCACGGTCTGCAGCCACACCGGATTGGACGGATCGCGCTCGATCTTGCGGCGCAGCCGGTTGATCTGGACGTCGATGGTCCGCTCGCCGACATCCGATTCGTCGCCGACGAGCTCGTGCCGCGGTATGGTTTCGCCCGCCCGGGCGGCGAAGATCGCCAGGATTTCCTGCTCGCGGTCGGTCAGCTTCAGCGCCTCGCCGCCACGCTTCAGTTCGCGCTTGGCGATCTGGAACGTGTAGGGGCCGAAGACGAGCTGCTCGACTTTCGGCGTCGCCGCCGGGCCGCCGCGGCGCAGGATGTTGTTGATGCGCAGGATGAGCTCGCGCGGATCGAAGGGCTTCGGCAGATAGTCGTCGGCGCCGGCCTCGAGCCCGGTGATACGGCTGTCGGTTTCCGACAGCGCCGTCAGCATCAGGATCGGCACGTTCTTCTCGGCCCGCAGCGCCTTGGTGAGGTCGACGCCGGTTTCGCCGGGCATCATGACGTCAAGCACGAGCAGGTCGAAGTCCAGCCCGGCGAGCTTGCGCCGGGCCTCGCCGGAGTTGCCGGCGACGGTGACGCGAAAACCGTTCTCGGACAAATATTGCTTGAGCAGATTGCGGATGCGGGTGTCGTCGTCGACCACCAGCAGATGCGGCGCATCATCGCCGGGCGCTGCCGGATGATCAACCTTCTCAGTGGTCTCCATTTTTCTTCCCCGATGTTTGCGCAGGCACAATGTCGATCTGCGCTCTAAGTTCCGGATTGACCATCGCCTCGAGGAATCTCTCGATCGATGCGCGTTCGGCGGTCCCGGAATCTTCCAATGCAGCACGGATGCGGCGCGACTGTGGCCGTGCCAGCGCCAGTGCCAGCGCGCGGCCCTTGGCAGTCGGGTAGAGCTCGCGCTGCCGGCGGTCGCGCAACCCTTGCACCTGGACAATATGGTCCGTGTCGATCAGCTGCTTCAACACCCGCGCCAGGCTCTGCTTGGTGATCTTCAGCACGTCGAGCAGCTCGGCAACCGTCAGTCCGGGCCTGCGGTTGACGAAATGCAGGACGCGGTGATGGGCACGGCCGAAGCCGTAATCGGCAAGGATCTGGTCGGGATCGGAGGTGAAGTCGCGATAGGCGAAGAAAAACAGCTCGATGATGGCAAAGTCGATGCCGTCCTCGTCGGTGATCGCCGTCCTGATCGGTTTTCCGGCTGCGGGGCTTCGTTCCGTCATCATTTCTCCATGCCAAGCGGGAATTACGTCAGTACTGTTGACGTAATTTCCCGCAAATGATAATTTTTGACAAGCTTTTCGGCGGATTGCGAACGAAAAGGCAAGCGGAAGCCGTTTTTCCGGAACTTCCTAAGTTTGCCAGGGATTGAATATCCGCCTACGCTTCCAGACACAGGCCGGCGGTTTCGGACCCAGTGGCGGGGCCGATACGAAAGGCCATAAGACACAACGATTGGCGGGCGCCCGCCCGCGGGAGGTTTCCATGGCATCCGTTCCCTTCGATCAACTGGACGGCTTCATCTGGATGAACGGGGAGTTCGTCAAATGGGGCGAGGCCAAGATCCACGTGCTGACCCATGGCCTGCACTATGCCAGCGCCGTCTTCGAGGGCGAGCGCGCCTATGGCGGCCAGATATTCAAGCTCACCGAGCACAATGAGCGCCTGCATGAATCGGCGCGCCTGCTCGGCTTCAAGATTCCCTATTCGGTCGGCGAGATCGACGAGGCTTGCCGCACGCTTCTGAAAAAGCAGGCTTTCAAGGACGCCTATGTGCGTCCGATCGCCTGGCGCGGCAGCGAGCAGATGGGTGTTTCGGCGCAGAACAACCGCATCAACTGCGCCATCGCCATCTGGCAGTGGCCGAGCTATTTCGACCCGGCGCAGAAGCTGAAGGGCATCCGCCTCGACGTCGCCGAATGGCGCCGGCCCGACCCGCGCACCGCGCCATCCAAGTCCAAGGCTGCCGGCCTCTACATGATCTGCACGCTTTCCAAGCACGCCGCAGAGGCCAAGGGCTACGCCGACGCCATGATGCTCGACTGGCGCGGCCAGGTGGCAGAAGCCACCGGCGCCAACATCTTCTTCGTCAAGGACGGCAAGATCCACACGCCGACGCCCGACTGCTTCCTCGACGGCATCACCCGCCGCACCGTTATCGGCCTGGCCAAGGACCGCGGCATCGAGGTGATCGAGCGCGCCATCATGCCCGAAGAGCTCGATGGCTTTGAGCAGTGCTTCCTTACCGGCACGGCCGCGGAAGTCACGCCGGTCTCGGAAATCGGCCCGTACCGATTCGAGGTCGGCGAGATCGCCAAGACGTTGATGAACGACTATTCTGCCGCGGTGCAGCCAAAGCACGCCATCGCCGCAGAATAGCGATAGTCGCAGCCTTTTTGTGCAACGGGGCGGTTTTCGGGCCGCCCCTTTTATTTGGGCGCCTGCGCAGCAATTCGGCGTCTCATGGGTGCGGGCGATCCGGCGACGGCAGCGGAGCAGCCGGTGGGATTGGCAGGGCGATGGACATACAAAGCATCATCGTCGGCGCCATCCTCACCGACATCATGCGCGCGGTCATGACCGTGATGAAGAATGGGCTTGGCAGAATTTCAGGCTTCCCATGGACGGCTATGGCCGCCCATTTCTTTTGGAGGGATCACCGGTGGACGCAGTCGGCTGTGCCCTCTACATCAGGGCAACACCTCGAAAGGAAAGCCATGGGTCAGCTCAATGCCGGCATCGTGCCGGTCACGCCCTTCCAGCAGAATTGCACCATTCTCTTCGACATGGACGACAAACAAGGTGTCGTCGTCGATCCCGGCGGCGACGTCGACAAGATAGTGGCGGTACTCAAGGACAACGCGATCAGGGCGAAGGCGATCTGGATCACTCACGGCCATATCGATCATGCCGGCGGCGCGATGGATCTGAAGGATGCACTCGGCATCGACATCATCGGCCCGCACGAGGCCGATCGGCCGCTGCTTGCCAATCTCGAGACCCAGGCCAAGCGCTTCGGCCTTACCGATCCGGTGCGCAATTGCATTCCGGACAGTTTTCTCAGCGAAGGCGACACGGTCTCGTTCGGAGAGCATGTGTTCGAGGTGCTGCATTGTCCGGGGCACGCGCCGGGCCATGTCGTCTACTACAACCGCGCGGCCAAATTCGCCCATGTCGGCGACGTGCTGTTTCGCGGCTCGATAGGCCGCACCGATCTGCCGGGCGGCGATCACGCCGCGCTGATCGCCTCGATCAAAGACAAGCTGCTGCCGCTCGGCGACGATATCGGCTTCATCTGCGGTCACGGTCCGGGCGGCCGCTTCGGCGAGGAGCGCCGGACGAATCCCTTTCTGGCCTGATCCTCTGCGCAAAGAAAAAGCGCCGCTGGAGGGCGGCGCTTTTGCCTGGACTGGAAACCGTAAGTCTTAGTTGGCAACACAGAAATGCTGTTCGCCATCGTTGCCCGTGAATGTGCCGGTACGCGAGTTGAAGGTGCGGTACCGGTCGGAGCAATACTCGTACCATTCGCGGGTCCACGGCTCGGCATAGCGGTCGGCATAGACGACGCGCGGCTGTGCATAGTAGCGGCGAACGGGGCGGTCGACATAATAGCCGTCATCATAGGCGGGATCGTAGTATCTCGGCCCAGGGTTGCTGAGAGCACTACCGATCAGGGCGCCCGCCGCCAGGCCGACAACGCCCGCGGCAAGGGCGTCGCCGCCATTGTGATGATGACGACGCCAGCGCCAATCATCAGCATTTGCCGCCGAGAAGGTGGCCAAAGTGGTCGCGGCGACGCCGGCGGTCACAATGGCGGTCTTGAGAATTCGGTTCATTTTCGGTCTCCTTCGCGCCGGCCCGCGTATTTCAGGGGATGCGGGTCGGCTTTAGCAGGGGTTAATAGAAGACCGTGGCTGAACGGAGGCTGAACGGCACTGCGCGAACGATTTCGCGGCTCGACAAAATTCCGAGCTCTGCGGGAGCGCCCCGCCTGCTCAGTCTCCGTCGGATCTGTCTTGAGCCGGCTTAGCCGATAGACAGGTTGACGGCCTTCGGACCCTTGCCTCGCTTGTCGGGCTCGGTGTCGAATGTCACTTTCTGCCCATCCTCAAGACCGGGAAGGCCCGACGCCTGCACGGCCGAAATATGGACGAAGACGTCCTTCGCGCCATCGTCGGGCGTGATGAAGCCGAAGCCCTTGGCATGGTTGAAGAATTTGACGGTGCCGGTCTGCGGCATGGGAAGCTCCTTTGATCCCATCAAGTCAGTCTCGGGCCGGCAAACTGCCCGAGAGGAAATTTGTCCTTTATTTTAGCGCTATCGGCAAGAGAAAGTTTTCGCCTGCCAATACAACTATTTGCCGGACAAAAAAGGGCGCGACGGAACCGTCGCGCCCTTGAAAACTCAAGCTTCCTGCGAAGCCGATTCATGATCCCGCCGCGCCGTTCATCAGCGGAAGGACGGCAGCGTCGCCCGCTCAGGCGGCGCGGAGGTTGACCGCCTTCGGACCCTTGCCCATGCGGTCAGGCTCGACGTCGAAGGTGACCTTCTGGCCATCGACGAGCGTGCGCAGGCCGGAGGCCTCGATCGCGGAGATGTGGACGAACACGTCCTTGGCGCCGCCGTCAGGCGTGATGAAGCCGAAGCCTTTGGTGGCGTTGAAGAACTTTACGGTGCCGGTCTGGGCCATGGGGGAAACTCCTTCACCCGTATCAGTCTCGTGGGCTCGCCCGCTTCCTTGGGCTGATCCCGGTGTTGCTTCGGCAGTCATGCATTCGCGCATGGTCAAAGCCCCCGCCGAAAAACGGGGCCGTCAGAGATTCACACTATCGGGGAAAGGTCGTCCAAAACGTGCCGCTCTCCGGGTCGCAAATGCCCGAACACCAAATTTATTACACGGAAATGTGATGGTTGCAAGACAGCACCGCGGGCCGCCCTCGGCGCGCCCAACGCGAGGCCATCGATAGACCCGGCGCCATGACCGGTCATCGGCCAGTGAAAAGCCGGGCATGGGCCAGTGCGAAAAGCCGACCGGCGATAAATTTCGCCCCGGGCAAAGCACAAGCCGGGGTTGCGTTCGATCCCAAAATGGCGAGGAATTGCGCGAGCTGGCGCGATCGCGCCTGAGCCAGATAGGAGAGGGACCTATGCGATTTCTTGCGGCAATCGTTTCGCGGCAGGGCCTTGTCGCCCTGCTACTGTCGGCATTGCTGGCGGCCTGTACCGTGGTCGTCGACGAAGGACCGCGTCCGCGTCCGCCGAGGCCGCATCCGCAGCTCTGCACGATGCAATACGAACCAGTGTGCGCAAGACGCGGCGGCGACCGCCAGACCTTCGCCAATGCCTGCCTGGCGGAGCGGGCAGGGTATCGTATCGTGCGTGACGGGCCTTGCCGGGATGGCGGCGGTGGCGGCGAGCAAACCTTCTGCACCCGCGAATACGCGCCGGTCTGCGCCAGACGCTACGGCGAGGTGCGCACTTTCCCGAATGCGTGCGAGGCTCGCGCGGCGGACTATCGCATCATCGGCGACGGGCCTTGCTAGCGGTATTGCGGGCAAGTCGTCAGAGCGCTGCCCACACACTTGCATCTGCCGCCCGCTTGGCTTAGGTCCGGCGGGCGGACAAATACGGCAGGTTTCCCATTAACAGAGATCAGAGAAGAGCGGCAAACGCGGGCGGCAAGCCAGGATCGGCGAGCCCCCTCGATCCCTATGTGCAACGGGCGCTGCAGCTGCATCAGGCAGGACGCCGGCAGGAGGCGGAGTCGCTTTACCGGCAGGTGCTGGGGCAGCAGCCTAATCATGCCGCCGCGCTGCATTTCCTCGGGCTCCTCCTGCACCAGACAGGTCGTAGCGAGGAAGGGCTGGACCTCATCGAGCAGTCGGTCACGCTGCAGCCCCAAAATGCCGATTTCCTCAACAACATGGGCACGGTGATGCGCGACCTCGGCCGCGTTGCCGCCGCCGTCGATTTCTTCCGCGGCGCGGTGGACATCCGCCCGGACCAACTCGCGGCGCGCGACAATCTCGGCTCGTCGCTGAAGCAGCTCGGCCAGTTCGAGGGCGCTGAGGAGATCTATCGCGGCACGATCGGCCGCAACCCGTTCCATGTCCGCGCCCGCATCGGCCTTGCCGAAACGCTGCAGGAAGCCGGGCGGCTCGACGAGGCGATTGCGCTCTTCCGCGAGTCGCTGTCGATCCGGCCCAAGGATGCCGAGCTGCTCTACGGGCTGGGCGTCGCCCTGATGGAGAAGGGCAAGCTCGCCGAGGCCGCCGATCTTGCCCGCCAGGCGGTGGCGATCGCTCCGGCGATGGCGAAAGCCTGGCTTCTGCTGACCCAGGTCAAGCGCCAGACCGAGCGCGACGCCGAGCTTGCCGGCATGGAGGCCGAGCACGCCAAGGCGCCGCAGGACAGCCTTGCGCGCATGCAGCTTTCCTTCGGCCTCGGCAAGGCCAATGACGATCTGAAGGATTATGGCCGCGCCTTCGACTATTTCGCCGAGGGCAATGCGATCCGCCGGAAGGGCATCGATTACGACCCGGTGAGAACGCGCGACGAGTTCGAAGCGATGAAGTCGGCCTTCGACAAGGACTTCTTCGAAAAGCACAGGCCGAGCGACATTTCCGACGACACGCCGATCTTCGTCGTCGGCATGCCGCGTTCCGGCACGACGCTGGTCGAGCAGATCATCGCCAGCCATCCGCAGGTCTTTGGCGCGGGCGAGCTCAGCATCCTGAAGTCGGTCGTCGGCAAGCAGTTTCCGATGAGCATGCCGGGCGGTTTTCCCTCAGGGATAGCCGACATGCCGGACAAGGCCTTTGCCGAGGCCGGGCAGGCCTATATCGACATGCTGCATGCCCGGTATCCGGGCTTCCGCCATGTCACCGACAAGATGCCGGGCAACTTCCTGCTGGTCGGCTTCCTGCACATGATGCTGCCGAAGGCGAAGATCGTGCATTGCGCGCGCGACGCCGCGGCCACGTGCCTGTCGATCTTCAAAGTGCATTTCCGCGGCGACAGCCATCGCTACGGCTACGATCTCGGCGAGCTCGCCGATTTCCATAACCTCTACACCGACATCATGGCGCATTGGCACAAAGTTCTGCCCGGCGTCGTCCACGACGTCCGCTACGAGGATTTCGTCGCCGATCAGGAAGGCCAGACGCGGGCGCTGATGGCGCATCTCGGCCTGCCTTGGGATGACAAGGTGCTGGCGTTCCACGAGACCGACCGGCCGGTGCGCACGGCGTCGGCCGCGCAGGTGCGCCAGCCGATGTATCAGGGCTCGGTCGACCTGTGGAAGCGTTATGGGGAGCGGCTGAAGCCGCTGCTCGTCAAGCTCCAGAACGGATAGGGCCGGGTTGGACTGGTAGGCCGCTTGCTCTCAGCCATCGCAGGCCTGTGAGATTAGCCGCTGCCTCGCAACCTCGGCATTCCAGGGCGAAGCAGGAGCTCCGCTCCAGCTCCGCCCGTGGATGAGGACCGAATCGGCTGTGCTCAAACCTCGATAAATGGCTGGAAGCCGCCGAAGATCATGCGCTTGCCGTCGAAGGGCATTGTTGACCAGTCCATCTTGAGACGTTCGTCGGCCATCACTTTCGCCATGACCGCGTCGCGGCTCTGCCTGGATTCGTAAACGACCCAGGCAAAGATGACGACTTCGTCATCCTTCGCTTGCACGGCGCGCGGGAACGAGGTCAGTTCGCCATAGGGCACGTCGTCGCCGATGCATTCGACATAGGCGAGCGCGCCGTGCTCCTTCCAGACGGCGCCGGCATTCGCAGCCATTTTCTTGTAGTCATCGAGATTTGCCTTCGGCACGGCAAGCACGAAACCATCGATATAGGACATGGGTAAACTCCTTCGCTGAAAACGAGCGCCGGGCCGGCGGGGATACGACCCGGCGCGGGTGAGCGCGTCAGCCCTGGGATTGGCGGGCGACGCTTGCTCGCTCGGAAACCTATTTTACCGGCGCGTTCATCGCCCAGGCGACGCCGAAGGGATCCTTCACCTGGCCCCAGCGGTCGCCCCAGAACATTACCTGGAGGGGCGTGACGACTTCGCAGCCGGCGTCTACCGCGCGCTTCCACCAGGCATCGACGTCGTCACTACCGAGATGGAGCTGGAGCGTATAACCCTGCGCCGCCTGATGCGGATGGCCGTGCTCGGGATAGGCGTCGCCCAGCATGAGCGTCGAGCCGTTGACATAGAGATGGATATGCATGGTGCGGCCCTTGTCGTCCGGCGGATAGGCAAAGACTTCCTCGGCCCCGAAAGCCTTCTTGTAGAACTCGGCCGCCTTGATGGCGCCGTCGACCTGCAGATAGGGGGTCAATCCGCCAAGAACTTTGGCGCGGGGCGGGTTCTGGTCGGTCATTTCACGTGTTCCTCTTCACGGGTTGATTGGGCGTTGCGATCAAAAGACGGACGAGGCGACAGCAATCCTACACGGGCAGCGGAATTTTTTTAGCGGGGCCGGGCCCGGACCGGCCGGGCAGCCGTCGCATGAACCCGTTGGTCACTTTCAAATGACGTCGGTCGAGAAGGTGGCTGTGCAGCGGCCGTTTCGCGTGTCGAGAATTTCCGGAAAACCGATGTCCTTGCGCAGGTCGGCCGGCAGCGAAAGCAGAATGCGCTCGCTGCGGTAGCGGGCGCGCGCCGTCGCATATTGGCTGGCGATGCGGCTGATGGATGACAAGATGGACATGATAAACTCTCCCTGGTTGGTGCCGTCAGCACCGTGTCGGCATCCCAAGGACGAGGAATGCTGCGGCAATCCGACAGGTCACCGGAATTTTTCATGCGCGCCCGGAAAGCCGGCCCGTATAGGCCGGCCCCCCGTATAGGCCGGCCTTGTCGTGGCTCTCAGCGCTCCGTCGCGGCCACCGAGCGGAAGAACCCTTCCGGACTGTCGACTTCGGTCAGCCGCCGCTTCTCGATCAGCCAGAACCGGTTGCCGATCGCGCGGATGAAGGAGCGGTCGTGCGAGGCGAGCAGGCAGCTTGCCTGATGCTTCAGCAACTCGTCCTCCAGCGCTTCCTGGCCGTCAATGTCGAGGTGATTGGTCGGCTCGTCGAGGAGGTAGAAATTGGGGTTGAGAAGCCGCAGCACCAGCAACATCAGCCTCGACCGCTGTCCGCCCGACAACGCGGCGATCCTTTTCTCCTGCATCTCTATGGCGACGCCGGCGCCGGCGAGAAGCGAGCGGGCGCGCTGCTCGCCGATCTCGAAGCGGCGCGAGACCATCGCCAGCGGGGTGGCGTCGGCGCCGATGCCGGACAGAGCCTGGTCGCTGTAGCCGAGCACGGTCGACGGCGTCACCTTGACGCTTTCTTCCGACCCCGGTTCGGCGATGGCGGCGCGGATCATCGCAATGAAGCGCGATTTGCCGACACCGTTGCGGCCGAGCAGCACGATGCGGTCGCCTTGGCAGATATGGCGCTTGCCGGTCCTGAACAGCAGCGTGCCGTCGGGCGTTTCGACCGCCGGGTCGTCGAGCGTGATCAGCACCTTGGCGTGGGTGCCGCGGTTGGCCAATCGGATCGCGCCGGCCGAACGCTCGCGATGCGCTGCCACGGCTGCATCTTCCAGCCTTTCGGCCCGCTCCCTGAGCTGCTTGGTTTTGACCGTCAGCAGGTCGCTGCCGGAATTGATGCCGATGTTGTTGAGCTTGGCTGCCTGCCGGCGCAACTGCTGTGCGACCTTCATGTCGCGCTCGAACCGCCGCGCCGTCGAGGCGTCGACCTCGTCGAGCGCCTGCCGGGCGCGCGAATAGGGCAGCGAAAACACCGGCGATTCTTCCGGGCGCAGGAAGAGCGTGCGGTTGGTGGTGGCGTCGAGAAAGGCGCGGTCGTGGCTGGCGATGATCACCGGGACCTCGCGTGGCAGCGCGTTGAGCCAGGTTTCGAGCTGGCCGATCTTGGCGAGGTCGAGATGGTTGGTCGGCTCGTCGAGCAGAAGCACGTCCGGGTTGGTGACCCAGACGCGGGCGATCAGCGCCAGCCTTTGCCAGCCGCCGCTCAAGGCCCGCATCGGCCTGTCGCGCATGTCCTCGGGCACATCGAGCGAATCCAGCACCACGTCGACGCGCCAAAGCTCGCTGCCAAGCTGCTCAGGCGGCAAGGCATCGGCAACCACCTGATGGAAGCTACGGTCGAGCTGCGCGCCGGGGACGGATTGCTCGACATGGCCGACGCGCAAGCCGCGCGTCCGGGTGATGTCGCCGCTCGTGGCGTCCAGCTCGCCCGCCAGGCATCTGAGCAGGGTGGTTTTGCCACGGCCGTTCGCCGCGACGATGCCCAGCCGGTCGCCGGCACCGATGATGAGGTCGAGGTTGGAGAAGAGCGGCGCACTCATGGTGACGCCGAGGGATTTGAGGCTGATCAGGGCCATGTCGATTTCTCTGGTCTTGCCGGAGCCCGGCTCAATGCACTTTGACGGTGCGCCGGTAGGCCATCAGGCCGAGATCAGCGGCACCACGAAGGGCAGACCAAAAATCGAAGCGGGGGAAAATTCCCGGACCGTCCTGGTCAGCCCTGCAAGCAAGCTCGCAGGGCACAGACAGGGCCGCGCTGACGGTGGTGATCGATAGACACGCAGCCCTCCTTTCCAGATGTTCGAGTTGGGGAAACTGGTACACCTGGGGAGGGGGCATGGCAAGGGGCGGCAGGACAGAGCGGGGGCGCTGAACCTACCGATCTCCCCTCTTGTGGGCCCATTGTGGGCGAGATGTCCGGCAGGACAGAGCGCTGTCCCGCCGGCAACATATCAATCTCTTCAGAAATCAGTGCCCCGGCCGCCCAGTCTTGCTCGGCCGGCGCTTTTGACGGCGCTCATCGGCTGGGTCTTCGTAAGAGCCGATGCCAGAGCGCTGGCGGACGATGGGTTTATCGTCGCGTTCCTTCGCGCCCCCCTCTGTCCTGCCGGACATCTCCCCCACAAGGGGGGAGATTGGCCGTGGCTTCGTAGGCACCGTTCCTTCGACGGGTTTTTCGGTCCGGCGCACCGTCATCTCGTCGAGCGAGTTCTTGCGGAACAGCGACCCGGTGCGGTCGCCCGGGATGCCGAAGTCGGAGCCATGCGCTTCCTGCGCCGATTGCTTCTTGAACAGCGAACGCGAGACCGCGCCAGCCGGCGTCGGCATGTCGGTGCCCGGTCCCATGTCGTCGATCGACGGCTTGGCGAAAAGCGGATTCTTCACCGGCACCGCGCCGTCGGCGCCCATCTCGTCGAGATGCGGCTTGCGGAACAGGCCCTTGGCGTCGTCATCGACGGAGCGGTGCACCGCACGTCCCTTGTTGTGCCTGCCTTTCTCGCGGCCGGAAACCGGGCTTTCCATATCGGCGTAGCGGGCAAGCGGGTCGTCCGAGATGGACAGTTCCATCTCCCGCAGCCGCTTGATCTCGTCGCGGATGCGGGCGGCCTTCTCGAAGTCGAGATTGGCGGCGGCATCGCGCATCTGCTTGTCCAGCGCCTCGAGATGGGTTTTCAGATTGTTGCCTATCATGGCGCCGGCATCGTCGGTGAACTGCGAGATGTCGGCGCGCACGTGGTCCTTCTCGTAGACGGAATCGAGGATGTCGGCGATGCGCGACTTGACCGATTCCGGCGTGATGCCGTTGGCCGCGTTCCACTCCATCTGCTTCTCGCGGCGGCGGTTGGTCTCCGCCATCGCCCGTTCCATCGAGCCGGTGATCTGGTCGGCGTAGAGGATGACCTTGCCGTCGACGTTGCGCGCGGCGCGGCCGATCGTCTGGATCAGCGAGGTCTCGGAGCGCAAAAAACCTTCCTTGTCGGCGTCGAGGATGGCGACGAAGCCGCATTCGGGAATGTCGAGGCCTTCGCGGAGCAGGTTGATGCCGACCAGCACGTCGAAGGCGCCGAGGCGCAGGTCGCGCAGGATCTCGATGCGCTCCAGCGTGTCGATGTCGGAATGCATGTAGCGGACTCGAATGCCGTTCTCATGCAGATATTCGGTGAGGTCTTCGGCCATGCGCTTGGTGAGAACCGTGACCAGCGTGCGGTAGCCCAGCCTGGTCGTCTCGCGGATTTCGCCGACGACATCGTCGACCTGGCTCTTGGCGGGGCGCACCTCGACCGGCGGGTCGATCAGCCCGGTCGGGCGGATGACCTGCTCGGCGAAGACGCCGCCGGACTGGTCGAGCTCCCAGCCGCCCGGCGTCGCCGAGACGGCGATCGACAGCGGGCGCATGGCGTCCCATTCCTCGAAGTGCAGCGGCCGGTTGTCCATGCAGGAGGGCAGGCGGAAGCCATACTCGGCCAGCGTCGCCTTGCGGCGGAAGTCGCCGCGATACATGCCGCCGATCTGCGGCACTGTGACGTGGCTCTCGTCGATGAAGATCAGCGCATTGTCCGGCACATATTCGAACAGGGTCGGCGGCGGCTCGCCCGGCTGGCGACCGGTGAGATAGCGCGAATAATTCTCGATGCCGGCGCAGGAACCGGTCGCTTCGAGCATCTCGAGGTCGAAGCGCGTGCGCTGCTCGAGACGTTGCGCTTCAAGCAGACGGCCAGCCTTTTCAAGCTCTTGCAGGCGGTATTGCAGCTCTTCCTTGATCGACTTGATAGCCTGATTCAAGGTCGGCCGCGGCGTCACATAGTGCGAATTGGCGTAGATCTTGACGCTCTTCAGCTCACCGGTCTTCTGGCCGGTCAGCGGATCGAACTCGGTGATCGCCTCGATCTCGTCGCCGAACATCGAGATGCGCCAGGCGCGGTCTTCGAGGTGGGCCGGAAAGATCTCGATCGTGTCGCCGCGCACGCGGAACGAGCCGCGCACGAAGTTGATGTCCTGGCGCTTGTATTGCTGGGCGACGAGGTCGGCAAGCAAGGCGCGCTGGTCGAGCCGGTCACCGACCTGCATCTGGAAGGTCATCGCCGTGTAGGTCTCGACCGAGCCGATACCGTAGATGCAGGAGACGGAGGCGACGATGATGACGTCATCACGCTCCAGCAGCGAGCGCGTCGCCGAGTGGCGCATGCGGTCGATCTGCTCGTTGATCGAGGATTCCTTCTCGATATAGGTGTCGGTGCGCGGGACGTAGGCTTCCGGCTGGTAGTAGTCGTAATAGGAGACGAAATACTCGACCGCGTTTTCGGGGAAGAATTTCTTGAACTCGGCGTAGAGCTGCGCGGCCAGCGTCTTGTTCGGCGCCAGGATCAGGGCAGGGCGCTGCGTTTCCTCGATCACCTTGGCCATGGTGAAGGTCTTGCCGGAGCCGGTCACGCCGAGCAGCACCTGGGTGCGGTCGCTTTGCTCGACACCCTCGACAAGGTCCTTGATGGCGGTCGGCTGGTCGCCGGCGGGCTCGAAATCCGACACCATCTTGATGGCGATGCCGCCTTCCGATTTTTCCGGCCGGGCAGGCCGGTGCGGCGTCCAAAGCTGGCCATCCTTGTGCAGCGGATTGCCGGATTCGATGAGCCTCGACAGTGCGGCGACGGTCGCGGTCACACCGCTCGAGGAAACCTGCTCGGCGTCCTCCAGGCTGATGTCGAGACCGGCCACCGGGTTGAGGCCGGCGGCGGCGCGTTCTTTCGCCGATGCCGCGCCGCCCATCGAGGTGCCGCGCGCCGTGCGCCCGGGCGCAGCAGAGCGCTCGGGGACCTTCCTCGGCGCTTTAGCCTTCGGCTGCTTTTGCGCCTCGCGCTCGATCTGCCCGGCCCAATCGGAGATCGAGCCGGTGAGAGGCGCGCCGGAGAACTCGCTTTGCGGTGCTTCGGCGAAGCCGCCGCGCTCCAGGGGCTCGGCGGCGTCGAGGAATTCGGTCAGCGGACTGCGCCGTTTCGGCGCGCCCTCTTGCGCCGGCGAGGGCGTTTTCTTGTCGGTGCGTTTGGCCATGGCCCGAATATGGGAGGACTCGGCCGAAATGGAAAGAGCGGAGTGAAATGGCGGGTGCGCGCTGCCGAGCCTGCTGACAGAAGCCTGTCAGGAGGCATGTCGCGCGCGCCGTTTCGTTTCAGTTGAACCACAGCGCGAATATCAGGAAGCCGGCGCCGCCGAACTCGCGCTGAATCTGATTGAAATCGTCGCTGGTGAGGATTTTTCCACTTTCGAGGTAAGGCGCGATGGCCGGGCCGGTGATCGACAGGACGAGGTCGAAAGGTTTCGGCTCGTCGAAGAAGCGCTTCATGTTGATGCCTTTGCCGATGACGCGGAAATGCGGCAGCAGCACGCGGCCTTCGAGAAGGTCCTCAGCCATGGTCAGGGCGGCAAGCCATGCCTGCACTTGCGCCTCGCCGACCTCGAGGCCGGTGAGCGGGTTGACGCCCTTCTGCTGCGGTCCCGGCAGCCATTCGCGGTCATTGTCGGTTTCGGCGCGTATCGCTTTCCAGTCCTCGCGCGAAAGCCGGATCATCTCCAGCAGGTGACGGCGCGCCGCCTTCCGGCGCTCCGGCTCGATCACCGGCCAGTTGACGAGATGCACCAGCGAGATGAAGTCGGCAAAGCGCCATTCCGAGGCGAAGATGCTGCCGCTCATGCCGCCATCCGGCGGGACCAGCGCGTCCTGCAGCGGCAGTTTCGCGTGCGGAAACAGCATGTGGAAAGAGCCGTCGAACATGGCTCTGAAATCATGCGCCAGCCAGAAATCGGCCTGCGCCATCAGGAACTCGGCATAACCTTGCAGCCAGAAACCGTCGGCGCGGTCGAAGCGGAAGGTAAGCGAAGGGGCGGCATCGCTTGCGTCGACGCCGCCGCGTGAGAGCGAGGCCATGATCGCGGCGATGCTTTCGTCCGGCGCGATGCTGCCGTCCTCGTTGAGATCGATACCGGCATGAGCGAGGTCGACCACCATGCCGATATCGGCGTCGGTGGGCACCGAGCCCAGCGTGGCGGCGGATTTCTCCAGACGGTCGCGGAAAGCGATCAGGATGGCGCGGAACTTTTCATAGGTGAGCGGCTCGGGACTGGGATTGTCCGGCACGGGCAGCCGCATCAGCGGTAGCATGAAGGATTGCGGGCTCTCGAAACCGTGCCGATGCAGACCGCTGGCCAGGATTTCCAGCGCGGTAAAGAATTCGCCGGCGCCGGCGGCATAGGCCGATGCCGGATCGCTCGGTGCCGCCGCCTCCAGTGCCGCCAAGGCAGTATTCCGATCCGCTACGGTCTTCGCCTCGAACAGGGCGGCCGGGTCGGGGCTAGCCGCTTTGGCGTAAGCAAACGGCAGGAGCAGCAAGAGTGTGAGTGCCACAAGGCCCGACAGTCGCTTCACGATGGATCCTCCCGTCCCAATCCCGCCAGCCACAATATACGGATTTGCGGCGCTTCGCCTGCAGCTTTCTCCTGTCGCGTAGACGGTCTACACACGATGGCAAACGGTTGGGCATCGCGTGTCGAATTATCCGCTCTCCTACAAATTGTCGTGGCTGCCGCGTTTTCTGAAGCCGTCGCTTGGCGGCGACAGAAACGGTTTCGCGGCCCCGGCAGCGACGCTGATGGTGCCGGGGCCAACGCAAACTGTGCGGCTTGCCTTCATCGGCGACCTGTCGGCGGTCGCCAATCGCAGGGTGCCGGAATGCGACCCTGCGATCGCGGCGCTGCTCGCTTCGGCCGATCTCGTGGTCGGCAATTGCGAAAGCCCGATCGTCGAGCGGCCGAGCGCGGTGGCGGGCACGCGGCTTGGCACGCATCACGCGATGAGCGAACGCTTCCTGGCGGATTCGCTGGCAGCCGTCGGCATTGCCCGTGACAGGCTCGTGCTGTCGCTCGCCAACAATCATGTCCTCGACCAGGGCGTTGCCGGCTTCGACGAGACGGTCGCGGCGCTGAAGCGGCTCGGCATCCGCACCATCGGCACCGCGGCCGGCGGCCCGGTCCAACACCAGGCCGCCGGGCCGCTGACGATCGGCTTCGCCGCGTTCACGCTTTGGCGCAACGCTGACGAGGCCGAATTTCGGGCGCGGATTTCCATGGCGGGCGATCCGGCCGAATGGCCGCTCGGGATCCTCGCGGACGTCGACTTGCTCTGCGCGGCGCCGCATTGGGACTGGGAGTTCCGGCATTTTCCGAGACCTGCGACGCGGGCACTGGCGCGACGGCTGGCGGGTCGCGGCGTCCGGCTGATTGCCGGCCACCACGCCCATGTCGTACAGCCGCTCGAGCGCATCGGCGATGCGCTCGTCGCCTACGGTCTTGGCGACTTCCTCGGCACGGCTTTTGCCAGGCAGCCATGGCCCGGCCGCATCGGTTCGATCCTGGTCGTCGACGTCCGCACGGACGCAGCCGCGCGAGGCAAGATTGCCGCTTACAAACTGCATTTCTTCATGCGCCTCGCCAAAGCCGGCCATGAGCAGCTGGTGCCGGTGGAGGCGCTGAAGGAGGAATTGTTGAAGCGGAAGGTTACCGAACGCCTGAGCGCGATCTTTTCCGGCTGACAGCCGACTGCTGACCGGCCCGACTGGCCGCGGCGAGCTTGCCGCAAAGACAGCTGTAATGCCTTGGATGCAGTTCAGCAGTCGAAGCCGTATTGGGTGCGCATGTAATCCGCTTCTTCCTTGGACATTTTCTTGAACATCACGCAGACGGTGAAGCTGCCGACCTGATGGCCGTCCCTGGTGTATCCCCAGTCGGAGATATCGTCCTTGGAGAATTCGATGTTCTGGCCGAATACGACGTTGCGGACGAGTTTAGGCTCGTTCGCCAATATGCCGACAAAGCCGGTGGCGGTCCGCTTGAAGGGGATGACCCAGAAATGCTCCGTCGCATGTCCGTCGACCACCATGACCTTCAGCTTGAACCTGCCGGTTCCCGGCGGCGGCGCGTCGGACAAAGCCAGGAAGTCGTCCAGGCTGGATCGTGCCTTTGCAATCGCCGCCGCCATTTCGGCATCGTCCGGGGCTACCATCACCGTTTTGTCGTCACCCTGATCGGTGTCCTGCGCTCGAACAGGCAAGGGCGCGAGTGCCAGTAACAAGCTTAGTGTGGCGCGAACGGCAAAGGTCATGAAGCCCCCCAACTCCAGGTAGGCGCTCATCTTCCCGCATCGTGCCGGCATTATCAATCAGGCACTGCATTGTTCCGACGCGCCAGCGGCGGCCTTCGTCTGCAGCGTTCCGGTACCCCTATGGTTTTGCCGGGTGGTCAGTCTATCCGTCACGAGCGGATGGTAACGGGAACGGAAGCGCTCTAGGTCGTCAAAGAGTCGAAAGCGCCGAGCGCCGGAGAGGACAGGACATGCGAATGAAACTTGGTGCCACGGCGATGATCCCGGCGAGGATGCAGACGTGACCTTGCCCGGCGGTAAGAGGGCCAGGGTGCGGCTCGACCGCAACGACTTCGCCACTTTCTCCGGCGGCAGGTTTTCCTTTGTTCATCCGAGCAGCATTTCCGTCACCAAGACGGATCTCGGCGAGAGCATCACCCAATACCTCGCTGCCTCGGCCCTCGGCACCGTCGTCGTGGTGCAGGAATACGGCAAGATGAATCCGGTGTCGCTCAATCAGCTGATGCTGCAGGAGATGACCAAGGAGTCGGTTCAGGCGGGCGGCACGCTGATACAGGAGCCGACGACCCGCAAGCTCGCCGACGGCAAGCAGTTGACCGGCATCAAAGCCACGGTGAAGACGCGTACCGACAAGGCCGATTTCGAGATCGTCGGCTTCGGTCTTGCCGATCAGGGGCTGCTGTTCATCACACGCATCGGCGATCAGGACACCGCAACCGAGCAACCGATGATCGACAAATTCTGGCAGACGCTGAAGGTCAAACTGTAAGGCGCGCTGATATTCAAGTGCCTGGAATACCGGTTTCGTGCGCTTCCGGTGCTGGATTACAGCCCGCTCGGCACCAGTCCCGCCAGCCAGTTCGCCGATCGCTTTGCCATGTCCACCGTCGCGTTGGCCGCGCGGCCGAGATCGGTCTTGACCACGGCATAACCAGCCTTGGTGCGATAGAGCACGGCGCTGCCGCCGTCGACCGCGGCCTCGAAGGCAACAGGCCGCGCGGCTTCCGTCTCGCTGGCCGTCACCGTCGTGCCGACCGGGACGCTCGGCCGACGGCTGAGCTCGGGCGGCAATGGGGCAATGGGTTCGACGACGCGGTTCGGCGGCCTCAGCTCCGGCCTTGACGCTTTGGCTGCGAGCTCCGAAGTCGATGCCGACCCTTTGGTGCGGCAGATGCCGGAAACCAGCGGATAATTGAAATTGCGCTGATGCAGCATCTGGCTCTTCATCGCCGCTTCGCAGTCGGCAATCGTCGCCCATTTGGCGGGAGTCTCGCCGATATACTCGCAGAGCTTGGCGTCGCAGTCGCAGCCGACAATGGTCATGGCGACAAGGGCGGTCTTGATCACGGTCTTGTCCCTTTGAACTTCGTTCCCAGGCGATCAATCGCCGGGGAACAAGGCGGGATTTGGCCGCGATTGTGAATTGAGCGTGTCGGCGCGTTGCTTGGCTTGCGACTGTGGCGGGGAAGCATCAGTGGCAGATGCTGGAGCGGTGCCGGACGCTGGGAAGGGCCGGTGAAGGGGCAGCCCAAAAGACAGTCGGCGCTGGGATTGCTCCCAGCGCCTCCCTGTCAGATCAGGAACCGGTTACGGCAGCAACTTCCGTAAAGTCGTCGCGCCAGGCCGGCCTTGATTTTGACGGTCCTGCCAGTCGCCACCCGAAGGCAGCGTCCGTTCCAGACCACGCCGATCTCCGCCCTTGCGGGCTTTGCCGGCGCACCATCGAAGGTTTCACCCGCCTTCATGGCAGCATCGGTCCGCCGTCGGCGTTCGCACGCTTTCCGCGGCACCCCGTAGGTCTCGGCATCCGTCCCTCCAGCAGGCGAACCTGCTCTCGTTCTGGGCCGTACGGGCCTCAGGAAATCCGCCTTGCGCTTCTGCCTTTCGGCCGGGGCGTTCGGTAGCCGCCTGAGATGGGTTCAATGTATGCCGGGTAAGGAATTTGCGGAATAGACGCGGACCTGTGGATAGCGGGATTATCGGGGACCGATGCGACAAGTCTCGGAATTTGCGGGCCGAACGCCTTAGACAGCCTGTCCCCATTTTCCGCGGTCCTTTCGACGATGAGCCTTGCCCCGCCAGTCGGCCCGCGTTTGAATGCCGGCAAAGTGCTGTGGCGCTGCATCAGCCGAGTCGCCTTGCGCTTCCACGCAACATGCCTCGGGGGAGATCAGGTTGAAGGTCGGGGTGGTTCTCAATCCGATAGCGGGAGGGGGCAAGCTCAAGCGGCATTGGTCCGAAGCCGCCGCATCGCTCAAGAGGCATTTCGGCGATTTCGAGCTGCGCGAGACGCAGACCAGCGGCGACGCCGAGCGATTGGCAATCGACCTCGCGGCCAGCGGGTGCGATCTGGTGATCGCGGCCGGCGGCGACGGCACCGCCAGCGAGGTGGCGGACGGACTGCTGCAGGCAGAGCATGAGACCGGCCGGACCAGCGCGCTCGGCCTTTTGCCCTGCGGCACCGGTATCGACTTCGCCAGAGGGCTCGGCCTGCCCGACGAAATCGAGGAAGCACTGGCGCGTATCGCCGGCGCCGGCGCGCGCAAGGTCGATGCCGGCCGCGTCTGCTACATCGACGACCACGGCGCGCTCGCCAGCCGTCACTTCATCAACATCGCCAGCCTCGGCCTCTCCGGCGCCACCGATCGCGCGGTCAATGCGGACAAGCGCAAGGGCAGGGTCGCGGCCAAAGCGCTTTTCTTCTGGCGCACAGTGCTGGAATTCATCCGCTATCGCTTCCAGGAGGTCAGGATCACCATAGACGACGGCGAGCCGGTCGAGGCGCGCATGGCGCTGGTGGCGGTAGCCAACGGGAAATTCTTCGGTGGCGGGATGATGATTGCGCCGGACGCCGATCTGTCCGACGGCCAGTTCGATGTCGTCATCCTGCGCGCCGCCGGCAAGCTTGGGCTGATCCGCGACATCCGTCTCCTCTATGGCGGGCGCCACCGCAACCATCCGGCGATCACCATCCTGCGCGGTCGCAAGGTGCTGGTCGAACCGCTAGGCGACGTTGAGAAGAACGGAGCGCTAGTCGACATAGACGGCGAGTCGCCAGGTCGGATTCCGGCAACTTTCGAGATATTGCCCGGCGCATTGACGCTCAGGTGTTGAATCGCCTGCCTGAAGGTTTGATTCCGCCGGTGTGATTAGGCGATTGAAATAGCTGGCTAAAGTTTTGGCGGATTACAGTTCGAGCTTGGCCGGGAAGCCTGGCGCGCGAAGCTCCGTGCCGACCGCATCCTCCAGAAGCTTGACGATCTGGGTCGACCAGGCGCCACCGCCATACTTCTGCCTGCCGACCTCGAAAATCTGGTTGACGAGTGGTGCCAGTTGCAGCGGCACGCGAAAATCCCTGGCCATGCCCAACGCGAAACCGAGATCCTTCAAAGCCAGGTCCATGGTGAAGCCGATGTCGTAGGAGCCGTTCAGGATGAGCTGGCTTTCGGTCTCGTGGACGAAGCTGTTGCCGGAAGAGGCGACGATGGCGTGATAGGCCTGGGCGAGGTCGAGCCCGCCCTGGTTGGCGAGCATCAATGCCTCGCCGGCGGCGACCAGATGAATGAAGGCCAGCATGTTGGTGATGACCTTGATCACCGCCCCCGAGCCGACCGGTCCCATCAGCAACGACTTCGCGCACATCGCCTCGATCGCCGGCCGGTGGCGCTCGTAGAGCGCGGCGTCGCCGCCGACCAGCGCGGTGATCTTTCCTGCCGCCGCCAGGTGCACGCCGCCGGTGACCGGACATTCCAGCGTCTCGACACCTTTCGCCGAAGCAAGTGCGGCCAGCCGCAGGATCTCGTCGCGGCCATTGGTCGACATTTCGATCCAGGTGCCGCCGGCGGCCAGGCCGTCCAGCAATCCGTCAGAACCGGCGAGCACAGCTTCGCTCACTTTCGGCGAGGGCAGGCAGGTGATCGCATTCCCGGCGCGGGTCGCGGCATCCGCCGGGCTCGCCGCCGCCGTAGCGCCGAGCGCGACCAAACGCGCAACCGCCGCTGGGTCACGATCGAAAACGGCAACAGCGAAGCCGTGGCGCAGCAGGCTGGCGGCAAGGTTGCCGCCGAGATGACCAAGGCCGATGAAGGCGTAGGCGAGGCGCGCGGTCACGGCATCAGCGGCGTCTGCATCATCTGCAGATGCAGGTCCTTGGCGCTATAGGGGTGCGCCTCGCAGATTTCCTCGTTGAGCTCGACACCGAGGCCTGGCTCCTTCGACGGGATGACGTGGCCATCCTGCCATTCGATCTTCTTCTTGAGCAGCGTGGCGTGAAAACCGTCCCACTGCTTCAACGATTCCAGGATGAGGAAGTTGGGCAGAGTCACCGCAAGCTGGATGTTGGCGGCGCCGACGATCGGCCCGCAATAGCAATGCGGCGCCACCTGGATGTGGTAGGCCTCGGCCATGGCGGCGATCTTCTTGGTTTCGAGAATGCCGCCGGAGCGGCCGAGATCCGGCTGCAGGATGGTTGCGGCGCGGTTCTCGATGACGCGCGCGAATTCGAATTTCGTCGTCAGCCGCTCGCCGGTGGCGATCGGGATCGATGTGCCGCGAGCGACCTGCGCCATCACCTCGGGCATGTCCGGCGGCACCGGCTCCTCGAACCACAGCGGATCGTAGGGCTCGATTGCACGCGCCATACGAAGCGCACCGGAGGCGGTGAACTGGCCATGGGTTCCGAACAGGATGTCCGCCCTGGTGCCTACCGCCTCGCGGATCGCCTTGATCATGCGCACCGAGAGGTCGATGTCGATCAGGCGCGGCTGATGGCCGTCATAGGCCGTGTAAGGCCCGGCCGGGTCGAGCTTGACGGCGTTAAATCCCTGCTCGACATATTCCAGAGCGCAGGCCGCGGCCATGTCTGGATCGTTGTAGACGTTCTGGCCGCGGGCGTCTTCCGAATGGACGCTGCCGGTGTGCGGATACAGATAGGTGTAGGAGCGCAGCGTCTCGTGCACCTGGCCGCCGAGCAGCTTGTAGGCCGGCTTGCCGGCCTCCTTGCCGATGATGTCCCAGCAGGCCATTTCGAGTGCCGAAAAGCAGCCCATCCCGGAAACGTCGGGACGCTGGGTGAAGCCGGAGGAATAGACGCGGCGGAAGAGGTTCTCGATATCGTGCGGATCGCGGCCGATGAGGTAGCGCTCGGCCATATCCTCGATCATTTTTGCGGTGACATGCGCCGAGAAGGTGGCGTTGTAGGCCTCGCCATAGCCGACCACGCCGCCATCGGTGGTGAGCTTGACGAAGATGAAATACTTGCCGCCGATGCCGGGCGGCGGGTTGCCGACAACCCAGGTCTTGACGTCGGTGACTTTCATTTCTGATCCTCCAGAACCCGCTCGGCGCCTTTCCATCCGGTGAGGATTGCGGCGGCGTTGGTGTTGCCCGTGATGTTGTCGGGAAAGATCGATGCGTCGATCACACGCAAGCCCTCGAGCCCATGCACCCGAAGCCGGGGATCGACGACGGCGCGCGAAGCGTCCGGACCCATGCGACAGGTCGAGACGGGATGGTAGACGGTGCCCGAGCGCTTCCTGAAATCCTGAATCAGATCGGCATCGGAAGTAATTGACGGACCAGGCAAAACTTCTTCCTCGATGATCTCGGCCATCGCCGGCATCGAGGCGATCTTGCGCACGAACTTCACCGCCGCCAGCATCTCGTCGACATCGGCGTTGGTCGAATAGGCGTTCGCCGTGATCTTCGGATAGTCGCGCGGATCCTTCGAGCGGATCATGATCTCGCCGCGACTCGACGGCCGGCAATTGGAAAGTCCGATGGAGAAGCCCGGCCACGGATCGGGCGTCAGGATCGGGCGCTCTCCGCTCTTGGGGATGACGGTGGAGAAGGCCTGGAAATAGAGCTGCATGTTCGGCCGCGCCATCGACGGGTCGGTGCGGAAGAAGCCGCCGGCATTGTTCATCGACAGCGACAGCGGACCGGAACGCAGCAGGATGTACTGCATGCCCACCAGCAGCTTGCCCCACCATGGCCGCAGGATCTGGTTCAGCGTCGGCAGCTTGCCCTTGAAGGTGTAGTTGATGCCGACATGGTCTTGCAGGTTGGCCCCGACATTGTCGTTGGCGTGGACGACCGGGATGCCGAGATCGCCGAGCAGCGCCGACGGGCCCACACCGGAGAGCTGCAGCAGTTGCGGCGAGTTGACCGAGCCGCCGGAGAGGATCACCTCGCGGCCCGCGCGGACCCTCTTGGTTTCGCCGTTTTGCTGGTACTCGACGCCGACGGCGCGCTTGCCCTCGAACAGGATTTTCGTCGCCAGCGCGTTGGTCTCGACGCGCACATTGTTGCGCTTCATCGCCGGGCGCAGGAACGCGCGGGCGGCGGACATGCGGCGGCCGTTCCTGGTGGTGATCTGGTAGACGCCGACGCCCTCCTGGGAGGCGCCGTTAAAATCCGGATTTAACGGCAGTCCGGCCTGCTGGGCGGCCGCCAGATAGCGCTTGGTCAGCGGATGCACCGCATTCGAGCAATCGGTGATGTGCAAGGGGCCGCCGACCCCGCGCCATTGGTCGGCGCCGGCCTCGTTGTCCTCCAACGCTTTGAAAGCGGGGAGCAGGTCGTCATAGCTCCAGCCCGCATTGCCGGCGGCGGCCCAGGCATCGAAGTCCTCGCGCGCGCCGCGGATGAAGACCATGGCGTTGATCGAGCTCGAGCCGCCGAGCAGCTTGCCGCGCGGCCAGTGGTCGGCATTGTTGCCGAGGCCGGGATCGGGATCGGCCTTGTAGTTCCAGTTGACGGCCGGATCGAAGAAGGTCTTCCCGTAGCCGAGCGGCATCTGGACATAGAAGCGGCGATCGCTGCCGCCGGCTTCAAGCACCAAGACCGAGAAGCGGCCCGAGGCCGAGAGCCTTTCCGCGACCACCGAACCGGCCGAGCCGGAGCCGACGATAATGAAATCATAAGTCTGCATGATGCGCGGGCGGGCTCCGAGATCCGGCGCTTACCCTAGACATTGCCGGCTCACGTCGTCGCTGGGGCTTCCGGCATGGCTTGTGAAAAAAGCGACCGAGCCGCGACGCGTCCTTCGCCTTCAGCAAAGCTTGCGACATCGCGATGGCATTGGTACGGCTTCAGGAAGCAGCGGCTGGAGGACCCCTCATGGTGCACTACGCGGACGGCAAGCCGCTCGGCGACCTGACATTGAGGACGCTCGCCATGCCGTCGGATGCCAATGCCGCCGGCGACATATTTGGCGGCTGGGTGATGGCGCAAATGGACCTGGCCTGCGGCATCCGCGCGGCCGAACGGGCCAAGGGCCGTGTGGTGACGGCGGCGGTCAAGGAGATGTCCTTCGCCAAGCCGATGAAGATCGGCGACACGCTCTGCATCTACACCCATGTCGAGCGCGTCGGCCGCACCTCGATGACGCTCAAGGTCGAGGCCTGGGCGCAGCGTTATCTCGCCGACCTGATGGAGAAGGTCACCCATGCCGATTTCGTCATGGTGGCGCTCGACGGCGACGGCAAGCCGAAGCCGGTCCCAGCCGAAAGCTGACGGCGAACGCTTTTCCGGACAGGCAAATTTGTAACAACTCTTGCGCGGGACGTGCGTCCGACGACGTCCGATGGTTGCTTCCGCGCCCGAGGGTGCGTGCCGCTGGAGGAAAGACAATGCGTCAACATATGCTGAACGGCTGGCTCGTGGCAGCCCTTCTCGCACTCGCCTGTCTGCTCGGCATAACTGCCTATGTAGAAGTGAAAAAAGAGCTCCCGCGCACGGTGTGGATGCATGGCCTCGGGGCGGAGCAGAGTCAGGGAGCGATGCGCGCAATCTGCTCCTTGGCGCCGCGTGGCAGTACCACGTCAAAAGCCTGAATGGTCGTCTCAGACGCGACCAAAGCCGTCAGGGTCGGGCGGGGCACTAAAGGTTGATGTGCCCTCCGAATACGACAGGTCAAAAAGACACAACTGCAGACTCCTTGCGCAGTCAGCAACGCTGCGACGCGATGCTTGCAACACGTTGAGCTTCAAGGCTTTCAGGGATGCTCGCCATCGAATTTCGCGCGTGCCGCGCGTACTCGATTGGTATTCTTTCGTGCCCATTCGCCGAGCGCGCCAACCGGCACCAGCAACTCGTGGCCGAGCTCGGTCAGCTCGTAATCGACGCGCGGAGGAATGGTCGGAAAAACCTTGCGCGTGACAAAGCCGTCCCGCTCCAGGCCGCGCAAGGTGATGGTCAGCATTTTCTGTGAGATGCCGCCGACGGCCGTGCGCAATTCATTGAAGCGCATCGGTCCGCCGCCCAGCTTGCCGACCACCAAAACGGTCCATTTGTCGCCGACCCGTTGTAGGATTTCCGATACGGCCCGGCAGTCCTCAGTGTTGTACGGGTGCCTCGGTAACAAAAATGTGCCTCCTTGCGCGCCACTTTGTCAGTATCACATATAGCGCCGGTATCCAAACGATACCGAAATTCCCCCGCAAGGAGAGCCCCCTTATGTCCAAACCCAAAATCGCCATTGTCGTCGGTTCGACGCGCGCCGCCCGCTTCGCCGACGTCCCGACGCAGTGGATCGCCAAGATTGCCAAGACGCATGCCGATATCGACGTCGAAGTCGTTGATTTGCGCGACTGGCCGCTGCCGTTCTTCGATGAGGTCGCATCCTCCGCCTGGGCACCGTCGCAGAACGAGGTGGCGCAGCGCTGGCAGAAGAAGGTCGCCGAGTTCGACGGCTTTATCTTCACCGCGGCCGAATACAATCACGCGCCGACCGCCGTCTTGAAGAACGCCATCGATTACGCCGCCAATGAATGGAACAAGAAGCCGGCCGGTTTCGTCGGCTATGGCAGCGTCGGCGGCGCGCGCGCCGTCGAGCAGCTTCGCCTGATCGCCGTCGAGCTGCAAATGGCGCCGGTCAAGTCGGCAGTGCACATCGCCTGGGGCGATTTCCTTGCGGTCCGCCAGGGCGACAAGAAGCTGGAAGAGATCGAACATCTGAACCAGGCGGCGGCGGCGCTCATCAATGACGTTGCCTGGTGGGCGAAGGTGCTGAAGGCGGCGCGCGCCGCCGACGCGATCGCCAGTGAAGCCCAGGCGGCTTAAGCCGCTTCATCCTCCCAAAATATCATCTACGGGCGGCGCTTGCGCCGCCCCTTTTATTTGCGGAAGCCTCGGTCGTCGACAGACGATCGCTCAAGGATTTCGCTCTGCTGCCGCTTTTATGTCAGACATACTGGAGAAAGTCGGATTTCAATTGGGCATCCTTCGGGCGCAACCTTAGTCGTTCGCGTGAAGTTTGAAACGCCGATCGTCGTAGAAATCCAGATATCCCGAATGGACGGGATCCGCGAGACGGCGGGATTTCATGTAAGCCTGCGCCACCACATGCGGACCGCCTTCAATGGGCTCAACCTCGATCGGGACGCGCAGGTTGCCGGGCTTGCCAACGGATTCGATCCGGTCAAGCCCAGCCAGGGCGCGGTCGTCGACCGCGTAGAGCTCGCCCCTGACGTGGAAGCCGAGACCCGGTTCATTGAACATCATCGGAGCGAAGCGAGGTCCGGCAATCAGCATCGGGAAACGCTCACGGGTCCTGCAGGCACCGATGCACGCGGCCCCGGACAAACCCGCCTTGTGAAGAGGAAACCCTCTCTTCAAGGTTCCGAACACGAAGAGGTTGACGAGCATTCTCCGGAACGCCGGCCGAAGCTGGAAGTTCATCCGTTTTCGCCATGTTCAGGGCAGGTGCAAATCCGCATGACTCAAGAATTCTCAATTATCCTGTCTGCGGACGAAGCCGCGAAAGCGGAGGCCGCCGCGGCGCTCTACCGCTATAACGTCGCCATCACAGGGACGGACGACCGCATTCCCATAGGCGCCGTATTGTGTGATGGCTCGGGCAAAGCTTTGGGCGGCCTATGGGGAAGGACCGAACTCGGCCTTCTGTTCTTGGACATGTTTTTCGTGCCCGCGCATTTACGCGGTCTGTCTTACGGCGCCCGGTTGCTTGCCGCCGTCGAAGAAGAGGCAAAGGCGCGGGGCTGCAGACGCGCCGTCGTGGAGACAAGCAGCTTTCAGGCGCCTGGATTCTACAGCCGCCACGCTTATGTGGAATTCGGCCGCGTTCCGTTCGGGTTCGATGGGCAGGCCCGCGTCTTTCTTCGCAAGGAACTGGCCTGAATGGACGTTGGGAAAACCCGGCAGATCCAGGCTCGCTATCGGCGCGCCATCGGACGGTGGCCGTCGGGCAGGCGGGTGGCGATCAGTTTGTCGATACGGCGGCCGTCGAGGTCGACCACCTCGAAGCGCCAGCCTTGCGCGTCCACGCATTCGCCGGTAGCGGGAAGGTGGTGCAGATGCGACAGCACATAGCCGGCCACCGTCTCGTAGTCGCGGTTCTCCGGCAAGTCGATGCCCAGCACCTCGGCCATCTCGTCAGCCTGCATGTAGCCGGCGAGCAGCCATGAGCCGTCCTCGCGTTTGACCGCGTTCTCTTCCTCGCCCGCGTCGAGGTCCGAGCGGAAGACGCCGGTGATCGCTTCCAGGATGTCGGCCGGCGTGACGATGCCTTCGAAATGGCCGTATTCGTCATGGACGAGCGCCATCGGCACGTCCGATTCCCGCAGCCTTTGCAGCACGTCGAGCGCGTCTGCCTGATCATGGACGATTGGCGCGGTGCGCACATGCTGGCGCGGATCCAACACCCTGCCGGCAAGAAGGGCGGCCAGCACGTCGCGCGTCTGGATGACCCCTATCATGGCATCGACATTGCCGTCGCCCGCAGGCAGGCGCGAATGCTGGCTCTCCATCAAAAGCCGTTTGATGGTCGCCTCGTCGGATTGCAGGTTGATCCAGTCGACCTCGGTGCGCGGCGTCATCACGGCGCGCACAGCGCGGTCGCCAAGGCGCATGACGCCGGCGATCATGCGGCGCTCGTCGGATTCGATGGTGCCGTGATGCTCGGCCTCGGCGACCAGCATCTTGATCTCCTCGTCCGTGACCTTCTCTTCCGCCTCGCCGGCCTGGCCGAGCAACCACAGAACCGCGCGGCCGGAAATGTCGAGCAGAAAGACGAGCGGCGCCGATACCTTGGCGAGAATGGTCATCGCCGGTGCGGCGCGGACTGCGACGCGCTCGGGATCCCTGAGCGCGATCTGCTTCGGCACGAGCTCGCCGACGATCAGCGAGGCGTAGGTGATGACCGCGACGACAATGCCGACGCCGATGGGGTCGGCGATGTTCTCGCGGATGCCCGTCGAGGCCAAATATTGAGCCAGTCGCTCGCCGAGCGTGGCGCCGGAAAAGGCGCCGGAAAGAACGCCGACCAGGGTGATGCCGATCTGCACCGAGGACAGAAACTTGCCCGGGTTGGAGCCGAGCGCCAGCGCGCGGCCGGCACCCCTGACATTGCGGTCGATCATCGCCTTGAGACGGGCCGGCCGCGACGAGACGATAGCCAGCTCCGACATGGCCAAAAGGCCGTTCACCAGGATGAGGGCGGCCACAACGGCGATTTCGACGTATAGCATGCGGCGTCAATAGCATTGCTGCGGTGCATTCGAAAATAGCGGGTTGGGCGTTTTTCGAATTGCGCCGTTTGCCGCTTCGAGAATGCCGGATGCGCTAGGGCAATCGCTTCAACACGCCAACCACCGCCATACCGTCGGTGAAATAGGGATCGCCGCCGCCGTTCCTGCCGTTTTTCGTCGCGCCGATCCCCGGGATCTCGCTGGACGATGTCAGCATGCCTGCGGTGCTGAGGTCGCCGATCAGCAAGTTGCGCTCGGCGTCGATGTCCGGGCCGATATGATGGGTGATGGCACCGGTGTCGTGGCTCAGGCCGACGCCGCGGTCGAAGCTGGCAGCGCCCAGCCAGAGCGGGCGGCCGTCGTCGCCGACAGTATTTGTCTGCCAGAAGCGGACGTGGTGGCGCCGGTCGGCGCTGTCGCCCACGGGCTTTTCGAAAGCGAGGTCCTGGGCGCGGCCTTCAAATAGCAGGCGGCTGATCGGCGCATCGGGATAGGGTCGGGAGAACAGGACGCTCTCGCCGATGTCGATCGCTGTCCTGAGCGTGACGGCGTCGGCCGTGTCCCAGCCGGCCACGGCAAAAGCGTGGACCACCTCCTTCTCGGTGCCGACAAGTCCAACATTGATCGGGTCGCCGGGAATGCCCTGCGGCGTATGCGTCACCATCTCGAAGCGCTGCGTGCGGAAGCCGCGCTCGCGCCACGTCCAGAATTCCGGCGCGGCAAGATAGGCAAAGCCCAGATAGAAAGCACAGAAAGCCGCCAGCCAAATCGCCGCGCGTCGCCTAAGGCTTCGCTCACCCACGAGAGACCACTCCCAAGCCTGTGCCCGGCCCACTCTATGCGGTGTTGGGCCGGTTGGGCAGTAGGCTGAGGGTCAGCGGCAGGCGCGGTAGCCGTTCCTGCGGTTCTTGACGTCGAAGTGAAAGTGGTTGCGGTGGTCGTAATTATAGCCCGGGCCGAGCACCGTGTTGAAATATTGGCAGCCGTCGGCGCGAACATTGTTGAGGAAGCCGCGGGTGCGAAACGCAAACAGGCCAGGCTTGCGAACGTCGATGTCGTTGCCATTGTTGAGCTCGATGCTCATGACATCGAGCGCATTGCCCTTGCCGTGCTCCGACAAGACGCCCTCGCCGGCGATCTTACGGCAGGAATAGCTCGAGCCCTGGTGGATCGCCCTGACGCCGGAGAAATAGCGCCAGCGGGCTGCCGGCACGAGCTCGTTCCTGGTCCAGGCGGCGAAGGTCGCGGCCATGTTGCAGGTCAGTGTCGCTGCCGGTTTCATCTCGACGCTGCCGATGGCTGAAACTTTCACCGGGAAATCGATGCCGCACTGGCCTTCGTGGATCGGCTGGATGTCCTGGTAAACGACGCCAAGCCGTTTCAGTTCATTGCGGCAGTCGATCTCGCTGGCCGGCATCTGCTCGGGCGAAGACAAGGGCTCATCCATGCGCGGATAGGCTGCCTGGGTCAGGTAGGGATCGGACGGAACAAGCCTCTGCATGCCGGAATATTGCGGAGCCTCGGGCATGGCGGAGGTCTGGCTGCCGACGTCGACGGCCGGCTGCAGCGAAAAGACATCGCCGGTGGTGCAGGCCGAGACCGCTGTGATTGCGAGCCCCGTTGTCATTCTGACGGCAACGGAGCGCGCACGAGTGCTTAGTCGCGCCAAGGCGAGGCTGGCGCCAAATATTGCGGCCATCGAAAGGCATCCTGTCCCCGGATGGCACAAGTCTAGTCGGCAAGAGTAAAGGAAAGATCAGCGCCGGCATTCACGCCTGGGGCCGAATTGCGGCATCTGTTCTTCGCACCCACTCATTGGCAGAACGTTCCGCCATTCCGTCTCGGTTCGAGGTCGAAGTGGAAGTGCAGCGCATGGTCCGGATCGCTGCCTGGGCCGAGCACCGTCTTGAACGGCCCGCAGGCGGCCTTGCGGATCGTGTTCAGGAAGTTTGCATCTTTTTCGGGCGGCACCGGGCCGACCTCGATCGTCCTGCCGTCGGAGAGTGTGAAGGACGCTATGTCCAGCGCATTGCCGAAGGCGTGCTCCGAAAGCTTTCCACCACCGTTGCGCGGGCGGCAAACAAAGGCGGAGGCCTGGCCGATCGATTTGAGATCGGCGCCAAATTCGGCCTTCGCGGCGGGTTGGATGACTTCGACGGCAAATCGTGCCGCAGCCTCCGCCATTTGGCAGTTGAGTTCGGCTCCGGCGCCTATACTGATCGATTTTCCTAATGTTTTCATGACGATGGGATAGGGAATGGAGCAGCCGATCTCGGCTTCGTGCTCGGCCTTGTGCTCCTCGAATTCGACGCCGAGCGTCTTGAGGCGCTCACGGCAGGCAACCTCCTCCGCCGGCATCTTGTCGGCTGGCAGCTCAGCGGAGCGCGGATCGGGCAGTATTTTGTTGTCGTGGGTATCAGCCGGCTTTTCAGGTGGCTTTGGTGCGGCAGCGGGCGGCTTCGGTTCCGCGATGTCGGGTCGTTGCGTCGGAATCGGCACCGCAGACGGCGCCTCAGGTTCGCCTTCCGTGTCGGTTGACGGCTCGGTGGCCGAAGACTCGGGATGCTGCCGCTTTCCCTCACGAGACTTTTCTTGATTGATCTGGTCGGATGCGTCAGCGTCCTTTGGACCGGCAGCCTTCTGCTCTTCCAGCGTTGCGGTGCCGGCCTTTTGCGCTTCTGCGGGCCGTGGTTCTGGCACCGGAGCATCGGCGGGCAAGATCGGCTGGTCCTGCGTTTGCTGTTGCGCCAGCTTTGGCGCGACTTGCTGCTTGCCGCGCGGTCTCACGCGGTGCTTGATCCTCGGCCGCAGTGGCTGATCGGCCCGCTGCGTCAACGGCTGCTCCATGCGCGGTGTCAGCGGCTGCCTGTGACGATGCTTGGCATCGGCCGGCGTGACCAGCAAAATCCCCGCCGCCAAAGGCAGCGCCAGTCTGCAAAATCCGGAAAAGCTCAGCCTCGCCATCGGCCGGAAACGGGCCGGGCATCGCAAGGTTGCCTTGAACGCTGCGGCGCTGCGATCAAAATCGGTTACCGGTTCGTTACGCGCCGATCGCCTCCAGGCCTTCCTCCAGCCAATCGGCGAGCTGCGGCAGTCCGAGCAGGTACTTTGCGGTGCGCTTGTTGGCGCGCTCGCGCGCGGCCGCCACCGCGTCGATCCATTCGGAAGCTTCGTAGTCGCCGCGGCCCACCCAGGCCAACGCTACGAGCTCGGCCGCTTCATCGACATTGAGGTCGTTGATAAGCTCGCGGAATTCCTCCTCGGTGAGGTCTTCCGATGCCTCCTCGACAAGGCCGTCGTGATGATGATTGTCGTGCCTGTCGCCATCGAACTCGACCTCGTGCTCGGCGCCGTCGTCGTAGTCCTCGTTGACGGCTGCGCTCAGCGCCTTGGCCTTCAGGATGAACAGGCGCACGGTATCCGGGTCGATGGAAAGCTCCCATTCCTTCTCGAGGCGCTGCTGCACTGGCCTTTCCCCTCGTCGTGCGCTCGACTGATGATAGCGGATTTGCGGCCCGCGTCACATCCGTTCGCAGAGGCGATGCGCTCCCCGACCTCCAAATAGTTTGGCTTTTGACAGGTTTTCGGGATGAAACCGCATCGAAGCGGCGTTAATCTGCCGTTGTCACGCTTAAGGAGGCTCCGATGCGCAGACGTTTGCTTGTTCAGGTCTTGGCTGCTGCCGTTAGCCTGCCGCTGTTCGCGGCGCCTGCATTCACCGCCGGCGAGGGCGGTGGCGGTGGCAGCCAGACTACCACTCAATGCAAGAAGGGTCAGGTCTGGGACAAGAAAAAGAAGAAATGCGTCGTGCCGCAGTACGGCATGCTGGATGACGACAGCATCTATGAGGCAGGCCACGACCTGGCGATGGCCGGGCGCTACGACGAGGCGATTTCGGTGCTGACGCTCGCCGCCAACAAGCAGGATCCGCGCATTCTCAACTATCTCGGCTATTCGCATCGCCATTCCGGCCGTGTCACGGTCGGCCTCGGCTATTACGAGGAAGCGCTGCGCATCGACCCCGACTACACGCTGGTGCGCGAATATCTCGGCGAGGCCCATCTGCAAATCGGCGATCTTGCCGGCGCGCAGGAGCAGCTCAAGGAAATCGAGAAGCGGACCGGCAAAGGCTCGCGCGAATACGGCATGTTGTCAGAGCAGATCGAACGTTTCCTGAGGAGCTGATTCTTCTCAGATGCTTTTCGAAGCCGGCTGCGAGCAATCGCGGCCGGCTTTTTGCTGGCGGCATTGCGGATTTAGCGCCGGATGGCCTTGCGAAAGCGGTGGTGATTTTACTGAACATCATTTTTGAGCGTGAAAATCGCGCGGAGATCGCTATATTCAGGGAAATTGTGGTGAAACGGTTCCGTTAGCCCGAGGCTGCCGGACCGTTTTCTTTTTGTACCCAACGACAAGGCTATTCCCGAAAAGCGGGGGTAGTGGCAGGAAAGGTCAGGCATCATGATCAAGGTCCCGATGACAGGCGAGGGGTTCGCGTCATTGAAGGAAGAACTGCGCTGGCGCCAGCAGGAAGAGCGTCCACGCATCATCGAGGCGATCTCCGAAGCGCGCTCGCATGGCGACCTGTCCGAGAATGCCGAGTACCATGCGGCTAAAGAGTCGCAGAGCCATAATGAGGGCCGTATCAACGAGCTCGAGGACCTGATCGCGCGCGCCGAGGTGATCGACGTCTCGAAGCTCAGCGGCGACAAGGTGAAGTTCGGCGCCACGGTCGTGCTGGTCGACGAGGACACCGAGGAAAAGAAGACCTATCAAATCGTCGGCGACCAGGAAGCGGACGTGAAGTCCGGCCGTATCTCGATCTCCTCGCCGATCGCGCGCGCGTTGATCGGCAAGGAAGTCGGCGATGCCATCGAGGTCAACGCCCCGGGCGGCGCACGGGGTTACGAGATCGTCCAGGTGCAATTTATTTGAGGGCTAGACTGGCGTTTCCGATCTAGGCGCCAGCAGCCGCTCTGCTTCAGCCATAACTTCGGCCGGCGTGACTTTGCCGCCGGCGGGCGCCAGCAGTGTCGATGAATAGGGCCCGCGCGGGCCGGTCAGGCCGGGCTCCGTCGCCAGGAATATGGCGACGGTCGGCAGGCCGAAAGCGCTGGCGAGATGGGTGAGGCCGGTGTCGGCGCCGATGACGAGCGTCGACCGGCCGAGGATCGCGGCGACATCCGCTAGCAGCGATTTCGGAACCAGCACCGTTTCCGGCACGGCGCCGGCGATCGCCTCGGCAACACGCTTCTCCGCTTCGTTCGACCAGGTGACGATCGGTGTAAATTGCTGCGACACCAATCGGCGCGCAGTATCGACCCAGTCTTCGACCGGCCATTTCTTGTCTTCGCGGCTGGTGCCGTGCAGCAGGAAAGCCGTTTTACCTTCGACGCCGGAAAGTCCGCCTGCCGGCGGCACTATGCCGGAGCTGAGCGTCGAGAGGTCCGCCTGATACCCCAGCGCCAGGCCGAACAGGCGTCTGGTGCGCTCGATGGCGTGCAACTCGCGCGGCACGGCGTATTTGCGCTCGTAAAGCAGCGTCGCCGAGGGCTCGCGGGCGCTGGAGCGGTCGAAGCCGGCGATCGGCGCGCCGGATTGCTTGGCGACCACGGCCGATTTCAACAGCCCCTGTGCATCGATAACCAGGTCGTAGCGGCGCGAGCGAAGCGCACGTCGCAGGCCGGCCATCTCGCGCCATGTGCCGCCGTCGAACGGCTTCTTGCGCCAGCGCCGGAGCGCCACCTTGTGGATGGTTCCGATCGCCGGATGCAAGGCGACGACGGCGGCAAAGGCCTCTTCCACGCACCAGTCGAAGCTTATGTCCGGGCGATTGCGGAGCGCGTCCTCGACGGCCGGGAAGGTGTGGATGACATCGCCCATCGATGATGTCTTGACGATGAGAACCCTCATGCGGCCGCAGGAATTTCAAGCAACCGGTCGGCGGCAGCGGCGACCCGCGCGACATCGAGCGTCTTAAGGCAGTTGAGATGGCCGAGCGGGCAGACCTTGCTGTGGCAGGGCGAGCAGGAGAGATGCAGCCAGATCAGTTCCGAACGATCGGTCAGCGGCGGCGTGTTTTCGGGCGAGGTCGAGCCATAGACGGCGACGATTGGCGTGTCGACGGCGGCGGCCACATGCATCAGTCCGCTGTCGTTCGAGACGGCTAGCTTCGCCGCGGCGATCAGGTCGATGGCATCCTCCAGCTTCGTCCGGCCGGCAAGGTCGACGGCGCCCGGCGCAAGCCTCGCGATCTCGCCGGTGACCTCAGAGTCGTTCTTCGAGCCGAGCAAGGCGACGCCCAGGCCTTTTGCCATCATCCCGCGGGCTAGCTCAGCATAGTATTCGCTCGGCCAGCGCTTCGCCGGGCCGAACTCGGCGCCCGGCAACAGGGCGACGAATTCTTTTGCACCCAGCCCGAACCGCGCCAGCAGATCGGCCTGATTGGCCATATCGACGGTGAGCTTCGGCGGGCGAAAAGTGCCGCCGCGCGCCAGGCCGAAATAGGCCTGAGCCGTGCGCCGCTTCACCGCATCGGGCAGCGGAACGATGTCGGTCAGCAGGCCGTAGCGCATTTCCCTCAGATGGCCGACACGGCGCGGAATCCGGGCGAAGAACGGGATCAGCGCCGATTTCCAACTCCCCGGCAGCACATAGGCCATGTCGTAGCGGCCGCGCAGCAGGCGGCCGAAGCGCCTGCGGCTGCGGAATTCGAGCGTGCCGGGCATCAGTGGAAAGTCGATCTGGCAGCGTATTTCGGGCATGCGCTTGACCAGGGGCGCTGCCCAAGCCGGCGCGAGCACGTCGATGGCCGCATTCGGATGCTTTTCCTTCAGCGCGGCGAACAGGCACTGGGCCATGACCATGTCGCCCACCCAGCGTGGGCCGATCACGAGGATCGTTGGGCTTTCAGCCATTGGACATAGTCTCTGACGCCGGTTTCGACGGTGCGGAATTGGCCATTGTAGCCGGCCGCGCGTAAGCGGGACATATCCGCCTCGGTAAAACTCTGATAGCTGCCCTTTAGGTGTTCGGGGAAGGGAACGAACTCGATCTCACCCTTGCCGAGCGTGTCGATCACCGTCTCGGCAATGGCGCGGAACGGCTGGGCGCGGCCGGTGCCGCAGTTGAAGATGCCGCTTGAGCCCCGCTTCCATAGCCATAGATTGACGTCGGCGACGTCGCCGACATGGATGAAGTCGCGGCTCTGCTCGCCGGGGCCGAACCCGCCATAGGCGCCGAACAGCTTCGGGTTCTGGCCCTGCTCGACCTGGTTGAACAAATGGAAGGCAACCGAGGCCATGGCCCCCTTGTGCGCCTCGCGCGGCCCGTAGACGTTGAAATAGCGCAGGCCGGCGACCTGCGAGTGATCGGTGTCGAAGACATTGCGGCGGACATAGTCGTCGAACAGCTTCTTCGAATAGGCGTAGACATTGAGCGGCCGCTCGAATTCGGGCTCTTCGCGAAACTCGCTGCCGCCGCCATAGACCGAAGCCGAGGAGGCATAGAGGAAGGGCACCCGCAGCGCCAGGCAGGCGTGCAGCAGGCGCTTCGAATAAGCGTAGTTCACGTCCATCATGAACTTGCCGTTCCATTCGGTGGTGGTCGAGCAGGCGCCCTGATGGAAGACGGCCTCGATGCGGCCCAGCCCGCCATCCTCGAGCCGGGCCGGAAGCTCGTCCTTGTCGAGATAGTCGGTAATGCGGAGATCGGCCAGATTGGCGATCTTGTGGCCGTCGGTCAGATCGTCGACGACCAAGATATCGTCATGGCCTTCGGCATTCAGCGCGGCGACGATGTTGGAGCCGATCATGCCGGCGCCGCCCGTGACGATGATCATCCTTGTGAGCCTTGTTTCGTTGCCGATTCCGGCCCTTATAGGGGAGGCGCGAGCAGGTGTCGATAAAAGGTCCCCGGTTGTGGAGCATCGGCTACGACGAATGTAGGGATGGATCGGCAGAACGGCTCGCGAGATAAGCTCTGGCGCGCCGAACGGTACGTCTTCGGTCGAAGCAAGCTATGGTGGTTTTGAGGGCCGTGGCATGAGCCGTCGGTGTGCGTTCTTGCCGTTGGTATAGCCATGACATCCGATCTAAAGCCCGGCCTTCACTACCTTCAAACCCTGCGGGTCGACGACTCCCTGACGGTTCCGGCAATGACAACGGCCTTTGCGGGTTTCGGCGACATGCCGCCGGTTTTCGCCACCGCCTTCATGGTCGGCTTCATCGAATGGGCGTGCGTCGAGGCATTGCGTCCGTTCCTGAGCAGCCATGAGAGAACCGTCGGCACCCATGTCGACGTCAGCCATGTCGCCGCGACGCCCGTCGGCATGACTGTCACCGCCGATGTCGAGCTTGTCGCGGTGCAGGGGCGAAAGCTGCGCTTCAAGGTATCGTGCAGCGACGAGAATGGATTGATCGGCGAAGGTTTCCACGAGCGCGCGGTCATCGACCATGACAAGTTCATGGCCCGCGTTCTTGCCAAATCAGGGCAGACCGGTTCGTCGCCACAGTGAGGCCGCAAAGCTCCCGCTTCAGTCGGCTCTCATCGTGAGGGATCAAGATGCCGTCGACCGAACTGCTTATCGCCTTTTTCGTCACCACGGCTATCTTCGCCTATATTCCCGGACCGGCCATGCTCTATGCCGCCGCGCAGACCATGGCGCGCGGGCGTTGGTCGGGGCTGACGGCGGCGCTCGGCATCCATCTCGGCGGCTATGTCCATGTCCTTGCCGCCGCAACCGGGCTGTCGGTGTTGTTCCACGCCGTGCCGCCGCTTTACATGGCCGTCAAACTTGTCGGCGCGCTGTACCTGATCTGGCTCGGTGTTTCGCTGTTCCGCGCCAAGATCCAGGGAAACGGAACGCTTCCTGCCATAGAGCGAAAATCGGCGCGTCGCGCCTTTTTCGAAAGCATCACGGTCGAGGTGCTCAATCCCAAGACAGCCATCTTCTTCATGGCGTTCCTGCCGCAGTTCATCGATTTTTCGGCGACCTTTCCGGTTTGGCTGCAGTTCGTGGTGCTGGGAACCGTCGTCAACCTGATGTTCTCGTCGGCCGACATCGTTTGCGTCTTTCTCGCCGGCGCGATGATTGCGCGGCTGCGGCGCTCCGGTCGCGCGCAGCGCCTTATGCAGCGCGCAGGTGGCGCCGTGCTTGTCGGTCTCGGCGTCCATGTCGCCTTGCAGAAGAGCTGATCCGTCCGGCGCCTTGGCCGGCGCGCGTGCACCGGCCCGCCGTTGCGCTGGCCCCGATTGCGGTATATCGGCATCGCGAAGAATGAAGAGCGCCGCATTTCCGGCGCTGCAACCCCGATCAAGAACCGCCGTTCTCGGCGCGCGCCAGTGAGATGATCAAGCACCATCTGCCTTCCCCGGAGCCCTTGCATCGCACCATCGCCCACTTCGGCGAGGTCACGGTGCTGGTGGTCGGCGATTTCATCCTCGACCGTTTCGTCAACGGCGTCATCGAGCGGATCTCGCCTGAAGCGCCGATCCCGGTGCTGCATGGGCGGGGCGAGGTGGTGGCCCTGGGCGGCGCCGGCAACGTCGTTTCCAACATCGTTTCACTGGGCGGCGCCGCGATCCCGGTCTCCGTCATCGGCGCCGACCAGGCCGGCGACAATCTCATGCGCATGCTCGGCGATCTTGGCGCCGATACGGACGGCCTTGCACAGCGGCAGGACCGCATGACCTCGTCGAAGAGCCGCTTCAGCGCGCTTAACCAGCAGGTGCTGCGTTTCGACGAGGAGGAAATCAAACCGTTGTCCAGTGGCGAGCGGGCGACGCTTGTCGAGCATTTCCAGGCTGCCCTTGCGCGCGCCGATATCGTCATCCTGTCCGACTACGGCAAGGGCATCCTGCTCGACGGCGTGGCGGCCGAACTGATCGCGATCTGCCGCGATGCCGGAAAACCGGTGCTGATCGACCCGAAGGGCCGCGACTATGCGCGCTATGCCGGGGCGACGGCGGTCACGCCCAACCGCAAGGAACTCGGCGAGGCGGTCGGACGCCCGGTCTTCGGCGATGACGAGATCGTCGCTGCGGCACGCGACCTGATTGCCGCGCATGACTTCGAGTTCATCGTCGCGACGCGCAGCGAAAAGGGCATGAGCGTGGTCACCGCGGAGGATGCCCGCCATATCTCCACGCAGGCGCGCGAAGTGTTCGACGTCTCCGGCGCCGGCGACACGGTCATCGCCACCTTCGCGCTGTCGCTCGCCGCGGGCGCCGACCGGGTGCAGGCTGCTACAATCGCCAACGCCGCCGGCGGGGTCGTGGTCGGCAAGCGCGGCACGGCGCGGCTGACAGTGGAGGAGCTTTCCGGCGCGCTGTTGCGCTCGCATGGACCGGTCGCCCACAAGGACGCCATTCTCGACGCCAATGCGGCGGCCAGGATGGTGGCGGCCTGGAAAGAGGAGGGGCTGTCGGTTGGCTTCACCAATGGCTGCTTCGACATTCTGCATGCCGGCCATGTCAGCCTGCTGCACGCCGCGCGCAGCCGATGCGACCGGCTGGTGCTCGGCTTGAACAGCGACGCCTCGGTGCGCAGGCTGAAAGGGCCCGGACGTCCGGTCAACGACCAGCACGACCGCGCCTGCGTGCTCGCGGCGCTCGCCTCGGTCGATGCCGTTGTCGTCTTCGAGGAAGACACGCCGCTCAAGCTGATCGAGGCGCTTCTGCCCGACATCCTGGTCAAGGGCGCGGATTACACGATCGAGACCGTGGTCGGTGCCGACGTGGTGCAGAAGGCGGGCGGGCGTGTGGTGCTGGTCGACCTCGTCGCCGGCAAGAGCACCACCAAAACCATCGGCAAGCTGCGCGCCGGCGGCGCGAATTGAGGGTTTCATGTCCGAGCTGAACGACTATCTGGTCCGCTCCGCGGCGGCGATCTCGGCAATGGTCGAGCGCGATCTCACCGGCGAGATGGAGCGCGCGGTGAGCGCGGTCGTGAAGGCGCTGTCACACGGCAAGGCGCTGCTGATCTGCGGCAATGGCGGCTCGGCGAGCGACGCCATCCACATCGCCGGCGAACTGGTCGGCCGGTTCCTTAAAGAGCGCAAGGCCTACAATGTCATCGCGCTGCCGGCCAATGCGGCGGTGCTGACCGCCTGGGGCAACGATTACGGCTTCGACACCGTCTTCTCACGCCAGGTCGAGGCGCATGGGTCGGAAGGCGCGGTATTGCTCGCCATCTCCACCAGCGGCAATTCGCCGAGCATCCTTGCCGCCGCCGAGCAGGCGCGGGCCATGGGCATGACGGTGATCAGCCTCACCGGCGACACCGGCGGCAAGCTCAAGCCGCTCACGGACATCTTGCTCAACGTGCCGTCGAGCTCGACGCCGATCATCCAGCAGGGGCATCTCTGCCTCTATCACCACCTGTGCGAGGCGGTCGAAGCGCGTCTCAGCAATGGCTGACCGCGAAGGGGATTTTCCGCTCGTCGAGCCCGGCCTGTGGATCGAGCGGATTGGCGCCAAGGCGTTTGCGGCTGGCCTGCCGGCACTGTTTCTAGACCGTGACGGCACCATCAATATCGATACCGGCTATCCTGACGATCCGGACGCCATGGTGCTGCGCGACGGTATCGCGACTGCCATAGAAGCCGCGAATCGGCGCGGCATTCCGGTCATCCTCATCACTAATCAGTCCGGTATCGCGCGCGGCTATTTTGGCTGGGACGCCTTCGCCCGGGTCAATCAGCGGGTGCTCGAACTGCTTGCCGAGAAGAACGCAGCCGTCGACATGGTGCTGGCCTGCGCCTACCACGAGGCCGGCTCGGGCCCGCTGGCGATCGCCGATCATGCGATGCGCAAGCCCAATCCGGGCATGCTGCTCGAGGCAGGGCGCCGCCTCGGCCTCGATCTCAAGCGATCGCTGATCGTCGGCGACAAGCCGGCCGACATGGAAGCAGGCCAGCGCGCCGGCCTGGAGCGCGGCTGGCTTGTCGATGGTGAAGCCATGGCGATGGGCGGGCTTTCGGTTTTGCCGCTGCGCGGGGCGCAGGACCTAGAGAGCCTGCTGACCGCGATACGGTCGCTCTGATCGCGGATTGATTCAAGATTGATCGCCAAATCGCTGTTTTTCCAGCGGCTTCATCGGAAGCCGGCGCATTAAGCCGGAAAGGCGACCAGCCCCTCGTCCTTGACCCGGCGGATGGTCAGCGCGGTGCGCACCGTGTCGACATTGGGCGCCGAGGCGAGCTCCTCGATGACGAAGGTCTGGAAGGTGCCGAGGTCGCTTGCCACGCAATGCAGCAGGAAATCGGACTCGCCCGACACCATCCAGGCATCGCGAACGATCGGCCAGCCCCTCGTCCGCTCGGCAAAAGCCTTGAGCTCGGCGTCGGCCTGATGGTGCAGGCCGATCAGGCAGAAGGCGACGACATCCATGCCGAGCGCCGGCGCATTGAGGAGCGCACGGTAACCGCGGATGATGCCGGCCTCTTCCAGTCGCCTGACGCGGCGCAGGCAAGGCGGCGCCGAGATGCCGACGCGGCCGGACAACTCGACATTGGTCATACGACCGTCACTCTGCAGCTCTCGCAGGATCTTCCAGTCGATGGCGTCGAGATCGGCTTTGAGCGGCATGATCGGCTTTCGCGCAAGAATCTTTCGCGATTTTGTAATTTGGTTTCGCGCGCGAGGCCATCCCTTTGCGATGATTTTCTGCAACTGGCTGCGATATGGCCCTGTATACCGCTATGAAGCTTTCCGGGGACGAAGGCCAAGCTGCCTTGCTGGCTTGGCGGGCAGCACTTACATTACCGGCAACAAACCACGGCTTCGCGCCGCAGGGGACTTTTTCATGAACACCAAACACGCGCCCGTTCTCATCATCGGTTCCGGGCCGGCCGGCTACACCGCGGCGATCTATGCCGCCCGCGCCATGCTGAAGCCGATGCTTGTCGCCGGCCTGCAGCAGGGCGGTCAGCTGATGATCACCACCGACGTCGAAAACTATCCGGGCTTCGCCGATCCGATCCAGGGCCCCTGGCTGATGGAGCAAATGCTCAAGCAGGCCGAGCATGTCGGCACCGAGATCGTCAACGACATCATCACCGAGGTCGACCTCAACGTGCGGCCGTTCCGCGCCACCGGCGATTCCGGCACCGTCTACGCCGCCGACGCTTTGATCATCGCCACCGGCGCGCAAGCCAAGTGGCTGGGTATCCCGTCCGAGCAGACCTTCATGGGCTTCGGCGTCTCGGCCTGCGCCACCTGCGACGGCTTCTTCTATCGCGGCAAGGATGTCGCCGTGGTCGGCGGCGGCAATTCGGCGGTGGAGGAGGCGCTCTACCTCGCCAACCTCGCCAAGAGCGTCACCGTCATTCACCGCCGCAACGATTTCCGCGCCGAGCGCATCCTGCGCGAGCGGCTGTTCAAGAAGGACAATGTCCGCATCATCTGGGATACCGTCGTCGACGAGATCACCGGGCAGCCGGGCAAGGCACCGCTGCCGCCTTCGGTCGACGGCTTGAAGCTGCGCAATGTGATGACGGGCGAAGTGTCGCGGCTGCAGGTCGATGGCGTCTTTGTCGCCATCGGCCATGCGCCGGCGGTCGAGCTTTTCATCGGCAAGCTGAAGCAGAAGCCGAACGGCTATCTGTGGACGGCGCCCGATTCGACCCGTACCGACGTTCCTGGCGTTTTCGCTGCCGGCGACGTTACCGACGATGTCTACCGGCAAGCGGTTACAGCTGCCGGGCTCGGTTGCATGGCCGCGCTCGAGGCGGAGAAATATCTGGCGGGGATCGAGGTTCACCGCGAAGCGGCGGAATAATCGATCGGCTGAAAAAAGCCGTTTAAAAGCCTGATTTTTCATTCAGACGCCAAAGGCAACACGAGGGGAATCATGGCGCTGGACTGGGACAAGCTACGCGTGTTTCACGCTGCGGCAGAGGCTGGGTCGTTTACCCATGCCGCCGAAACGCTGCACCTGTCGCAGTCGGCGATCTCGCGGCAGGTCAGCGCGCTCGAGCATGACGTCGGCGTGGCGCTGTTCCATCGCCACGCGCGTGGCCTCGTGTTGACCGAGCAGGGCGAGATGCTGTTCCGCACGGCACATGACGTGCTGATGAAGCTGGAGACGATCAAGTCCCGGCTGACCGAGACCAAGGATCGCCCGTCCGGCGTGCTGAGGGTCACGACAACGGTGGGGCTCGGGGCCGGCTGGCTGACCGAGCGCGTGCAGGAATTCATCGAGCTCTACCCCGAGATCAGCCTGCAGCTCATCCTCGCCAACGAGGAGCTCGACCTCACCATGCGCCAAGCCGATTGCGCCATCCGCCTGCGCCAGCCGCAGCAGCCGGATCTTATCCAGCGCCGGCTGTTCACGGTGCATTTCCACCTTTATGCGTCGCCTTCCTACGTGGCGAAGTTCGGCAAACCGGCCTCGATCGCCGAGCTCAGGAACCACCGGATCGTCACCTTCGGCGTGCCGGTGCCCTCGCATCTGTCGGAGCTGAACTGGCTGGAGACGGTCGGCGATTTCGAGGGCGGGCAAAGGGTGCCGACGCTGCAGATCAACGACATCCTGTCGATCAAGCGCGCGGTCCAGGGCGGCGCCGGCATCGCCATGCTGCCCGACTACGTCATCAACAAGGACTCGAACCTCGTCCAGTTGCTGCCCGATACCGAGGTGCCGTCCTTCGACACCTATTTCGCCTATCCCGACGCGATGAAGAATCAGGCGAAGCTGCATGTGTTCCGCGATTTCATCATCGCCAAGGCGCGCAGCTGGTCCTACTAGCAGGGACCTGCCGATATTCGGGTGGTGCCGGCCTGACCTGGCCCACGACCGGGACTTAAGCGCGCCATGGCGTGGGGCAGCCAGCCGGAGACAGTGCGCCCGGGGCGGAGACAAAGAACACAGCGCTGCCGGCAATTGCCGCAAAAGTTCGCATCGGGCTCTCCTGCCGCAGAAATAAACGCGACCAGCCCAAGTTTGCATCATTGTGAATTTAGCGTATTTCGGCACCAAAATCTGACCCGGTTTGCATATCAGCGATCGCTTTCAGTCCGGAACGGCTCTGGATTCGTCGATTTTTTCTGGTCCTATCGGTTCTCGCGACGGATTTGACCACAGCCTACCTCTTTTTGCATGCGTGTGTTGCAAAATAGATGCTTGTTTCTTGAGCATGATGAGCACATATATAGTTCATCTCCAGGGCGCGTTCTCCTCCCATTAGCGCCCTCGAGTGTTCCCCTCTGGAGGTTAGCCCTAATCGGCACTTCCAATCAAACTCAGCCGGATCTTTATTGATCCGGCTTTTTTGTTGCGCCGAAGTCACGCCGACACCAGAAATGCGTGCGCGCGGCCCGCGTAACAGTGACATGTAACATCGGGTAACATGTCGCAGACGCACTCTATCGATTAGGTAGATCATAGGACGCGGTTGGTCGGTCCGGGAGATGGGGGCATCACTCGGACAGGCCGGGCTCAGGCAGCTACCGCGTCCGATCCATTTCCTGATGCGGCGGACCTGCCGTTGCCTCCCAAGGAAGACAGTCCGCAATAAGAACGGCGCCCGGACGATCCGGGCGCCGTTTTCGCGTCTTCAACAAGATCCGATCAGGCGGCCTTGCCGTTGGCGTTCATCGCCTCGTCGGCGAGGCGCCCGGTCAGCTCGGCCATATGGTCGAAGACGGCCTTGTAGCTGGCGACGCCTGCCGTCGCCGAGCGCAGCTCGATGATCAGGTCGCCGATCTCGGCCTGGGGCATGGTCGCTTCGACCACGTCCCAGCCCGGCCAGCCGGGCCGCGCGTCATAGCCAAGGATCTGGCCGCGCCGCTGCGGGATCAAAGCGATAATCCTCGAAGTCGCATCTGAAGGCGTGACGATCTCGACCTTCATGATCGGTTCCAGCAGAACCGGCGAACAGGCCGCCATGCCTTCCTTCATCGCCAGCTTGGCCGCCATCTGGAAGGCCATGTCGGACGAGTCGACCGCATGATAGGAGCCATCCGAAAGGTTGACGGCGACATCGACCACCGGGAAGCCGAGCGGACCGGATTTCAGATAGTCGCGGATGCCGGTCTCCACCGACTGGATGTAGGTTTTTGGCACGACGCCGCCGGTGATGGTGTCGGTGAACTGGAAACCCGTGCCGCGCGGCAGCGGCTTGATCTCGATCACCACGTCGCCGAACTGGCCGTGGCCGCCCGACTGTTTCTTGTGGCGGCCGCGCTGCTGCGCGGATTTGCGGATCGTCTCGCGATAGGGAACGGCCGGCGAATGGCCATCGATCGGGATCTGGTTCTTGCCTTCAAGCCGCTCGCGCACGACGCGCAGGTGCATCTCGCCATGGCCCGACAATACGGTCTCCGCGGAGTCCTGGTTGTGGTGCAGGCTGAGCGAGGGGTCTTCCTCGGCTAGCCTCTGGATCGCTGCCGACATCTTGACCTCGTCCTTGCGCTCCTTGGGGCGCAAAGCGAATGCGAACACCGGTTGCGGGGGCTCCAGGGCGATCAGCGGCCTGATGCCGCCTTTGGCCGAACTCAGCGTTTGGCCGGTCCTGACATTGTCGAGCTTGCCGAGCGCGACGGTATCGCCAGCCTTGGCCGACGGCAGCTTCAACTGGTCTTTGCCAAGCATCTTGTAGATGCCGGAGACCTTCGTCGTGTCGCCGCTAGAGAGGAAGAGTTCGGCTGCGTCGGCCACCTGGCCGGAAAGCACACGCGAAATAGACAGTTTGCCGCCATGCGCGGTGTGGATGGTCTTCATCACCTGCACGACCGTCTGGCTGCCATCGGGCGCGCCAAGGCGCTTGCGCGTCGCCTCGACGTCAGGCGCGTCGTGGCGGATAGCTTTCAACAGGCGCAGCACACCGTTGCCCTTCTCGGCGGTACCGATCAGCACCGGCGTCACCGAGCCGGCGCGCAGGTCGGCGGCAAGGTCATCGAAGATCGCGTCCTTCGGCGGCTCGATCTCCTCCAGCAACTGCTCCATCAACTGGTCGTCATGGTCGGCCAGCGTCTCCAGCATCGAGAACCGTGCCTCGAGCTCGCGCGCCTTGTCGTCGTCCGGAATCTCGGCGACCTGGCTTTCGGCATATTCGCGGTAGACATAGGCGCGCTCCAAGGCCAGATCGATCGAGCCGATGACGACACCATCCTTGCGCAACGGAATCTGGCGCAGCAGCAGCGGCGCCGAGCTGGCCGGCTGCAGCATCTTTAGCGTCTCGCGCACGCCGGCGACCGCCTTGTCCACCTTGTTGAGGAACAGGATGCGCGGCACGCCGAGATCGTCGAGCTTGCGCATGATGAGCTGAAGCGCGGGTATCTTCTTTTCGTCCGCTTCGGCCACGACCACGGCGACATCGCAGGCGGCAAGCACCGGCTCCGCCTCGAAGGCGAACTCGATGGAACCGGGGCAATCGACGAAGGTGAACTGCTCGCCCATGAATTCCGTCGTGGCAAAGGTCGCCTCGACGCTCATGGCGTGGGCGCGGGCTTCTGGCGAATGATCGGAAACCGTGTTGCCCGATGAGACGGGATTCTGGCGGGGAATGGCGCCCGTGCGGGCGAGGATAGCTTCGAGAAGTGTCGTCTTACCGCTTGCGAAGGGACCGACTATGGCGATGCATTTCGGTCCCGTGCGTCGTCCTCCGGCGCGATTACCCATGGCTGACCTCCACTCAGGCGTTTCCCTGGGAGCGGCGGCCGGCCTGTTCAGCCGTCGCGGGCGGGGTTGTTGCTCACCACCTGCCAAGGCCATCGTCACACGGGTTAGCGGAGAGGGCAAGGAAAATAGGAAATGCGCCGGCTTTGGTTTTGTGCTCGGTTTCGAACAGCCCGGTGGCTCAAGCGCTCAAAGGCGATTGCGTCGGTCGCCATATAGCAAGAAACTGACCTCCCGCTGCGGCGGACAGTCCCTAACGATTTGAGAGTTTCTACGATGAAGATCATTGCGTGCGGCAGCGTGCCGACGATCATCGCGCCTGAAAAGTATTTCACCGGCAAGGTGCTGCAGACGCCGATCATCGAGAAGGAGGCGCCGGCGCGGCTGAGGGCAACCCTGGTCAGTTTCGAACCGGGCGCCCGCACGCATTGGCACACGCACCCGCTCGGCCAGACGCTCTACGTCACGGCCGGCGCCGGGCTTGCGCAAACGTGGGGCGGGCCGATCGAGGTGATCAGGGCCGGCGACGTCATCTCCTTCGCGCCGGGCGAAAAGCACTGGCACGGCGCCGGGCCGAAGACCACGATGACGCATGTCGCCATGCAGGAAGCGCTGGACGGCGTCCATGCCGAGTGGCTCGAGGCGGTCTCCGACGAACAGTATGGCGGCTGATTGCCGTCCAACAAAAACCCGGCGCGAAGCCGGGTTTTTGTGGATTGCGGCCTTGCCGATCAGGTCAGCGACGCAGTGAAGCGCTGGATGCGGGTGCAGGCTTCCTCCAGCAGCGCCTCCGATGTTGCGTAGGAGATGCGGAAGTTCGGGCCGAGGCCGAAGGCCGATCCGAACACAACGGCAACGCCTTCGGCGTCGAGCAGCTCCGAGCAGAAGGCTTCGTCATTGTCGATGACCTTGCCGGCCTTCGTCTTCTTGCCGATCAGCTCAGCGCAGGACGGATAGACGTAGAAGGCGCCTTCCGGCGATGGGCAAGAGATGCCGCGCGCCTGGTTGAGCATCGACACGACGAGGTCGCGCCGGCCCTGGAAGATCGCCTTGTTCTTGGCGATGAAGTCCTGCGGGCCGTTGAGCGCCTCGACGGACGCCCATTGCGCGATGGTGCAGGCGCCGGAAGTCTGCTGGCCCTGGATCATGTCCATTGCCTTGATCAGCGGCACCGGGCCGGCGGCGTAGCCGATACGCCAGCCGGTCATGGCATAGGCCTTCGACACGCCGTTCATGGTCAGCGTGCGCTCGTAGAGGCTCGGTTCGACCTCGGCGATGGTCTTGAAGACGAAGTCGCCATAGGTCAGGTGCTCATACATGTCGTCGGTCAGCGTCCAGACATGCGGGTGCTTGAGCAGCACGTCGGCCAGGGCCCTGAGTTCACGCTCGGTGTAAGCGGCGCCCGATGGGTTGGACGGCGAGTTCATCAGCAGCCATTTCGTCTTCGGCGTAATCGCCCTTTCCAGCACCTCAGCCGTCAGCTTGAAGCCGTTGTCGATCGAGGTGTCGGCAAAGACGGACGTGCCGCCACAGATCGCCACCATTTCCGGGTAGCTCACCCAATAGGGGCGCGGGATGATGACCTCGTCGCCGGGGTTCAGCGTCGCCATGAAGGCGTTGAACAGGATCTGCTTGCCGCCGGTGCCGACGATGGTCTGCTCCGGTCGGTAGTCGAGGTTGTTCTCGCGCTTGAATTTTTTCGCGATCGCCTCGCGCAGCGGCGCGATGCCGGAGACCGGCGGGTACTTGGTCTCGCCACGGCGGATCGCCTCGATCGCCGCGTTCTTGATGTTATCGGGCGTGTCGAAGTCCGGCTCGCCGGCGCCGAGGCCGATGACGTCACGGCCGGCATTTTTCAGCTCACGCGCTTTCTGCGTCACCGCGATGGTCGCGGAAGGCTTCACGCGGGAAAGGGCGTCGGCAAGAAAGGCCATGACAGAGCGTCTCCAAGAGAAGGGCGCGGCCAGGAGCGGCCGCGGCGCCTCTCATGTCGCATCATCGGGCCAAGCGCAAGCATTGTCGGATGATCCAGAGGTCAAGGTGGCGTGAGCGGCAACTATAAATTCATCAACGAGCGGTAAACCCTTGGCTGGCAGGATGGCAGATCGAATTGCGCTTACTCTGCGGAGCGAGGGACCTTTGTCGCGCAGCATCGGGCTTGCCCATATCATCCGTCATGATGACGGCACCTCAAGCGGTGTCTGGGGAATCTACACGCTGCAGAGCGCCTTCCAGCCAATCTTCGCCTTCGATGGAGGCAAGCTTTCGCTCGTCGCCTTCGAGGGGCTTATCCGCCCGTTCCGCGACGGTGAGCCGCAATCGCCGATGAGCTTCTTCGGCACTTGCCCCGCAGGCGACCGGCTGCACATCGAGGCGCTGACCAGGACGCTGCATCTGCTCAACGCCGGCGGCTGTCTGCCGCAAGAGGCGTCGATCTTCGTCAACTTCGATCCGTCGGTGTTCACCGACCGCGCCATCGTCGACAAGGCGCTGCGCGACATGCGGCTGGTGCTGCACGAGGCCGGTATCGACCCGCGCCGTATCGTGTGCGAGGTCACCGAGCAGAAATCGGCTTCGCAGGAAACGCTCTACAGCTTCGTCGAGGCGCTGCGCGCCAACGGGTTCCGCATCGCCGTCGACGATTACGGCGCCGACGAATCCGACATCAACCGCATCAAGGAATTGCGGCCGGACATCGTCAAATTCGACGCCAACTGGATCACGCAGCTGATGGAGTCCGGGGCCGGATTCGCGCTGCTGACGACGATGGTGACGAGCTTCGAAAATCAGGGCATCCGCACGGTTTTCGAAGGCATCGAGGAAGGCTGGCAGCTCGAGCTCGCCGAGAAATCCGGGGCGTCAATGGTGCAAGGCTATGTGCTTGCCCGGCCGGAGCTGGCCTCGACCAGTCTTCGCGTCTTCGGCAAGAGTGTGCAGGCGCCCGCGCCCGGGCAGGGCAAAACGACAGCGGCCGCCAGTCCCGCTCCGGTGGTGTCAGCTCGCCCAACCAAGGCGTTTGGGCGCAAGGTGACGCCATGATCGGGCGGCCCGACAGGCGGCGCCCCGAAAGGCGGCGAAGTATCGCCGAAGCGATCTTCGAAGACGAGATCGGCCTTCAATTCGGCGTCTATGGCGAGTTCCGGCTGTGGAGCGCCTACCAGCCGATCTTCGCGCCGCGTGGCAGATCGCTGCAACCCGTCGCCGTCGAGGCGCTGATCGAGCCGCGCCGCGTCGCGACGCCCGTTGCGCCGCAAGTTTTCTTCGACAGCGTTGCAGCAAAGGACCGTCTGTTCGTCGAGACGATGTGCCGGATGCTGCATCTCGGCAACTACCGCAACATCGGCGTCGATGGCCTTACCCTGTTCTTCAACTACAATCCGATGATCAACGATCATCTCGGACGGGCGCTCGCCGAGATCCGGCTGATGGCCAGGCATCTCGGCGATTTCGGCCTCGAGCCGGCCATGCTGGTCTGCGAGATCACCGAGCAGGCAGCCGACGAGCATGTGCTCGCCCGCCTCGTGCGCGAGATGAGGCGTGACGGTGTCCGCATCGCCATCGACGATTTCGGCACCGGACATTCGACCGAAGCGCGCATCAGCCTGCTGTCGCCCGACATCGTCAAAATCGACGGCGGCTGGTTCGCCGAGTTCTGCCGCCATGCCGCCGCCGAGCGGTTCTTCCGGCCGCTGGTTTCGACGCTGCACGACCGCGGCGCCAAGGTGCTGGTCGAGGGCATCGAGCATGCCACGCATCTGCGCGTCGCGCTCGATGGCGGCGTCGACCTCCTGCAAGGATATCACCTCGCCCGCCCGGCGCTCGCCGGCACCATCTTCAACGAAGAGCCGCTGGCGATCGATGCGCTGCTCGGCATGGACAACAAGGTAGTGCCTTTGCATCAGCGCCGCTGATGCTTTCACTCAAAAACAAATCACTGGATGAACTCCGCACAGGCGAGTTAGAGGCTGCCGATCGTTCGTCGCGCGCGGAGAGGGCCATGATCCTTTATGACATGATCGACAGCGGCAATTGCTACAAGCCGCGTCTGTTGATGGCAAAGCTCGGCATTCCCTTCACCCGCATCGAAGTGAGCTCGCACACCGGCGAGACGCGCAAGGCCGACTATGTCGCCAAGAACCCCAACGCGATGGTGCCGCTGCTCGAGCTCGACGACGGCCGACGCATCGCTGAATCCAACGCCATTCTGCTCTATCTCGCCGAAGGCACGCGCTTCCTGCCGGCCGACAGATATGAGCGGGCGCTGGCCTATCAGTGGCTGTTCTTCGAGCAGTACAGCCACGAGCCCTATATCGCGGTGCGCAAGGCGCTGCTCACATTTCCCGAGAGGGCTAAGGATGCGACGCCGGAACGGTTGGCGCTGACCTTGGAGCGCGGCAACAAGGCGCTCGGCGTGATGAACAAACATCTGGAGCAGAACGCCTTTTTCGCCGGCGGCATCTACAGCGTCGCCGACATTGCGCTCTATGCCTACACTCACACCGCCGAGATGGGCGGTTTCCAGCTCGACGCCTATCCGGCCGTGGTGGAGTGGCTGAAGCGGGTCGAGACGGACAAGAGGCACGTGCCGATCGAGTGGGTTGGGCCAATCTAGTTCTTCCCCACGCCGTTTCCAAATCTAAGCAACAAAAAAGGCGGGACAATGCCCGCCTTCCTATGCCGGTAGCCTGATCGGGAGCGTTGGGCCGGGCCGGCAGCTATCTGCTGTTCCAGCTTGTCGGGTCCTTTCGCTCCGGCGCGCTTATCGCACGACCGTCAGTACATCCGTGACTTGCCGCCCGCTCCAGGCTCTCGCCCGGTGCGCGTCGCTAACTAGGCGCATTGTGCAATGCCAGGCGATCACGCCCGGCTGCAAAATGCCAGCGCCAAATCAGGCTGCCTTGCTCAGAGACCCAGCAGCGGACTTGCCGGTGCGGCGGTCCTGCTCGATCTCGAAGCTGATCTTCTGGCCTTCAACGAGGGTGGTCATGCCAGCGCGCTCGACGGCGGAGATGTGGACGAAAACGTCCGCGCCGCCATTGTCGGGCTGGATGAAGCCGTAGCCCTTGGTGGCGTTGAACCACTTAACCGTACCAGTTGCCATGTAGAGTCCTTCACATTTGCTTCGTTTGACCGGACCAAAGCCCGGCCGGTGGTATCGAAATTTTGGAGATAGACGTCAGCAAACGCGAAGATCGCGGCCCGATCGATCGGCCAAATTCAATGCGCCGGATATAGTATGGTTCGCGAACGAAAACAAGATGGCGTTACCGGCATGTGCCGCGATAGCGTCCAACGGAGCCCACTGCGCTTGGAAGGTTTGCAGCCGGGGATGCGTTGTGGAGGGAAGATACGCTTGCTGTTGCGGGAGAAGATCATGAGGAAAATTCTGCTTGCCGCCTGCCTGATGTTGGTGGCCGCCGAGGCGCAGGCCGTCTCGCGCTACGACCCGACGCGCATGAGCTGCGACCGCGTGCGGGCGACGATCGCCAGGCAGGGCGCGGTCATCCTGCGCTATCAGTCGACGCGCGTGCCGGGTCTGCCGCTTTATGACCGCTATGTGCGGGACGAGCGCTTCTGCAACATGGGCGAGGTGAGAGCGCGGGCCTATGTGCCGAGCGCCGATACTAAATCCTGCCCCGTCTATATCTGCAAACGGCCGGACTTCGACCGGCATTTCCGACGGCGGATCTTCCCACGCCATTAGAGTCCTTTCGGCAAGCTGTGTCAGAACGCGAATGATGCCTGAGCGGCCGGCGGCGGACCGACCCGCACGCCTTCCATGGCCAGCATCTTCTCCTTGGTGGCGGAGCCGCCAGTAGCCGAGAAGCCGCCGATCTTGCCCCCCGCGGCAAGGATGCGGTGGCAGGGAATGACCAGCGGCACCGGATTGGCGCCGAGGGCTGCACCGGTTTCGCGGGCAAGCCCGGCATGGCCGGCCCGCTTGGCCAGTTCGCCATAGGTGGTGGTCTCGCCGAAGCCGAGCTTGCGCGCAGCGTCATAGATGGCGAGGCGGAAATCGTCGACGCCGTCGAGATCGACCGGCACGCCGGAGAAATCGACATCCTCCCCGGCCGCATAGGCCTTGATCGAGGCGATCAGTTCGACCACCCATTGCGGCTGTTCGGTGGAGGTGGAGACTCCGGCATGGCGAAACAGGCGGCGCTCGACCGCTTCGCGGCTACGCTCGGGCAGGCAGAGCCGGATCAGGCCCTTTTCGCTCCAGGCGACGCCCATGAAGCCGATCACTGTTTCTAACACTGCGTGGCCGGCCGTGATTGGCAATGCCTTTTCCATGGTGCGCTCCTTTCCGCAAACTGCGAAAAACGGGTACATCTCCAGTACAGATGGGGAACAATATCGCAGTTTGCTTCGAGTCTCGCCACCCGAAAGCTGCACACTGGCCCTGATTGCCCGGCTGGAATCGCTGGTGTAAGGACTCTTCAACAACCGACAATCGGACCTGCAGGGCTTGGCAGCGAAAATCATCCTCACCGCGATCGGCGTGCTCGTTGCCGCTGCCGGCCTCAGCGGCTGTACCTCGACCTCACAGATGAAACCCTCGCCGGCGCTTGCGGCGGCATCGACGCCGGCCGCCGAGGACGACACACCGACCATCGCGCTGCCCGAAACCGTTGCTGTGCTGCCGGAGCCTTCCGGCCTCGCTCAGGTGCAAACGGCGGCGCTGACCGGCGATGCTGTGGCCCTGGCGACGGCACCTGGGGCGACGGCGCCTGGCGCGACGACGGCTGGCGCGCCGTTGCCGCCGCCCGCGCAGCCCGGCGCCGCCCTTCCGCCGCCGGCGCAACCTGCCGCGTTCGCCGGCTCGACACCCGTCGCCGGGCAGTTTCCGCCGCCGCCGGTGCTGCTGGCCGGCGCATCGCCGACCGGCCCCGGTGCGCTCAAGCAGGCCGCCGCCTACAAGAGCGCCGCTGTTGCCATGCCGGTCACCGGCCAATCAGCGAAGGTGGCTCCCATGCCGGGCGTGCAGCAGGTCGCCTATGTGATGCCGCAGAACCCGGCGCTGCTTGCCCAACCGGGCCAGCCCGAACAGCATGCCACAGGTCCGCGCGCCGAGATCGAGCGGCTGATCGAGAAATATTCGGCGATCTACGAAGTGCCGGTCGATCTGGTGCGCCATGTCGTCAACCGCGAGAGCACCTTCAATCCGAAGGCCTATAATCACGGGCATTGGGGGCTGATGCAGATCAAGCACGCGACCGCACGCGGCATGGGCTATGACGGGCCGGCAGCCGGCCTGTTCGACGCCGAGACCAATCTCAAATACGCTGTCAAATACCTGCGCGGCGCCTGGCTGGTCTCGGGCGGCAATGCCAAGCGGGCCGACCAGCTCTATCAGACAGGCTATTATTACGACGCCAAGCGCAAGGGCCTGCTCGATCAAACGGGTCTCGGCGTCGACCGGCGCCGCCTGCAGCCGGGCGCCTGAGCGCCGGCAACGAGGCGCGTCCCATCGGTCTTTGGGGCAGTTGCATGCGTGACACTGACAACCGCCGGCCGCCGGCCCTCAACGATGTCCGCCTTCGCAAGCTTCTCGACGATGCGCTGACCGCGCCGCATTGGCCGGAAGGCTTCGTTATGCGCCCGTTCGAGCACAGGGATGCGCAGGCCCTGCACGCACTGCTGGAAGAGGCATTCGACGACGGCGCCGAAGGTCCGTTCGACGAATGGTGGCAGCGCATCTCTGGCGATACCGAGTTCGATCCGGACCTCTGTTTCCTGGTCATCGACGGCAAGGGGCTGCTGGCGGGCGCCGCGCTTTGCTGGGCGTCGGGCTTCGTCAAGGATCTCGCCGTTCATCCGGACTCGCGAAGGCACGGCATCGGCGAGGCGCTGATGCGGCACGTGTTCCTGACTTTCCGCGACAAAGGTGCCGCCCATGTCGACCTCAAGACCAACACGGTGAAGAACCCCGCAGCCTTCAGGCTTTACGAGCGGCTGGGCATGGTTCCGGTGGCCTGGGAAGGCTAGGCGCTTCGCAGCATTTGCCTTCAGCGACACAACCGAATGCAGGGCGCATTGTGAACCGCTTCACACAAGCTGACGTTAGGACATGCTAATGCGTCGTGGTGCAGGGCGGCCGATCGGCGGATCGACGCTGGCAAGGCGTCGGAGAGGCTGTGCCGGCATGCGTCAGCCACTCCAAGGCGGGCTCCGGGGCGGCGGGTTTCGGAGCCCGCCCGCTTTGGGCCTGCGGCCAATCGCGAGATCTCCCTAAACTGAGTGACTGGGGTCAGTCCGCTCCCGGACCCGTCCCCGATGGCCATGTCGGGAACCCCGAAGCGTCGCTCCGCATTCAATGCGGGCGGAGGGTCATCATCAGCCGACGCGGCAAGGTCCGCGTGGACGGTTCCGAGGCGAGGCCCACCAGCATGAAATTTTACCGCGCATTCCTTGCACTTGCCGTCGGCGTGATGCTCGCGGTGGCGCCGGCTCGCGGGGTCGAGCTGTCGATCGTGTCGGGCGACACGGGCAACGGCATCAAGGTCTTGCGCGAGATACTCGACCGCTACCAGAAGCAGAGCGGCAACAAGGTCGACGTCGTGGTGATCCCGCCGTCGGGCACCGACCAGTTCGGTCAGTTCAGATTGTGGCTCGCGGCGGGAAACAGCGACATCGACGTCTACCAGACCGACGTGATCTGGGCGCCGCAGCTTGCCAGCCAACTCGTCGATCTCACCGCGGCGACCAGGGATATCGTGGCCGAGCACTTCCCGTCGATCATCCAGTCGCAGACCGTGAACGGAAAGCTGGTGGCGCTGCCGATCTTCACCGACGCGCCGGCACTCTATTACCGCAAGGATCTGCTCGACAAATATGGCGGCAAGGTGCCGACCACCTGGCAGGAACTGGCCGACACCGCCAAGCTCGTCATGGACAAGGAGCGCACCGCCGGCAACAAGGACCTGTGGGGTTTCGTCTTCCAGGGCAACGCCTATGAGGGGCTGACCTGCGATGCGCTCGAATGGGTGATGTCGAATGGCGGCGGCCAGATCATCGAGCCCAACGGCACGGTCTCCATCAACAATCGACAAGCCGCGGCCGCGCTCGACATGGTCAAGGGCTGGATCGGCACCATTGCGCCGCCGGGCGTGCTCGCCTACCAGGAAGAGGAATCGCGCGGCGTCTGGCAGACCGGCAATGCCGTCTTCATGCGCAACTGGCCCTATGCCTATGCGCTCGGCAACAGCGAGACCTCACCGATCAAGGGCAAGTTCGATGTGGCGCCGCTGCCGGCAGGAACCGGCGAGGGCGCCCGGCCGACGGCAACGCTCGGCGGCTGGAATCTCGCGGTTTCCAAATATTCCAAGCACCAGGACGCGGCGATCGATCTGGTGAAGTTCATCGCCTCGCCCGAGATGCAGAAGTATCGGACGCTGAGGACGTCCAACCTGCCCACCATCAAAGCGCTCTATGACGATCCCGATATCGCCAGGGAACAGCCGATCGTCCCGCGCTGGAAGCAGATATTCCTCAACGCGGCGCCGCGCCCTTCGGCGGTCGCCAAAATCAAGTACAACGAAGCCTCGAGCCAATTCTGGACGGCCGTCCACAACACCATGTCGGGCGACGGCAGCGCCGCCGACAATCTGGCCGATCTCGAAGCCAGGCTGACCAGGCTGAAGGGCAAGGGCTGGTGAGGGCGATGCCTGTGAGCCGCTCGCGCCTGATGCGGCAACGCGTGCGCTCGGCCTGGCTGTTTCTGGCGCCGATGCTTCTGGTCCTTGCCGCCGTCGCCGGCTGGCCGCTCCTGCGCACCTTCTACTACAGCTTCACCGACGCCTCATTGGCCGATCTCGACGCCCGTCAATGGGTCGGCTTCGACAATTATTTCTCGATGCTCAGCATGCCGAGCGGCCGCGTGCTCTATGACGGGCTGCTCGCCGATCCGGTCTGGTGGCGCGCCGTGTGGAACACGCTGCTGTTTGCCGTGGTGTCGGTGAGCTGCGAAACGGTCCTCGGCATGATCGTGGCGCTCGTTCTCAACGCCGACTTCAGAGGCCGCGGCTTCGTCAGGGCGGCGATCCTCATTCCCTGGGCGATCCCGACCATCGTCTCGGCCAAGATGTGGCAGTGGATGCTCAACGACCAGTTCGGCATCATCAATGCGGTGCTGCTCAACCTTGGCCTGATCGACGCCAAAATCGCCTGGACCGCGAGCACCGACACGGCGATGATCGCGGTGCTGATCGTCGACATTTGGAAGACGACACCGTTCATGGCGCTGCTTTTCCTCGCCGCGCTGCAGATGCTGCCGCGCGATGTTATCGAGGTCGCCAGGCTCGACGGCGCCAATCCGTGGCAGATCTTCTGGAAGGTGACCTTGCCGCTCATCCGCCCGGCGGTCATGGTTGCGGTGATCTTCCGCGCGCTCGACGCGCTGCGCATCTTCGACCTGATCTACGTGCTGACGCCCAACAATGTGCACACCAAATCGATGTCGGTGTTCGTGCGCGAGAACCTGTTCGAGTTCGACAAGTTCGCCTATGGCTCGGCCGCCTCGACGCTGCTTTTCCTGATCGTCGCGCTGCTCACCATTTCCTACATCCGCATTGGCCGGATAGAGCTGGAAGGAGGCCGCTGAGATGGCGATGTTGAAGCGTTTAGGCTTCTTCCTGCTGGTGGGGGCAATCGTCTTCGTCGCGGTGTTTCCGCTCTATTACGCCGTCGTCACCAGCCTGAAATCCGGCACCGAGTTGTTCGAGGCGAGCCTTTGGCCGCAGGCGTTAAGCCTCGCCAACTACAGGAACGTGCTGGTCGAAGGTCCTTTCCTGCGCAATCTCTTGAATTCCTTGGTCGTCTCGGGCGCGGTCGTGCTCATCTCGCTGCTGCTCGGCGTGACCTCCGCCTATGCGCTTGCACGCGTCCGGTTCCGCGGCCGTTCGGCACTGATGCTTGCCATACTGTCGGTGTCGATGTTTCCGCAGGTCGCGGTGCTGGCCGGCCTGTTCGAGATCATCCGGGCCTTTGGCCTCTACAATTCGCTCATCGCACTGATCTTCTCCTACATGATCTTCACGCTGCCGTTCACGGTCTGGGTGCTCACCGCCTTCGTGCGCGACCTGCCGGTCGAAATCGAGGAAGCGGCGATCCTCGACGGCGCGACGCCATGGATCATCGTCACTCGCGTCTTCCTGCCGCTGATGTGGCCAGCATTGGCGACGACAGGGCTGCTCGCCTTCATCGGCGCATGGAACGAGTTCCTGTTTGCGCTGACCTTCACCTCCAACAACGCGCAGCGCACGGTGCCGGTGGCGATCGCGCTGCTTTCCGGCAACTCGCAATTCGAGATCCCCTGGGGCAACATCATGGCCGCTTCGGTGATCGTCACGGTGCCGCTGGTGGTGCTGGTGCTGATCTTCCAGCGCAAGATCGTTTCCGGCCTCACCGCCGGCGGCGTGAAGGGGTAGGCCTTGCTGATGTTCAGGTGATGCCGGGCTGCACATGGCGGTGTCCTGCGCTTCCGGTGTTCACGTACTTCAAGCACGCTCCGGTCCTCGGAACCACCATCCTCGGCTCGGCCTGACCCTGAATCTAAACACAGCCTTCTTCACGGCCCTCAACGCAACCGGCAGCGCCATTTCGCGTTGGAAGTGCAAGGGGCTGATCGGAGATTCCAGATGAAAACGCTTCTGACCGCGGCCGCCATGGCGCTCCTTGCCGGCGCGCCGGCCACTCTTGCTCAGTCGAGCGACAGCAACGATGTCGCGCCAATGGCGGCAGACAATAAGGTCGACACGCAGACTTTCGTCACCACCGTACCCAATGCCAATGAGTTCGAAATCCAGGCGAGCAGGCTGGCCGAGGAGAAGTCGCAGTCGGACGAACTCAAGGCTTTTGCCGACGAGATGGTCAGGGACCACACCAAGGCCGGGGAGGATTTCAAGGCGGCGATGAGCCAGGGCCAGACGACGGCTTCTATCAAGCCTGCCGGCCCCGCCCTGGGGCCTAAGGAACAGCAGATGCTAGGCGAGCTCAAGCAGGCGAGCGGCACGGAGTTCGACCGGAAGTATATCAAGATGCTGATGGATGCGCACAGGGACGCGGTCGCGCTGTTCAGCACCTATGCCAATTCCGGCGACGACCCGGCGCTGAAGGAATTCGCCAAGAAGACTCTGCCGGTGCTGAAAATGCACGAGAAGCATGTGAAGGAACTGGCGGTGGCGCAGCACGAGTGAGGGTGGTTTCTGCCCCCGCAGCGGATCCTCAGCTCGCCTTGATCTGCTCGACCGCCGTTGCCAGCAACTCGTCCATGGCCTGGCGAATCTGGGCATCCGACTGGACGACGCCCGCCGCGTCGAAGTCGGCGCGGACCTTGCGGAATACGTCGTTGTCGCCCGCTTCCTCGAAATCCGCGCGCACCACCTCTTTCGCATAGGCGTCGGCATCCACGCCGGATTTGCCGAGCTTTTCGGCGGCCCACAGGCCAAGCAACTTGTTCCGGCGCGCCACGGCCTTGAACTTCGTCTCCTCGTCCATTGCGAATTTCTTTTCGAAGCCTTCCTGACGATCCCTCATGCTGCTCATGGTTTGCCTCGCTCAGACGTGAGTTCGACCGCCTTCGATGCATGAGAAGAGCGGCCAGGAGAAGCGAAAATGGGGAGCATGAAGGCCTGTAGCAAGGCCTGATCGTGCTGTGGACGCCGCAGACCCGAAATTCGTGTCATGCCGGGTCGAAGCTCCGATGTGATTTGACCTGGCCGGGCCGTAGCCTAGTTTCGTTTCGACCCCTGGCGGGAGGAGTGGAGGAGACGGGCGATGCAGTTGCCGTTGAACCATATGCAGGGCGTCGTGCTGGCGGCGGCGTTGATGTTTGGCACTGCCGCCTATGCCCATCACGGCTGGTCGTGGACGCAGGACGAGTTCTTCGAGCTCAAGGGCAAGATCGCGGCGATCTATATCGGCAATCCGCATGCGACGCTGGACGTCGATGCGCAGGGCGAGGTGTGGCGGGTGGAGATGGCGCCGCCGGGCCGCACCATCGCCGCCGGCTTCACCGAGGAGGTCGCCAAGGTCGGCGACGCGGTAACCGCGATCGGCCATCGCTCGCGCGAGGAGGCGGAAAAGCGCATGAAGGCGGTGCGCATCATCGTCGGCGGCAAGCGCTACGACGTCTATCCCGACCGCCTGCCGCCGGCCTAGATGGCGGAGTTTCTGGCCGGCATCGAGCAGCTTGCCTTGGTGCGCGGGCTGAAAGCCTCCTTCATCGCCTATCCGATCGTCAATGCGCTGCACATCATGGCGGTCGGCGCGCTGCTCACCAGCGTCGGCCTCATGGATTTCAGCGTCCTCGGCGCCTTCCGCTCGCTGCCCCACGCGCCGTTCGTCGCGCTGCTGCGCCGCGTAGCCCTTGGGGCGTTTGGCGGGGCGATCATCACCGGGGCGGTGCTGTTTTCGGTAAAGGCGGGCACCTATGCGGCGATGCCGGTCTTCCTTGCCAAGATGACGCTGATCCTGCTGGCGGGGGCCAATTTCCTTGCCTTCACGCGCTTGACGCGCACGAGCGGCGTGGCCGAGTCGGCCGGGGGCATTGCGGCTGTCCTGGCCGTGATTTCGCTCGGCCTGTGGACCTGCGTGCTTTTCGCCGGCCGGTTCATAGGGTTTCTGTGAAGCAAACCCAGGAAGAGCCGGCTGCTGCTCCGATGTCCGGCGCGTTGCCGACCTTCTTCTTCATCTCCAGCGCCCAGGCGCGGCCTTCGTCGCCGCCCCACAGCAGCCAGGCGATGTAGCCGGCAGAGGGATTTTCCTCGTTGCCGTAGTTCTTGCCGCGCTTGTCGACCTCATGGCGGGCGAAATAGCTGACCATGCGGCGGATGGTCGAGGGTGAAAGGTTCTTGCGGTTCTTCAACTCCGTGGCCCTCGCGACGCCGATCTCGGTGCCGCCGCGGCCGAACTGCTTGCGCAGGCGCAGCCCCTTGGCGGCGTTGTCGGCGACCACCTGCGGGCAGCACAGGTCGATTTCGTCTTCGGAGATGTCACCCATCGCAGATTTTTAGCCTACGGGCAGAATGCGGGGAAGCGGGGTTCCGGAGTTGCTAATCGGTGCCGGTACCAAAATGCGCTGAGATGAACGGGCACGAAGTCGCGCTCTACGGCGCCCCCCTCTGTCCTGCCGGACATCTCCCCCACTTGGGGGGAAATTGGCAGCTTCGCCGCCTCGCCGATCCTGCACCGTTGGCGATTGGCGAAAGCCGCGATGACGGGTGATCTCCCCACTTGTGGGGGAGATGTCCGGCAGGACAGAGGGGGCGCCGTAGAGCGCAACGGCGGCGGCATCGCTCCAATATCTTGGAGAATTCCCGCAAGCTGGCTCTGTGGATGCGCTCGCCGCGAACTAAACTGCGCCTCTGTGAAAGCAGATTACCTAAACATCATGCCTTTAAATTGGTGATGTTCCTTACCCTGCCAAAGTTGCCCTTACCCAAAATACTCCTGCAGCGGCCGAACCTCGAGGTTTCCCGCGCGCAGCGCCGCGATCGCCTCGGCCACGGCCACAGCGCCCGACAGCGTCGTGTAGTAAGGCACCTTCTGCATCAGTGTCGCCCGCCGCAGCGACTTCGAATCCGACACTGCCTTCTGACCGTCGGTGGTGTTGAAGACGATCTGGACCTGACGGTTGCGGATGGCGTCTTCGATGTGGGGGCGGCCTTCGAGCACCTTGTTGATCTTTTCCGCGACCACGCCGTTCTCGGCGAGGAAGCGGGCGGTGCCGGAAGTGGCAAGCACCTTGAAGCCCTGCTCGGCGAGGCGTTTTACGGCGGGCAGAATCCCCTTCTTGTCTTCGTCGCGCACCGAGACGAACAGCGTGCCCGCGCGGGGGAGATCAACACCCGCCCCTAGCTGGCTCTTGGCGAAGGCCAGCGCAAAGTCGCGGTCGAGGCCCATGACCTCGCCGGTCGAGCGCATTTCCGGCCCGAGCAATATGTCGACGCCGGGGAAGCGGGCGAAGGGGAAGACGGCTTCCTTGACCGCGATATGGCCGGGATTTCGCGCGTCAGGCATGGCGCCGTAATGCGCGAAGGCGTTTTCCAGCGTCTCGCCGGCCATGATGCGGGCGGCGATTTTCGCAATGGGACGGCCGATGGTCTTGGCGACGAAGGGCACGGTGCGCGAGGCGCGGGGGTTGACCTCAAGCACATAGACCGTGCCGTCCTTGATGGCGTATTGCACGTTCATCAGGCCGCCGACATTGAGCGCCCGGGCAAGTGCGGCGGTCTGGCGTTCCAGCTCGTCGACGAGTTCCGGCTGCAGCGAATATACCGGCAACGAGCAGGCCGAGTCGCCCGAATGGATGCCGGCCTCCTCGATGTGCTCCAGGATGCCGGAGACGAAGGTTTCCTTGCCGTCGCAGAGGCAGTCGACATCGACCTCGGTGGCGCCGGTGAGATAGGTGTCGAACAAAAGCGGGTTCTTGCCGAGCAGCGTGTTGATCTGGCCGGTCTTGTCGGCCGGGTATTTCTGCTTGATGTCCTCCGGCACCAGGCCGGGCACGGTGTCGAGCAGATAGGTCTGCAGCATGCCTTCGTTGTAGATGATCTGCATGGCGCGGCCGCCGAGCACATAGGACGGGCGCACCACCAGCGGAAAGCCGAGCTCGGCAGCGACGAGGCGCGCCTGCTCGACCGAATAGGCAATGCCGTTCTTCGGCTGGGTGAGCCCGAGCTTGTGCAACAGCTTCTGGAAGCGGTCGCGATCTTCGGCAAGGTCGATCATGTCGGGCGAAGTGCCGAGGATCGGGATGCCGGCCTTCTCCAGCGCGTCGGCCAGCTTCAGCGGTGTCTGGCCGCCGAATTGGACGATGACGCCGACCAGTTCCCCGGAGGCCTGCTCGGCGCGCAGGATCTCCAGCACGTCCTCCGGCGTCAGCGGATCGAAATAGAGCCGGTCGGACGTGTCGTAGTCGGTCGACACGGTCTCCGGGTTGCAGTTGACCATGATCGCCTCGAAGCCGGCATCGCGCAGCGCAAAGGCGGCATGGCAGCAGCAATAGTCGAACTCGATGCCCTGGCCGATGCGGTTCGGGCCGCCGCCGAGGATGACGACCTTCTTGCGCGACGACACACGCGCCTCATTGGCGAGCTCGCCGGCGAAGGGCGTCTCATAGGTCGAGTACATATAGGCGGTCGGCGAGGCGAACTCGGCGGCGCAGGTGTCGATGCGTTTATAGACCGGATGAACGCCGAGCTTTTGCCTGGTCTTCTGAATGACTTCGGCGTCGGTTCTGGTCAGCGACGCGAGGCGTGCGTCGGAAAAGCCCATCGCCTTCAGCATGCGCAGGTTCGGCGCGTCCTGCGGCAGGCCGTGCTCGCGGATGCGCTCTTCCATGGCGATGATGCCGGCGATCTGCTCGAGGAACCACGGGTCGATCTTGCACATGGCGTGCACGTCTTCGAGCGAGGTACCCATGCGGATCGCCTGCGCCACCATGCGCAGCCGGTCGGGGGTCGGCGTGCCGAGCGCGGCGCGGATGGCATTGCGGTCGTCGACGTGGTCTGCCGAGCCAAGGCCGGGGATCTCGATCTCGTCGAGGCCGGTGAGGCCGGTTTCCAGTCCGCGCAGGGCCTTCTGCAGCGATTCCTGGAAGCTGCGACCGATGGCCATCACCTCACCCACCGACTTCATGGCGGTGGTCAGCACCGGCTCGGCGCCGGGGAATTTCTCGAAGGCAAAGCGCGGGATCTTGGTCACCACATAGTCGATCGACGGCTCGAACGAGGCCGGCGTCGCGCCGCCGGTGATGTCGTTCTCCAGCTCGTCCAGCGTGTAGCCGACGGCAAGCTTTGCCGCGACCTTGGCAATCGGGAAGCCGGTCGCCTTCGAGGCGAGCGCGGACGAGCGCGAGACGCGCGGGTTCATCTCGATCACCACCAGGCGGCCATCGGCCGGGTTGACGGCGAACTGCACATTGGAGCCGCCCGTCTCGACGCCGATCTCGCGCAGCACCGCGATCGAGGCGTTGCGCATCATCTGATACTCTTTGTCGGTCAAGGTCAGCGCCGGCGCGACGGTGATGGAATCGCCGGTGTGCACGCCCATCGGGTCGAGGTTCTCGATCGAGCAGATGATGATGCAGTTGTCCGCCTTGTCGCGGACCACTTCCATCTCGTACTCCTTCCAGCCGAGCACGCTTTCCTCGATCAGCACCTCGGTGGTCGGCGAGGCGTCGAGGCCGGACTGGACGATGTCGTAGAATTCGGCGCGGTTGTAGGCGATGCCGCCGCCGGTGCCGCCCATGGTGAAGGAGGGGCGGATGATCGCCGGCAGGCCGACATGGTCGAGCGCTTGCGCCGCGATCGCCATGGCGTGGCTGATATAGCGCTGCTTGCGGTCGCCTTCGCCGAGGTTCCAGCGCGTCTCCAGCGCGTCGAGCGCGGCATCGAGGTTTTCGGGGTTCTCGGCTTTGAGCGCGGCGCGCTCGGCCTCGTGGATCTTGCGGTCGGCGTCCTTGACCTCGGTGGCATTGGCCAGCATCGAGCGCGGCGTCTCCAGGCCGATCTTGCTCATCGCCTGGCGGAACAGCGCGCGGTCCTCGGCCTTGTCGATGGCATGCGCATCCGCGCCGATCATCTCGACATTGTAGCGGTCGAGCACACCCATGCGGCGCAGCGACAGCGCGGTGTTGAGCGCGGTCTGGCCGCCCATGGTGGGCAGCAGCGCGTCGGGGCGCTCCTTGGCGATGATCTTCGCCACCACTTCGGGCGTGATCGGTTCGATATAGGTGGCGTCGGCCAGCTCCGGATCGGTCATGATCGTGGCCGGGTTGGAGTTGACCAGGATGACGCGGAAACCCTCTTCCTTCAGCGCCTTGCAGGCCTGGGTCCCGGAATAGTCGAACTCGCATGCCTGGCCGATGACGATGGGGCCGGCCCCGATGATCAGGATCGACTTGATGTCGGTGCGTCTTGGCATGGTCTATGGATTCCGTTCGGCGAGCGGCTTGCACGAAAAACCGGGCGGGGAGGACCCGGCCGGTTGTGCTTGCGATTCTGGTATCAGGCTAGGAGGGCCTTATAGGGAAGAGTTTTGGCGGATGTAACCCCGAAAATGAGGGTTTGCGGGTTGGCGTGACGGAACAAACCAGGCGTCTCATTCCTTCGCGCCCCCCTCTGCCCTGCCGGGCATCTCCCCCCTCGAGGGGGGAGATTGGACGTCACGACTGCTTTCGCCAATTTTCGACGGTGAAGAAAAAGCGAGGCGCCAAAACAGCCGATGTCCCCCCAAGTGGGGGAGATGTCCGGCAGGACAGAGGGGGGGCGCTGTCCCGCCGGCGTCTTCAGCCTGTCAATTCCCCAGGGCCAGCTGATCCGTGATCTCAAAGCGCTCCGAAACGCCGATGCGGATCATGTTCAAGCTGCCTTCGCGGGTGAAGCGGAATTCGTCGGAGGAGTCCGAGCCGGCCGGCTTGCCGTCATGGAAGTGGATGATGCGCGTGCCGCCGTCCGGCCAGGTCACGGTCACGACGCTGTCGCCGGCCTCATGTGCGACGCTGATCTGGCAGCGGGTCATCGGCTGGCCGATCCGGCGCGCGCAGGGGATGCCGCCGGCGGCGTCTGGGGCAGGGGTGTCGGACTCCGTGATTGCCGAGGCGGCGAAGGCGAGGGTGTAAGCGTCCTGCATGGCGATCGCGCTGATATCGGCCGCGGATGGCGGAGCGGCCGGCTCGCTGCGGCCCAGGCGCGCGGCGATGTCCGGCTGCGGTTCTTCAGAGGGCTCGGGCGCGTTCGCTTCCTGTGGCGGGCCGGCGTCAGTTGCCGGCACGGCTGCATCCTCGGGCGCCGGGGCCGGGTTGTTCGGGCTGAGATAGCGGGCCGGCGCCCATCCAGTGATGTGCGCGTCCTGCGTGTCCTCGACCTTGCACCAGGGATAGTTTTTGACGGTTTTGCAGCCGTAGTTCTTCACGGCTGCGCCGTTGGGCAGGCGCGCCGCGATCTTTCCATCCGGGGAGGCGGTGGTGCGGATGTTGAGGAGATCGTCCGGGGCGAGGCCGCCGATGATCGAAATGATCGTGGCTGGCGCGTCCTGGGCCAAAGCCGGCACGGCGGCCAGCAGCAAAGGTGCGGCGATCAGCAATGTCGATCGGAGCGTGACTTTGCGCTTCATCCTTAATGCACTGCAGTCCTGGCGTTTCCGCTCAATCAGATATGAACTTCGTTCAACCCTGCATATGAGCTTCGCTCAATCCTTGTGAATCCGGTCCGCGGCGCGTGCGCCCATTCCGGCCGTCCCGCTGCTTCGGCCTGCTTTGCGGCAGCTTAATGGTCATAATCCACGGCGATCGCCTCGAAGCGGTCGCAGCGGCCGGGAGGCATCCATCTCGACGATGCCGTAGCGCGCATGCCGGCTGTCCTGCTCGGAGACATGCGCCGGCGGGAATGCGGATGAGCTCGCTGCGATGGCTATTGCCGCACAACGCGATCCGGCAGGCTGGAGGGCCAGCACGTTGCCATGGATATCGGCCAGAACGGCAATGCGCATCAGGCGTCGATCTCCGAATCGGCGGTGCCGACCGCTGGAAGCGCCTTGTCCTCGCCGGCGGCCGCGATCACGCTGTCGAGCAGGCCGGGAAAGCGCCTGTCGAGGTCGTCGCGGCGCAGGGTGATCAGCCGGCTGGTGCCGACCGCTTCGGTGCGCGTGACGCCCGCCTCGCGCAGCTTGGCGAGGTGGTAGCTGAGATTGGTCTTGGAGGCGAGGTCGAGGAACTTGCCGCAGTTCATCGGCACGCCTTCCTTGCTGGCGAGAAAGCGCACGATGGCCAGCCGGGTCGGGTCGCCAAGCACGGCAAGCACGATCGGCAGGCTGATCTGATCGGCGGTCGGATGAGGCAAGGTCATCGCTGAGAATTAAGCGCAAACGGCACCGACTTCAACGCGTCTCCTCTTCTTGCTTGGTTACACAGCTTCCCGGTTTCTACGCGTCCTGACACAGGGCTGTCAGGAGGGTTCGGCTAATTTGCCCAAGCGCCGTTGACATCATGGCCCTTCAGGTCCAATTGTTCAATAACTTTTGAACAAAGGACATATCCAATGGACAAGCGGATCTTCTGGCTTGCGCTCGGATCGTTTGCGATCTCGACCGAAGGCTTCGTCATCTCCAGCCTTCTTCCCGATATCGCTGCGGATGCCGGCATCTCCGTTCCGCTCGCCGGCTCGCTGATCACCGCTTTCGCGCTCGCCTATGCGATCGGCGCGCCGATCCTGGCGACGCTGACCGGCGAGTGGGACCGGCGGCGCGTCATCCTGTGGACGCTGGTGTTCTTCGTCATCGGCAATATTGTCGCGGCGCTAAGCTCGTCATTCGAATTGCTGCTCCTAGCACGCATCGTCATGGCGCTATCGTCCGGCCTGTTCGCGGCAACCGCGCAAGGCACCGCCGTGGCGCTGGTCGACGACCATCACAGGGCCCGCGCCATCGCGGTCGTGGTCGGCGGCACCACGGTGGCGGTCGCGGTCGGCGCGCCGCTCGGCGCGCTGGTGGCGGCGATTGCCGGCTGGCGCGGCACCTTCTTCGCCATTGCCGGCCTCGGCGCGCTTGCCGGGGCGATCCTGTGGTGGCGGCTGCCGCGCGGCATTGTCGGCACCAGGCTGCCGCTCAAGGCGCGGCTCGCGGCGGCGGTCCGTCCCGGCGTGTTGCCGATCCTGGTCACGACCGTGCTGGCGCTGGTCGGCGCCTTCACCGTCTTTGCCTTCATCGCGCCTCTGGCGATCGAGGGCGGCGGCCTCAGTCCGCTGGCGCTTCCCGGCATGCTGCTCGCATTCGGCGTTGGCGCCGTCATCGGCAACATCGCCGGCGGTCAGGCGGCGGACCGTTTCGGCGCGGCGCGCACGGTTTGCTGGTCGCTGGGGCTGAGCGCAGCGATGCTCGTTACCCTCTCGCTGATCCCGACCTTCCTGCCGCATTCGATCGCCGGGCCGGCGCTGATGGGCATGATGGTGCCGTGGGGCATCGTCGGCTGGGCCTTCCCGCCGGCCCAGGCGAGCCGGATCATCAAAATAGCGCCCGATGCCGCCCCGATCGTGCTCTCGCTCAACGCCTCGGCGCTCTATTTCGGCGTCGCGCTCGGCGCGGTGGTCGGCGGTGCGGTGCTGCGTTTCGGCGCGCCGGCCGATCTCGGGCTGGTCGCGGCGGTATTCCCGATCGGCGGGCTGGGTGTGGTGCTCGCGGGTCGCGCGCTCACTCGCCCGGTCGCCATGCCGGCGGAATAGACTTCGCAAACCTGAAGGACTTGCCGGCCTCAGGCTGGCCGCCACATCTGCAGGATGGAGGCGGCCAGCAGCAGGCCAAGCACGATGTTGAGCGCGCGCCATTGCCGCTCGGTTCGGAGCAAACGTGCCAGCAGCGTGCCGGCTACGCACCAGAGCGACAGCGAGACGGCCGCGGCAAGGCCGAACACGGCGCCGAGCAGCAATGCCAACTGCAAGGGGCCGTCGGCAAGCGCCGCGAAGGAAGCGGCCGCACCCAGGCCCATTGCCCAACCCTTGGGATTCATCCACTGAATGCCGGCGCCGCCGAAGAAGCTGTTCGGCCTAGCCATGCTCACGTCGAGCTTGGGCGGGCCGCTGCGGCCGATCCTGATCGCCAGCCAGATCAGATAGAGCGAGCCGGCGATCTTCATCGCAAGCTGGAGCGAGGGGACGGCGGCGATCAGCCCGGCCAGGCCGGCAGCACCCGCCGCCGCTACCGACGCCAGTCCCGCGGCGCTGCCGGCCATCAGCGGCAACGATCGGCGAAAGCCGAACTGCGCCCCGGATGCCGTCGACAGCGTCGTGGCGATGCCGGGCGTCGAGGTCGAGATCAACGCGAACAGGACAAGGGGGATGATGGTTTCGGACATCCAAGCCTCCACGGTGGAAGGAGCCTGCATGTTAGGCGCTCGGCGCTATCAGTAAATGCAATGTTGGATATGGTCTGCATTAGTGATTATAATGCAGCGATGTTCCGCGATCTCGACACCTCACTTGTCCGCACCTTCGTGACGACGGCCGACAAAGCCAGCATGACGGCCGCGGCCAACGCCCTCAACCTGACCCAGGGCGCCGTCAGCCAGCAGATCAAGCGGCTGGAGGAGATCCTTGGCCAGATGTTGTTCGAGCGCGACCGCCGCGGCTTGAGACTGACGCGTTCCGGCGAGCGGCTGCTCGACAAGGGCCGGCGTCTCTTGCGGCTCAATGACGAGATCCTGGCGGAGATAAGCGGCAAGGCGGTCGCCGGCGGGGTGCGGATCGGCGTGCCCTACGACCTTGTCGGCACATTGCTGCAACCTGTTTTGAAAACCTACGCCGAAGCCTATCCGCAGGTGGAGATTTCGCTGGTCTGCGCCTCTTCGCCGGAACTCGCGGCGGCGCTGGCGGCGGGGACAATCGACCTTGCGGTCATCGAGGAGCGGGCCGGTCCGACGGCCGGCGAATGCCTGGTGGTCGACCGGCTGGTCTGGGTCGGCGCCAAAGGCGGCTCCGCGCGCCTGAAGCGGCCTTTGCCGATCTCCATGGTCGCGGATACCTGCGCCTTCCGTCCGGCGGTGCTGGCGGCGCTCGGCACGCATGGGCTCGATTGGCGCACCGTGTTCGAGAACGGCAACATCGACGCAACGACCGCAACGGTACGGTCGGACCTTGCGGTGACCACCTGGCTCGCCTCGACGGTTCCGGCCGACCTCGACATCCTGTCCGACGCCGACTTACCGGCGCTGCCGAATTTTTCCGTCAACCTGCACCTGCCGAAGCATGCGGTCACGCCGACGGCAGAGGCATTCGCCACTCATATCCGCGAGGGTCTGGCGCGGCATCGCCAGGCAGCGTGAGCGACACTTTTCGTTCCTCGCCCCCGCTTTGGGGGCGAGGAACCTTGGCGCTACTTCCAGTTCTTGCGCCGTTCGAGCTCGGCTTCCGAAGGCTGCTCTGTCGCAAAAGATCCGGTCTTGACGTCGCCGCCACGTTCATAGGTCGCCATGATGACACCCGTGCTGGTGGTTTGCGACTTGATGAGCTTGAAGGCGGCGGGCATCGCGTCATCGCCGAACAGGCGCTTTCCCTTGCCCAGCAACAGCGGGAAGATCATCAACCGGATCTCGTCGATCAGCCCATTGGCGAGCAGGGTCTGGATCAGATTGCCCGAACCCTGGATGAGCAGATCGGGTCCGTCTTCCTGCTTGAGCTGCCTGAGCCTGGCAACGACGTCTGGTCCAAGCGGCTGCGTGTTCTGCCAGGTCAGGCTATCCGGCCGATGCGTCGCGACATATTTGGTCGCCGGGTTGAAGGCATCTGCGATCGAATCTTTCTGATACGGCCAATACGCGGCGAAGATGTCATAGGTTCTGCGGCCGAGCAGCAGGGCGAAGGGCTTGGAGAACAATTCGTCCATTGCCTCCCCCGCCACCTCGTCAAAGTAATGGAAGGTCCAGCCGCCGAATTGAAAGCCGCCGACCGGGTCTTCTTCCGGGCCGCCCGGAGCCTGCATGACGCCGTCGAGGCTGACGAATGTGGCGGCGATGATCTTGCGCATCTGTCTTCTCCTTTTCGTGATCCGCGCCGTCGCGGCCGGATTTCGGCCTAAGGACGGGCGACGAGCCTACGTTCCGACACAGGCTCCCGCAGATTTCTATCGTTCGCTGTCGGCGCGCATGGCGCGGGACGAGAACCAGACATCGCCGAACACGGCAGTGGCAGTGCGATCGGGCGCCTTGTCTTCGGTCAGCCAGATCGAGCGCGTGCGGCTGGCGCGTTCGCGAGTTGGCACTCTTGCCTCCGGGCCGGCGAGGGAGGCGCCGACGCAAGGGATGAACCAGGAACCCATGAAGGGCCTGCAGGCGAAACCCGCCTGCATGCGGGTGACCAGCACGGCGAGGCCGATACGCTGCGCCGGCCGCCAGGGGAAGATCAGCCGGCCGCCGGGCCTGAGCGCCCTCAGCCACGCAGGGGGCGGGGCAATGACGGCAGCATTGACATAGATGATGTCGGAGGGCGGCAGCGGGCCGGCGACAGCGTCGCCGGCAACGACCTCGACATTGCCATAGGCCGCGAGGTTCACCTTGGCTTGCGCGGCGAGATCCGCTTCGATCTCGAAGGCGGTGACGCTGCCGCCGGGCTCGACCAGCCTTGCCAGCAGCGCGGTATAGTAGCCGGTGCCGGCGCCGATATGGGTGACGGCTTCGCCGGGTTTCGGTTCGATCTTGCCGATCCACATGGCGTGCAGAACCGGTTCGCCGTTGTTGATGCCCTTGTCGGCATCGAGCACCACCAGCACGTTCTGGTAGATGTAGCTTGGATCGGCAGTCGGGGTTTTGAACGCTCCGTCGCCGGCAAAGACTGTCCAAGGTCCAGGGCCGAGAAAGGCCTCGCGCGGCACGGAGGCGAACGCCTCCTCGATGCGGGGATCGGCGGAGCGCGCATGCGCGGCCATCAGTTTGGCGTAGAATTTTCGGGCGTCGTCCGAAACGGTCATGCTTTTACAAGATAGCGCGGCCGGCCGGGATGTCGCGGCTCGAACTCAGCCGGCAAAAGTGTCGAAGAGCAGCTTGAAGTTGAGCACCAGGATGATCGCCGCGACTACCCAGGCGAGTGCGGCGACGCCGCGCGAGATGACGAAACTGCCCATCTTCTTCTTATCCGAGACGAACTGCACCAGCGGCACAACGGCGAAGGGCAACTGCATCGACAGGATGACCTGGCTGAAGACCAGGAGCTGGGCCGTGCCCTTTTCGCCGTAGAGCGCGGTGACGATCACGACGGGGACGATGGCAAGGCCGCGCGTCAGCAGGCGGCGCGCCCATTGCGGAATGCGCAGACGCAGGAAGCCTTCCATCACGATCTGGCCGGCAAGCGTGGCGGTGACCGTCGAGTTGAGCCCGGAGGCGAGCAGCGCGACCGCGAACAGGATCGAGGCGATGCTCAAGCCCAACAGCGGCGACAGCAATTCGAAAGCCTGACCGATCTCGGCGACATCCTGGTGCCCGGTGCCGTGGAAGGCCACTGCCGCGACGATCAGGATGGACGCGTTGACGAACAGCGCCAGGATCAGTGCGATGGTCGAGTCCGTAGTCGCCCACTTGATGGCATCGCGCTTGCCCGCATCGGTGCGCTCATAGGCGCGGGTCTGCACGATCGAGGAGTGCAGGTAGAGATTGTGCGGCATCACGGTGGCGCCGATGATGCCGATGGCGATGTAGAGCATCGTCGGGTTGGTGACGATCTCGGACGACGGCACGAACATCGAATGCAGGATTGTGCCGGCGGGCGGGGCGGCGACGAAGATCTGGATGGCGAAGCAGCCAAAGATGATGATCAGGAGCGCGACGACGAACGCCTCGAGATAACGGAAGCCCCTGTTCATGAGCAGCAGCACAAGGAAGGCGTCGAGCGCGGTGAGCACGGCGCCGCCGATCAGCGGGATGCCGAACAGGAGCTGCAGCGCAATCGCCGTGCCGATCACCTCGGCGAGGTCGCAGGCGATGATCGCCAGCTCGCAGGCGATCCAGAGCAGGAAATTTACCGGACGCGGATAATAGGCGCGGCAGGCCTGCGCGAGGTCGCGGCCGGTGGCGATGCCGAGGCGGGCGGCCAGCGCCTGCAACAGGATCGCCATCAGGTTCGACAGCATGATGATGAAAAGCAGCGTGTAGCCGAACTGGGCGCCGCCGGCGAGGTCTGTCGCCCAGTTGCCCGGGTCCATATAGCCGACCGAGACCATGTAGCCGGGACCCATGAAGGCGAACATGCGGCGGAACCAGAGACCGGTGTCGGGCACCCTGATCGAGGCATTGACCTCGCGCAGACTGGGCTGCTCAGTCTCATCGGAGCGGGCGAATTGCCACGAGGGGCGGGACACTGCTTCTGACATCGGGGGGGTCCGCTGGAAGGGTATCGAGGATCGCCAGTATGTATGCTAAGGCTGAACATTATGCAACAGGCTATACTTCATTGTTCAAGCTCTTGTGATGCACGCCGACAGGCGCCGCGTGCAGCAGCAAACGCCGGGTTGCGCCGGCCCTGGAATGCAAATAAACGGCCAGAGCACCACGCTCCGTGCTATGAGTGCGGAGCCGATTCAGCCATGAAGGAGCGCGTATTGGCGCTGAGGAACAGACCGGTTCGACGCGAAAAGCCGCTTCCTGATGCCGAAATCCATTCGGAAGGGTTCCGACAGACCCGCGAAGCGCGTCGCAGCGCGCTTGTCGAGGACTATGTCGAGCTGATCGCCGATCTGATCGAGGACGGAAACGAGGCCCGTCAGGTCGATATCGCGGCCAGGCTTGGCGTCGCGCAACCCACCGTGGCAAAAATGCTGACACGGCTCTGCGCCGATGGGCTGGTGTCCAGGAAACCCTATCGCGGGGTGTTTCTCACGGACGCCGGTCGCAAGGTGGCGCAGGAGAGCCGCATCCGTCACGAGACTGTCGAAGCCTTCCTGCGCTCGCTCGGTGTCAGCGCCGAGACGGCACGGATCGATGCCGAGGGCATCGAGCACCATGTCAGCGCCGAGACGCTGGATGCATTTCGCAGGGCGATGACGACACGCTGAGCCCCGCCAGCGTTAAACTTCCCGACCGACGAGTCGCTGGAACCGCCGAACGGTACGCACGTTGCTCCTGACGTTGCGCGATGATCGCGTGGAAGGGAGGAAGCGACGGGCGTTGAACAGGCACGGACCACGAAGGGCTAGCAAGCGGCCAACGGGTTGAGACAGGCGGCGGCTCGTGACGAGCGCAAAGACCGAGGCCGAAACCGGTCGAAACAAAAGCTCTGAATTCTCCTCCCATCTGGAGCCGGACGCGCGGTCTTTTGGTCAGCAAAAATGCTGTGACTCGGCGTGACCGTTGCGATAATTGTCTGAAGGGGGCGGTCTTAGGCCGGACCTTCCAGAACATCTGCATTGCGAGGAAGTTGCCATGCTTTGGAGAGGCCGCCGTCAGAGCGACAATATCGAGGACGAGCGCAGCGACAGCGGCGGCGGGTTCGGCGGTGGCGGTCCGCGGCAGTTCCGCGTTCCGATCGGGGGGCGAGCGGGCGGCGGCGGCAGCATCATCTTCGTCATTCTGGTGGTTCTCGCCGGATGGTATTTCGGCTTCGATCCATCGCAGATCCTGGGTGAAGGTGGTGGCCTTGTGCCGGGCGGCGGCGGCCAGATTACCGAAGACAGCAGTTCGCCGGACAGCGGCGCGCCCGCCTCGGACGAGATGAAACAGTTCGTGGCGACCGTGCTCGCCGAGACCGAGGACACATGGAGCGGTATCTTCAAGGCCAATGGCCTCACCTATGAGGACCCGAAACTGGTGCTGTTCAGCAGCCAGATCCGGTCGGCTTGCGGCTTTGCCTCTTCGGCGGCGGGACCGTTCTATTGCCCGGGCGATCACAAGGTCTATCTCGACATGACCTTCTTCCAGCAGCTCGACCAGCAGTTCGGCGCCTCGGGTGAATTCGCCCGCGCCTACGTGATCGCGCATGAGGTCGGCCATCACGTGCAGAACCTCACCGGCATCATGTCGAAATTCAACCAGATGCGGCAGGGCATGGGCGAGGCCGAGGCCAATCAGATGTCGGTCCGGGTCGAGCTTCAGGCAGACTGCTTCGCCGGTGTCTGGGCGCACTATACCGCGCAGAAGGGCATTCTGGAGCAGGGCGACATGGAAAGCGCGCTGAATGCCGCCAAGCAGATCGGCGACGACACGCTGCAGAAAAAAATGCAGGGCTATGTGGTTCCGGAAAGCTTCAACCACGGCACGTCGGCGCAGCGGCAGACCTGGCTGGCGCGCGGCTACAAGAGCGGCAAGCTTTCGGACTGCGATACATTCAATAATCCGGTCTGAACAGCGACGCAGGGCTGCGGCACCGCGGCGGGCTGCCGGGAACTGATGTCAGGATGAGGCAGTTGCGGTCGTTCGCTTATTGTTCCGGCCGGCTGTCTCGCCTATAAGAGCCTCCCGTCCAAGGCGGCCGAGGAGCTTGTCACCATGATCGACCCCAAGACCGCCAAGCGGGGCCTTGCGCTCGTTTTCACGACGCTGCTGCTCGACGTCATCGGCTTCGGCATCATCATGCCGGTGCTGCCGGCCTATCTGCAGGAGCTGACCGGCGCCGGCGTCAGCGAGGCGGCTATCGAGGGCGGCTGGCTGTTCTTCGTCTATGCGGCGATGCAGTTCTTCTTCGCGCCTGTCATCGGCGGCTTAAGCGACCGTTTCGGGCGGCGGCCGATCCTGCTTGCCTCGGTGCTCACCTTCTCCATCGACAATCTGATCTGCGCCATCGCCTGGTCCTATCCGATGCTATTCATCGGACGCGTGCTCGCCGGCATTTCCGGCGCCAGCTATTCGACGACGTCGGCCTTCATCGCCGACATCTCGAACGACGAGAACAGGGCCAAGAATTTCGGCCTGCTCGGCATTGCCTTCGGCGTCGGCTTCGTCATCGGCCCGGTGCTCGGCGGACTGCTCGGCACATTCGGGCCGCGCGTGCCGTTCTACTTCGCCGCCGGGCTCGCCTTGGTGAACTTCCTCATCGCGATGTTCTTGCTGCCGGAGACACTGGACGAGCAGCATCGTCGCCGCTTCGAATGGAAACGCGCCAATCCGGTCGGCACGCTCATCCAGATGCGCAACTATCCCGGCATTGGCTGGATCGGGCTGGTCTTCTTCCTGATGACGCTCGGCCACATGATGTATCCGGCGGTCTGGTCCTTCGTTTCAAGCTACCGTTATGGCTGGAATGAGCAGCAGATCGGCTTCTCGCTCGGCGCCTTCGGCCTATGCGGCGCGATCGTCATGGCGACGGTGCTGCCGCGTGTCATCCCGAAGCTCGGCGAGTGGAGGACGGCGGCGATCGGCCTTACCTTCACCGCGCTCAGCGCCTTCGGCTACGCGTTTGCGACGCAGGGCTGGATGATCTACGCGGTGATCGTCGCCGGCTGCCTGGAAGCGCTCGCCGACCCGCCATTGAGGAGCCTTGCGGCCGCCAAGGTGCCGCCTTCGGCGCAAGGCGAATTGCAGGGCGCGATGACCTCGATCTTCTCGATCACCTCGATCATCACGCCGCTGCTTTATACGGCGATCTTTTCCTGGTTCACCGGCCCAAGCGCGCCGGTTGAGTTCGGCGGCGCGCCCTATGTGCTCGGCGCGGTTTTCCTCACATTGGCGGTGATCGTCTTCGTGACGAAGGTGGCCAAGCCGACACCGAAGGAGGTCGAGCGCATGCACGCGCAGGAAGCGGCGACCGACGCGGCCTGAGAACGACTAAGGCTCGATCCATTCTCCGGGGATATCGAGCGCCTTCGCCAGCATTGCGCTGGTCTGCTCAGACGGCTTACGGCGATTGGATTCGAGGTCCGATAGGAAACCCTGGCTGACACCGATCGCCGCAGCCAGTTCGGCTTGGGTGAGCTTTCGCCAGTTGCGCAGCGCCTTTAGTCGACTGGAGCCGCGCAAGACATCCATGGTCACGTCCGCCGGTAGCGTCCTTTCGGTTTTGAGGTCGGCTTTTCGCTCGTCATAGATGGCGACATCCGCAGCATCTTCGAGAGCATGCAGCAACGCCTCGTAGTCCGCCTTGGGGATCACGACCAATTCCTCGCCGGTTGAGGTTTTGATGATTTGCGGGGCATTCATGACACTTGTCCCGTTATGACCTGCTGTAGGTTGTTGTCGTGCGTTTTCCTATGTAGATAGCTAGGATAGTAGCGCGATCCTCGTCGAATATAACTCGGTAGCGACCGATCCGCAGCCTGTAGCCATCTCTGCCAGCCAAGCGCTTTACATCTCCTCGACCGCTTATCGCGTAATCTACCAAGCCCTCGGATACTTGGTTCCGAACGTCAGCGGGTAGATTGTCGAGATCACGAGCCGCGGCCGCCGAGAGGATGATAGTCTTCACCGGATATCGCCACTCTTATTTTTATTTCGGCGATATTATAGCTAACACACAGCGCGTGTCAACGTTCTGCCAGCGCCGGCTCGCCGCGCCGCTCGCGAATGAGATTGACGAAGCGGCGGAAGAGATAGTGCGAATCCTGCGGGCCGGGTGAGGCCTCGGGATGGTGCTGGACCGAGAACACCGGCCGGCCAGTCAGCGCGATGCCGCAATTCGAGCCGTCAAACAGCGAGACGTGGGTTTCCTCGACGCCTTCGGGCAGCGAGTCCGCGTCGACGGCGAAGCCATGGTTCATCGAGACGATCTCGACCTTGCCGGTTGTGTGGTCCTTGACCGGATGGTTGGCGCCGTGATGGCCCTGATGCATCTTCTCGGTCTTGCCGCCGAGCGCCAGCGCCAGCATCTGGTGGCCGAGACAGATGCCGAACACCGGGAGATCGGTTTTCAGCAGGTTCTGGATGACCGGCACGGCATATTCGCCCGTCGCTTCCGGATCGCCGGGGCCATTGGACAGGAAGATGCCGTCCGGCTGTATGGCTAGGATCTCTTCCGCGCCGGTCTTGGCCGGCACGACGGTGACCTTGGCGCCGAGGCCCGCGAGCAGGCGCAGGATGTTTCGCTTGACGCCATAGTCGATGGCCACGACATGCAGCGACGGCTCGTCCTGCTCGCCGAAGCCTTTGTTCCAGGCCCAGGGCGTCTCGCGCCAGACCGAGGATTGACCCGAGGTGACCTCCTTGGCGAGGTCCAGCCCGATAAGACCCGACCAGGCGGCGGCGCGCCGCTTCAGGTCGTCGAGGTCGAAAACGCCATCCGGTGCATGGGCGATGACGGCATTGGGCATGCCTTTCTCGCGGATCAGCACGGTGAGAGCGCGAGTGTCGATCCCCGAAAGCGCGACGATGCCGCGCCTCTTCAGCCATTGATCGAGATGCCCGGCTGCCCGGTAATTGGAGGGGTCGGTGACATTGGCCTTGAAGATCGCGCCGACGGCGCCCGCGCGGGCAGCCGGATGCAAATCCTCGATATCCTCGCTGTTGGTGCCGACATTGCCGATATGCGGGAAGGTGAAGGTGACTATCTGGCCGGCATAGGAGGGGTCGGTAAGGATCTCCTCGTACCCGGTCAGGGCGGTGTTGAAGCAGACTTCGGCGACCGCCGATCCGGTGGCGCCGAGGCCGCGGCCTTCGATCACCGTGCCGTCGGCGAGCACCAGAAGGGCGGTCGGCTTTTCAGTGGCCCAAGGGGCGGTCGTGGCCATGGCGGCACTCCTAGAGGCGGCTTCCGGATCATCCCGTTGCAGGGGACGATCCGCGCAGCAAACGACGCGCGGCGGCGAATTCGCGAGCCTGCGCGCAACCAAAGTTTCAGTTCATGCGAGGCTCAGTACATAGGGGATAGCTCCAAAGCGGTCAATGACGCTTCCTCCGAGCGGAATCGATTTGTTTAGCCGAGCAAAATCAACGGTTTGCCTGGATTTGCCTTGAGCATCCGGCGAAGCTATTGTCCGCCGCGATCGAAGGAGAAGCATCATGCGCGAGAAAATCGCCGAATCCATGAAGAGCGCGATGAAGGCGCAGGACAAGCATCGGCTGCCGACGCTCAGGCTGATCCAGGCCGCCATCCACGACCGCGACATCGCCAATCGCGGCGCGGGCAAGCCGGCGGCGAGCGAGGAAGAGATCCTGCAGATCCTTTCCAAGATGGTGAAGCAGCGCGAGGAATCGGCCAAAGCCTTCGAGGACGGCAAGCGGCCGGAACTGGCGGCGCAGGAGCGCGGCGAGATGGAGATCATCCGCGAGTTCCTGCCGGCACAGCTCGACGATGTGGCGATCACGGCGGCGGCGCGCGAGGCGATCGCGGCGACGGGTGCCGCCAGCCAGAAGGACATGGGCAAGGTGATCGGCGCGCTGAAGCAGAAATATGCCGGCCAGATGGATTTCGCCAAGGCGAGCGCCATCATCAAGGGGCTGCTCCAGTAGAAGACCGGCTCAGTTCTTGCAGATCGGCACCGGCTGCGGCGGCGGTGCCGGATGGTCTTTCTTGTACAGCGCGATTATCGGCTCGAGGGTCTTCTTCGGCCAGAACTTCGGAGAGCCGATTTCCTTCAGGCAGGATGCGTTCCAATAGACGCCCGCAGCCGACAGCGCTTGGCCGGCGGCCTTTGCGCGCGCCACAGCGGCGATGTCGCGCGATTCAGGATAGATGTAGAGCGTGGTCGGGTTGTTCTTCACCAACGGGATGATCTGCTCGGCATCGGCCGGCGACCAGCTGGTGCAGCCATTGCTGCGGCCGCCGGCATAATTCACCAGCTTGCCGAACGGGACGAAGCCGTCATGGTCGGCGTAGGAGCTGTTCGGATCTTTGCGCAGGCACATGCCCCTGAGCAAGGCTGCCGGATGGCCGCCGATCACGCGCTGCCTGGCGTTCGCCGCTTCGCCTTCGCCATCGAACTGGATGAAGGTACGCATGAACACCGCGTTCTGCGCACCGACGCGATAATAGCCCTTGAAGGACGTCTTGGTCTCGGCGGTCATGTAGGCTCCGCCTGCCGTCAGCTCCGAATCCATCGCGTTGCCGAAGTTTTTCGCGCAACGCCTGCCATTGGAGAAATCGGCAACGCCTTTGAGATTGCGGCCGCCGCCATGGCCCGAAGAAACCGCTCGAAAGAGCTGCTTGGCCTCGCAGATGATATAGTAGCGTTGGCCAAGCACACTGTTGCCCAGGTCGCCGGGCCGCGTTGCATCCATGGCGAAGTAGCAGGGGTTGCTGACCGAACCTTCACTGACCTTCTTCTGGTAGAGGGCGCGCGCCCGCTCCAGCACGACCTGCGAGATCTGACCTTCGTTGTCGCCGACATGGCGCTGCAGCCAGTCCGGAATGTTCGATGGGCGCAACGCCGCGAACGAGCCGACCGATGCCGTCAGAGCGGCGAGGACGAAGAGGACGGCGGCACCAAGCGGAACAGATATCAACCGCACCGGATTAATCCCCCCTCGAACTGGTATCGCTTGTGGTGAATCACCTGCGCCAATCATAAGAGCATAGCGCCGATGGGCGAAACACTTCTTGTGTCTAGTGCGATCTGCCGAAGCTGGCGCATCTGCGATTTTCGACAGGCAAGAAGTTGGCTACTATCTGATTCCGGCGCGCCCACGCCTCCTCCCTCCGTTGGGAAAGCATTGTTCATGCAGGGCATTCGATCGCTAAACCGACTGTTCGAGCATCGGCATAAGGAGGGATTGCGAAGACTGCTCGCAATAGGAGGTTTTTTGATGCGGCTTTCCGCACCCGTCTATCATCTGAAGCGCCAGGCGAGGTTGCTGTCGCGCAAGGAAAATGTTCCCCTTCATGAGGCGCTTGACCGCATGGCCTTCAAGGAAGGCTTTGGCAGCTGGAGCCTGCTTGCGGCGAAAGCCGCCGAGGCCGCACCCGCCGGGAGGCTGCTGGCGCAACTGATACCCGGCGACATGGTCCTCGTGGCGGCCCGGCCGGGTCAGGGCAAGACGCTGATGAGCCTCGAACTCGCCGTGGCGGCCATGAAGCAGGGCAGTCGCGCCGTATTCTTCACCCTGGAATACATGCATGCCGATATCCTCGACCGGTTCCGCGACATCGGCGTCGACCCTGCCGTTTTCGACCATCTGTTCGAGTTCGACAATTCCGACGCCATCAGCGCCACCTACATCATCGAGGCGTTGGGGTCGGCGCCGTGCGGCACGCTGGCGGTGATCGACTATCTGCAACTGCTCGACCAAAAGCGCGAGGATCCCGAGCTCATGGTCCAGATACGCGCCTTGAGATCGTTTGCCCGGGAACGCGGGCTGGTGCTGGTGTTCATCTCCCAGGTCGACCGGTCATACGATGCGTCCAGGAAGCCTTTTCCCGACCTTGACGATGTCCGGCTACCGAACCCACTCGATTTATCGCTCTTCGACAAGATGTGCTTCCTCAACAAGGGCGAAATCCGCTTTCAGTCAGCTTGAGGGCGATCCTGACCGGGGCTATGCCTGCCGATCTCGCAAAGGACACGGCTCATGGTCGAAATCGTCAAACCAGCGCTCGAGCATCTGCCGTCCTACAAGGCGGCGCTGGAGCGCGGCTGGTCGCCGGACAATGTGCGGCTGCTGGAGGCTACGCGCGAGCAGCTTGAGGCGATCGAACAGGATCCGGCGGCATTCCTTGCCGGCCTTGACGATCCCGAAGCCAAGGGGCCGCCGATCGCGCTGCCGGACGGCACAATGGTGCCACGCCTGCCGGGCTTCCGGCGCTGGATCTGGGACGGCGAGGCCGCCGGCTCGATCGGGCTTCGCTGGCAGAAGGGCACGTCGGCGCTGCCGCCGCACGTGCTCGGCCACATCGGCTATGCCGTGATGCCATGGAAGAAGGGGCGCGGCTATGCCACCGAAGCGCTGCGGCTGATGCTTCACGAGGCAAGGGCGGTCGGTCTCGACTATGTCGAGATCACCACCGATCTCGACAATCTTGCATCCCAGAAGGTGGTGCTCGCCAATGGCGGCATTCTCGTCGGGCGGTTCGCCAAAGTCGCCGCCTATGGTGGCGCGGAGAGCCTCAAGTACCGGATCGACCTTTAGGTCTCAAGGCAAGCGAACTTGAGAACCTTATTCGCCGGGCCTGGCCAGTCTTCCTTCTGCGGCCTTGTAGTAGAACTGGCTCGCGACAAGCCAGCCTTTCAGCGGCCTGAGCGGCGGAATGCAGGTCGCAAGGATGATCGGCACCGAAACGAAGGCGTGGAACCACATGGATGGCTCGAACGTCACCTGCGCCCAGACGGCGAACAGGACGGAGGGCACGCAGGCAAAGCAGATGACGAAGAAGGCGGGTCCGTCGGCCGGATCGGCAAAAGAATAGTTGAGCCCGCAGACTTCGCATTTCGGCGCCAGCTTCAGAAATCCGTCGAACAGCCGGCCCTCTCCGCAACGCGGGCATCGCCCGCGGATGCCGATCCGCCAGGGTTCGAGGTGGGGATAGTGCGCGTCGTGCATGGTCATCACTCCAGGACCTCGCATGCATTCGATCGGCCTTGAGGTCACGCATAGATACTAATATGATTTTTGTATGCATACAATGCGACAAAATGTATGGATACCGGTGGCATGAACAGTGAAGGGGACCTCAGCTGGCTTTCTCCCTTGGCAGAAGACTCACGACCGCTCTATCTCAAGATCGTCGAGGCGCTTGCGGCTGCCCGCTCGATCGGGCGGCTGCAACCGGGGGACAGGCTGCCGCCGCAGCGAGAGCTTGCCCGCTTCCTTGGCGTGGATCTGACCACGGTCACCCGGGCGTTCACCGAAGCCCGCCGCAGGAACCTGATCGATGCAACGACCGGTCGCGGCACCTTCGTCACCCCCGGCGAGCCGGAAGAGCCGATCCTCGATCTGAGCATGAACATTCCGCCGGCGCCTTCGGGCCTCAGCCTGCCGGCATTGATCCGGAGTGGCATCGAGGGACTGCTCAAACGTTCCAGCGCCGAAGCACTGCTTTCCTACCATCCCGGCCCGGGTTCTCCCGCCGAACGCGCCGCTGGCTCGTTTTGGCTTGCCACAGCCGGCGACAGGTTGCCTGTCGAGCGCGTTGCTGTTGGTTCGGGGGCGCAGGCGCTGCTCGCCGCCGTCCTTCTGTCGCAAACCCGCGAGGGCGATACGATCCTCACGGACGCGCTGACCTATCCCGGCCTGATCGAGCTGGCGCAGGCCACGGGGCGAAAGCTGGCTGGGGCGGGCCGCGACGATGACGGCATGCGCCCCGACTATCTGGAGGAAGCGGCGCGACGATACGGCGCCCGCGTTCTCTATCTCAACGCGACACTTCACAATCCGACCACGCTCACCATGCCGGCGGGCCGGCGCCGGGACCTGGTTCGGATGGCGGGCAGGCTTGGCCTGGTGATCGTCGAGGACGATCCCTACAGTCCACTGCAGACCACTTCACCGCCAGCCTTCCTCAGCCTGGCGCCGGAGCGGACATTCCATGTGGCTACATTGGCGAAATGCATCTCGCCATTTCTGCGCACGGCGTTCCTGGCGGCGCCTGACGCGAAATCCGTCGAGCGGATCGCGGCGACAATCCGGGGCACCACCATGATGGCGCCGCCACTGATGACGGGGCTCGCCTGCGAGTGGGTGCGAAGCGGCCTGGCCGGCGAGATCACCGCCGCGGTGCGTGCCGAAGCAGAGGCCAGGCAGACGATCGCGCGCAAGATCCTGCCGGCCGGTTTCGCCTCGACGGAATCAAGCCTGCATCTTTGGTATCCGCTGGATGCGCGATTGTGTTCATCGGATATCGCCGAGATCGCACGCCGTCGCGGATTGGCCCTCAGCCCGGCGGAAGAGTTCTCCGTCGTGCCCAGTGCCGCTGATGGCTTGCGGCTGGCGTTGGGTGCCGCATCCAGCCACGAAAGGCTGGAGGAGGGGCTTCACAGTTTGGGGTCGATCCTGTCGGGCGGCTCTGGCTCCTTGCGTCCTCACGTCTGAGGCGGCAGAGCGCCACGCCGAGGCTCTATTCCGCCGCAGCCGGCAACGGCGGCGTCGCTCGGGTGCGCGATTCCCAAGCCTGCGAGGCAAGCGCGACCGCCAGGGCCACCAGCATGGCAAACGCGCCGGCGACCGGCAGGCTGCGATAGCCAAGACCGGCATTGAGCATCGCAGCGCCCAGCGAGGCGGCGAGCGCGATGCCGACATTGAAGCCCGAGGGAATCAACGACGAGGCAAGGTTCGACGCATCTGCCGTCCAGGCCAGGATCCGGGTCTGGATCGGCGCGCCGATGGCGAAGTTGAGGCCGCCCCATATGACGATCGCGACGATCATCGGCACCGGGTAGGGACTGACCGCATAGATGACGCCAAGCATTACCGCCTGCAGGAAAAGCATGGCGATCAGCGACGGCATCAGCTTCCAGTCGGCAAGCTTGCCGCCCAAGAGAACGCCGATCGTCGCGCCGACGCCGTTGAGCAGCAGCACAAACGGGATCAGGCTTTCGTGGAGGCCGGTGACTTCGAGCAGCGTCGGCGTGATGTAGGTGAAGAGGCCGAACTGGCCGATCATCAACATCACCATCAGGATGAGCGAGGTCCAGACCTGCTGACGCCCCAACACGCGCACCTCGCGCGCGAGGCCGGCGGGTCGGTTGGCGGCGCCTGCCGTGCGGGGCAGCAGCGCAAGCATGGCAACGATCGCGATGACGCCCAGCGCGCACATCACCCAGAAGGTCGCCCGCCAGCCCCAGAGACCGCCGATCGCGGTGCCGGCCGGAACGCCGATAACATTGGAGACGGTCAATCCAGAGAGGATGACCGCGACCGCCCGGCCGCGCTGGTCCTCGCGCACCAGGCCGACCGCGACCACCATGGCGACGCCGAAATAGCAGCCATGCGCCACTGCAGTGGCAATGCGCAGGAGAAGCATCGAGGTGAAATCGGGCGCCAGCGCGCATGCGGCCTGGCCAAGAGTGAAGGCAATGGTCAGGGCGATGAGCAGCGACTTTCGCGAGACCCTGCTGGTTGCGAGCGCCAGGAGCGGACCACCAATGGCGATGCCGCAGGCATAGCCGGAGACGAGATAGCCGGCGGTGGGCACGGAAACACCCAGACCCTGCGCTACCTCCGGCAGCACGCCGGCGATGACGAACTCAGTCGTGCCGAAAGCGAAGGCGGCAATGAACAGGGCAATGAGGGGCAGCATGGCGCGGACAGCGATCCTGAATGAGCTGGCCTCAAACCATGGATGGACGCTGCGGGCAATGCAGAAATTGTCGATGCCGCTTTAGGTTTTCTTGACCGGGTTGGGCAGTGGTCCCGCCTAAACGAGCACAAGGCCCTCTTCGTGCCGTGAGGACGCCCAGTCCGAGCCGTCTGTCAATCTCACCGTCACCTAGCCGACGGCGAGGATCAGCAAAGGCTAATTTTGTGCGGCCGGTCGGTCGATGCTAGCTCGCCTTCAGCCGCGAGCCGCCGAGCAGCCCGCGCTCCTCCAGCACCGGGTAGGCCATGGAGGCGAGCAGCGAATTGATCTGCTTGAGGTCGCGGATGGTGTCGAGATGGATCGAACTGGTCTCGACGCTTTTCGCGGTCCCGTCGCGCAGCCGCACGAAGTGGCTGGCGCTGGTCTCTTTCTCGCGCTCGCGCAGCAGGTCCTTCTCGAGCACCAACTGGCGGGCGGTTTCCGGGTCGCGCGAGACCAGCACGTTGAAGGCAAGCCGCGCATTGGCCAGAACCGAGGCATGGAAAGCACAAAGCTCGCGCCAGCCCTCGGGCGTGAATTCCAGCCCGCGCTCCAGCTTCTTCCTGACATGCACAAGCATGTTGCGCACGATGATGTCGCCGACCTGCTCCAGCTTAACGCAGGCGCCGATCAGTTCCTGGCAGCGCAGCGCCTCGTCCTCGCTCAGGGGGTTCTTGGTGACCTTGGCCAGATAGAGCTTGATCGCGGCGTGCTTCTGGTCGACCCGGTCGTCGAGCGCGGCCAGCGCCTTGATCTTGCCGGCGTCGGCGCTTTCATAGAGCTCGATGATCCGCTTCAGCATGATCTCGACCGTCTCGCAGACCCGGACCACCTCGCGCGTGGCGTTGGCCAAGGCCTGGCTTGGCGTGTCGAGCGCGCTCTCGTTCAGCGCCGACAGTTCGACCACGTCGAGCGCTGCCGCCGGTTCGGGCTTAGTACCGAGCGCCACGATCTTCTGCGAAGCGCGATAGACGAGGCCGGCGAGCGGCAGCCCGGCAAGCAGGATGATCACGTTGAACAGGATATGGGCGTTGACGATCTGGCCGGAGGCCGTCGTGCCGAGGAAGGAGAAGTGCGGTCTGAAAATCATGAACAGGATCAGCATCACGAGCGAGCCAAGCCCGCGCATCAGAAGATTGCCGATCGGCACGATGCGGACTTCCGCCGCTGCCGAGCGGGTGAGCATCGGCGCGATGATCGAGGAACCGAGATTGACGCCCAGGATCAGGACGACGCCGAGCTCCGGAGTGATCAAACCCCGGCCGGCGAGCGTGGCCATGAGCAGGACCGCCCCGATGCTCGACTGGAACAGCCAGGTGATCAGTGCCGCCAGCAGGTAGGAGCTGATCGCATCGCCGGAGAAGTAGTCGATGATGACCGGCATGAGCTGGCTGTCGCGCAACGGCTCGGAAGCTTGGCCGATCATCTCCAGCGACAGGATCAGAAGGCCGATGCCGACAAGGATGCGGCCGGTCTGACGCCAATCGCGGCGCTCGGTGGCCATGAACATGATGGTTCCTGCGACCAGGCACAACGGCACCACGAGCGACAGATCAAAGGTAAGAAGCTTCGCGACCAAGGCCGAGCCGATCTCGGCGCCGCGCACGGCAAGCTGCCCGGCGGCGCCCGACACGATGCCGGCGCCGGCGAAGGAGCCGACCAGCAGCGTGACGGCGGTTGAACTCTGCAGCGCGATCGCGAGGCCACAGCCGGCCAGCACCGCCATCAGCGGCTTGCGCATGGTGGCGCGCAGCCTGTGACGCAGCACATCGCCATAGGCGCGCTCGACACCGGTTTTTACCATGCGGGTGGCGAACAGCATCAGCGCCACTGCGCCGGCAAGGTGCAGAAGGACAACGGATCCGCTCATGCCGAGCCTCGCAACGAGGCGGCCAGGAAGCGGAAAAAGGTGCGAATCGCAAGCATTTCGAAGGTCGAGACTAAAGCAGTTTACATTAGCCGGATAATAAATTTTACCCGATTCGGCCGACATTCGGCACACGACGGCCTGTGTCGGAAATGGATAGAAGGTGCTTTGGTTGCAGATCGCGGTCGGACAGGCGGCAAATGTCGCGTCGACGCGAAGCCTGGGCTTGAACCGGTTTCTGTAAATTGGTGAAGCTGCTTGCGTAACCAACGGAATTCATTACGGAATTGTAACCAGGGTGTTCAGTTTCGGTTCATGCCAGCCGGAATATCTCCCTGCCTATCGACAACCAAGGAGCACTGACCATGAAGCGTCTCATACTTTCCACCGTGACCGCCGCGATGCTGACCGCTTCGGCCTTTTCGGGCCAGGCGGCGCCGCTCGTTCAGCCGAGCGAGACGCAATCGACCTACACACAGGTCGACTGGCAGAAGCCGGGCCGGCATGTCGAGAAGCGCGTCGTGAAGAAGAAGGTCGTGGTGAAGCGCAGCCATTGGCGCAATGGGCAGAAGTATTCCAGCTGGAAGCGCCATCAGGCGGTTCGCGACTGGCACCGTTATGGGCTGCGCCGTCCCGGCCCCGGCCAGGAGTGGATTCGCGTCGGCAACGACTACCTTTTGGTCAGCATCGTCTCCGGTATCATCTTCGGCGCGATCGCCGCGCACTGAGCGGGGAATGGTCCGAAAGACGGGAAGGCGGCCGCGCGGCCGCCTTCTTTTTGTCTGTGAAAAGCGGGTACGATCGGGCTTATCGAGTCGTCGCGCCCAAGCGGCTTGATTATATGGAGGGTAAACGAGCCTTTCCCGATGCGCTTTCCACCCGCCTTCCTCGACGAGATACGCGACCGCGTGCCGATTTCTTCGGTGATCGGTCAACGCGTTTCCTGGGATAGGAAGAAGTCCAACGCATCGCGCGGCGATTATTGGGCGTGCTGCCCGTTTCACGGCGAAAAGAGCCCGTCGTTCCACTGCGAGGACAAGAAGGGGCGCTATCACTGTTTCGGCTGTTCGGTCTCGGGTGATCATTTCAAGTTCCTGACCGAGCTCGACGGCATGAGCTTTCCCGAAGCGGTCGAAAGGATCGCCGAGATGGCCGGCGTGCCGATGCCGGTGCGCGACGCTCAAGAAGAAAAGCGCGAGAAGGAACGCGCCAGTCTGACCGACGTCATGGAGATGGCGACGGTCTTCTTCCAGGAGCGCCTGCAGGGACCGGAAGGCGCCAAGGCCCGCGCCTATCTGCGCGACCGCGGTCTGACGCCGGCGACGCAGCAGTCCTTCCGGCTCGGCTATGCGCCGGACAGCCGCAACGCGCTCAAGGAATACCTCGCCGCCAAGGGGGTGCCGAAGGCCGATATCGAAGCCTGCGGACTGGTCCGGCATGGCGACGACATCCCGGTCTCCTATGACTGGTTCCGCGACCGCATCATGTTCCCGATCCCGGATTCGCGCGGCAGGATCATCGCCTTCGGCGGTCGGGCGCTGGCGCCGGACGCTTTGGCGAAATACATGAACTCGCCGGAGACCGAGCTCTTCCACAAGGGCAACGTGCTCTACAATTTCGCCCGCGCCCGCAAAGCGGTGGCCAAGGGCGGCACGGTGATCGCCGTCGAAGGCTATATGGACGTGATCGCGCTGGCACAGGCCGGCTTCGAGAATGCCGTGGCGCCTCTCGGCACGGCGCTTACCGAAAACCAGCTCGAGCTTTTGTGGCGCATGGCCGGCGAGCCGGTGCTTTGCTTCGACGGCGACCAGGCCGGGCTGAAGGCCGCCTGGCGCGCCGCCGACCTCGCCCTGCCGGCGATCCAGCCCGGGCGCTCGGCACGCTTCGCGCTGCTGCCCGAAGGCAAGGACCCCGACGATCTGGTCAAAGCGGATGGGCCGGACGCGTTCCGCGCGGTGCTTTCGGAAGCGCGGCCGCTCGCCGATCTTCTGTGGATGCGCGAGACGGCCGGCGGCGTGTTCGAGACGCCGGAGCGGCGGGCGGAGCTCGAGAAGACGCTGCGCGAGCTTACCGGCCGCATCCGCGACGAAAGCCTGCGCTACCACTATCAGCAGGAGATGCGCGAGCGCGTCCTGAGCTTCTTCGGCTCGCAGCGCGGCGCGCGGCAAGGCCTACACGGGGGACGCCAGGACGGGCGGCCAGGCGAGCGCGGCAGAGGTTCGGCGCCCGGCGGGGCGTTTGGCCGAAGCGCTGCCGGCGCGCGCACCGCCATCACCGAAAGCCTCGGCCGCTCGGCGCTGGTCAAGCGCACGGGCGAGGCCATGTCGGTACGCGAGGCGACGATCATCGTGGCGCTGGTCAACCATCCGCCGCTGATCGACGAGAATTTCGCGCATGTCGAATTCCTCGATCTTGCCAATTCGGATCTCAGGCGGCTGCATGCCGCCATACTCGACGCGATGGCGCATGACGCGGCCGACGACCGCGACGCAGTCATCGCCACCATCGAGCGCGCCGGATGCGGCGACATCTGGGGACGCGCGGTGGCGCTGATCAAGCGGGCGCGGCAGTGGCCGGCGCTCGAAACCGCGGGACTTGACGATGCCCGGGACGCCTTCAACCAAGCGCTGCACTTGCAGCGCAGCGCGCGCACCTTACATAGGGAGCTGAAACAGGCGCAGGCGGCGCTCGATGCAGACCCGTCGGACGAAAACTTCCGGCATCTCGTCGAGATTCAAGCGCAATTCAACGATGTACAGGCAACGGAAGCGCTGATCGAAGGGTTCGGCGTTTCGTCGGGCAGGGCTGGGCGCGCTTAGGCCCAGATGAAGTGGAAATGCTCAAGGCGCGTCGATTCGACGCCTCTAAGTCGGGCAATTGATTCGCTTTTTTCATGCGAATCATGCCAGAGGCGCTTGACCTTCTGGCAGATTGGCGGAATCAGGACGATTCGAAACGTTAACCGTGCCCGGCGTCGGTGGGAAATTTTGAGCGATGTAAGGTTCTGGCGACTGGACAGGCAAAAGGCCTGCCACAGATACCAGGGTTAATCTGGACTTAATGCATGTCGCCCAAAAGTGGAACCGGTTTTGGGGCAACGACAGGCAGCAAACAAAAGAGATGATGCGGTCACTGGCCCGGTAAGAAGCGTTCTGGGGCGAGCGCATCCGGTTTGACCGGCCCGGCAGTTTACGCGGCTTCGATTACGGCCGCTTGGAGACGACAAAGAATGGCGACAAAGGAAAAGGAAGAGGTCGAGACCGAACGTGAAGGCGCCACCGATGGCCCGCTGCTCGACCTTTCCGATGATGCTGTCAAGAAGATGATCAAGGCCGCCAAGAAGCGCGGCTATGTGACCATGGACGAACTGAACTCGGTGCTGCCCTCGGAGGAAGTGACATCCGAGCAGATCGAGGACACGATGGCCATGCTGTCCGACATGGGCATCAACGTCGTCGAGGACGACGAGCAGGGCGAGGAGGCGGAAGGCGGCGACGCGGGCGCCGACTCCGAGGAAGACGCTAACGAGCTTGCCGAGCAGACCGGCACCGCCGTTGCCACCACGACCACCAAGAAAGAGCCGACCGACCGCACCGACGATCCGGTGCGCATGTATCTGCGCGAGATGGGCTCGGTCGAGCTCCTGTCGCGCGAGGGCGAAATCGCGATCGCCAAGCGCATCGAGGCCGGCCGCGAGACGATGATCGCGGGCCTATGCGAGAGCCCGCTCACCTTCCAGGCGATCATCATCTGGCGCGACGAGCTAAACGAATCGAAGATCCTGCTGCGCGAGATCATCGACCTCGAGGCGACCTATGCCGGCCCCGAGGCCAAGCAGGCGCCGGTCGTCGAACGCGTCGAGGAAGCGCCCAAGGCCGAAGAGAAGCCGCGCGGCCGCTCGGCGGCGCGCGAGGAAGAAGACGACATCACCAATGTCGGCGGCGACACGCGCGGGCTGGAAGAAGAGGAAGACGACGAGGACGAGGCAAGCCTGTCGCTGGCCGCGATGGAAGCGGAATTGCGCCCGCAGGTGATGGAGACGCTCGACGTCATCGCCGATACTTACAAGAAGCTTCGCAAGCTGCAGGACCAGCAGGTCGAGAACCGGCTGGCGGCTGCCGGCACGCTTTCGCCCAGCCAGGATCGCCGGCTGAAGGAGCTCAAGGAGCAGCTCATCAAGGCGGTGAAGTCGCTGTCGCTCAATACCGCGCGCATCGAGGCGCTGGTCGAGCAGCTCTACGACATCAACAAGCGCCTGGTGCAGAACGAGGGCAAGCTGCTTCGGCTCGCCGAAAGCTACGGCGTGCGCCGCGAGGAGTTCCTCAAGGAGTATCAGGGCTCGGAGCTCGATCCGAACTGGACCCGCTCGATCGCGAATCTCACCTCGCGCGGCTGGAAGGAGTTCACCAAGAACGAGAAGGACGCGATCAAGGAGCTGCGCGCCGAGATCCAGAACCTCGCCACCGAGACGGCGATCTCGATCTTGGAATTCCGCAGGATCGTCAACCAGGTGCAGAAGGGCGAGCGCGAGGCCGCGATCGCCAAGAAGGAAATGGTGGAAGCGAACCTTCGGCTCGTCATCTCCATCGCCAAGAAGTATACCAATCGCGGCCTGCAGTTCCTGGACCTGATCCAGGAAGGCAATATCGGCCTGATGAAGGCGGTCGACAAATTCGAGTACCGCCGCGGCTACAAGTTCTCGACCTACGCGACATGGTGGATCCGGCAGGCGATCACCCGCTCGATCGCCGATCAGGCGCGCACCATCCGCATTCCGGTGCACATGATCGAGACGATCAACAAGATCGTCCGTACCTCGCGCCAGATGCTGCATGAGATCGGCCGCGAGCCGACGCCGGAAGAGCTGGCAGAGAAGCTCGCAATGCCGCTCGAAAAAGTGCGCAAGGTGCTGAAGATCGCCAAGGAGCCGATCTCGCTCGAAACCCCGGTCGGCGACGAGGAGGATTCGCATCTCGGCGACTTCATCGAGGACAAGATGGCGATCCTGCCGATCGACGCGGCGATCCAAGCCAATCTGCGCGAGACGACCACGCGCGTGCTGGCTTCGCTCACCCCGCGCGAGGAGCGTGTTCTGCGCATGCGCTTCGGCATCGGCATGAACACCGACCACACGCTGGAAGAGGTCGGCCAGCAGTTCTCGGTGACACGCGAGCGTATCCGTCAGATCGAGGCCAAGGCGCTGCGCAAGCTCAAGCACCCGAGCCGCTCGCGGAAGCTGAGAAGCTTCCTGGACAGCTGAGCGGAAACGCAACATATGAAAAAGGGCGCCTCGGCGTCCTTTTTCATTTCCTGTCATTTGTTATGACGCCTTGCCGGGCTTGCTCAACAGGAGGATAATTTCAGGGTCGGATGCATTTGTGGGCGACAAGCCGGATGCCCGCCCCGGACGCCGGTCGCAACTGCCAGGCGTCGCGCTCCGTGGCTCCCGGTGGGAGGTGTGCCATGACAACCTACATCGTGCTTATCAACTGGACCGAATTGGGCGCCAAGAACGTGCGGGAGTCGCCGAAGCGGCTCGATGCCGCCAAGAAGCTGCTCGGTGAAATGGGCGGATCGTTCAAGGCATTCTATCTGACCATGGGCGAATGCGACATGGTCGCCATTGTCGAAGCGCCGGACGATGCCGTGCTTGCCCGTTTCGCGCTGATGTTGTCGTCCGGCGGCAATGTCAGGACGCGGACGATGAAGGCGTTTCCGGAATTCGCCTACCGCGAGATCATCAGTTCGCTGGGGTAGAACGCCGGAAACAGCCCGGCTCGATGCTGTTGCGGTGCCGCGCTCGGTCGCCGATAGTCGCGCGCGCCTGAACCGTTGCTGACTGTCTGGTACAATACACGCTGCCCGGTCTGCGATGCCGGCATCAACCGCCAGAAACGGCGGCTGATTGAAGCGGTCAAATCCGGCCGCGTCGAATTCCGCGATATCAATCTCGAACCGAAAGCGCTTTTAGCCTTCGGCGCCTCGCTCGAGGATGTCCGCCGTCGGCTGCATGCGACCGATGCCGAGGGCAAGCTGCTGGTCGGTGCCGATGTGGCGATCGCGGTCTGGCGGCTCACGCCTGGCGAGGGATGGCTGGCCACCCTGTTCGGCAATCCGGCCGTGCTGCGGCTGACGCGCTTTGTCTATGATCGCTTGGCCGATCTTCTCTACGCCTGGAACCGCCGCACAGGCCGCTGGTAGCCGGTTTTCGCAGCGCGTGGCGTCGCATTTCGGACGCCTGGCGGTTCGCTTGGCGTCAACGAAGATACATCGTAAGATATATCTTGACTTAACGGCCGCCGCCTACTTAAGATATATCGTAAGATAGAACTCAAGGAGCGATCCATGCACAAGCATAGTCCCTTCGGGTACAACCATTTCGGTCAGCGCATGTTCATGCACATGGCCGGTCGTTTCGGCGGTCGCGGCGGCGGCTTTGGTCCCTTCGGGCAGGGCATGCGGGGCGGCGGCCGCGGCGGTCCGGGCGACATGTTCCGCGCCGGCCGCATGCTGGCCGACGGCGATCTCAAGCTGATCACGCTGTCGCTTCTGGCCGAGGCGCCGCGGCACGGCTACGACATCATCAAGGCGCTGGAGGAACGCACCAGCGGCATCTACAGCCCGAGCCCGGGCGTGGTCTATCCGACGCTGACCTTTCTCGAAGAGGCCGGCTATGCCGTCTCGTCAAGCGAAGGCAACAAGAAGGTGTTCTCGATCACCGAGGCGGGCAGGGCGCATCTCGAGCAAAATCGCGAGATGATCGATCACGTGCTCGACCATCTCGAGCGGTTCGGCCGCAAGATGGCCAAGGCTCGCGACTGGTTCGGCTGGAACGACGAGGGCGAGGACGGCGGCCGGCGCGGCCGTCACGAAAAGCGCGACCGGTTCCGCGCACTGCGCCACCGCCTACGCGCCGCACTCAGCGATATTGTCGATGCGCCGGAGGACAAGCAGGCCGAGGCGATCAGCATTCTGGAAGACGCCGCCGCAGCGCTCGAAGCCCTCTCACGTCGATGAGCCGCCCCGGGCACTGAAGGAGCTATTGCTGGCTCGCCCAACGATCGTCAAAGCGGGATGACTTCCAAAAGTCATCCCGTTTATCTTTGTGAGCATGCTCTTCCCGAAACCGCTGCACCGTTTTCGGGATCATGCTGTAGTGAAAATCGTCCTGCGGCACGCTATGTGATGCCAGGACGATTTGCCGTTGGAGGATGCGCTATGTCTTTTCTGAAACGTCTTTTCGGCGGCGGCGGTGGTGAGGCGACGGACACCGGAGCCGCGAAGCCGGCAAAGCAGGTCGAGCACAAGGGATTCCTGATCAGCGCCACGCCCTACAAGGCGGACGGCCAGTACCAGACCTGCGGCGTCGTCTCCAAGGAAGTGGACGGCGTGATGAAGGAGCACCGCTTCATCCGCGCCGACCGTTTCGCCGGGCTGGACGATGCGGTCGACATCTCGATCAAGAAGGGCATCCAACTCGTCGACGAGCAGGGCGAGCGGATGTTTGGATAGGCGTTGCCGCGGGGTCCGTTTTTGTCGGGATCAGAACGCGACTTTGTCGCCGCCCTTCAGTTGCAAGATCTGCCGCGCCTCGTCGGGCGTGGCGATCGAGGCGCCGAGGCCCTCGATGATCTGGCGGACCTTCGTTACTTGTTCGGCGCTCGAGCGGGCAAGCTTGCCCTTGCCGATCCATAACGAGTCCTCCAGGCCAACCCGCACATTGCCGCCCAGCGCGATCGCCTGCGTGGCGATCGGCAGTTGGTGGCGGCCGGCGCCCAGCACCGACCAGTGATAGTCGTTGCCGAACAGCCGGTCGGCCGTGCGCTTCATATGGGCGACGTCCTCCGGATGCGTGCCGATGCCGCCGAGGATGCCGAACACGCTCTGGACGAAGAACGGTGCCTTCACCAGCCCGCGCTCGACGAAATGCGCCAGGGTATACAGATGGCCGATGTCGTAGCACTCGATCTCGAAGCGCGTGCCGTTGTCGGCGCAGGTGCGCAATATGTGCTCGATATCGCCGAAAGTGTTGCGGAAGATCCGGTCGCGCGAGGATTCGAGATAGGGCCGCTCCCACTCGTGCTCGAACGTCTTGAAGCGCTCCAGCATCGGAAACAGCGCGAAGTTCATCGAGCCCATGTTGAGCGAGGCGACCTCGGGCGCGAAGACTTTCGCGGGCCTGACGCGTTCCTCCACGCTCATCGTCGCCGCACCACCGGTGGTGATGTTGACGACGCAGTTGGAGCGCTGCTTGATGACCTGCAGGAAAGGGGCGAACGCCTCGGTCGACTGGTCGGGGCGTCCGTCGACCGGATTGCGGGCATGAAGGTGGACGATCGCGGCACCCGCCTCGGCCGCCTCGATAGCGGCGGTCGCGATCTCCTCGGCCGTCACCGGCAAGTGCGGCGACATTGACGGCGTGTGGATCGAGCCTGTGACCGCGCAGGTGATGATGATCTTGTTCTGGCTTGCCACTTTTTGATGCCCTGATCTGATCTCTTCGCTATTCGGCCGCGCCCTGTTCGACCGCGTCCTGTTCGATCGCTTGGGTGATGCCGGCAATGAACCGCTTCGACAGCACGACATAGAACAGGGTACTCGGCAGCGCCGCCAGTGTCAGCCCGGTGAACAGCTAGTCGGCGTGAATCCGACGAACACCGTCAGGCCCTGGGGCAGTTTCCTCAAATTGTCGAAGGTGATCAGCACCAGCGGGAAGAAACAGTCGTTCCAGATCGGGACGGCTTGACGAACATGCAAAAAAGGCAGGCGCCAATCGGCGCCCGCGTTCTCATTCTCAGGGTATCTTCATTCTCAGGGCAATGATTACGCGGCCACGGCGATCCCGTCCGCGTTAGCAGCCGCGGCAGCGATCGCATCCACCTTGGCGGTCGCCTTGGCAAGCGCGGCGGTAACCGCGTCGGCGCCCATGCCGACGCCTTCGACGCGGATCACTTCGACGTCCGTCATGCCCAGGAAGGCAAGCACGCCGCGCAGGTAGGGGATGGCGTGATCCATCTGCACCGCGGCACCCTCGGAATAGATGCCGCCCGAAGCAAGCACGATATAGACCTTCTTGCCGGCGACCAGGCCCTTCGGGCCATTCTCACCATAAGCAAAAGTCCTGCCCGAGCGTGCGACGTGGTCGATCCACGACTTCAACGTCGAGGAAATGTTGAAGTTGATGAAACCGGTGGCGAGGATAATCGTGTCAGCCGCGAACAGCTCGTCGAGCACTGCGTCGGACACGCCGACCACCTCGGCCTGACGCGGGCTGCGCGCCTCGGCCGGGGTGTAGATGCCGGTGGCGTAGTCAGGATCGATATGCGGCAGCGGATCGGCAACCAAATCGCGCAGGACAAGTGTGTTGGACGGATCGGCGGCGACCAGCTTCTGAGCAAGATCGGTGGCGACGCGGGTCGAGTGCGAGGCGGCGCCGCGCGGGCTGGAGGTAACAAGCAGTATGGACATGGCGGTGTCCCCTTTGGGTTGGATTGACTTTCCCGTCCAATATGGGGTTGCCGCTCTATCCGGAAAACCGGTATTATTTGCATAGTATCCATCGAGAATGTGGATTGATCATGCAGCCAAATCCGACGCTCGACCAATTGCAGATCCTGGTGGCGGTGGCCGACACCGGCAGCTTCTCGGCCGCGGGGCGCAAGCTAAACAGGGCGCAGTCGGTGGTGAGCTACGGCATCGCCAACCTGGAAGCGCAACTGGGCCTGAAACTGTTCGAGCGCGAAGGCCTGCGCGAGCCGCAGCTGACCGATGTCGGAAAGGCCATGCTGGAGGACGCGCGGCGCATGATCGGTGTGCTGCAGCGCATCCGCTCGCGCGCCGACGGCTATAGACAAGGGCTGGAGGCGGAAGTGAGCCTGTCGGTCGACGTGGCGCTGCCTTCGCCGGCGCTCGTGCGGGTGCTCAAGGCTTTCGAGGCCCAGTTCCCGGCGGTGATGCTGCGCCTCTATATCGGTTCGCTCGGCCTGATCGTCGATCAGGTCGTCAACGGCCAGTCGGACCTCGGCTTTGGCGGCCTGCAAGGCGATGCGGACGTCAATCTGCTGCGCATCGGCTTCATCTCGCTGGTGCCGGCTGCCGCACCCGACCACCCGCTGGCGAAACTGCCGAAGCCAATTGCGATCGAAGATCTGCGCGACCACATCCAGCTTGTCGTCTCCGACCAGTCGGAGCGGACGCGGGGCCGCGACTATGGCGTGTTTGCCTATCGCACCTGGCGGCTGACCGATGTGCGCACCAAGCACGCCCTGATGCGTGAGGGTCTCGGCTGGGGCGGGCTGCCGCGCTGGCTGATTGCCGACGACATCGCCAGCGGGCGGCTGGTCGAGCTCGATCTCGAGCCTTATCGCGAGGTGCGTGCGCCGATGTACGCGATGCACCGCAATGACCGGAGCCCCAAGCCGGCGGCGTCGTGGCTCATCGACGAGTTCAAGCGGCAGCTCGGCTGCTTCAACGAGCTGGAACCGGGCGTTTGGACGGAGGAGGAGCCGGAGACAAGCCGTCCATGAGCGCGATCAGCACGGCGCGATAATCCTCGACCGATGCGCCGGCCTCGATGGCCAAAGCCGCACGATCGAAGGCGGCGGCCAGCAGGGCGGTCAGCGCCTCGGCCGGCAGCTTGACCGTCGAGCGCGCGCGCATGGCTGCGACCAGGCCTTCGCGCAACGAGCGGTTGCCGTGGCGGTTGTCGATCCCGTCCATCGCCGCGCGGCCAAGCACGGCCGGTCCATCGAGGAGCAAAAGCCGCGTGCGGCCGGGCGCGCGCATCGCCGCGAGATAGGCGTCGGAGCCGGCGATCAAGGCATCGCGAGCCGAGAGCGAGGCGGGCGAGGCGCGGTCGATCTCCGCTGCGACGGTCGCTGCCTCCTGATCGACGACCGCGGCGAACAACGCCTGCTTGTCGGCAAAATGATGATAGAGCGCCCCACGCGTCACGCCGGCGGCGGCCACGATCTCCGGCGTGCCCGTCTCCGCATAGGATTTTTCCGTGAACAATTTGCGCGCCGCGCGGATCAGATCGGCGCGCGTCGCCTCGGTGCGGTCGCGGTTGGAGCGGCGTCCAGACTCTTGTTGCATACATACAGCCTGTATGTTATTTGCATTTACATACAGACTGTATGTCGGATGGCAGGAGAAAGAAAGATGAAGACGACCAGCTATTATCCGGTGCTGATGACCGGCGACGTGTCCGCCACGGCCGCCTTTTACATCGAGCATTTCCGCTTCAAGGTGCTGTTCGACAGCGACTGGTACGTCCATCTGCAGTCGTCCGAGGCATCGCCGCGTCAATCTCGGCATCGTCAGCGGGGACCATGAGACAATCCCTGAGGAGGGTCGGGGACGCACGTCCGGCCTGCTGATTAATTTCGAGGTCCGCGATCCCGACGCCGTCTATGAGCGCATCGTCGCCGCAGGCTTGCCGATCCTGCGCAGCTTGCGCGACGAGCCCTTCGGCCAGCGCCATTTCATCACCAAGGATCCCAACGGCGTACTGATCGACGTGATCAAGCCTATTGCGCCGAGCGAAGAATTCCTGGCGCAATACGCCAATGGCGCGGCCGGGAGCTAGGCCAGTCAGCGGGTCTCAGTTCGTCCGCGCCACCGGCGTCACGGCGACCTGGCTGACGCCGGTGCGGCGCACGACGGTGCAGAGCGTCTCGCGACCGATACGTTCGGCGTCGAGCATGCGCACGAGATCATCGACGCCGGTGACCGGCCGGCCGTCGATAGCGGCGACGATGTCGCCTTCCTTCAGGCCAGCCCCTCGCGGCGGGGCCGTTCTTCTCGACACTGCGCAGGCGCACGGCCGTGTTGGTCGTGACCTGCGAGAGAAGTGCGGCACGGCGCGGCAGGTTGGTCGTATCGGCAGAGACGCCGATGAAGGCGCGGCGCACGCGGCCGAAGCGGATGATCTCGGAAATGACGAAATTGGCGGTGTTGGAGGCGACCGCGAAGGCAATGCCTTGCGCGCCGTGGATCATGGCGGTGTTGACGCCGATGACTTCGCCGGCCGACGACACCAGCGGTCCGCCGGAATTGCCGGGGTTGAGCGCGGCATCGGTCTGAATGACGTCGTCGATCAGCCTGCCGGTCGAGGCGCGCATCGAGCGGCCGAGCGCCGAGACGACGCCGGCGGTGACGGTCCATTCGAAGCCGAGCGGATTGCCGATGGCGATCGCGATCTGGCCGCGCCTGAGGCGCTTGGAATCGCCGAGCGGGGCGACGTCGGCAAAGCTGCCGTCGGCGCGCACCAGCGCGATGTCGGTGTCGGGGTCGCGGCCAAGCACGCGCCCCTCGCGCGAAGCGCCATCCGGCATCGTGACCCGAACGTCGCGGGCGTCGCCGACGACGTGGAAATTGGTGACGACCAGCCCGTCCTGAGCGATCACGAAACCCGAGCCATGGCCGCCGGCACCAATGCGCTCGATGCGGCAGACGGCCGGTCCGATTCGATCGACGGCGTCGGCGACCGTCGCCGAGTAGGCGTCGAGCAAGGCGTCATCGGATTGGAGTTTTTCGGCGGCGAAGGCCATGGGTGGGCTCCCGTGTGATCTGGCGCAAACGATGCCTATATGTGCGGAGCGGCAGCAATTGCCGCGACCTGACCACATGGCCAGTCAGGCACTCGACTAGCCGTCAGGCGAGTATCCGCGGCAGCGCCATGGAGCGATATCTGGGTCACAGAACCCAGGAGATCATCGATATGAGCAACTTCAACCTCAGTGCCTTTTCCGATGCCGTTGCCGATGTCGCGGCGGCCGCCGCGCCGGCGCTGGCAAGCTTCGCTACGCATCACCACCGCACCGCCAGCGCCTTCCACTGGCGCGACGGCTTCTTTGTTACCGCGGAGGAAGCGGTCGAAGCCGGAGAGGAGATCGAGCTGACGCTGGCCTCGGGCGAAACTGTGAAAGCCGAGCTTGCCGGCCGCGACCCTTCGACGGGCGTTGCCCTGCTGAAGCCGGCTTCCGCCGCCGCCGGTCTGCCGCAACTGGCTGAGGCCGCTGCCGTGCGCCCCGGCAATGTGGCGATCGCCGTCGGCAGTAGCGAAGGGGCAGCACTTGCGGTCTTTGGCACGGTCGGCGAGGTCGGGTCCGCCTGGCGCTCGATGCGCGGCGGCGCGATCGACCGCCGCATCAATCTGGCCATCAACACCGGCGGCCGCTTCGAGGGCGGTCCGGTGCTCGATGCCAAGGGCGGCCTGATCGGCATGCTCTTGTTCGGGCCGCGCCGGCGGGCGCTGGTCATGCCTTACGAGACGATCGAGCGGGCGGTCGCGACGCTGCGCCAGAAGGGACATGTCGCGCGCGGCTATCTCGGTGCCGGGCTGCACCCGATCCGCAACAGCGACACCCACGGCGCCATGGTGATGAGCCTCGACGACAGCGGCCCGGCGAAAGCCGCCGGCCTGCATGTCGGCGACATCATCGTCACCTGGAATGGCGAGGCCGTGCATGGGCCGCGCGAGCTTATCCGCAAGCTCGGGCCGGACAGCGCCGGCACCACCGTGACGCTCGGTATCTTGAGTGGCGGCGCTGAGCGCGATGTTTCGATCACCATCGGCGAAAAGCCGTTGAGCTGAGAGGGCCGATGGCAAGCAGCGCGATACAAACGATTGCTCGACTGGAGCCGGCAAGCAACCGGCTGACGGTGCTGATCGCGCTCGGCGACGCGGCGCGAGCCGAGCAACTGGTCGATGCGCTTGCGGCGAGCGAGGACCTGCTGCCGATCCTCGCCGGGAGCGGCATGGGTCAAACGGCGGATGTCGCCTTGGTCGATGAGGCTGCTTCGGAAAGCCGGGCCGTGAGCCCGGCAACGCCATGTGTGCTGCTGTCGCGCCGCGCCGGCCATGAAAGGCCGGGCGGCAATGTGTTTGCGACGCTCCCGGCCTCCGCCGACGGCCTGCTGATTGCCGCCGCCTTGCGCTTGGCGGCGACCGGCTATCGCATCGGCCGGGCAGGACCGTCAGATCTTGGTGCACATGGCGAGTTCCACGCGGGGGTGTCCGAGGACGAGACGCCCGACGACAACCAGCCCCGCGCGGCGTTGTCGCCGCGCGAGGCTGAAGTGCTCGCACTGCTGGCGGAAGGCGCGCCCAACAAGGTGATCGCCCGTCGGCTCAACATCTCCGTCCACACGGCGAAATTCCACGTCGCCGCGATCCTGATCAAGCTCGGCGCCGCCAACCGCACCGATGCGATCGCCATCGCCATGCGGCAAGGGCTGGTGCTGGTCTAGACCCTTTCAGCACGACGCTGCGTAACCTCGGTCCGGTGCCTTTGGCCTTGCGCCACGGCTGCCCGCCGCGCAAGTTGCCTCCCTGTTGCAGAGGGAGCCGAGACATGTCGCTCAAGGGAAAGACGCTGTTCATCTCGGGCGGATCGCGCGGGATTGGGTTCGCGATCGCGCTGCGCGCGGCGCGCGACGGCGCCAATATAACGATTGCGGCCAAAACCGCCGAGCCGCATCCGAAGCTGCCGGGCACGATCTACAGCGCGGCCGAAGAGATCGAGCAGGCCGGCGGCAAGGCGCTGCCGGTGCTTTGCGACATCCGCGACGAGGCTCAGGTCGGCGAGGCGGTGGCAAAGACCGTCGAGCGGTTCGGCGGCATCGACATCTGCGTCAACAATGCCAGCGCCATCCAGCTTACCGGCACGCTGGAGACCGACATGAGGCGCTACGATCTGATGCACCAGATCAACACGCGCGGCACGTTCCTGGTGTCCAAAATGTGCATTCCACACCTGAAGTTGGCAAAGAATCCTCACATCCTGAATCTGGCGCCGCCGCTCGACATGAAGGCCAAGTGGTTCAAGAACCACGTCGCCTACACGATGGCCAAGTTCGGCATGTCCATGTGCACGCTCGGCATGAGCGCCGAGTTCGCCAAAGACGGCATCGCCGTCAATTCGCTATGGCCGTTCTCGACCATCGACACGGCCGCCGTGCGCAATCTCCTGGGTGGCGCCACGGTGGCTGCGATGAGCCGCTCGCCCGACATCATGGCCGATGCCGCGCGCGCGATCTTTCTGCGGCCGGCGCGCGAGGCGACCGGCAATTTCTACATCGACGAAGAGGTGCTGCGGGCAGAGGGCGTCACGGACTTTTCGGCCTATGCGCCAGGCGCGGCGGATCAGCTTGCCGGCGATTTTTTCGTGCCTGACGAGGTGTTCGCCAACTCGCCGACGAAGGTCAGAAGGATCTACTGAAAGCCCGCGGCCGCCTCATTCCGCGGCGCCCTTCCTGCCTTTCGACGGATTCGACGCGAGTTCGAGACGCTTCCTGAGATGTTCCGGGGCGGTTTCGCCCTGATCTACGCAATTCCGAAAACCGCTGCGCATTCTCCTGGAATTGCTCTGTGGGGTTCCACCGTATTTCCGGCAGGTGGACTTATTTTCAAGATAAAGCCCCGCCGGAGAGGGGCGCCGGCGGGGCTCATGTGTCCCGCTGGAGTCGGGACAGGGCAGGGAACGCCCTGACTGGAATCTGGGTGCCGCAATGCGGCGATTCAATGAGCACGGCGGGATGAGCGGGACAATTCTTCTTGAATTTCAAGAGAAAGGGCCCGTCCGGATCCGGACGGGCCCAATCTTGTCGCGCTGATTCCGAAAATCGGCTCAGGACCTTGAAGTCATTGCTCGTTGCTCGCCACAGGCGCCACCAGCGAGGTGATGCGGCGGATGGCGACACGACGGTTCTCGCGATTCGGGCTAGACGTATTCACCTTGAGATATTCCTCGCCATAGCCCTGTGTCGTGAGGTTCTCGGCCGGGACGCCGAAAGCGTTGGTCAACGCTTCGGCGACCGCCTCGGCACGCCGATCCGACAGTGCGAGGTTCGCGTCAGGCGTACCGACGGCGTCGGTGTGGCCCTCGATCAGGAAGGTCTCGGCCGGGTTCTTCTTGAGAAGTTTGTCCATGGCGGTGGCCACGCCTTCGAGCTTCTGCACTTCGGTGTCGGAAAGAGTCGCCGAGCCGAAATCGAAGTTGAGCGTGTCGAGGTCGATACGCCGGGCGATGTCGCGCACGCGGGCCGAGCGCTTGACCTCGTCGATCGAGTAGAGACGCTGCACCCTCTCCACCGGCGGCTGCTCGAGGAAGGTGTAATACTCGTCCGGATCCTCGACTTCTTCCGAATCCAGGATGTAGTCCCGACGCGATATGTCGAGACGCATCGGCGGCAGGTCGTCGCCTGGATCGCGCCAGTCGTCGACATCCTGGTAATAGCGCTCGTCGACATAGCTCAGCACATATTCGCGCCCGTCAGGCGTGATGCGCGAACGCTGGACAATGTCGCCATTGCGGTTGCGGATGGTGACGATCTTGACGCCATTCTCGCGCTCGACGGTCTCGCGGGTGCGGCCGCGCGGCAGATCCTCGTAATAGACGTCCCTGGCGCCACGGGTGATGCGAGGAGCCTCGTTGCTTTCCACGAAAGTCTGGTTGTTGAACTGGAGGATCACGCGGTCGCCGAACTGCTTCACCACATCCGCGCCCTGGGGCCGGCGGCGCTCGCGGACCACCTGCTCGGGCGTAAGCTCGATCCGCTTGCCCTTTTCCTCGGTGACCGGAACAAGCTTCTCAGGCTTGATCGCCTGCTGGGCCGCCTTGTCGTCGGTGGGCGGCGGCCCCTGATCGACCGCGGCAGGCCGCTGCTCGGCCTGATTGCCGCCCTGCTGTCCAGCCTGGTTGCCGCCTTGCTCGACACCGGCCTGGCCATTCTCGTTCTGGCCGGCCGGCTGGCGACCCTTGCGCTTGCGAACGACATCCTTCTGGCTGTCGAGAATGGGAGTCTCGTTCGCGTTGGCAGGGGCTTCGCCCTGTGCGGCAGCGCCGGCGTTCGCGCCGCCTTCAGCCGGCTGCTCACCGGTAGCGGGCTGGGTGGTTGCCTGGCCTTCGCTGGAGGGCTGCTTGGTCGAAGGTTGCTCTCCCGTCACCGCCTGACCGGTGCCGGGCTGCTCGCCGACCGTCTTTCTACGCTTGGTCTTGTCCAGAGGCTGTTCGCCTTCTGCCGGTGCTGCTTGCTGATTGTTCTGCATCGGCTCGGCCTGCTGCGCTTCGCCGGCAGGGGCTTCGGTCTTCGGCGCCTGCTCGGCCGGGGCGGTCTCGGTTTGCTGCTGATCCCGCTTCTTCCTGCGCAGCTTCGTGTTGTCGTTGGCGGGCGCCGCCTGTTCGGCAGGCTGCTCGGCCGGTGCGGTCTCGGTTTGCTGCTGCTGGCGCTTCTTCATGCGCGGCTGCTGTTCGTCGCTCGCCGGCGCCGTCTGTTCGGCGGGCTGCTCTGCCGGCGCCGTTTCGGTTTGCTGCTGCTGGCGCTTCTTCCTGCGCGGCTGCTGTTCGTCGCTCGCCGGCGCGGCCTGTTCGGCCGGCTGCTCGGCCGGTGCGGTTTCGGTCTGCTGCTGGCGCTTCTTCTTGCGCGGCTGCTGCTCGTCGGTCGCAGCCTGTCCGCCCTGATCGGCAGGGGCTGCCTCGATCTGCTGCTGTTGATCGCGTTTCTTGCGCGGTTTGAGCTGCTGCTCCGCCGGGGCCGCCTCTTCCGCCTGGCCGGACTGCTGCTGGTCCTGCCGCTTCCGGCGCGGCTTCTGCTCGGGCTCGGCGGACTGTTCGGCCGGCGCCGATTCCGTCTGCTGCTCGCGCTTCTTTTTCCTCGGCTGCTCGGCTTGCCCCTGCTGGCCTTGCGCACATTCCTCAGCCGATGGGCCTTCTGCGCAGTTCGACTGCGCTAGGATAAACGGCGTCCCCCGCGAAGGGCCGAGATCGGCCTGCAGCGGATACGCGCCCAACGGCGCGGATGCCATTAGCAGGCCGATTGCCGTACCTGCCAGAATCCGTGGTTGGCGTTTCATATCGATTTTCTCCTACTGGGGTCCCATCCCTGCCCAAACTTTCAACAGCATCAATTGGTTCCGCCGGGCATTGTTGTCAGCCAAGGATGCCCGGCCGGCCTTTTGAAGGCAATTTCGTGTTTTTCTAATGTTGATAATGGGTCACTGTGACAGCAGTGCTTGACCGACAGGTCCCGGAGGGCCAAATCCAGCCGCATGAATGCGCCATTTTGGAAAACCAAGACGCTCGAGGCCATGACGCCGGCCGAATGGGAATCACTCTGTGACGGCTGCGGCAAATGCTGCCTGTCCAAGCTCGAGGACGAGGATACCGGCGAAATCTATTGGACGAGCGTCGGCTGCCGGCTGTTCGACGCCGAAAAATGCCTTTGCTCGGATTATGCCAACCGGCTGGCGCGCGTGCCCGATTGCGTCGGACTGACACCGCAGAATGTGCGCACCATCACCTGGCTGCCCAAGACATGCGCCTACCGGCTCATCGCCGAGGGACACGACCTCTACTGGTGGCACAAACTGGTTTCGGGAAGCGCGGAGACCGTGCATGAGGCCGGGATCTCGATCCGCGGCCGGGTGAAGGCCAAGGAAACGGATCTCGCCGAGCCGGACGACTATTTTGATTATGTGCTTGATGACGAACCCTGACGGGTTCGCATCTTGATGAGGAACCCTGACGGGTCCGCAACTTGATGACGAACCCTGACGGGTTCGCATCTTGATGACGAAGCCTGGCGGCTTCGCATCTTGATGACGAAGCCTGGCGGCTTCGCATCTTGATGACGAAGCCTGGCGGCTTCGCATCTTGATGACGAGCCTGGCGGCTTCGCATCTTGAAACTCGAGGGAACTGGGGCCTCGGTGACGCGTTCCCCGCGTCAGATTTGGAAGTGCATTCGGGTGAGGGTTTTGCGTTTCTTCCACATGAACCGGACATGAACGGCCGGTTCGCACAAAGTTCAGACACAAAAAGGCATTTTGTAATCATTGGTTCGCCAATCATCCGTTCAAGGGCGAGAGGCCCACAACAAGGAGAGAGACAATGTTCAACCAGATCAAGACGGCAGCCCTTTCGGCCCTTGTCGGGCTTGGCACGCTCGGCGCCATCCCGGCGGCGCATGCGGACAGCCTCTATCTCGGCTTCGGCAACAATCACGATCCGCGCTTCGGCGTCTACACCGGCGATGATGGCTATTACCGCCGCGATCGCGACTGGCGCCGCCGCGGCTGCTCGCCGGACCGCGCGCTCGACAAGGCCGAGCGTATGGGCCTGCACCGCGTTCGCATCGTCGACATCAGCCGCCGAACGGTGAAGGTGGCCGGCCGTCAGTATGGCGACCGCGTGGTGGTGGTCTTCGCCAACGAGCGTGGCTGCCCGATCATCTATCGCTGAGGCTTTTCTGGAGCCTGCGAGGACCGGCTTGGCATGATCCTCTGCAGGACCAGCTGACCTTCTGCGAGGCCGGTAGAAGGGACTCGCTGAGGGTCACCTGTGAGTAGTGGAGCCCCTTCGGCCAGTGCTGAAGCGCGGCTCAGATAAACCCCGGAGGATCGTCCTCCGGGGTTTAGTTTTGTCCGATTAGCAGAAGCGGGCGGGCTATTTCAGCTCGAACGTGACGGTCACCTGGACGGTGTAGGAATTCTCGCCGGCCTGCACCGGCACGGCGGCGCGGGCGGCATCGAAAGCCTTGGCGTTTAGCGGCATCGGCGCCGGCGCGACGTTCTGGTCGGTGATCTCGATCACCTTGCCAAGGTTGACGCCGGCGGCCGCGGCGAGCGTCTTGGCCTTGGCGAGCGCGTCGGCAACCGCCTTCTTGCGCGCCTCGGTGATGGTGGCCTTCGGATCATCGTTGGTGAAGGCGATGCCGCCGCCCTGGTTGACCCCGAGCGACACCGCCTTGTCGAGGATGTCGCCGGTCTTGTCGACGTCGCGCACGCGCACCGACAGTGTGTTCGTCACCTGGTAGGCAACGAGCTCGGCTTCCTGGCTGCCGTCCGCCTTGTTGGTGTAATTGTAGCGCGGATTGATCTGGATGCCGGCTGTCTGCAGGTCGCGATCGGCAATGCCGGCCGATTTCATCGCCGCGATCACGGCCGCCATGGCATCATTGTTGGCATCGAGCGCGGCGCGCGCGGTCTTTGCCTCACGCATGACGCTGAGCGTCAGGATCGCCATGTCCGGCGCGACAGTCGCTTCGCCTTCGCCCGAGACGACAATGCGCGGAGGCGGCTGCGTGTCGGCGGCGCTTGCCAGCGCCGGAAACGCGATCGCGGCAGCGAGCGCGACAGGCAAAAGATACTTGGTCATGAAAACTCCTCGAAATCTGCGATCCGGTATCACCTCTGCCCAGACTCGAAAAAGGCATCGATTCCCGGCGTTGCGGGCAGTCCGGACCAGTTCACGCGCCTGATGGGCGCGCACGCCGCTGTACGAAGCGAATATGAGCTGATTTTGGCATTTGCCGCCAGCGCTTTCGAAAGCCTTGTGCCGGGCGGCGAAAAACACTAAGCCAGCCCGCGTGGGGCCTGTAGCTCAATGGTTAGAGCCGGCGGCTCATAACCGCTTGGTTGGGGGTTCGAGTCCCTCCGGGCCCACCATTATCGGGGTAGCCCACCCGGCAGGCTCATTTCGACGCAAGCCGAATGTGTCGCTCGCGACTGACGTGCCGGGTAGGATACCAGTATTCGACAGCTCCATCTACGGCGACCGGAAACCTAGCCGCCACGGCAACCCACTTTCTTATGCACCAATAGGTTACGAGGCAGTTCGCCGAAATAGATTCAAGAAGCCGATCCGGCCACTCGCCCATTTCTTTGGCGCTGTGGATGGCTGCTTTGCGCCTGATGGCCGCCATTGATTTCTACTTGGTCGTTTCCCGAAAGCAGACGTTCGGGTCAGGCGGCATGATGTCCGGATTGGGACCCGCAACTGCCTTCGCCTGGTTCCCGGAGGGTATAACGACTCCACAACTTGGAACAGGGAAGGGAATCCCCAGTTGCTTCGCTTTTGCCTCGATTTTCCGGTCCGAGCTTTGCGTGTCCTAAACTTCAACTACGGTCTCTGCTACAAATCGGTATGAAATAACGCCGAAGGATTCGGGCTCAGAATGTCGACCAAGCTGGTTCGTGAAAAGATTGTCGAATTTCTGAAGTCTGGGTTGCCGGAGGTGCTTTGCATCCGCGGCAACTGGGGCACAGGAAAGACCTACACATGGAACGACGTTCTTAACACTGCCGCCAAAGCCGAGGGTGGCCTTGCCTGCGAAAAATACGCCTATGTTTCCCTCTTTGGCTTGAACAACGTCGAGGATGTGAAGCGGGAGATCGTAAACCAGACCATCGCACGTGATCGTATCGGTGCGGAATTCGATCCCAACAACTTAAGCTCGATCTACAATGACGGGGTTTCGGTCTTCAAAAAGAATTCCGGGTTTGTCGGGAAGCTCTTTGAAAATTACTACGGGGCCGCCATTTCAGTGATGACGCTCCTCATCCGCAATCGGCTGATCTGCATCGACGACCTTGAAAGAAAGGGAGACCAGCTTCGGATCACCGACGTGATGGGTCTGATCTCTCAGCTCAAGGAAGAACGACAATGCAAAGTTGTGCTGCTCCTGAACGATGAGCAGCTTCGCGACCGCACTGCGTTCGAAGGATATTTGGAGAAGGTTGTCGACATAAACCTAAGCTTTACGCCCACCGCTCAGGAGAGCGTCGAGATAGCGCTCAAAGGCCTTGAGGGCGATCCAAAACTTAAAGAGATGGTGAAGGGCCGCGCTACTGCCCTCTCCATCGACAACGTACGCGTCATCCGAAAGCTTTTTGGTTTCGCCGAGCAGGCCGAGCCGCTGGTGAAGGGTTACAAGGCCGGCGTTCTGGAAAGTGTGGTTAGTTCCATCGTGCTGCTGGGGTGGTGCCATCTCCAACCTGAGGTGGCGCCCTCAGTTAACTTCATCATGAGCAGGCAGGGTATCTACGCTGGGTACAACGACGACAAGGAAGGCGCTTTAACGCCCGAGCAGCAGAAGTGGGTAAAGTTGCTGGATGATTATGGGTACGCCCACACGGACGAGCTTGATACCGTGCTATTGAATGGCATCCAGGATGGGTATTTCTCGAAAGAAAAGGTCGACCGTCACGCCGACGCGCTCAATGATAGGGTGGAGGCGAACGAGGCTGCCGAGCAGATACGGCGAGCGTGGCGGACTTTGTTTGATACATTCAACGGCACCGTAGACGAAGGTTTGGCGCCCTTTTTGGAATGCTTTTCGACCAAAGCCAAATACTATTCTCTTAACGAGACCATAGGCGTCGTAAATGCCCATCGGACGCTTGACCGGGCGGCGCGGGGCAACGAGCTCTTCGAGTTTTACGTGCAGGCAAATCGCGACTTCAAAGGCGCTTTTGATATTAGCGGCATCGAAATGTACGGAACTCCGGTGCCAGAGGATCTGCAAGTCCGCCTTGCGGAACTGGATGTCGATCAAGATCCTAAGCCGGCGGTTGACGAGCTATTCCTGATGTTAGACGGCGAGGGTTACAATAGTGACGTCACCGAGGCCTTGGCAGCCGTTCCCGTTGAGGAATACGTGCAGGTATTGAAGCGTCATGAAGGCGAGGATTTCCTGAAAATACGACGGGGCCTTACGCAGTGGAGGCAACTGGTGAATCCCAGTGAGGCTCATGAGAAGATAATGAGAAACGCAGGGCTGGCCCTCAAACAGATTCAGGAGGAAAGCCCCTTGAATAAATATCGGGTTCAGAGTTGGGGGCTTGTTCAGCGACTGGACAGAGCGGCAGCAGTTGGCGTGGACGCTGCGCCGCAGGAACAAGCTTAGCGATATGTCGGCTACTCGCGGGGTCAGCGGCCCCTATCCGATTCAACGACCCGAATGCGGACCGAACGCTTCCGGCCCCCTTTCGGTCATTCACCAGGAGGAAGTTGCTGGCTAGTTAGGGCTCCATCGTCGATATCTCGAAGCCAGTAACTATTCTCGTCCATCGTCTTTGGGTTCGCCAGACCGACCGAGAGAATACGAGGGAAACGGGTAGGCGAACCACTCGCGGCATTCGCAATCGCTGCCGGGGCAGCACTCGGCCGCTGATCCATAACAGAGGTGCCAAGGCCGGCCTGTCAGGTGTGCGGGCTTATATCTAGCTGTTCCGCAACGACCGTGCTCCCGGCAAATCCCACCTCAATACAAATTTGGGCTCGTATCTTCGGTCCGCGATTAGACGACTGACCCACTACCAAAAAGCAGTTGCCAGACGATGAACTTTAGGTGTAGCTTAACTAACACGTGCGCAACCACTTGACCCAAGGGGAGGGAGTCTCATGCGCATCATCTTACAAATCCTACTTCTTCTATTGTGGACGGGGGTCACCGGCCCAGAACCTTCTGGCGGGGTCCATTCAAGCGCAGATCGCATTTGAAGCTTGCGGGTAAGGCACCCCAGGCCAAGTGCCGGAGGTGAGGCGGCATTGCTACAATGGGCGAGGCGCGACCGCTGTGAGCCACTACATTAAGAGTTCAGGTAATGCTTTGCTCGGGACTGTTACCCGCCATTGCAATAAGGATTGTGGAGGATATGTGGCCTGCGGCCTTACGGGCACTCAGGTAAGGAAATGACCCACTCCTCAAAGCGCTGAAACTGCCCAGTGCGAGTGCGCCGCCAAGGGTTACAGAACCGCTCAATGCAGTTATCGTTTGGTGTGCTCGCCCATACGGTGCGAGCATCCCTGATAGCAGGAGGGTAAGATGCGTACCGCAGCTGTCGGATTGCTTGCACTGTTTGCCCTAGGTTTGGTCTCGGCAGCCGCTGTCGGGCCGGCCACCGCTGGGACTGTCGGGGCCGCTGTCTGGAACGGCTGTAAGAACTCAATGTACAACCGGTACAATAACCTACGCGGCGCTAAGGTCTTTGTCGGGGGCTATAACAGGAGCACTGGCAGCACACACTGCTTCTGGACCTGGAACGATAAAAGGAAAGCAACGTCAGCCAACGCCAAGGCCATGATGGCCGAGACAGTCCGTGACTGCAAACGTGCCGGCTACGACTACTGCGAAGTGTACGCGCTCAACGGGTCTCTCACTGAAGCAGGCCTTTACGCACGTAATTTGGGTGTCGCTGAGTATCACGACGAGCAGCAAAGGCGGGAGCAGCAAACCAACGCTGACGTGGATATGTTCATGCGCTCGTTCCTCGGAGCAATGGGCAGCATGCAAAACAACTCCGAACCCGTTTATCGCCCACGGTATCGACCGGGCTACAGCAATTCTCCAGCCAAGGATAAATGGAATTATAATAACAATGGCACTGTCTGTACACCTGCACAGCGGGCCCGCGGATGGTCAGAGGAACGCTGCGCTTTGAACTGAGAACGTGTGCTTCGCCTACGGCCAAGTCCGGAACAGCGAGATCGTGCGGCGAACACTGGCGGCCAATTGCCAGAACAGCAGCAAAGGCGACGTGTGCATCGCTCGGTGAAGGTTGATTGGTCGCGTCGAGTGCTCGGCCGGCAACACAGTGGGCTAACTGCATATCATCTCGGGTAGCTAGCTGTGGAGCCTCAACAGATTATCCTCGGTAAGGCCGAGTCGGCTGACGTGACCTGGAGCTAGAGTCCGGCCTCGATTGAAGGACGGGCTGATGAGAAAATGCGTGCTGGGGAATTCGGTATAAAGGGGATGAGCAATAACCAAGGGAGGAAACTATCGTGCGTACAATTATCACCTATACTTGTCGGCCTGACCTGCGTATCTGGTTGCTCCACAGCTCAAATTAATTCAACGACGGACGCATTTGTGCCGTTGATGAACCAGACGCTTTCACAACCTCGGCGGCAGGCACCTGTTTACCGCCGACCTGCCCCTTATCGCCCGCCGCCGCCGCGACGAGCGCCCGTCTACCAGAATAGCCCAGATTGTCCATCAGGAGAGTATATGTCAGATGGTCAGTGCATAGCCACGAGCGCTCAATAGGATCTGGAATGTACTAAGCGCGAAATAACAAAGAGATTCTTCGGATGTTGAACTGACAGGTTCAGATTGAATATATGGGTTAGCCATGAAACAGCGTGTAGCAATCATTATTAGCCTGGCTGCAACCTTGATATGTTCGCAAGGTTCTGCGGCTTCGATAGGAAGCGAGTCGGGGCCCGCCTTCAAAGGTCCAGCCTCAGATCAGGTGGCTATGTCAGTCCTTCCCGGCGTCAAGCGTCAGGCGGAGAACATGTCTCCCATCATCAAAGTGGATCAGTGTACGAAGGGCTGTGAAATCGTCTACAGGCACTGCAAGGCAGTTGGCGCACCAGACTGCAGAGATAATTACAACGTATGCATGAATAGTTGCGATTGACTAACTGCACGCAGGAGACGGCCCTTGGGAGGCCCCATGGAAAGCCATCCCAATGGCGACCGTCGAGAGGAGGTTGAAAAATGTCATCGATAGCAAAGGCCCTAGTGGCCGCGGCCGTGGCGGCCTCAATTTTTGGGGGCGCGGCATCGGCTTACGCCGCCGGCTCGTGGTCTCGTGGCGACGACCAATCCAAAATTCGGCTCCAGTCCCAATGGTCCGCTGCCCACAAGGAAGGAAGGCGAATTCTGGCACAGGGCGGCGATGATCCCGGCGACGGGTTTGGTCCCTATCCACCGGGCTGCAGCAACAAGTACTCGTTTGACGCGTGCGCCGTCGGCGGAAAGGGATGCTCGCTGCATGATAGGGTGAGGTGCGCACCAATCTGCTCGGACCTCTGCGACGACTGAGCGATCAGGGGCCGATTCTTTATCCTCTGCAGGATTGCCCATGTTATCCCGTTCCGCCGGGTGGCGGCGGAGATTGGTGTTTGCGCGCCATCGCTCCGGGGGGCCGACCGCACCGATCATCGGTATCACGGCTCAGGCGCTAAGGCGGCGACAAAGTGCAAGTTTGCCCGCGCCGTCGGCGGCCCCAAAACGGTCGTTGGATAGCTCTACACGCCATCGGCGCATTCCCGGCATCATCGCCGGAACGCGCGAAGGCCTTCGCAAGTAGTGTGAAGGGCGGGGGTGCGAGAAACCCCTGTACGGGCTCTTCGCATCCAAAACGGCAACGAGCTGGCAACAAATGCGGTGTAGCTCTCGCCAAACCGGTGTAGGCTTGGCGGTGTTTCGAGCCCGTGTGTTGCCACTTTGGAAACATCGAGCCAAAACCGCGCAGGCTGCTAAACGGGCCCTCAAGCCTTGCAATTCAAGGCGGCAGCGGCCATTTAGGCGCGCGTCGCTGCGGTAACTCAGTGGTAGAGCACTCCCTTGGTAAGGGAGAGGTCGAAGCTACAACTCCCTCGCGCTTCAATGGCAGCCATTTGATTTCGATGCCGTGAAAGCGGACTGTCTGCAAACCATTTCGGTCATTCACCAGGAGGAAGTGGCTGGCTACTTAGGGCTCCATCGTCGATATCTCGAAGCCAGTAACTATCCTCGTCCATCGTCTTTCGGTTCGCCAGACCATACGAGAGAATACGAGGGAAACGGGTAGGCGAACCACCCGCTAACATATTGATTTCCTGTCGAACGACGACCCTCCGGGCCCACCATAACCTTTGATTTCGTTGCCGAAAATTGAGCGAGGCCAGAAACTTCCGGGCCCGTTGACGGGCTGGGCAAAAGGCGATCCCCGCGTTTGCTCCCGTCAAGTTGGAGGCGCAGCACCATCGAGTGACTAACCACCATTGCCCGGACGACACAAGCCTACACTGCCGCTGCATGCCCATGCTGGAAGGCCAAACTCGGGGCCGCCACTTGTTACCGTTCGCTTCCGGCCGCTGCTCCAGATTGTTGGGGCAGCATCTTATGAAGCGAGGTGAATAGCAGACGGCAACGAGTTGATGTCCTTGATCTCCAAGGTTTATTAGAAGCGGCGGATTTTCATGTGAGTCCATAGCCTGCGGCAGTGAAGTAGTTTCTGCATTCTGTTAGGGAGAACAGATTGCAGATATCGCCGATGGCCTGCCACAGAGCGTCGATGGTTCTGATGGCCTTTGCGCGCAGATGCGCCTTGAGCTTGGCGAAGGCCATTTCGATCGGGTTGAGATC